>NZ_JAAQWL010000006.1:0-342404 GCF_012985495.1 Pseudomonas sp. WS 5146
GACCATAGAGCATTGGAACCACCTGATCCCATCCCGAACTCAGTAGTGAAACGATGCATCGCCGATGGTAGTGTGGGGTTTCCCCATGTGAGAGTAGGTCATCGTCAAGATTAAATTCCGAAACCCCATTTGCGAAAGCAGATGGGGTTTTGTTTTGGGCGGTCGAAAAGCGCCAACTTCAAAACCTCTACGCCTTGATCAGCTCAATCGGCATCATCCCGATCGCCATTCTCACACGCGTCCTGCACAAAGCTGGAGGGTCATGTAATTGATCGCACTTGCGTGATTAAGGCCTTTTGCAGCCAAAATCGGTCCGTGTCTGACAAAACAGCATGCCGTTGGGGAAATCGATGCAAAGTGTTTCTGCATTTTTGGTATGGTGCAGCACATTTTCACAAGGATTGATCTTTCAACCGCAGGACGCGGCGTCGAACTTCTTCAACGAGATGCTGTAGAAATGCCTGAACCGATACCGATCAAGGATCACGAAAAAGAAAACCGCCTGGTCAACAAGCGCTTGCTCGCCTGCGCACTCTTGGTGATTGGTATTACCTGCGCCCTGGTCGGGCGCATGTATTTCCTGCAGGTGGTGCAGTACGACTATCACTCGACGATTTCCGAGAACAACCGGGTCCACGTACTGCCGATCACGCCGACGCGCGGGCTGATTTATGACCGCAACGGCGTGGTGCTGGCCGACAACCGTCCCAGCTACAACCTGACCATCACTCGCGAGCGCACCACCGACCTCAAGGGCGAGCTGGACGCTATCGTCAGCCTGTTGCACTTACCCGCGGAAGACCGAGCGGTATTCGACAAGGCATTGAAACAAGCCCGCCATCCTTTTGTGCCGGTAACGCTGTTCTACGAATTGACCGAAGAGCAGATTGCCTTGCTGGCCGTTAACGAGTTCCGCTTGCCGGGCGTCGATGTTGAACCTCAGTTCGTGCGGCATTACCCGTTGGGCGCGCATTTTGCCCACTCGATTGGCTACGTTGGCCGAATCAACGAGAAAGAATCCAAGGCCCTCGACTCGGTGGAGTACCGCGGTACCCAGTCCATCGGCAAGACCGGTATCGAGCGTTTCTACGAGTCCGAGCTGCACGGCCATGTCGGCTATGAAGAGGTCGAGACCAATGCCCAGGGCCGCGTGTTGCGCGTGCTCAAGCATACCGACCCGATCCCCGGCAAAAACATCGTGCTGAGCCTCGACGTCAAGCTCCAGGAAGCCGCGGAAGAGGCCTTGGGCGATCGCCGTGGTTCGGTGGTGGCCCTCGACCCGCAGACCGGCGAAGTGCTGGCCATGGTGAGTAAGCCGAGCTTTGACCCGAATCTGTTCGTCACCGGCATCAGTTTCAAGGAATATGCCGCGCTGCACGACTCCATCGACCGACCGCTGTTTAACCGCGTGCTACGCGGGCTTTACGCGCCCGGCTCGACCATCAAGCCGGAAGTGGCCATCGCCGGCCTCGACAGTGGCGTGGTGACCGCGCAAACCCGAGTGTTCGACCCCGGTTATTACCAACTGCCCGATTTTGACCACAAATACCGCAACTGGAACCACAGCGGTGACGGCTGGGTGGACATGGATGCGGCGATCATGCGCTCCAACGACACCTACTTTTACGACTTGGCCCACAAGCTGGGTATTGATCGCCTGCACGACTACCTGGCCGAGTTCGGCCTCGGTCAGAAAGTCTCTCTCGACATGTTCGAAGAATCAGCTGGCCTGATGCCTTCCCAGGCCTGGAAGCGTGCAACCCGTCGCCAGCCCTGGTTCCCGGGCGAAACCGTGATCCTCGGCATTGGCCAGGGCTATATGCAGGTCACGCCATTGCAGTTGGCCCAGGCCACCGCGTTGATCGCCAACAAAGGTGTGTGGAACCGTCCGCACTTGGCCAAGACTATCAATGGCGTGCCGCCGGTGGACGAGAACCCAATGCCTAACGTAGTGCTCAAGGATCCGCGTGATTGGGAGCAGGTCAACCACGGCATGCAGCTGGTGATGCATGACCCTCGCGGTATCGCCCGTGCAGCAGCGGCCGGTGCTCAGTACCGGATCGCCGGCAAGAGTGGTACTGCGCAGGTGGTGGCGATCAAGCAGGGTGAGCGCTATGACCGCAACAAGACGCTGGAACGGCATCGCGACAACGCCTTGTTCGTCGGTTTTGCGCCGGCCGAACATCCGAAAATCGTGATCTCGGTGATGATCGAAAACGGCGAGGCCGGTGGCCGCGTGGCGGGCCCGGTGGTGCGGCAGATCATGGACGCCTGGCTGCTTGACCAGGAAGGCCATCTCAAGCCGCAATATGCGACGCCGGCCAAGGCGCCCGGTGACCCGCACGTCTAGTCAAACCTTCCACTCATCCCAGTGCTCTACGCCTGCGTAAGCAAGCCAGGGCACATCATGGGCCGTCCAGATGTGCGAGGTGGGCCGCACGCCAGGGTCATCATCCAGCGTCGCCACCCGCACAATCACATGGGGCTGATGCCCACGCTCAGCCATCAGGTGTGACCCGCAGCGCGAACAGAAATGCCTGAGCTTGCCCGGTGAAGATTCAAACGACGACAGCAGCGCCTCACCCTGCATCCAGCGAAAGTGCTCGCGCATCACTCCGGCGGTGGCCACGAATGCGGCTGCGTGCACCTTGCGGCAACTGTCGCAATGGCAGTGGCTGATGGGCATGTCCAAGCTGTCGATTTGATAGCGCACGGCTTTGCAGAAGCAACTTCCATTCAGCGGGTCAGTCATACACGTATTGCCTGATTAAGGACGGGGACAATCATCATTGCTTACAACCTGAGGTTGCGCATTGTTTGTTGTCGCCTACTTTCAATGGAGGAGGTGACTTATGCACGTGTTAGATCGCATCGAACGAAAAGTCCTGCTCAACGTACCGCGCAAGCAGATCTGGGAAGCGCTCACCAATGCCGAGCAATTTGGCGAGTGGTTTGGCATCGCCCTCAAGGGTAAAACCTTTACCGCTGGAAAAACCATCGAGGCGCCGATCACCTACCCAGGCTACGAACATGTGGTGTGGAAGGCGGAAATCGTGCGCATCCTGCCCCAAACCCTGTTCTCATTCAGATGGCACCCTTACGCTGTCGAGAAGGGCGTCGACTACGACCACGAAACACCGACCCTGGTAGAGTTCACCCTCGAAGACCGCGCGCCGGGCATCCTGCTGCGGGTGGTCGAATCCGGTTTTGACGCAGTGCCCGAACCCCGTCGCCAAAAAGCCTTCAGGATGAATTCCCGAGGCTGGGACGAGCAAATGGGCAACATCGAAAATTATCTGAACCAGGCCCACCGCGCCTGAGCCAGCGATGCGCAAATCCGCTGACTCATGTGGTTACAACGCGTTTAGAAATCCACCGTCGCCGAGAACTTGGCGACCCGCGGATCACCTTGGGTCAGATAACCGCCCAGCGCCGATTCCCAGTATTTGGTATTCGCCACGTTCTCCACTGTGGCACCCAGGCTCACATCACGCTGGGCCACCTTGAAGTTGTAGCGGGCGCCCACATCGAAGCGATTCCAGGCCGGCAGGCTGAGATTGTTCGCCGCATCGGCGTACTGGCCGCCGGTACGCAGCATACGGCCGTTGACGCTCACGCCTTGCAGACCCGGCACATCCCAATCCACGCCGGCATTAAGTTGGAAGGACGGCACGCCAATGGCGCGGTTGCCGTCGTTGGCGCCGTTTGCCGTGCCGTTGACTTCGGTGTGGATGATGGTCGCGCCGCCCAGCAGGCGCAAGCCGCTGACAGGTTCGCCGAAGACGTTCAGCTCTACACCTTTGTTGACTTGCTCGCCTTCGAAGACAAAGGTCGCGGTGCCGTCCGCATTCAGTTGGGAAAAACCCTGGGTCGGCTGTTCGATTCGGTACACACCCAGCGTTGCGCCGTAGGTGCCCATGTCGAGCTTGACGCCAGCCTCGGTCTGTTTCGAACGCGCGGGTGCAAAGGTCTGGTTGGCGTTGGTTACGATGGCGCTGCTGAAGGTGGAGGGAGCCGTCGGCCCTGACGCCAGGCCTTCGATGTGGTTGGCGTAGAGAGACACATGCTCCCATGGCTTGAACACCAGGCCATACACCGGCGTGGTGATGCCCTTGGCGTAGTTGGCGGTGTGTGTGCCGGTGCCGTAGGCGTAGCCCTGAACCACCAGCTCCTGGCGGCGCAGGCCGGCGGTGAACAGCAAACGGTCATCCATAAAGCCGAAGGTGTCCGACACCGCCGCGCTGCGGGCGAAGGTCTTGGCGGTGATGCCGGGGTCGTTCAGGTCGCTGCCGGAGGTGAAGCCGCCTTTGGCTGGAGCGGTCACATCGGCGGGGCTGTAAATATTGGTCGGCTGGCTGCCGGAGGCAAAGTCAAAGGCGTTGCGGGTCTGGGTCCAGATGCCGGTCAAGCCGAGGTTCAATTTGTGGCTGACAGCACCGGTCTGGAACTTGCCGTTCAGGCCGGCCATCAGGCTGGTGTTGTCTTCCTGATGCGCAATGTTCGAGCCGCTGACTGTGGCATTGCCCAATGTGTCCCTCAGGGTCACCGACGAATAGCGGCCCAGCTCGTTGGTGTGCTTGGCGCCACCGGCGATGTAGGCGGTCCAGTTATCGTTGAGGTCATACTCGCCGCGCAACATGCCGAAGGTGTCTTCCAGGCTGGTGGTGCCCCAGTTCGGCGCGTAGTTGGTGTCGGCCGACGGCGCATTCGGGATATGGGTCAGCCCGCTGCCAAGCAACACCGTGTTGCGTCCGCCATTGACCTGCTGCTTCTGATAAACAAAGTCGCCGGACACCCGCAGGGCATCGCTGCGATAGTCCAGGCCGACCGAAAACAGCTTCGAACGCTGGCTTTCGTCGTCGATGGCGGTGTCGCCTTCGCGCTGGGAAATATTCACCCGCGCGCCAAAACGGTTGTCTTCGCCGAAGCGCTGGCCGATGTCCAGGTGTTCACCCACCCGGCCGTCACTGCTGATGTCGGTGCTCAAACGGCGCAAAGGCACATCATCAGCGCGCTTGGGTTGCAGGTTGACGCCGCCGCCGATGCCGGAGCCGCTGGGTGTGACGCCGTTGATGAACGCGTTGGGGCCTTTGAACACTTCAACCCGTTCCAGGGCGTCGGTGGACATGATCTGGCGCGGCAGGATGCCGTACAAACCGTTGAACGAAATATCGTCGCCGTTGAGCGGCAGGCCACGAATCACAAAGGCTTGAGCCTGGTTCGCATAGCCCGATGCCTGGCGCACGGACGAGTCATTGAGCAACACATCGCCGACGGTTTGCGCATGCTGCTCGCGGATCAACTTCTCGGTGTAGGAGGACATGCTGAACGGCGCGTCCATGATGTCCTGGTTGCCCAGCACACCTAATTGGCCGCCGCGCGCGACCTGGCCGCCAGCGTAAACCGGCGGCAATGCATTCGGTGCAGGTGCGTCGGCGCGGATGTTGGTTGCACCCAATTCCAGTGTGTTGCCGTCTGGACGGTTGTTAGTTTCTGGGGCTGCCGCGTGAGCGGCAAGGCTCAGTGAGCAGCAAAGGGCAAGCAGGGCAGGGCGAAACGGTACAGAAATTTGGTTGCAGGTGGGCATGGTCGATCCGGACGGCGAACCGTCAATGTGAGGAAAAGGGCAACAACGTTGCGCTTCCTCACTGCGCGGATACGACTCCGGCGCGAATGATAGTAATTGTCATTAATGTTTCGCAACCAGTTTGTGAAATCGTCGTCCGCGCAGGCGCGAGCTGCCGACCAGCGGCGGCAAAGGTGCGTGCGGCGCACGCTTCTTCGGGCGCCTGGGCAAGGGTGATAGACCGTGCGCTGAGTACAAACGCAAAGGTAAATGCCATCGCCCATCGCGTTTGCCCGGATGCCGAGTAGAATCACGCCCTGAAAGCGATTCCTGAGGTGCGGTACGGTGGATTTACAGCAGGGTTTTGTCCTGACCCGGCATTGGCGCGACACGGCGGCGGGCACGGAGGTGAGTTTCTGGCTGGCCACCGACCAAGGCCCACGGTGCGTGCGCCTACCCGTGCAAACCTCGGTGATGTTTATTCCGCAAGCCCATCGCAAGCCGCTCGACTGGTTGCTCAAGGGCGAGCGCGAGATTGAACTGCGCCCGTTGCAATTGTGCGACTTCCATCATCGCCCTGTCCTTGGTCTCTACACCCGCCAGCACCGCCAGTTGATGGACCTGGAAAAGCGCCTGCGCGCCGCCGGTGTCGACGTCTACGAAGCCGACGTGCGCCCGCCCGAGCGTTACATGATGGAACGCTTCATCACCGCGCCCGTGTGGTTTGGCGGCACACCGGATGCCAGCGGCACCTTGCTTGAGGCGCAGATGAAACCCGCGCCGGACTACCGCCCGCCGCTCAAACTGGTGTCCCTGGACATCGAGACCACCGCCCAAGGCGATCTGTATTCCATTGCCCTGGAAGGCTGCGGCGAGCGCCAGGTGTACATGCTCGGCCCGCCAAACAAAGCCGATGCGGTGGACTTCAAACTCGACTACTGCGATACCCGCGCCCAACTGCTCGAGTGCCTCAACCAATGGCTGGCTACCCACGACCCCGATGCAATCATCGGCTGGAACCTGGTGCAGTTCGACCTGCGCGTGCTCCACGAACATGCCCAGCGCCTCAACGTGCCGCTGTTGCTCGGGCGTGGCGGCGAGGCGATGGCCTGGCGTGAACATGGCAGCCGCAACCACTACTTCGCCGCTGCCGCCGGGCGGCTGATTATCGATGGCATCGAAGCTTTGCGTTCGGCCACCTGGAGTTTCGAATCCTTCAGCCTGGAAAACGTCGCGCAAACCCTGCTCGGCGAAGGCAAGGACATCTCCACGCCGTACCAGCGCATGGACGAAATCAACCGCATGTTCGCCGAGGACAAGCCCGCATTGGCGCGCTACAACCTCAAGGACTGCGAGCTGGTCACGCGGATTTTCGCCAAGACCGAACTGCTCAAGTTCCTGCTCGAACGCGCCAGCGTCACCGGGCTGCCGGCCGACCGTAATGGCGGCTCCGTGGCGGCGTTCACGCACCTGTATATGCCGCTGATGCACCGCCAGGGCTTCGTCGCGCCGAACCTGGGCGACAAACCGCCCCAGGCCAGCCCCGGCGGGTTCGTGATGGACTCGCGTCCCGGCCTCTATGAATCGGTGCTGGTGCTGGACTACAAAAGCCTTTACCCGTCGATCATCCGCAGTTTTCTCATCGACCCGGTGGGCCTGATCGAAGGCCTCAAACATCCCGAGGACAGCGAATCGGTAGAGGGCTTTCGCGGTGCGCGTTTTTCCCGCACCCGGCATTGCCTGCCCTCGATTGTCGCGCGGGTTTCCGAAGGCCGCGAAGTGGCCAAGCGTGAACACAACGCGCCGTTGTCCCAAGCCCTTAAAATCATCATGAACGCGTTTTACGGCGTGCTTGGCTCCAGCGGTTGCCGCTTCTTCGACACGCGGCTGGCGTCCTCGATCACGATGCGTGGGCACCAGATCATGCGCCAGACCCGCGAGCTGGTCGAAGCCAAGGGTTATGACGTGATCTACGGCGACACCGACTCCACCTTCGTCTGGCTCGGCAGCGCGCATGCTGCGGAGGACGCCAGCCGCATCGGTCGGGAACTGGTGCAGCACGTCAACGAGTGGTGGCGCGCGCATCTGCAAAACGAATTCGGCCTGCAAAGCGCCCTGGAACTGCAATACGAAACCCACTTCAGCCGCTTCCTCATGCCGACCATCCGCGGCGCTGAGGAGGGCAGCAAAAAGCGCTACGCCGGCTTGGTTGTACGCGCCGACGGCAGCGAAGAAATGGTCTACAAAGGCCTGGAAACCGTGCGCAGCGACTGGTCGCCGCTGGCCCGGCAATTCCAGCAGGAACTCTATCAGCGCATCTTCCATCGCCAGCCGTATCAAGACTACGTTCGCGACTATGTGCGGCGTACCTTGAGCGGCGAACTCGACGACTTGCTGATCTACCGCAAACGCCTGCGCCGCCCACTCGACGATTACGAGCGCAACGTGCCGCCGCATGTGCGCGCCGCACGCCTGGCGGATGAATATAACGACCGTCTGGGGCGCCCGCGCCAGTATCAGCGCGGCGGCTGGATCAGCTATGTGATCACGGTCAACGGCCCGCAGCCGCTGGAAGTACGCCAGGCGCCGATCGACTACGACCACTACGTCACCCGGCAATTGCAGCCGGTGGCCGATGCGATCCTGCCGTTCGTAAATGATGATTTCGGCACGCTGGTCGGCGGGCAAATGGGCTTGTTTTAAAACGCTTGCCTGTACGTGGGGCGAGCCTGCACTCTTGGCCGCTGACGACCACTCTCAGACGGCGCAGCTTCCATGACTCAGATCACGTTGACCGGCAGCACGGTCGAACTCCAGCCCCTGCAACGCGAACACAAAACCGCCTTGCTTGAAGCGGCCGCCGACGGCCAATTGTGGAACCTCAAGGTCACCAACGTGCCAGGTCCGGACACCATCGACACCTACATCGACACGGCCTTGGCCGGCCGCGACGCGGGCAGCGTGATCCCCTTCACCCTGGTGCGCGCAGGCACTGGCCAGGTGGTGGGCAGCACGCGGTTCTGGAAGGTCGATCGGGCCAATCGCAAGCTGGAAATCGGTCACACCTGGCTGGCCGAGTCCACGCAAAAAACCGGCATCAACACCGAAGCCAAGCTCTTGCTGCTGACCTACGCTTTTGAAGTGCTCGACTGTGTGCGGGTGCAGTTCACTACCGATGAACTCAACGAAAAATCCCGTGCCGCGATCCTGCGCCTTGGCGCCGTGCAAGAGGGCATTGTGCGCCACGAGCGCATCATGCCCGATGGGCGCAAGCGCAATTCGGTGCGGTTCAGCATCATCGATTCGGAATGGCTGCAGGTGAAGGCCAGCTTGCAGGCCAAACTGCAGCGATAAGGAGACAACCCCCATGTACACGCTCTACGGCATCGACGAATCCGGCTCCTGCATGATCGAAATCGCCCTGCAGCGTTGCGCGGTGCCATGGCGGCGCATCGACGCAAGCTCCTGGGAAGACGGCGAAGGCAGCGACGCCCTGGCCCGCATCAACCCACTCAAACAAATTCCCACGTTGGTGACGCCCGAGGGCCAGGTGCTGACCGAAAGCGCCGCGATCCTGATCCACCTGGGCCTGGAGTTTCCCGCCTCCGAGCTGCTCGCCGGCAACCGTGCGCAGATCCTGCGCGGGCTGGTATACATCGCCGCCAATTGCTATTCGGCGGTCGGCATCATCGACTACCCGCAACGCTGGCTCGGTAATGTGGATGACGCCGCACAGGCGCAATTGATCAGCGGCACGCGCCGTTACCTGCACCAGGCCTGGGTGGTGTTTGCCGAGCAGTTTGCCGACCAGTTGTTCGCCCCCGGCAATGTGCCGAACGCGCTGGGCATTATGGCGGCCGCGGTGTCGCGTTGGGACGCGGCGCGGGAGGTGTTGAACAACCTCGCGCCAGGCTTTGCCCAGACGCTGGCGCGAGTGGATGCCGACCCGGTGGTGGCGCCGGTATTTGCGCGGCATTGGCCGCAATAGAACGCCTCGTAATGGTTCCGCAATCTGAAGAAACAATGACTGATAACCCCATTCGAGCCCTTGCGTGGCAGGCTTACTGACCTACGCTTCTTAACGAGGTGTAGGAATCATCCTTGAAATTGACTGTCGCAGACATGAAACTCAAGAACCCTGCATGGAATTCAAAGGAGGTGCGCATGCTCATCCGGTCGCTGACCCTGGCTACCTTGATGGCTTTTACGGGGCCGCTGTTGGCCGCTGATGATATCAACCCGCTCAAGCAGGACTTGGGCAAGGCTCGGCCGCTGGTGGTGGTGGAGCTCGATTCCGGCAACGACACTTTGGCGACCCTCAAGAAACAATTGGATGAGCCTGCTACCAAGCAGTCCTTTGAAGAGCGCAGCATGGTGTTCTACACCGTGAAGTTCGGCAGCATCGGTGCTGAAGGCGAAAAATTCGCCAAGGACCCCAAGGACAACAAGAAGCTCACGCCACCTGAAACCAACGCGCTGATCCGTGCCCTCAAGCTCGGCGCCGGCAGCGGTACAAAGGTGATCCTGATCGGCAAGGATGGCGAGAAGAAACTGGAGAAGACCGTACCGCCGGATCCCCTCGACCTGAAGGTGTTCTTCAGCACCATCGACCAGATGCCGATGGCCGAGAAAGAAGCGGCTGCTCCGGTTGTGCCAGAACCTGCGCCTGCGCCTGGCAAGAACGCTACCAAAGCGGGTAAGGCAGCCAAGCCGGCTGCGCCTCAACAGCTGGATGACTGAGTCCGTGCAGGAGCTGGCTTACCAGCTCCTGCGCAGGCCGTTGCGGTGGTGGTTCCAGTTCACTGTTTCCACGGCTTGAACCACCCAGCCAACCCTCCCAATACCAGGGCTGCCGTCACGGTACTCAAGCCCAGTTGCCAGCCATCGTTTTGCAGTGGATGCAAGATGACGGCTGCAAAACCCAGTAATACCGCACTCAGCCCCCATTGCAGCGGCCAGCCCAGTTGGCCAAGCAATTGCTGGCGTTGCATCAGCAGCAGGTTGGTGACGATAACCCCGCCCAATGCCGCCAAGGCGATACCCGGTAAACCCAGAAAGTACGGCAGCAGCACCAACAGCAAAGCGTTGACCCCGCTGCCCAGCAATTCGCAGCGCAAGGGCAGGCGCGTGTCGCCGCTGGCATAGGCATAGCGGGCGAGCATGGCGTTCCAGGCGCCGAACACCAGTGGTGTCGCGAACCAGGCCAGCAGCGCCGGCAGTGGGCCGTCGGCGCTTTGGGTGGGCATCAGCAGATGAATCAGCACCGGGCTGGCGCCGATCAGTCCGAGGGCGGCCGGCAGGCTGAGCAGGGTCGCAGCATCCAGGCCGCGACGCAGCAGGGCCAGGCGCTGTTGGCCTTGTTCGCCGCTCATCATGCCCAGCAGCACCTGGTTGAGGCTCATCAGGGCGATCAATGGCAGGTTGATCAACTTGCGGGCAAGGTTGACCCACGTGACGGCACCTTCTCCCAGGTAACTGGCGATCAAGCGTTCGAGCAGCGCCAGCCCCTGGCTGGCGACATTGCTGGCCAACAATGGCCCGATGCGCCCCAACAGTTCGCGGCCCGCCAGCTTGTCGCCAGTGACTTGCCATGGCCGCCAGCCGAAAGACCAGACCGGCGCCAGCAGCGGCAGGCACATCAACACACTGCCGGCAAAAAAGCTCATGGCCAGTTCGCCGCTGTCGCTTGCGCTGCCACGGATAAACAGGTACAGCACCGGTGGCAGATTGAACAGTAAAGAGCCCAGGCCCGGCAGCACAAAACGTTGGCGTGCCTGCAAGGGAATACTGAACAACCCATGCATCACCAGGCCCGGCGCACAGGCCGCCAGCCAACGCAAGTTAGCGGCGGCTTCGGCATGGGCCTCGGCGTCCAGGCCGGGGCCGATCAGGCGCACCCACAGCGGCGCGCCCAGCGCCAGTACGGCAAACAGGGCCAGGCCCACGCCCAGCAGGCGAGGGGAAAGACTGGCCAGCCAGGCTTGCTGGCGTTGTGGGTCGCGTTGTTGATAAAGGGGCAGGGCAGCCGCCGCAAGCAAGCCGGCGGCCAGGGTCATGCGCAACGCTTCGGGCAAAAACACCGCCACCAGAAACCCGTCGCTGCGACTGCCCGCGCCCCAGGCCGCCACCAGCAGCCATTCGCGGGCAAAACCGGCGACCAGCCCGGCGAGGGTCGCGACGGTCAGCCAGAGCGTGCTGCCGAACATCAGTGGAACAGGGTGAACAGGCCCTTGCCACCCACCTTATAGTTCAGATCATGGCAGCGTTCGCCCATGATTTTGGCCCCGGAACCGCCAATGATTTTGTAGGGGGCCACAGCCTTGGCCACCACGGTATTGGCGCTGATCACCGAGCCATGCCCCAGGTGCGTGCCGTAGCCGATCAACGCCCGGCTGCCGATCCACACATAGTCGTCGATGTAGATCGGCCCGGAAATCGACCAGAACTCCGGAGCCTGCAAGTCATGACTGCCGGCGATGATCAGCACGTGGGAAGCGATCGCCACGTGGTTGCCGATCACCAGCCCGGCGCGGGCGTCCACCTGGCAATGCCAGGCGATCACCGTATCGTCACCGACTCTCAAGTTGTGGATGCCCAATACTTCGGTGTTACGCCACAAGCTTGTGCCCTTGCCGATCTTCGCGCCGCCCAGGCGCAGCCAGGCAATGCGCACATGGTGGCTGGGGATCTTGTTGATCAAAATGTTGTAGGCCATGTCCCAGGCGTTGCGCCAGCGATCCTTGATAGTTGCCCAGTTTTTGCCATAGCGCGGAAGTAGCTTGCCCGGCAGGTCCTGTTTCATACGACGGAACAAAAGGCGGGCCACCGGGTGCTCAAGGGTGGGTTCCAGGTCGATGGAGTTTATCCAGAAGCGTTTGTTGTCGCCTTCGCCCTCTTCAAACACTACGTCGTTGGCCAGGCACCAGTCCAGCGCCTCTTCCAGGTCCGGCAGGCTCACGCCTATTTCAGCGGCCAGTGTGGGGAGGCGGTCGCGCAAATCGGTGGAGTGAATCATCCGGTGCTTCATGGTTGGTTATCCTTTGGCGCAATAGCAGCAACAGGGGCGGTAATGGAGGGGCGCAGACGCACCTGTTGCAGGCTCATGCCCATCAACAGCCAGAACAGCGCGATCAGTACAAAGGTGAAGCTGAAATAGTGGTCGAAAATCCCCGTCAACAGCGCTGCCATCACGCCGCAGATACACCCCAGCCACAGGGCGTTGTCGGCGGTGACCTTGCGCACCTGGCCCAGGGGCCGCACTTCCCGCCACCACAACACAGTGACGGTGATAAACAACAGCATCCCCGGAATGCCGACCTTGTAGATGAAGTTCAGCCACAGGTTAGAGATGCCCAGCAGGTTGGTGCCGGGTACGGGTGGGTCTATCTTGAAGCCGATCCCCAAGGGATATGTCGACATGGCCTCGGGGAATCTTGCGTACTCGTCGAAGCGGATTTCGGTACTGGCATTGGTGGACGAGAAGATGGTCAGCAAGCGCTCCTGCAACGGCGGATAGAACATCACCAGCGCAACCCCAAACGCCACGCCGATACCGATGATGCGCCCGCTGTTAGGCACGCGCTTATAGGTCAGCCAGATCAGCACCAGCGCCAGGGCCACGATGGCGCCGCGGGAAATACTCAGCAGCAGGCCGGCGCAACCCAGCACCGCCACCGCCAGGCCCAGCGCCCGGCGCCAGCCGCTGCGGGTCCAGCCGTAGAACAGCGCCAGGGGGATAAACAGCACCAGCACGCCACCCGTCAGGTTCGGGTGCACCCAGGGCGAGGCCATGCGCGTGTAGTTGGCGGAAAAAATATCCTTCACCGCTTCCGGGTGGGCGTACTTGAGGTCGGTGAGCACCTCGATCATCGACATGGCGTTGCGCGTCTTCAGAAACATGAAAATCGACAGCAACAGCATCGCCAGGTTGCCCAGCAGCAGGGCGACCACCACCTTGTCGCGGTCGGCGTCGGTGCGCAGCAGCAACGGCACGATAAACAGCAACGACAGGTTCATCAGCCAGCGTACCCAGTTCACCGGCCCGTTGCCTTCGGCATGGATGATGACCATGCCCCAGATAAACGGAATAGTACTGAACAGCATCAGCCACATCAGCGCGCGCTCGGTCGGACGCCACAGGATCAAGCCGCGGGTCTTGCCGATAAACGATTGCCAGAACACCCCGACCCAGGTCAGCCCCAACACCGCTTCGCTGATGGTGGTGCGGATCCCCAGTTCCAACGTGGTGTAGGGAATGCTGGTGGCCAACACCGCGAAAATCAGCAAGCCCCACAGGGGAAAGCGGATCAGGGTCAAGGCCACACCCGCGCCGGCCACGACCAGCAAGGTCTTGATCGGCGACAGGGCCAACAGCAAAATGCCGAAGACCAGGCCCAGGAGCAGGCTGATGAATTTTCCTGGCAGCATTAGCGGTCCAATTCCTTGAGCAAAGTATCCAGGCGCGAGCGATAGGCCGGTTCGGCAAATTGCCGGGCCCAGGCGCGCTGCGTTTCGGCGTCTGCCGTGTTGCCTGCGGTTGCCATTTGCTGCATGACGTTCTGCAATTGCCTGGCATCGTGTGGGTCGAAGCGCGGGGCGCCGGGCGGCGCGACTTCATCCAGGGCGGAACCGCGTGCCACCGCCACCGGCGTGCCCACACTCAAGGCTTCCACCACCGGCAGGCCAAAGCCCTCGGCATAAGACGGCTGCCATAGGCAGTCGGTATGACGGTAAAGGGCTTGCAGTTGGCCGTCGGATAAACCGCTGCACCAGTGCAGGCCCGGCAGTTCGCCAAGGGCGGACGGTACATCGCTGGCGTGGCCCACCAGTACCAGGTCCGGCACCTCAGGGTTCGCCGTACGGCAGGCCTGCCATTGGCGCAGGAAAAATGCCATGTTCTTGCGCGGCTCCCGTGTGCCCACCACCAACCAGTAACGCGCCGGCAGGTTGTCTGGCTGCGGTTCTGGCGCTGCATTCAATTCGGGCACCAGGTTGCTCAACACCCGGAACTTGGCCCGGGCCCAGGGGAATACGCGGGCGGCTTCGTTGCAGGAAAACTGCGAAGGGCACCACACCCGGTCAGCCTGCCACACCGACCAGGCAATCGAGGCACCGTCGATCAAGCGATAGGCCAGGGCCTTGAGCCTGGAGCGATGGAAGTTACGCTGAGTCAGCTGAAACAGGTCATGCAGCACCAGGACATAACGGGTGCCGGCGGGTTTGCGGCACAGCGGCAAGCCCATATTGGCCGTGGCGATGTGCAGGTCGATCTGTTGTTCATGCAAGGATCTGGGCAAAAATTTTCGCTCAAACCGCAAGCGTACCTGCGGCCGTTGCAGGCCATCCAGCGGGCTGGCCCACGGTGGGCATATGGCGGTCTGGCGTTGCGGGTGGTCCAGGGGCGCCTCAGTGAACAGCAGCACCTCAGTGTTGTCCCGCGCGCGCAGGGCATCTTCCAGCGCCAGGACCTGGCGGGCGATGCCCGACGAGGGCGCAACCGTGGCGGGGCGATAGTCCAGGGCTACGCGCATGGCTGAAATTCCTTAGAGTCGATCAAGGTGTTGTAGATGTGCTCCAGTTCGTCACCGGCCACCGCCCAGTCGTGGTAGTGCCGCGCATACTCGCGTGCCGCATCGGCCAGTTGCCGGGCCAGCAGCGGCTGATCGAGCAGGCGCACGATGGCGTCGGCCAGAGCCTCGGCGCTTTCGCCCGCCAGGTAATGCGCCTGTGGTTGCACCGCCAACCCGGAAACACCCTGGGCCGTGCTGACCAGCGGCAAGCCGGCGGCCATTGCCTCCAACACCTTGAGCTTGGAGCCGCCGCCATGGCGCAACGCGGCGACAAAACCGGCGCAGCGCCGTTGCAGAGCGCACAGATCAGGAACAAACCCCAGCCACTCGACACGTTCATCCGGCCAACGGTCGCGCCAGTGTTCGGGCAAGCCGTAACCGGCCACCGCCAGGCGCGCGTTCGGACACTGCAGCCAGACCCGGGGGAATATCTCCTCAAGCAACCACTGCACAGCGTCCAGGTTCGGTGCGTATTCGTAATTGCCGACAAACAACAAACGCTGGCTCTGCGCATCGGCACTGACCTGGGCGAAGGCACGGCTGTCGACGCCATTGACCACCACGCTTACCGGCGTTGCAGTCAACGGCCGCATGGCCTGGGCGTCCGCCTCGGTCACCGCAATCACATGGGCGGCGGCATCGAACGCCTTGCGCTCCCATTGCCGGCAGCGCCATTGGTCGTACTGCAC
This sequence comes from Pseudomonas sp. WS 5146, assembly GCF_012985495.1. Classification (NCBI taxonomy): domain Bacteria; kingdom Pseudomonadati; phylum Pseudomonadota; class Gammaproteobacteria; order Pseudomonadales; family Pseudomonadaceae; genus Pseudomonas; species Pseudomonas sp. WS 5146. Next base: position 15,825 of record NZ_JAAQWL010000006.1, read on the forward strand.
GAACGGCGCGGCCCACTTGGGGAAACGGTCATAAGTGGCGCCGCCCAGGCTTGATTCCAGGTTGTGCTCGGTCAGCACAAACTCGCGCTTGCGCTGCTGCAAGGTGCGCAGAAACGGTTGCAGGCTGTAGCTGTGTTCCACTTGAATCACGTCCCAGCGCTCGTTCAACAGTTGCGCAAATTGGGCTTGCAACGGTGCCGACAGGCCATTGACCGTGGTCAGCAACGGCCACGGTGCGAATACGCCCGCGAGCAGGGTCATCGGGTGTTTCAGTGGCCGGCGCGGCACCACGATCAGGCGCTCGAGCAAGGGTTCAAGGGCTGCGTGCGCCGCGTCATCGGCCGGTGTCTTCGATTGCGCCAGCAGCGTGATGCGATGCCCGCGCTCACTCAAGGTGCGCAGCAAATGATACTGCCGGGTCTTGCCGCCGCTGGTGGTCGGCCACGGCAGGTAGGGCACAATCCATAGGATTCTCATGTACAGCTCTCCATGCCCGGGGCTACCACACCAGTATCTGCAAACTCGGCTTCACCACTGGGCGAATACCGTTGTCGTCGCTCAGGGTTTGCCGGGCTCCGGTCAGCGGGTCCAGCAGTTCTGCGCGTTTAATATCCGGCAGGCTGATGCTGCTGCCTTCGGCACTCCAGTACATCAACAGGTGTTTTCCGTCAGGCCGTGTCCAGGCCACGCTGTAGAAACTGTCCGGCACGTCCTTGAGTTGTGGCGTGGTGCCGGGTTTAAGAGAGGGACCGGTGATCTCAAGGAAGCGGGCGAGGGCGGTGTACACCGGCTTGGGTTCGCCGTCCAGGTTCAGCAGGCCGTAATGCTGGTCGCGTGGCGAGGCGCGTTGGTCGAGGTCGGACAGCGCGAACAGGAAAATCTTCTGATAGTCCTGGGACGCCATCAACGCCAGACGGCGCAAGGTGTAGTCGGCCTGCCCGTCGATACCGATCAGGTCCTGCATCTCTTTGGGGCCGGCATAGCTGGACCAGCCCCACTCGGTAGCCCATACGTTCTTGATCCCGGCGCCGTGCAGCATGGTATTGAGTTGATCACCGCGCAGCAGCACTTCGTTCTTGCCCGGTTCATCGGTTTCCGGGGTCATCGAATAAGGGTGATAGGCCGCGACCATGCCCAGGTTTTGCACGCCCAGCGCGCCGAGCGCTTCGAACATCAGGGTTTTGCCACGCGGCGGCATTTGGCTGTAGTACGCCATGCCGCCCATGACCTGCAGTTTGCCGGGCGCGGCAATATTCAACGCCTGGTGACTGGCCAATAACAATTGCCCGTACTCCTTGGCGTTGACTTCGGGGCGCCAGTTGTTCGGCAGGTTCTGCTCGTTCCATACCTGCCAGGCATCAATATTGGGGTAGCGCTTGGCCAGGAGTGCCAGGCGCAGCGCATAGATTTCGGGGTCCCGCGGGCGATACTGGTCCTGGAACTTCGCGCCCTTGGGGGCGGTGGTGATAAAGGGCGCCGAACCGACCAGGTAAAACACCGAGCGGATTTTTTCAGCGCTCAGGGTGCGGTCCAGTTCATCGAAGGTGCTGAGTTGATAACCGTCTTCTGTGGGCTCCAGGCGATCCCAGTGCAGGTCGACCCGCACCCATTGCAATCCAAGTTTCTTGTATTGCGTGATCTGCTGGCGGTACTGCTCGGGCGTGAACCACAGAAAGTGCGCGTTCACGCCGAGGAAGTCCTTCCATACCACACTGCGCTCCGGGGCCAGGTTCACCGGCTGCGCATCGACTTTTTCACTCGACAGCAGGGCGCCACCCACGGCGATTGCCAGCACCAGCGGCAGATAGCGCCACATCGGGCGAACAGATGAAATATTCATCGCAACGGCTCCTCACAAGCATCTCGAAATAGTTCGGCAAAACGTCGGGCCGTGGTGGCCCACTGGCGTTGGTGGCCGATTTCCGCTGCCCGGGTAGCCCATTGCCGGGCCTGCTGCGGGTCGAGGATCAAGCGGTTCAAGGCGTTGCTCAAGGAATCGATATCGCCCTGCTGATAGGTGATGCCATTGCCGCCGGCCACCTCTTCAGCAAAGGCACGCGCATTGGAGGTGATCACCCCGCGCCCGCAGGCATTGGCCCATGACAGCGCGCCACTGGTGCCACGCATCTGTCCCAGGAAACCGAGTTTTTTCGATTCGCGGTACGGCAGCACCATCACATGGTGCGCCTGGATCGTAGCGGCGATCTGCGCTGATGGCAGGTCCAACTGCCAGTCCACCACATCCTCCAGGTGCAGCGCGATGATCTGTTGGCGCAGGCCGTCGAGGTAGTTGCCGGCCGGGTCGAAGGTCATTTCCGGAGCGGTGCCGCCGGCCAGGGTCAGGCGCACCTGGCCTCGGCATTGCGGGTGGGTGGCCAGTGACTGGGCCAGGGCCTGGAGCAGGTCCTCAATGCCCTTGCCGCGATAGATAAAGCCGAAATACAACAGACGCAACGGCGCAAGTGGCGGCAAGTCCTGGGCCGCGATGGGTAGGTTGCCGTGAGCAATCACCGCCACTTGCTGCGGACGCAGGCCCATGCGTTGGCGCAGGCAGTCGCCTCCCAGGTGGGTGAGGGTGATCAGCCGGCGCATCCCTTTGGCCAGGCGTCGTTCTTCGTGCAAGGTCAGCGGGTCGGCCAGCAGTGCCGCCGCCTGGGGCAACGGGTGGGGCAGGCGTTCGAGCAGGGTCAAGGGGAAAAACAGCTTGGCCCGGCGCCAGATCAAGCGCTCCGGGTCATGCACCGTAGCGGTCAACGGCAGTTGTGGTTGTGCCCGACGCAGGTAATCAAGCGCCTGGAACTCACCGAAGCGCCCACCTCCCAGTTCGGCATGGACCAGATCCACACCGTGCCAGTCAAAGGCTTGCAAGCGCCGCAACTGTTCAGCCAGGTCCTGGCAACCCGCGAGGGGGGTCACCACTTCAAGGCCCAGTTCGATCAACGCGTTGCGCAAATGCGCGGCGTAATCGGCGATCCCGGTCTGCTCCGGCGGCAGAGGTGCCAGCAATGCAATACGCATCAGGCCGCACCGCGCCAGCTGTTGATCCGCGCCAGGACCTTGGCCGGTACTTCGAAGCGGCGGCGGTTGAGGATCATGCCGTCGACTTTGCCGAACGCGGTGGTCAGCAGCGACACCGCGTTTTCGATGGTCGGTACGGTACTGGTGCGGGCTTCGATCACCAGCACGATCTGGTCGGCACGGCGCAGCGTCAGGAAGGCCTGCGGGTTGGATGACAAGGCCGAGGCATCCAGCAACAGCACTTCACCCGCCGTGGGCGCGTTCGCCCCGTCGACCGAGACGCGATGGCCACGTTCTTCCAGCAGGCGCTTGAGCTGCTCGATGATAAACGTCACACCCTCGCCATGCCGCGCCGAGGTCAGGCCCAGGGCAAAGCCTTCACTGGCGATGCGCTCCAGGGGCAGCAGGCTGTACAAGCGATAGAGGCTGGCGGTGACGGCGGCCGGCGTGGCGTCTTGCACGTCGGGGATGCTGCTCCACAACGGCACCTGGAACATCTCCTGCAAGCGTGTGCCATCGTGGATGCGTTGGTCCAGCAGGTACAGCACATAAATGGTCAAGAAGCCCACGGCCACGCCGGCGGGAATGGCGAACAACAGAATCAGCAGGCTTTTGGGAAACACACGTGACGGGTTCAGGGTGGCGTGTTCGATCAGGGCGATGTTGCTGATCTGGCTGTTGTCCAGTTCATGATCGATTCGCGCCTGTTCAAGGTTGTCCGAGTACAACGCGTAGCTTTTTTCGGCGGCGCGCAGTTGTTGGCTCAGCTTGTTGAGTTCCGGCTCATCGGTCATCGCCTTGTCACGCTGGTCGCGCAGCTCGGCGAGGGTTTTGTCGTAGTTCTCGATTTCGCCGGCCAGTTTGCGCTCTTGTAATTGGGCGTCGATCACTTGCTGCTTGATGTTGATCACCAGGCTGTTGGGCGCGGTGTTTTGCGAGCGTTCCAGGCGCGTGGCTTCCTGAGCGCTGAGGGCTTCGATGTCGCGGATATTCTGCTCGATCTGATTGACCTGCGGCGTGCCCGGCAGGTAGGTGCGCAACAGGCGTGCGCGTTCCACTTGCAGCGCATTGAGCTGGCGCTTGAGGTCCAGTTGGGTGGGGTTGAGGCTGGTTTCGCGCATCGTCACCACGTCTGCCGGCTGGCTCTTGATCTGCTGGCTGGCGTTGGCCAGGAGGCTGCGAATGCCCGAGATCTGGTTTTGTGCGCTGACCTTGGCGTCGGTGACACGGTCGATCTGGCTGGTGAGGTTCTTCAGGCGCGCATCGACACTGATCGAATCGATCTGCTTCAAACGGACTTGCAGTTGGTCCTTCAGGCTCTGGATATTTTCCGCCACCTTGGCGCGTTCGGTTTCATAGAAGGTATGCAGGCTCTTGCGCCCGAGAATCCGCGCACGTTCCTCAAGGTAGGCGTTGACCCATTCTTCGACGACTTTTTGCGCCACCGCCGGGTCGTCCCAGGTGAAGGAAATCTCGATCACCGAAGAGCCTGGCTCGTGAGCGGCTTTGAAGTTCTTCTCCAGCGAGGTCGCCAGGCGCTCCAGCGGGCTTTGTTTCTCGGCAAGGCCTACGAACTGCAGCACGCTGCGCACGCCGTTGACGACTTCGCCAACGCCCTTCTTGACGTAGAACTTGGTGACCTTCCAGAAACCCTGCGGCGGCTCGGAGGTCATCGCCATATAGCGCTCGGCAACGATATGCACGATGGGCCGGCCCGTGAGCATTTTTTCTTCGTCGACAATCGGGTCGTGCTGGGTGCTCGGGGCAATCAGCGTCTGGCGGTTGGCGGCTTCGATCGGCAAGGTGGTGTTGTCCCGCCCCGGCTTGACCAGCAAGCGCGCGTCGGACTCGTAGCGAGCCGGCAACAGGAAGGCACCCAGCACCGCGACGACGATCGTGGTGATCACTGCCAGTTTGAATTCGCGGCGGTAGATGAAAAACAGCCGCAGCAGGTCGCGAAGAGAGCGGATTTCGATCACAGGATCACTCCATTGCATATGGGGTTTACGAAAAACGGGAACGCTTGGTTCGAGTGATACGACGCCCGCTTCATAATCCTTGGCCTGTGTTGATGGTTGGGTTGTTGTAGATGGTGTTGCCGCTGTTTTTCACGTCGCTCTTGTTCAGGTCGTAATTCAAGCCAATGCCAATCCCCTTGTTGATCGGAAACAGCTTGGTGAAGTACATATCCACGGCCTCCACCGTCGCGCCGATGCCCGACTGCGGCACAAAGATCAAGTCGCCGCGCTGCAACGCCACCCGCGGGTGATTGGGGTTGGTCAACATGCTTTCCAGGCTGATGAAGTACGTCCTGTACTTGCCATCTGGCCCGGTGCGCAGCAAGGCCACGTTGGAGGCATCCGCCGAGGGCAATACACCACCGGAACTGAGCAGCGCCTGCTCGACGCTGACGTTGCCGGCCAAGTCGAAAAACGCCGGGTTGGACACCGCACCGCCGATAAACACCTTGTTGCTCGGCGCGCTGGCGATGTTCACCGTCACCGCCGGTTCGCGGTAGATGCGCTTGTACTTCTCGGTGATTTCCTTGCCCAGGTCTTCGGGCGTGCGCAAGGCGGCCTTGACCCGGCCAATATTGGGCACCGAGATCACGCCGTCGGGGCGCACGACGAATACGGTCATGTCATCGGCCGCCGCCGGCTCCTGGGCATCGCGCACGATCCGCAGCGAGTCGCCGGTCTGGATCAGCACCTGCGGCGGTGGCAGGTCGGCCAGGGTCAGCGCCGCTTGATGGCCGGCCTTGAGCGTATTGTTGTCAGGAAGCGGCACCCGCGCGGGGGTCGAACAGCCCGCCAGCCAGATTGAGGCACTCAAGAGGCTGAGCAGGGTAAGACGGGAACGTCGGTTGGTAGTCTTCATGACGGCTCAAGTCCAGTAGGTGGAAAACATGCCCAGGCGCCGTTTAAGCGCGTTGGGCAAGTGGCGTTCAAGGTGGCCGAGGCGATAACCCAGCAATTTAAAGGCGCTGCGCACCACCACTTCCGGCGCGCGGTGCAGCGCGTTGGCCTCGCGCAATGCGCGCAGTTCGGCCAGCACATAACGTTTACCTTCGCCGCCGGCGTCGCCGAACGCCTGGCGAATCCACGCCTCGCGGCCGTAGAACACACCGATATCGAAGTAGCGCTTGAACTCGTCCAGCAAGCGGTAATCATGGGAGTGATACACCTGCGCGCTGGCGGCGTAGCGCACCTGGTAGCCGGCCAGCAACATGCGTGCGGCGACGTAGGCGTCTTCGCTGCCAATCACATCCTGGGGAAAACCACCCACCGCCTGCAGGGCGCTGCGCCGGTACACCGAAAACGAGTCGGAGCTGAAGCAGGTCTTGATCCCTAGCTGCGGTGCATCGGCCAGGCTTTTGCTGCGGCTGGCCGCCGGGTAATTGAAGTGCCGCGACTGTGCCCCCAGCACCCCTGCACCGGGGTGCGGCAGTTGCCGGCCGTAGGCCACGCCATTGAGCGGCTCCCGTTGCAATTCGGCGATCAGGTTGGCGAAGGTCTCGGCCGTGGCGGGGATCGCGTCCTGGGTCATGACGATCAAAGCGTCGCCGCCCACCTGTTCACTGGCCCAGCGCCGGGTGCCGCCGTGGTTGAAGTCACGGGCATCAATCACCTCCACACGCGCGCCAAACTCGCGAAAGCGCGCCACGGTGTCATCGCTCGATGCGCTGTCGACCACCAGCATCTCGTCCGGTTGCAAGGTCTGCATGCGCAGCGCTGGCAGCAGGCGGTCCAGATGGCTGGCCGCGTTGCGGGTGGGGATGATCAGGGACGTGCGCATCAGGGTTTCACTTCCACCGGAGCGCGGCCGTAGATGTCGTCATAACGCACGATGTCGTCTTCGCCCAGGTACTCACCGCTCTGTACCTCGATCATCACCAGGTCGATGATGCCGGGGTTGGTCAGGCGGTGTTTGTGGCCGGCGGGAATGTAGGTGGACTCGTTCATGTTGAGCAGGATCTCGCGCTCGCCATTGGTGATCATCGCTGCGCCGCTGACCACTACCCAATGCTCGCTGCGGTGATGGTGCATTTGCAGGGACAGCGAGCCTTTGGGCTTGACCACAATGCGCTTGATTTTGAAGCGCGTGCTTTCTTCCAGCACCGTGTAGGTGCCCCACGGGCGGGTGACCGTGCGATGCAGGCTGAACGCCGGGTGATTCTGGCGCTTGAGTTCGGCGACGATATAGCGCACGTCCTGGCTGCGGTGGGCGTCGGCGATCAACAGTGCGTCCGGGGTGTCGACGATGATCAGGTCGCGCACGCCCACTGCACCGAGTACCCGCTTGGGCGAGTCGATGTAGCAGTTATGCACGTCGTGCAGGATCGCCTCGCCATTGATCTGGTTGCCATTGTCATCACTGGGGGTGAGTTGGCGCAGCGCTTCCCAGGAGCCGATATCGCTCCAGCCAATGTTGCAGGGCACGACCGCGACCTTTGCGGATTTTTCCATCAGGGCCACGTCGATGGAGATGTCCGGCGCGGTACTGAAACCTTCCGGGCTCAGTTCACGCTGGCGACTGCTGCTGTTCTGCAGGCTCTGGCTGTGCTCGAGTGCGGCCTTGGCAGCGTCCAGGACTGCCGGGGCGTGGCTGGCCAATTCTTCCAACAGGCTGGCAGCCTTGAAGCAGAACATGCCGGCATTCCACAGGTGCTTGCCGCCGTCCAAATAGCCTTGGGCGGTGGCCAGGTCGGGCTTCTCGACAAAGCGCCGGACCTGAAACCCGGCCCCTAACGCTGCGCCTTGTTCGATATAGCCAAAGCCGGTTTCGGCACGGTCAGGCTGAATGCCGAAGGTCACCAGGTAACCGGCCTCGGCCAGTGCGCGGGCTTTTTCTACCGCTTGGGCGAAGGCCGCTTCATCAAGGATCAGGTGGTCGGCGGGCATCACCAGTAACTGCGCTTCAGCGTCGAAATGCTCCTGCACATGCAAGGCGGCCACGGCGATGGCGGCGGCGGTGTTACGTCCAAACGGCTCCAGCAGCAGCTCTAGGGCCAATCGCTGGGTGTTCACCGCGCGGTAGTCGTCGAGGGTGCGAAACAGCAGGTCGCGGTTGGTTACCGTCAGGATGCTCTCCACCCCTGGCAAGTGGCTGGCGCGCAGGAAGGTCTTTTGCAGCAGGCTCTGGTCGTCGCGCATGCGCATGAAGGGTTTGGGCATGTTCTGCCGCGAAACCGGCCACAGCCGCGTGCCCGAACCACCGGAGATGATGCACGGGATCAATCCGTTAAGAGGGTTCATCAATAGACTTCCTTGGTGGAAAGGACGGCCGGAACCGTCATGAAAACGATGTACAGATCCAGCCACACCGACCATTTGGCGATGTATTCCAGGTCGTATTCGACTCGCTTCTGGATTTTGAACAGGGTGTCGGTCTCGCCACGGTAGCCATTGATCTGTGCCCAGCCGGTGATGCCTGGCTTGACCCGGTGGCGTGAGCTGTATTCGCTGACCGCTTGCTCAAACGGAACCCCGGCGGCCTTGGTGGCCGTGGCGTGAGGGCGCGGGCCGACCATCGACATATTGCCCAGCAGCACGTTGAACAGTTGTGGCAGCTCATCGATGCTGGTCTTGCGAATGATCCTGCCTACCCGGGTGATGCGCGGGTCCTGGCGTGTGGTCTGGTTCTCGGCGTTCAGGTCGGTCTGTTCGACGTACATCGAGCGGAACTTGAACACCCGGATCAGGTTGTCGTTGTAGCCAAAGCGCTTCTGGCGGAACAGCACCGGGCCCTTGGAATCGAGCTTGATCGCGATGGCCGTCGCCAGCATCACCGGTGACAGCAACAACAGGCCGATGCTGGCCAGCAGCAGGTCTTCGCAACGCTTGATAAAGGGCGACCAGCCGCGCAGCGGCAACTGTGAGGTATTGAACATCAGGATGCCGCCCACATCGGTGATGCGGTTATGCCCATAACGCAAGGCAGCCATGTCGGGCACCAGCATGACGTTCACCGACATCTGCCGCAGGCGCTTGACCAGCCCGTTGATACGCTGCTCTGCGGCCCAGGGCAGGGTGATCATGACCTGGCTGACTTGTTCGGAGCGGATCAGCTTTTCCAGGTCGCGGGTATTGCCCAGCAAGGGCAGGCGGCTCAATTCCTTGGGAATGCGCTCGGTACGGTCGTCGATAAAGCCGATCAGGCCGGAACGGATATCGCTGTTGCGTGACAGGTGTTCAGCCACATGCACCGCCGTCTCGGTAAAGCCCAGGATCACCGTACGTTGCAAGAACTTGCCGTTCTTCATCAAATGGCGATACAGGCGCAGCATCAATATCCGCTCCACGCCAAACAGCACCAGGCTCATGGAGAACCAGGCCGTCAGGTTGCGTGGGCTCAACTGTGGGAACAGCAGCAGGATCTGGTACATGAACAGCAAGATGCAAAACGCCGAGACCCAGGCCACCAGCATCACGCGAAAACGCAGGCGATTGCTGAACAGATCCTCGGAGTACACCCCCAGGGCCTGGAACAGAATGATGGTCAAGAGCGCAAAGAATACCAGGAGGCCCAGGTAGTGGTTGCGCATGTGCTCGGCGACAGGTTCCGGGTAGAACAGCAGGATAATTGCCGGCACCACAGCAGTGAGGCCGTGGATCAGTTTGACGAAGACGACAAAAAACTCAACGAAACCGGGACGAGTCAAAAACAGGCTATCGACCGACGATTTACCGCGCATAGATCAGATCCTCAATACACCACCAGAACGTTCCTGTTCGTTTTGCTCATCCATAAGGCAGGTTTGCTTTACAAGTGGTGCAAATCGAACAACTGCAGTTGCTGGGTAATACGTAATGCCTGTTCAGACGCAGGAATTTACGGAACGATGGCTAAATAGTGGCTTCCTTGAGGTTCAGTGTCAATGTTTTGGCTTTTTTTCGCCGTCGCCCTCAATGGCTCTCATGAGACCCATGGTATGACGATTTATTGACATTAGAGGCCGTGTTTTCAGAAAAATCGAGAATCGATGATGGCTTTTTGGAGTGTAGGAACAAACGTGGGGATTTGCCTGCCAGCGAAAAAAGCTTTTTTTGACAGAAGCAGGGCGGGGGAAGGGGGGTTGTCGAACCAGAGCCGGCTTGCCAGCTCTGGTGCAAGGACTGGTGATGTTTAGAAGTTGCCTTTGAGGCTCAGCGTGAGGTTGCGCGGCTCTCCATAAAGATTACCCCAGCCTGAGGTACCCACGGTCTGGTAGTAGTTTTTATCGAACAGGTTGTTGCCGTTGAGCGCCACAGTCCAGGTGTCGTCCACCTGATACGCAATGCGCGCATTCCACAACGCATACCCGGCCTGCTCCAGTTTGATGGTTTGCAGGCGGTAGTTACTGCTCTGGGCGTTGACCCCTGCGCCAACTGTCCATTTTGACAGTGCACCGTCCAACTGGTAGTCGCCCCATAAACGCAGCATATGCCGGGGTACGTAGGTGTTGGACACCGCGCCTTCGGCTGCGCTGTCGATGTTCTTCAGGTTTTTGGTTTGCGTGTAGGTGTAGCCGCCAAACACTTGCAGACGTTCAAGCAATTCGCCGCTCAGCTCGGCCTCGACTCCTTGGGCGCGAACTTTGCCAGTGTCGGTGTAGCAGTAGCCGTCGGAGGAACTGCCGCAGCGGGTGATGAAATCGGTTTGGGCGGCGTTTTTTTCGATGGCGCGAAACAGCGCCAGGGAACTGTTAAGGCGCCCGTCAAACCATTCGCCCTTGATACCCAGCTCATAATTCTCACCCATTTTCGGCTTGAGGGCCGAACCGCTGACCGTGGCGTAGGAGCTTTGTGGCTGGAAGATATCGGCGTAGCTGGCGTACACCGAAAGGTTGTCATTGAGGTCGTAGATCAGCGCGGCAAACGGCGTGACCACCCCGGTTTCCTTGGTGCGCGCATCCTGGTCGGCCCACTCGCCCCAGGCCAGGTTCAAGGACTCACGGCGGTTTTCATACCAACTGACGCGACTGCCGAGAACCAGCATCAACGGTTCGGCCAGGCGCAGGCGCAAGGTGGCGTAGGCGCCGTATTGGGTGGCGGTTTCCTTGACCGTACCGCCCCGGTACATATTCGGCCAGAAGGTGTCGTTGGCCGGCTCCGGGAAGTGGTGGTCGGGTTGATAGATGCTCTGGCGAGTAGGCAGATTCCGGATCGCGTAGACGTCGTCCTGAGTGCCACGGCTGCCGTTGGCGCCGATGATCAGTTCATGCGCCAGGCCGAAGGCTTCGAACTTGCCGTCCAGGTAGGCGTCGAGGCCGAAGTCCTTGTGATCGTAGTCCATCAGCGCGGCGTAGGAATTGGCCGTGGGCGCGGGATCACCATAGGCGATAGTGCCTTCGCTGGCGGCGTACTTGGTGTCTTGCAGGTTGCGGCTATGCACGGCGGCGACCTTGAGTTGCCAGTCGTCGTTGAAGTGGTGGGTGAGGTCGGCGAAGAAGGTGGCGCGCTGGCTTTGCCAGTCGTTCCAGGATTGGCCAAGGCAGGTGGAGCGGCTCAATTTGGCGCTCTTGCCATCCTTGTAACGCGGTAGACCGCCCCAGCACGGGCTGGCGTCGATGTCTTCGTAGCTGGCGCCCAGCCCCAGGGTGGTGTCGGGGTTGAGGTCGACATCCAGCGCGGCGTAGAAGGCCTGGTCCTTGCGTTTGGAAATATCCATGTAGGAACCGCGATCCTGCTGGCTGAATGCCGCGCGGCCGCGCACGGTGCCGCTGTCATTCAAGGGGCCGCCGGTGTCGACGTCGGCCCGGTAGTTGTCCCAGGTGCCAGCGGCCAGCGACAGGCTGGAGGTCGGCTTGGCCTGGGGGCGTTTACGCACAAAATTGACGGCACCACTGGCGGTACCGGCACCCTTGAGCATGCCGGCTGCGCCCTTGAGCACTTCCACGCGGTCGTAGATCGCCATGTTGGCGCTGAAACTGTCGGCCTGTACGTAGTCTTTGCCCATGTCCAGCGGTACGCCGTCGTACTGGTATTGGCCGAGCATCTTGAAGCCACGGGAATAGAAATATTTACCGCCCATGGGGGATGCGTAGGCGGTGATTCCCGGGGTGTGTTCCATCACGTCTTCGATGGTGGTGAGGTTCTGGTCGTCCATCAGTTGGCGGGTCATCACACTGACCGATTGCGGGGTTTCCCGCAGGCTGTGTTGACCTTTACCGATGGTGACCGCGCCCGTGGTGTAGGAACCGCTGCCATCGGTGGTGGCACCCAGACGCTCGCCGGTGACGGTGGTGGCGCCCAGGTTCAGCGCGCCGGTCTCGGCGATGTGTGGCAATAGCAGCCAAGTGCTTGCGCCTTGACGTTGTGCCTGCAAGCCGTGGCCACGCAAGAGTTCGCCCAAGGCTTGCTCGCGCTCATAGCGCCCGTTCAAGCCTGGGCTCGACTTGTTGGCGACGCTGGTAGCGTCGTAGGACAGGCTGATGCCGGCCTGGCGGGCGAACTGGTCCAGCACGTTGGCCAGCGCACCTGGGGCAATCTGCCAATCGCGTGCCTGGGTGTCGTTGGCGAGTGTTTCGGCCATCACGGCCAGCGGCAGGGCGCCGCCGCTCAGGCAGGCGCCCAGCAGGGCGGCCTGCACCGCGCGCTTGAGGGGGGAACGTTGGGAAGGGAACGCTTGCATGACCGCGGGATGCTCCTTTAAGGAAGTGAACAGAACCGGCCTGTTGATCGGCCTTTCCTTACAGGTCGAGCGGCAATGAGAAATAACCTCATTTATTTTTTATGCACTAAGCGCGGGACGTAACCGTCACCCAATAACGGCTGCGATAGGTGACGTTCACCGCCAGCGACTGCGCCACCAGGTTGAGCACCTGGTCGGTGTCATCCAACTGGTAAGTGCCCGATACGCGCAACCCGGCCACGGCCTCGCTGCAGCGCACCAAACCGTTGCGGTAGCGGCTCAGCTCGGCGAGGAAATCATCCAGGCGCATGTTGTGGGCGCTGATCACGCCGTCGCTCCAAGCCCAGGGATCCAGGCCGTTGGCGATCGGTGGGCGCAGGTGGGTGCGGTCGAACAGCACCTGTTCGCCGGGGTTGATCAGTTGGCGCGCGCTGCTGTCGTGCAGGTCGGCATACACCGCCACGCTGCCTTGTTGTACGGCGAGCAACGTGCCTTGGCCTTCTTCGCGCACCAGAAAGCGCGTGCCGAGGGCACGCAGGTAGCCGTCACGGGTTTGCACCCAGAACGGTCGACTGTCGGCGCCGGTGTTGATCAGCATTTCACCCTGGCGCAGGTGGACCCGGCGCCGTTCGGTACTGAGCGCAACGTCGATCGCACTGGCGCTGTTGAGCTGGATATGGCTGCCATCGTTGAGCGTCACCCAGCGTCGCTCGCCAGTGGCGGTGCGGTAGTCGGCCATCAGCACGGGCAGGGGTGTGTAGTCGCGCCCGAGCCAGGCGAGGCCGGCGGCGCCGGCAAACAGGCCCAGCACCTTCAAGGTGTCACGGCGGCTGATGCGTTGGCGTGCGCCGTTGAGGGCATGGCGCCCGGCACCGGCGGGCACGTGGCTGAACTCATCGCTCATGGTGGCCACCCGTTGCCACACCCGTTGGTGCTCGGGGCTGCTCTGCAGCCACTGTTCGAACGCAGCAGTGCTGACGTCATCGGCGATGTTGAAACGCAGCCGGATCATCCACTGGATGGCCTGGTCGACCAGGCGCGGGTCAAAGTTCGGCATAACGTAACCGGTAGCAGGCATGCAGGGCTTTGGCCAGGTCGCGCTCAACCGTGGCCTTGGACACGCCCAAACGCAGGGCAATTTGTGCGCAGGTCAGGCCGTCCAGTTGCGCCAGCAAAAACGCTTCGCGCACCCGTGGCTTGAGCTGGTCGAGCAAGCGGTCGATGCGCTCCAGGCTGTCAAGGATCAACAGGCGGGTTTCTTCCGACGGCACATCCACTTGCGGGAAGTGCGCCAGGCTTTCAAGGTAGGCGCGCTCCAGCTCGCGGCGCCGGTACTGGTCGATCATCAGGCTGCGCGCAATGCTGCTCAGGTAGGCGCGCGGTTGTTGCAAGGTCTGTTGTTTGCGCGCGTGGAGCAGCCGCACAAAGGTTTCCTGCGCCAGGTCAGCGGCATGTTCACGACAGCCCGTGCGCCGGCTCAACCAGCCGCGCAACCAGGAAGAATGGGCATGGTAGAGCTGGCCGATAGCGGCAGAGTCCAGAGGATGGTCGCTCAACAGGGTCATCCTGACGCAGGGTATTATTGATAATGTTTCGCATTCTAATCGTTGGTTGTGGCAATGAGCAATCACCCGACATGACCGTTGGCGAAGAATGTATCCAGCACAATTTTTTGTTGCCGCACGGCGCGCCGTTTAATCTGCAGGCTTTCTCTGGTGGAGGGCTTGAGCATGATCGACCTTGCAACCCTTGCGGTGTTTTCCGGCGCTGTTTTGCTGTTGCTGCTGTCGCCGGGGCCGAACATGGCGTTTGTGATCAGCCATGGCGTGAGTTATGGCTGGCGCGGTGGCGTGGCTTCAAGCCTGGGGATCTGCGTGGCGGATTTGCTGTTGACCGCCTTGACGGCGAGCGGGGTCACCGCCTTGGTCGCCAGTTGGCCGCCGGCGTTTGATTTGATTCGTTACGCCGGGGTGATCTACCTGCTGTGGCTGGTGTTCAAGACCTTGCAAAAAAACACCGGCCTGGACATGAGCCAGGTCCGGCGCGTGCGTTTACGGCATGTGTTTGTGCAGGCCATGCTCAACAGTTTGCTCAACCCTAAGGCGTTGCTGTTTTTCATGGTGTTTCTGCCCCAATTCGTCAGGCCCGAGGCCGGCTCCATTGCGGTGCAGCTGTGGGTGCTGGGCGGCGTTCTGACCCTGATCGCCGGGGTTTTCCACGCCTTGCTGGGCATTTTTGGCGGGGCGATCAGCCGAGTGTTTGCGGGCAGCAGCCACAGCGCCAGGCTGCAGAAATGGGGCCTGGCGACCGTGCTGACGCTATTGGCGGCGCGGTTGGCGTTTATGTCCCGGCCTGCCTGACCCACCGCCATTACAGCACTACCGCCACAGAATTTGCTGCGCAGGTGCCATCAGCCCAACCGCGCCGCCGCCCGCGCCACAATTTCACCGCGCACCCGACGCGATTCCGCCGTGCGCTTGTGGGCTTCTTCCAGCACATGTTCAGGCGCGGTGCTCGGGCTGCCCGCGTCAAACGGCGGTGCCGGCGCGTATTCGATCTGCAACTGCACAAGCTGTGCGGCGGCTTCGCTGTACAGCTCGGCGGCCAGGGTCAGTGCGAAATCGATCCCCGCAGTAATCCCGCCACCGGTGAACAGGTTGCCGTCACGCACCACGCGCGCTTGCACCGGGATGGCGCCCAGCGGGGCGAGCAGGTCGTGGTAAGCCCAATGGGTGGTGGCCTTGCGGCCGCGCAGCAAACCGGCCGCGCCGAGCACCAGTGAGCCGGTGCATACCGAGGTCACGTAGCGGGCGGTCTGCGCCTGGGCTTTGAGGAAGTCGAGGGTTTGCGGGTCTTCCATCAAGGCGCCGACGCCGGAACCGCCGGGCACGCACAGCACATCCAGGCGCGGGCAGTCGGCATACGTCGTGGTCGGAGTGAACACCAGTCCGGTGCTGGAGGTGATCGGTGCCAGGTCTTTCCACACCAGGTGCAGCTTCACATCCGGCAGCGACCCCAGCACGTCATAGGGGCCGGTAAGGTCAAGCTGCTGGATACCGGGGAACAACAGAAAACCGATCTGCAAGGTCATGAATCAAGCTCCGATAAAGGGGTGGACGGCTTCACTGTAGAGGCCTAGGCTTTGGCGAATACGCCATTGAGCCCACACATCACGCCAATCATGACCCGGATCATCCACGTTCTCGCTTTTGAAAATGCCCAAGTGCTCGACGTGACCGGGCCGTTGCAGGTGTTCGCCTCAACCAATGACCTGGCGCGCCAGCGCGGCCTGCCGTTGCCTTACGCGGTTTCGGTGGTCGCCGCGCAGGATGCGCCGGTGATGACCTCCGCCGGCCTGGCGTTGGTGGCCGAGCCGCTGCCCGCGCTGGATACACCCTGCGACACATTGGTGATCGCAGGCGGTTGGGGCGTGTATGGCGCTGCCGAAGACCCCGCGTTGGTGCAGTGGGTGCGCGAAAAGGCCAGGCACACACGGCGCATGACGTCGGTGTGCACCGGGGCTTTTTTGCTCGCCGCCAGCGGCTTGCTCGACGGCTGCCGCGTGGCCACCCACTGGACGCGCTGTGAAGAGCTGGCGCGCAAGTTTCCCGCGCTGACGGTGGAGTCCAACCCGATCTTTATCCAGCAAGGTGCGGTGTGGACCTCCGCCGGTGTCACCGCCGGCATCGACCTGTGCCTGGCCCTGGTGGAAGAAGACCTGGGCCGCGCCGTCGCCCTGGAAGTGGCGCGGCATTTGGTGGTGTTCCTCAAGCGTCCGGGCGGGCAATCGCAATTCAGCGCGACGTTATCGCTGCAAAAGGGCGACAGCCGTTTTGCCGACTTGCACGCCTGGATGGCCGAAAACCTTACCCTGGATTTGAACATCGCCACGTTGGCCGCCCAGGCTGGCATGAGCGAGCGCAGTTTTGTGCGCCACTACCGCACCGAAACCGGCCAAACCCCGGCACGCGCCGTCGAACTGATCCGCGTGGAAACGGCGCGGCGGCAGTTGGCCGACAGCACGGCGTCCATCAAACGCATTGCCGTGCAGTGCGGGTTCGGCTGCGAAGAAACCTTGCGCCGCAGCTTTCTGCGCGCGTTATCGGTGACGCCCCAGGCTTACCGCGAACGCTTTTCGCCGGTGTCGTGAGCGAGCAGTTCAAACAGCGCCTCAAGGGTCACCTGCGGCGCTTCCTGGAACACATTGTGGCCAACGCCCGGCAACACCTGGCGCCGATACTCGCCGCTGAAGCACGCCACATCGTCGTCCTCGACCGGGGCCGGGCCGACGCCATCATCGGCACCGCACAGCGAAATGCTCGGCACCGAGATCGGCGGTTGCAGCGCCAGTGCCTGTTCGATGGCTTCCAACGCCGGGTCGCCGGGGG
Organism: Pseudomonas sp. WS 5146; assembly: GCF_012985495.1. Classification (NCBI taxonomy): domain Bacteria; kingdom Pseudomonadati; phylum Pseudomonadota; class Gammaproteobacteria; order Pseudomonadales; family Pseudomonadaceae; genus Pseudomonas; species Pseudomonas sp. WS 5146. Next base: position 32,843 of record NZ_JAAQWL010000006.1, read on the forward strand.
CGTACATGAAGCGATGGCGATAGGAGTGAATGACCACCTCGACAAAATCCGGGTTATCAAATGACGGCGCGGTCTTGGCGTAGAGGCTCGGTCCTTCGGCCCAGGTCGGCGACCACAGCTTCCACAGCAGCTCGCACAGCTCGCGGCGATTGGCAGTCAAACCGTCCACACCGCGCTGGGTGTGAAAGTAAAACTGATACCACAAGCGATGCTCTGTCTCGGGCGCACCCGGCTTGAGTGAGTTGGCGATGTCCTGAATGTTATAGCCATCTCCCGTCACCAACCCACGTACGCGCTCGGGCCACAGCGCGGCGACGATACACGCGGCGCGGCCACCCCAGTCATATCCCGCCAAAGTGGCTTGCGGGATGTGAAGGGCATCCATGAAGTCCAGCAAATCCTTGGCCAACGCCGCCTGTTGGCCGGAGCGCATGACCTGCTCATTGATAAACCGCGTCGGGCCATAGCCGCGCAGGTAAGGCACCAGCACGCGGTAGCCACGCTCGGCCAGCACCGGCGCGATGTCATCGTAGCCACGCGGGTCGTAGGGGAAACCGTGCAGCAGGATAATCGGCGCGCCGCCTTCGGGGCCGTGGGCTTCATAGGCCACGTCGAGCATGGAGGTGCGCACGTAGAGCAGCTGGGCGAGTGGGTTCATGGTGCAAATACCAAATGATTGATCGAACGATAGATACCTGTAGCGAGCGAGCTTGCTCGCCACAGGTCAGGGTCAGGCCAACGTTGCTGGAACTCTAGCTCAAGCCGATGACGGTGCATTGCACGCTTGAAGTCAGTTGCCTGACTTGTCTAGCCCGTCGGTTGCGGTGCGCCAGTCTGGGACGTGAATGAGGATGGAAATGATGGGATTCAACCGAACACCACCTGTTGCCAGTGGGTTTCGCTGATGATTGCGATGGGAACGCCGCTGTTTCGCAACGCCACTGCTTTCTTGATTTTCGTACCGTAGGAACTGTGGAGCCACTGCTCATTGCCAATGCTGCCCACCACCAGGAAATGGACTTTTTTACTAACAGAGTTTCCGATCACGCCTCCTCGTTCGAGTACGAGCGACTCGCAGTCTTTGCGAGGGCCGTATGCCATGACTCCTGTAAACAGGAAAACCCTGCCCTGCCAATCGAGCTCAGGAACCGGGTCGTTCAACGGCAGGCTGCTAACGCCTGTCGTGCGCTGAGGTGCCCCAATTGGAAGGCCCGAGAATTGATGCAGCATTTCCAATAGCTCGTTCGACTCATCTTCATCCAGCACACCGTCGCTCAGCATATTGGCGAGACGTTGATAAAGAATGTTAACGACCGGATCTTCAAGTTGTATCAGATGGGTCTCTATCCAAGTTTTGAGAAACTCGGCTTCCCTTTGGTTGATTTTGCCATCAGCCGTCAAGCCAGCGGTAATCCCGACCAATGCATCGGCAGAGCGTCGGTCAATACGTGCCTGGTGAAAGAAAATGCTTCGCTCGAATTCCTTATGAAGATCCATGCGTCCTGCTCCTTAACCTTCAGATTCCGTGGTCTGATTGATGTACTTCGCTTTGTCGGGCGTGAACGTAACCATCATGTGAGTACGCGAGCACGTTTTAGGGACCTCCTGCGCAGGATCAATATCCAGTTGCCAGTGCCCGACCAACCTCCCAACATTTGATCAAGCCTTTATCGTAGCTTTCCCACGTTTCGCTGCAGCTCAATATAGGTCGGATCGGTGTGCTTACATCTCTTTCTAGGCACAGGATCATATTCATTCCTTGAATATCAGGGCGCGTTAAGTGGCATCGGTATCGTTATAGGCCTCTCAGTGGTCGTCTATACACTCTTGCGCCAATAACCCCAGCACCCTCAGGTCATGCCGCTGGCCATTCCAGAACCCTGCGTCTCGTAATGTGCCTTCGGTTTTAAAACCCAGGCGTTTCAATAGCGCTACAGAAGCAGTGTTCTGCGGGTGCACCAAGGCTTCGACGCGATGCAACTGCATATGCTCAAAGCCCCAATCGAGCATGGCCTGCAAGGCTTCGTTCATCAAGCCCTGCCCACGAGCAGCAGGTGCCAGCTCGCAGGACAACGCGCAACTGTTCCAGACGTGGTTCCACTTGAACAGGCCGCAGCTGCCGATCAATTTGCCTTGGTGTTCAAGGCCCCAACGTGTGCCTGGGTTTGGGTGGGTGCGCCACTGGGCGAACGTTTCGATCAGGGCTTCGGCCTGGGGGAGGTCAGTCATCGGGTCGACGCCGAACCAGCGCATGCTCGCGGCATCCGCGTGGATGGCGAACAGCGCGGGGGCGTCGCTCACTTGCAGTTCTCGCAGGTGCAGGCGCGGGGTAGCGAGGGCAGGAAATCCGCTCATGGCGCTAGTGTCGCGAAAACCGGCTCGCGATCAATGATTTTGGCAAAAGCATGCCACCCCACATCTACCTCCAAGTTTTCCGAGCAGTCTCACGACGGGACTGCCCATTGTGCACAGCCCACCTCAGGGTTGCCACACGGTCTTTTCCCCACTGAGCTTACGGTCCAAAAACGTCGCCGCGCTGATCAATGCCAAGTGGCTCAGCGCCTGGGGCGTATTGCCCAGGTGACGGGCCTGGCTGTCGAACTCTTCGGCGTACAGGCCCAGCGGGTTGGCGTAGCGCAGCAGTTGTTCGAATTCCAGGTGGGCTTTCTCCACTTGGCCGGCGCGGGCCAGGCATTCGACATACCAGAATGAGCAGGCAGTAAAGGCGCCTTCGGTGCCTTGCAGGCCGTCGATCTGGCTGTCATCGTTGCGGTAGCGATAGACCATGCCGTCACGCACCAGGCTTTTCTGGATTGCTTCCAGGGTCGACAGCCAGCGCGGGTCGGTGGCCGCGACGAAGCGCACCAGCGGCATCAGCAGCATCGAGCCATCCAGTGCGGTGCTGCCGATATGTTGCACAAAGTGCCCGCGCTCTTCGTTCCAGAAATTGCTCCAGATATCGGCGTAGATGGCCTGACGGGTCTGGTCCCAGCGTGCGAATGGGGCCGGCAGCGAGCGTTTGGAGGCCAGGCGGATTGCGCGGTCCAGCGCCACCCAGCACATCAGCCGCGAATGCAGGAAGTGATGCTGCTCGCCGCGCATCTCCCAAATCCCGACATCTTTCTGGTTCCAGATTTCGCAGACCTGGTCGGCCACTTCCACCGTGTGTTTCCAGCCTTCGTGGGAAATCGCCTCGCCATATTTGTTAACCAGGTACACCGCGTCCATCAGCTCGCCGTAGATATCCAACTGGATCTGGTCGAACGCCTCATTGCCGACGCGCACCGGCTTGGCGCCGCCGTGCCCGGTCAAGTGATCGAGTGTGGTTTCCGGCAGCTCCTGGCGCCCATCAATGCCGTAGAGGATATTGATTTTGGTCGGCTTGCCGCAGCAATCGCTGACTCGGCCTTTGAGCCAGCGCATGTAGCTGTTGGCTTCCTCGACAAAGCCCAGGCGCATAAACGCGTAAACGGTGAACGAGGCGTCGCGGATCCAGGTGTAGCGGTAATCCCAGTTGCGTTCGCCGCCGGGTGATTCCGGCAGGCCGAAGGTGGCGGCAGCGATGATTGCGCCGTGTTTGCGTGAGGTCAAAAGCTTCAAGGCCAATGCCGAGCGGTTGACCATTTCACGCCAGCGCCCACGGTAATTGGATTGCGCGATCCAGCCGCGCCAGAACTTCAGAGTGCGTTCCAGGTACAGGTCGGTGCAGTCATTGGTGACGCGTGGGTCGTCGGCGCCACCGAGGACAAATTCGGCGCCTTCCTCCTGGCTCAGGCTAAAGCTTGCGACTGCAGCGTGGTCTTCGAGGTTCAGCGGATGGCTACCGACCAGGCGCAGGGCGGGCTGGCCGTCAGCCGTAAACAGCACGCCATCGTTATCGGCCTTGGCCTGCGTCGCTGCGCGGGCGTAGTCATGGCGCACGGCGCAGCGCAGGTGAAGGGTCGCTTTGCCACTGACCACACGCACGCGGCGAATCAGCAGCGGCAGTTCATCGACGTCTTCGCTGACGGTCAGCAGGTCGGTGATTTCTACCACCGCTTCATCACTCAGCCAGCGGGTTTGCAGCACATTGGTGTCGGGCAGGTAGATTTGCTCGCGACGTGCGTTGGGCAGGTCAGGGGTGAGTTGGAAAGCACCGGCCTCGGGCGAGTCCAGCAGCGAGCAGAAGATCGATGGGCTGTCGAATTCCGGCCAGCAGAAAAAGTCGATGCTGCCTTTGTCGTTCACCAGCGCTGCGCTACGCATATCGCCGATGATGCCATGGGCATCGATGGCGCTCTGTTGTTCATTCTTGAAATCAACCATTGCCACGAAACTCCGGATAAAGGCTCATGCCGCCATCAATAAACAAGGTGCTGCCCACCACGTAGTCGGAGGCATCACTGGCCAGCCAGACCACCGCATTGGCCACGTCTTCCACATCGCCTACGCGACCGTAGGGAATCAACTTGAGCAGTTCTTTTTCAGCCGCGCCTTCAGTGGCCGCACGGTTGATTGCCGTGCGAATCGCCCCTGGCGCGATGCCATTGATGCGGATGCGCTGTTCACTGACTTCCTGGGCGAGGGTGCGCATCAGCATCTCCACACCGCCCTTGGAGGCTGCGTAATTCACATGCCCGGCCCACGGGATGACCTGGTGCACCGAACTCATATGGATGATTTTGCCGGCCGCCCGCGAGACGCCGTCGCGAATGCCTTGGCGATTGAAGATCCGCACGGCGGCGCGGGCGCACAGGAACTGGCCGGTGAGGTTGACGCCGATCACGGTGTTCCAATCGTCGAGGGTCATGTCGACCAGATTGGCGTCTTTTTGCAGGCCCGAGTTGGCCACCAGAATGTCCAGGTGACCGAAGGCCTCAAGGGTCTGGGCGAACAGGCGCTCCACGTCGGCTTCTTTGGACACGTCACCGCCGATGGCAATTGCCCGCCCGCCGCCTGCGTTGATCTGCGCAGCGAGGGCTTCGGCTGGCGCCGCCTGGGAGTTGTAGTTGAGCACCACGGCCGCGCCGGCTTCGGCCAACGCCTTGGCTGCGCCTGCGCCGATGCCGGAACTGGCGCCGGTGACCAGGGCCACTTGTTGCTGCAAGGAGATCTGCATTGCCCACCCACCGTTCTATGAGAGTCCTTTGTGCTGACTGACACGTGTCGGTAGAAGTTCAGCAGTCGCAAATGGGTTTTTCGATTGAAGCGCTTAGCTTTTAGGAATAAAAAACACAATATAGATAATTAAAAGTAATTAATAAACCGCTAAAAATCGTTTGACAGGATTTTTCTCTAGGCGTCTTATAAGCACACCTAAATGTGCTCCGCTGGTAGTTCAGAAGTCATCGCGGATATACCTATAAGAGATGCCCATGTACCCATTGGCCTTTATAGGGGAACTACCAGTTCAGGAGGCTGCGCCTGTCCGCGTGGGCGTGCCTAAGTTAGTGATCTTCGACTGCGACGGTGTACTTGTACACAGCGAAGAAATCACCCTGTCTGTATTGATCTCCCTGCTGAATGAACAAGCACGTCGTGACGCACCAGAGGCTACGGGCCTTGACTTAGTAGAATTTATTGAGCGCTTTCGTGGGCGCAAGATTGCCGACTGCTTACGTGAAGCTGAACGGGTATTGAGTATTTGCCTGGACAGTCAGTTTGAAGAAGCTTTCCGTCAGCGTGCACGAATCGATTTGACGGCGCAGTTAAAACCTACCGATGGAATAAGAGAAGTACTGGAGGGCCTGACGCTACCTTTTTGCGTAGCCTCCAGTGCACCCCGTAATAAAATAGAACACTGTTTACGTCTCACGGGACTGTTGTCTTATTTCGACGGGCACATATTCAGTTGTTATGAGTTAGGGCGTTGGAAACCAGACCCTTTAGTATTTTTAACGGCGTGCGCTGCTTATAACGTCGACCCCCGTGATGCATTGGTTATTGAAGACAGTGTTGCCGGCATTCGCGCGGCGGTTGCGGCGAATATAAGCGTGTTGGGTTTTGGGCCCGTGGGCCGACATTTAATTTTGGCTGATGCCGGGGCGTTGCCTTTTTCCAATATGCGTGAATTACGCAAGGCGCTAGCGTGATATGACTACTCAGGGAGGAGGCGTTGTGAAGACTTCAGGTTATACAGAGCGGCTAAAGGGTAATGATCAACGTTCGGAGGTCTGGTGGGATTCGTCGCCTGCCGTCTATGTGCCTTATAAGAAACACTTGCTTGAAAAATACCCGGCAGCGTCCGGCTGCATAGAGCAGTTAATGCCAGACACATTTTCGCAACCCGGTGGGTTCAGCAATGTGACGACAAACCCTCGACTGGTCACTGCGGTGATTCTTGAAAAACGCGAGTATTGGTTGTCGCGGTTTAATCTTGCCAAACTGGCGCCCCAAGAGTTGCGCAGGAAACTGTACGACGAAGTGATCGTGCAGGGGGCTGCGGACCTGAAGCAACGCTGGGTTCAATCCGGGCAGTGTGAAGGCTGGATTAGCGCTCAAGTTGATCCGGTCGATGTGCGCTGCGCTGAACGCATGACTGCCAGGGGAGTGGCGCTGCGTCAGTTGTCTGCGAATGTGATGGTGAAGGTCCCCGCAAGCCAGGAAGGCCTTACGACTGTCGAGCACTTAGTGGCGCAAGGAAGTTCTCTCAACATCACGTTCTGCTTCACTGTTTCGCAATTCAAGGCAGGCATCCAGGCAATAGAGCGTGGAAGGGTGACTGCACGCAGCAAGGGTGTTGACACAAGCCATTGCAAGTACGTGATCACGTTCATGATCGGCCGCTTCGCCTGTCAACCCGAGCTTGCGTTACAAGCGGCGGAGCGTGGCCTGACGCTGAGTCCAGAGGATCTGCGCTGGGCCGAGTTGCTGGTTTATGAGCAGATACAGGCGCTGGTATCGGCGTCTTCCGTTCCTGTCAAAACCCTGCTTTCCAGTATAAAAGTCGATGTCGACGAGCGTGGAAACAAGCATTGCTGGCACTTGGAGAAGACCGGCTTGTCGGCGACGTGCTACACACTGACGCCGGAGGTGGTTGAGTTTTTGATTGAGCGCGAAAGTCGCGGTAAACCTGTATTTCCTGCAGGGGAACCCTTGAAGCCCCCGGCTTCGACGCTCGCGAAGTTGTTTCGTATTCCGTACTTCTGCGAAGCCTACTGCCTGGACGGCATTGAGCCTTATGACTTTTGCAATCATGAGGCTTTTATCAACACGTGCAATGAGGCCAACAGTGCGCACCGACGCTTGGCCGATTTTTGCACTCGACTCTGCCCCCCTGTGCACGCTTTCAGCCGCTCGCTCAGTGCGATCATGGCGGCCGAATACGGGGTGCTCGTATGAACAAGATGGTCGGGTTATGGGCGCACCCCCGTTCTCGTTCAACGGTGTTGGAGCGCGTGTTTATCGAGCGCAAAGACTTTGAAGTCTTCCACGAGCCGTTTGCTCATATGGCATTTTCTGCAGACTCTGCCATTCCTTCGGATGAATGGGATCATAGTTTTCCAACCACGTATCAGGGCATAAAAGAACGACTGGTCAAGGCCAGGGAGACGGCCAGCGTATTTCACAAAGACATGTGTTATCACTGCCTCGATGACTTAAAAGTAGACGTGGACTTTCTGGCGCAACAAGACAATATCTTTCTTATTCGGGAGCCCGCCAGCAGCATTCTTTCGCATTATCGAATACACCCCAACATGCCGTTGCAAGCCATCGGGCATAAAGCCTTGTATGAGATCTTTTGTGTGGTCACCAAACTCACCGGCAAAGTGCCCTATGTGATTAATGCTGATGACCTGGCGGCAGCGCCGGAGCGCGTGATTGGCAAACTGTGTGACTATTTGAATATTGAATTTCTGCCGCAAGCCATGGTGTGGAAACGCGAGTGCCCTCCGCAATGGAAAACCTGGCGAAGTTGGCACGTCGCCGCAGAAAACAGTGAGTGCATTATTTCGTCGAGTAAGACTCAGCCCGATAAAGAGGTTCTCGATAATACGCCAGCGTTAAAAGCGATGTATGACTATCACCGGGTTTTTTACGCGCGCATGAACGAATTCTGTCAATAGGAAACAGGGCATGAAAAAATTGATTATTACCGGTGCCGCTAATGGAATTGGTAGGGCGACACTGGAACAGGCGATTGTTGATGGTTACTTTGTGATTGCCGTCGATAAGGACGTGGATGCGCTCAACACCTTGCAACAGACTTACAGTGCGAGTGTATTAGAGACACAGGTTGCCGATCTTTCCAGTGACGCTGTGATCAAGGGCTTTATTCCAAGCCTGTATGAGCGTCATGCCACTATCTATGGGTTAATTAATAATGCAGGGCTGTATCACGGCAAAAGCATTTATGCCTATTCCGATAACGAAGTGGATGAAATGCTTAACGTTAACCTTAAAGCCTTGGTTTACCTTTCCAAAGATTTCGCCGAACGCGAAATGAAGCACGAAGCACCGCGCAGCATCGTCAATATCACCTCAGTGGCAGGGGAAGTGGGCAGTTGTGATGCCCTGTACGGCGCCACGAAGGCTGCAGTGATCGGTTTGACCAAGGCCAATGCCTGGAACTTCGCCCCTTTTGTACGGGTAAACGCGGTGTCTCCGGCACTGATTCACGACACGGCCATCTACGACACTATTCCTGAATATCGGCGGGCTGAATACGCGCGCCAGGAAATTCTTAAAGACCCCATCCTGCCCTGTGGTGTTGCTGAGGTCATTTTGCTGTTGGTCGGTGAAGGTTTTCGTCATATGACCGGCAAGGTTATCCCGGTTGATAACGGAGCCTACCCACGGTGAGCCAGCCCATACCGAAGAAAAAGTTGCTGTTGGTGGGCGCAGGTAATTTGTGCCTGCACATTCTCAAGATTCTGGCGCCCAGGAACAGGTTCGAGTTTGTCGTGCTGGGGCGCAACGAAGAAATGACCATCCGGATGTGTAACCTGGTGACGCTGTCGTGCGCACAACTGGAGCAGTATGTTGCTATCTCGCCAATGATCGCGGACTTGACGGATATCGGCAGCGTTACCCAAGTGCTTCGGGAACATGCGCCGGACATCATCGTGAACTGCGCCTCGTTGCAGTCATGGAGAGTGATCACCGGGTTGCCCAAACACTCGTTCGAACAACTTGACCAGGCACAGTTCGGTCCCTGGTTACCCATGCACCTGACACTGATGCATGACTTGATGCAGGCAGTGAAGGCTTCCGGTATCACGACCCTGACCGTCAATGCGGCCTTTCCTGACGCCGTCAATCCGATTCTGGCCAGGGTCGGTCTGGCCCCAGACATCGGGGTGGGTAATGTCGCCAACCTGATTCCGGCCGTGCGTTTCTCCATCGCGCGGTTGCTGAGGTGTTCTCCCGCTGACGTGGAGGTGATGCTGTATGCCCAGCATTATTTCAGCCACTACGTGCCACGGGGCGGACGGCCCCCGCGTGCCAGCTATCGCTTGTTGTATGAGGTTCGCGGCCGGCGCGAAGTCGCTCGTCTGTCCGATGAGGTGATTTTTTCTACGGTGAAATCCGAGTTTCGTCGCTTGGGCGGGGTTGATGGGCAGTTTCTAACCGCGTGTTCTGCGGTCACCGTGATCGAAGGGCTGTTCTCACCGACGCCGGTACTGGTGCACGCGCCCGGTCCGTTGGGGCTTCCGGGCGGCTATCCGGTCTGGCTTCAGGACGGACGCATCAATGTGCAGTTCTCCGACAAATGCCCCTACGACGACGCGGTGCGCCTTAACAGCATTTGCCAAAGCCACGACGGTATCGACGAAATCCATTGTGACGGCTCGGTCACCTTCAACCCCAGGTGCATGGCAATCATGCAGACGATGCTGGGGTACTCCAAGGACATCATGTCGGTTCGGCAGTCCGCGGACTGTGCTCGGGAGTTGGCGGGAAAGTACCTGTCTTTCAAGAATTCAATCGGCTAGGAGCGGTGTGCCATGAGTCAAATCCTGGGGTATGAACACGAGGAAGTAGCCAATTACTCAACTCAATATTCGTCGGACTTTGTCGAGCGCTGGGACGCGTTGATTGATTGGGAAAAAAGAAAGGCCGGCGAGAAGGGGTTCTTTGAGCAGTTGCTGAAAAGTCACGGTGTGAGATCGGTGCTGGATGTATCCACGGGCAGTGGTTTTCATGCCGTACAACTCACACAGGCAGGTTTCAAGGTGGTCGCTACGGACGGTAGCGGCACGATGTTGAAAAAAGCCCGGCAGAACTTCCTTGAACGTGAATTGGCTATTGAATCCCACCATATGGAGTGGCTTGACCTCGACCCGGACGTGCTGGGCACGTTCGATGCCGTAGTGTGCCTGGGCAGTTCACTGTGCCATGTGTTTGAGGCGCACGACCGCATGAGCGTGCTGCGCAAGTTCAGGGCCTTGCTCAAGCCAGGCGGTGTGTTGATTGTTGATCAGCGTAATTTTTTTGCTATCCGCGCGGGCAACTTCAAATCCAGCGGCAATTATTATTACTGCGGGGCCAGTGCGTCGGTCAGCCTGGGAAGGGTCGATGCACAGGTGTGCGAGTTCATTTACGACTTTGAAGATAAACAACGCTACAGCCTGAAAGTGTATCCGTTATTACCCAAAGAACTGGCCGACGAGATTCAGGCTAGCGGCTTCTCTGCCCATGAAGATTACGGTGATTTTCAGCGTGACTTCGACAGGATGAATTGTGATTTTGTCATCCACACCGCCCGCGCCGTGTGAGGGCGTCATGATGAGCACACTCGTACAGAATAATTCTCGCGCGCTGGACAGCGTGGTGCTGGCAGTCGTACTGACAGGGTTTGTGGCCAGTACCTATGGATTCGGCGTTTACTTGTTCGCCAACCTGGTCGTTGATATGCGCCGAGATATCGGCTTTGACTACACCACTGTGGGCTTGATCACCGGCGGCGCACAGATCGGCTTTCTGCTGTTTTCTTCGGTCACCAGTTACATCAGCCGTTTTTTCGAAGGTTGGAAAATCAGCCTGGTATCCACCGTGGTGACGTCTCTGGCCCTGCTGGGCTTGAGCGTCAGCGACAGCATTTGGTTGTCGGGTGGGTTGTTGATTTTGCTGGGAGGGTGCTCCGCTTCGGTTTACATCCCTCTGGCAGAAATCGTCACCAAGGGTTTCAGTCCAGGTAATCGCTCCCGGGTCATGGGGCTGATCTCCAGTGGCACCAGCTATGGCGTGTTCATCAACGGGTTACTGGTGTCGTTTCTCACCTTGCAGGGTGGCTGGCGCTCGATCTGGTTGACCGCCGGCCTTGTGTCATTGGGCCTCTGTTTCGTGGCCTGGTTTCTGTTGCGTAACATGGGGGCGGAGCAGGCGGCTGGTTTTTCAGGTGAGCGCTCGCGGTCGCTCGATGGCCACACGCCATGGCTGAGCCGTTCGCTGTACCTGATCTGGGGCATCGCCTTTCTCAATGGGATGGCACTGCTGCCGTTTCAGACTTACCTGGCACCTTACCTGCGCGATGAGTTAGGCGTTTCGGTACAGGACGCAGGGTTTATCTGGACGACGATCGGCGCTGTAGGGATGGCGTCGGGCTTTTTGGTGGGATGGGTAGCAGACAAAGTGGGTGCCAGGGCGGCCTTGGCCCTGTGCTTTCTGAGCGCGGCTCTGGCAGCCATGCTGGTGTTCAGTTTTAACGCTATCGCGTTGTTCTATTTGGCGGCTTTTTTGTTTGCGCTGGCGTTCTACCCTATCTTCGGGCTGGTCCCCAGCTATATCGGACAAATCGTTCCGGTCAACCGGCTGACGCAGGCATTTGGCATTGCCAATGTGCTGATTGGCCTGGGTGGCGTGTGCGGTAACTTTCTGGGCGGGCTGTCCAAAGACCTGACAGGGTCGTTCGCGACAGTCTATTGGGTGGTTTCGCTGCTTCTGTTATTGCAATGCGTGATGGTGTTCATGTTGGGCAAACAGCCTGTTTCGCTGACGGAGGGAGAACGGTCATGAGCTATTTTGCACAGGGCCCACAACAGAATTTGCATGAGTTTGCGTTCAGCCACGCGCGTGCCGAACAGTCACTTATGACGCAAATACCTAGGGTCATTTGGATGACTGGCCTTTCTGCCTCCGGGAAATCGACCATTGCCGATGCGCTGGATATTGCCTTAAGGGCCCAAGGCCGGTTTACCTGCATCATTGACGGCGATTCGGTACGCAGTGGGCTTTGTCGTGACTTGGGGTTTACCGACAGTGATCGGGATGAAAACATTCGGCGGGTCGCTGAGGTGGCGGGTTTGATGGTGGAGGCGGGACTTATCGTCATTGTTGCGCTGATCTCGCCGTCATCGGCCAGTCGGCATTACGCGCGCTCGATTATTGGCAACGACCATTTTGTAGAAGTCCACGTGGATGCCCCACTGGCAACTGTCGAACAGCGGGACCCTAAAGGTTTGTATAAAAAGGCGCGATCCGGGCTGCTCAAGAACTTTACGGGTATTGATTCGAACTACGACACTCCGCTGTTTCCTGAAGTGCATCTTCAGACCCACGTGTTTTCGGTTGAACAATCGGTCGGGATCATTCTTGATTGGATGGCGCGTGCGCAGGCCCCTGCTTAGCCATTGGTCTTCCAGCTACGGGGTGGCGACTTCGACTCCAAGAAACGAGGTATTCTCTGCCAAGGCAGAGCGTGCAGGTTTTTCGGGAGTTGGAATGACACATTTCACGGGCACTGCAAAATCAATCCGGCTGATCGGCGGCGCCCGGGTATTGGATTTTATCAATACCACTAATGGGCGCAGGCCGTATTCCACACTTAAGGTGACGGAAGAGCGGCTCACCAGTTTTAAGTTCTTCATTGAGTGGGCATTACACTCCTCTTTGCTCTCTGAGCAAGAGTACGATGCATATTCGCCTATGGTGTTTGACTCGCCTATATCCTTCCAGCCAGACCTGGACGCTGTTATTGCATTCAGAGAGCGTCTGTACGGCGTCTTCCACAACCTGTCATTACGCCAGAACGTCACCGATGAGGCATTACAGCAGATCAATCTGCACTACCAACAAGGCGCGGTGTGGCGAGTATTGCGCTCCATTGACGGGATGCCCGCATGGGGTTGGCGCACCTGCAGCTCTGCGCAAGAGTTGACGTCGATGCTGATAGCGCGCCTGGCCACAGACGCGACGCAACTGCTGGTATCGAGCCAGCTTCACGCGTTGAGGAGCTGCAGTTGTACCGATTGCGATTGGATATTTCTCGACCTCTCCAAAAGTAAACAACGCAAATGGTGCCAGATGAGTGTGTGTGGCAGTCGAGAGAAGCTGAGCCGACTCAAACAGGTGGCCGGTCATCTTTAGTTGCAACGCAGTAAGGCGAGCGATGGGAAGCAATTGCTCCGCTTAATAGGAAGCATTACTATTCACGCCCCGCCTCCCAGTGCTCACGCGATGATTCCTCAGCCGCCCCGCAGAACAGGCTTTTTCGAGCATTACGAAGAGTTGATCGGTACTTGGACACGCCGCCTGAGAAACCGTCAGCAGGCTGAAGACCTGGCTCACGACACCTTCGTGCGCGTGCTTGAGTCGCGTTCGAGCGACGTTGAGCAACCGCGCGCCTATCTGCATCAAACGGCGCGCAACATTGCGGTGGACGCTTACCGTCGCGAAGACCGGCGTGAGGCGCTGGCATTGGACGCCTTTGATCAGCGTTCGCCCCACAACGGTGACCCGGAGCATGTCATGCACGCGATCCAATTGGCGGACTCCATCGAGCGGGCCTTGGCCGAGTTGCCGCTTAACTGTCGCAAGATATTTATCTGGCAGAAAATCGAGGGCCTCACCCAGCAAGAAATCGCCGTACGCCTGGGCCTGTCTAAAAACATGGTGGAAAAGTATATGATCCGCACCTTGCGGCATCTGCGCGACCGCCTGGACGCGATGGCCCCATGAACTCTGCCCGTTTTGAAACAGGATCTTCCACGATGGATAGCCGTGCTCGCGACGAAGCCGCGCAATGGTTTGTACGCCTGCAAGACGCCGAGTTGAGCCCCGAAGAACAACAGAGTTTTGATGCGTGGTGTGCCGAGCAGCCTGAGCATCAATACGAATTTGAAGTGCTGCAAGGCCTGTGGAGCGCCGCCGACCTTGTGCCCACGGCGCGCTTGCAAGCGCTGTGCGAGGCCCCGGTCGAACGCCCCAAACGTCGCGCTATTGTGCGTTACGCCGTGGCTGCCAGTGTGGTGGCCATCGCCTTGGGGCTTGGCCTGTTCATCGGGCTTGATCATCCCAAACCCTACAGTGCCGAGTTCAGCACGCGCTTGGGCGAGCATCGCCAAGTGGCATTGCCCGACGGTTCGGTGATGGACCTGAATAGCCGCAGCGTGGTGGCGGTGCACTATGAAAAGGGGCGGCGCGGCGTAGAAATCAAACTGGGCGAAGCCATGTTCAGCGTCGAGCACGACACCCGCCGCCCATTTGTGGTGGCCGCCGGAGCAGGGCAGGTCACGGTCACCGGCACGCGTTTTGATGTTCGCCGTGATGACGACCAGACCCGCGTGGTGGTCGAGGCCGGCACGGTCAAGGTGCAGGGGCGTGCGTCGGATCAGATCGTGATGCTCACGGCAGGGCTGGGCACGCATGTCGATTCTACCGGGCAAGTCGTTACGGCGTATGCCGTGAATGCTGATGAGCTGACAGCCTGGCGCACGGGCAAGTTGGTGTTCAACAACGCCACCCTCGGCGAAGTCGCGCGGGAAGTATCGCGCTATCGCGAGCAGCCGTTGCGGGTCAACACGGCGGCGGTGAGCAACCTGCGGCTGACCAGCGTGTTCAAATCCAGCGACACCGACGCCTTGCTCAAAGCGCTGCCACATATCCTGCCAGTGGCCGTACGAGCCTTGCCGGACGGCAGTCAGGAAATTATTTCACGCTGATATTCAGGTTTTTTTCGAGTTCTTCGTCTTCTTCTGCAACTGCAACTGGTTTGCATTAACAGCCGCACACTCTTGCGATCACAGGACTAGGTTCGACGTGAAAAAACTTGTCGTGAACAACAATAAAGTCTCCCGTTGGGCGCCCCTGGCGCTGGCGCTTGCGGTCAGTTCCGCCCTGCCTGCGGCCTCTGCGGCCGACGGCATCCATATTCGCTCGCAGCCGCTGGGCGCTGCTCTGAGTCAACTGGGCCAGCAGACTTCCCTGCAAGTGTTCTTCAGCCCTGACATGGTCGCGGGCAAGCATGCGCCTGCAGTGGACGGCAACCTGTCTCCCGAGCAGGCTCTGCGCCAATTGCTCCAGGGCAGCGGCCTGGATTACCAGATCGATGCCGGTTCCGTGACCCTTCGCCCACTGCGCAGCGGCACGGGGGAAGCCGGCTCGCCGGTGGAGTTGGGCGTCACTGACATCAAAGTGGTCGGCGACTGGCTGGGCGATGCCAATGCCGAAGTGGTGCAGAACCATCCGGGCGCACGTACTGTGATCCGCCGTGAAGCCATGGTGGAGCAGGGGGCGATGAATGTCAGTGACGTGCTGCGCCGCGTCCCTGGCGTGCAGGTGCAAGAGGCTAACGGCACGGGTGGCAGCGATATTTCCCTCAACGTCGGCGTGCGTGGCCTGACCTCGCGCCTGTCGCCGCGCTCCACCGTATTGATCGACGGTGTGCCGGCGGCGTTCGCTCCGTATGGTCAGCCGCAACTGTCGATGGCGCCGATTTCTGCCGGTAACCTGGACAGTATCGACGTGGTGCGCGGCGCAGGTTCTGTCCGTTATGGGCCGCAGAACGTCGGCGGCGTGATCAACTTCGTGACCCGCGCGATTCCTGAGCAAGCCTCGGGCGAAGTCGGCACCACCCTGGAAACCTCTGCCCACGGCGGCTGGAAACACGTCGACAATGCTTTTGTCGGCGGTACTGCCGATAACGGCATGGGCGTGGCGTTGCTGTATACCGGGGTAAATGGCAACGGCTACCGCAACAGCAACAACTCCAACGACATCGACGACGTGATCCTCAAGACCCACTGGGCGCCGACCGATCAAGACGATTTCTCGCTTAACCTTCACTATTACAATGCCAACGCCGATATGCCCGGCGGCCTGACCCAGAAGCAATTTGACGCCAACCCGTATCAGTCGGTGCGCGATTGGGACAATTTCAGCGGCCGTCGCAAGGATGTGTCCTTCAAGTACCTCCGCCAGATCGACGACCGTACCCAGGCCGAAGTGCTGACCTATTACATCGACAGCTTCCGTGGCAGCAACATTGCCAACCGCGACCTCAAGACCATCAGTTCCTACCCGCGCAGCTACTACACCTTCGGCATCGAGCCGCGGATCTCCCATGTGTTCGACGTGGGCCCGAGCACCCAGGAAGTCAGCGTCGGTTATCGCTACCTCAAAGAAGGCATGCATGAACAGGCCAGCAGCCTCAATCTGGTCAACAACGTCCCGACGCCGGGCGGGCAAAATGACGGGCATGTTTACCAGGATCGCACTGGTGGCACCGTCGCCAACGCGTTCTACATCGACAGCAAAATCGATATCGGCAAGTGGACCGTCACGCCGGGCATTCGCTTTGAACACATTGAAACCAACTGGCATGACCGCCCGGTGGTTGCCTTGAACGGTGTGCGCACCGTGGAAAAGAATCGCAAAATCAATAGTAACGAGCCGTTGCCGGCGTTGAGCGTGATGTACCACATTTCCGATGCCTGGAAAGTCTTCGCCAACTACGAAACCTCATTCGGCAGCCTGCAGTACGCGCAGATCGGGCAGGGCGGTCGCGTCAACCAGGCGGCCGACGGCCTGAACCCGGAAAAAGCCAAGACCTACGAGATCGGCACACGCTACAACGACAGTGTCTGGGGCGGCGAAGTGACGCTGTTCTACATCGACTTCTCGGATGAGCTGCAATATGTGAGCAACGACGTGGGTTGGACCAACCTCGGCGCCACCAGGCACCAGGGTATCGAAACCTCGGCCCACTACGACCTGTCGAACCTGGACCCACGCCTCGACGGCCTGACTGCCAACGCGGGCTTCACCTACACCAAGGCGACTGCCGAGGGTGATGTGCCGTTCAAGGGCCGCGACCTGCCGCTCTACTCCCGTGAAGTGCTGACGGCGGGCCTGCGCTACGACATCAATCACTGGACCCATAACCTGGACGTCTATGCCCAATCCGGTCAACGTGCGCCGGGTACTGGCACCACCTACATCACCCAGGGCACCGCCGATGGGCAGTACGGCGATATCCCCGGCTATGTCTCGGTCAACGTGCGCAGCGGGTATGACTTCGGCGCGCAACTGTCGAACCTGAAACTGGGTGTGGGCGTGAAGAACGTCTTTGACCAACAGCACTACACGCGATCCAGTGACAACAACGCCGGGTTGTACCTCGGTCAGCCGCGTACGTTCTTCGTGCAGGCGAGCGTCGGCTTCTGACCGACCGTTTGTAAGAAAAATCGCAGCTCAAGGGCTGCGATTTTTTTTGACTTGTTTTTCAAGGTGCTCACCAAGCTGCCCGGGCCCGGGCAGGAACTGTTTCCGCGCGTTTGCCACACAGGTTGTAACCAGCGACGTTGATCGTACTGGTCGTTTTCAGACGCTGAACCAGGGGCCAGACATGACTTCACCTTCGTTTCAATCCGGCCAGACCGATGGCCGGTGCACCTTTGATGGCTGGCATGAAGTTGCTTGCTCGACATCGTCAAGTAAGGAAGACACCTGCGCAGCCTTGTCGACGGTATACGCCACCGAAACGCTGCGAATGAAAGCATTTGTGGGTCAAAAAAAATTCCAGGCGCCCGTCGCAGATGATTTTGCCCGCGGGCTGCATGCGTCAGGGCCTGCCGACAACGCTAACGCTCACTGCTTGAGGCGCCCCATTTTTCGCTGGGCTGCGCTGATCAATGGCCTCTGCTCCCGGTGGCGTGGGCAAACACCTGGGTGATCCAGTGTTACATGCTGTTATTGGGATGCTCCTGCCGGCCGGAACTATCGCGTGGCGCTAACCACATATCGGTTGCTTGCTGCCCAGAGGGCGAATCGATGATTCGGGCCACTCTGGTACTGACTTTCAGGCAAGCATGGATCTGCAAAAGGCGAGAGATGAAGCATGAAGATTGAGGGTGCAATACTGCGCGCGCAGCCAATCGGCCTGGGCGGGCCAGAGGTAGGTCGGGTTTCATCGTCCCGCGTTTTTCATTCGCCCGGCGATGAGTCATTCGCAACGCGGGAGTTGCCGTCGCAGCGACCCATGTTGTGGCGTGGAGGCTTGTCTTCGCTGCGCCAGCAGGCGCTGCAAAATGCACCCACGGCTCGCGCCAACACCACACCGCCAGGTCCGAGTTCCACAGATAGCCAATTGGCGGGCGAGCTGGAGAAACACTTTGGCGAGCTGCACGGTTTTTTAAAAGAAGGCCGCTTGACGCAGGCGTCGTTGCGCCAGATCGCAGCTCAAACCTTGAGTGGAGAGTAAGGTGCGCGACCGTATGATCCTGCTGGTCAGG
The DNA here is from genome assembly GCF_012985495.1 of Pseudomonas sp. WS 5146. Classification (NCBI taxonomy): domain Bacteria; kingdom Pseudomonadati; phylum Pseudomonadota; class Gammaproteobacteria; order Pseudomonadales; family Pseudomonadaceae; genus Pseudomonas; species Pseudomonas sp. WS 5146. The sequence continues at coordinate 51,274 of NZ_JAAQWL010000006.1, forward strand.
GAAATTCTCAACCGCCCGCTGCTGAACGACGCGATCATCGACGGCGCGGGATACATCACCCGCGACAGCCTGAGCGCAGCCGCCGCAGCGTTGCTGGGTAACAGCTCCCCTGGCGCCTTCAGCCAGGACCCTTTTCATGATCAGGGCAACGCCGAGGTCGTAATGGCTTTGCAAGGCTATTTCAAACAGTTGCGGGACATACCCAAAGACCGCACGGTATTTTTTGAAGCGCTTGAATACGTGGAAATAACCCAGCTCAAAATCGTGATGAGTGATCCTGACGACCTCGATTCGCAGGGCCGGCCCCTGTTGGAGCCCGCTACTGGGCTACCGAGGAAAAAGTACAGTGAACACTGCGTCTACACCGCCAAAAATATCATTGAGCGCCCAGGCCTGCTGCGTTCGCTGGAGCGTGCCAACAACATGCGTTTGCTGGGGCGTCCCAGGCATGAGGGTTGGCTTTGTAACAAAAGCCTGGAACGCTGGCTGGAACAATACGAAGCGCACAAAGCCAGATAGCCCATGGCCTTGTGCGGTGAGCTTGTTACACCTTGAGAATTTTACCGCTGATGGCCACCCCGGCCAGCAGCAGCGCAATCAGCACAAAGGCCGTGCTCAGGCTACTGCCGTGGGCGATAAACCCGATAACTGCAGGCCCGGCGAGAATACCGGCATACCCCAGCGTGGTGATGGCCGGCACGGCGATATGTTCCGGCATGACCGTTTGTTTACCGACGGCGGTGTACAGCACCGGTACGATATTCGAGCAGCCGGCGCCCACCAAGGCATACCCCAACAGCGCCGTTTCCCAGGCCGGCAATAATGTCGCGAGCAACATGCCGGCAGTCGCCAGCGCGCCGCCAATGACGATCACGCGGGTGGCGCCCAGGCGGCGGACAATCGAATCACCGGTCAGGCGCCCTGCGGTCATGGTCAAGGCAAACGCCGCGTACCCCAAGCCTGCGTAAGCTTCATCCAGACCGCGTTCTGCATTGAGAAACACCGCGCTCCAATCCAGCACGGCGCCTTCGGCCAGGAACACGATGAAACACAGGCAGCCGATAAACAACACCACACCGTGCGGCACGGCAAACGCCGGGCCTGAGCTTTCGCTGCCGTAGGGCAGTAGATGAGGCCCGGCCTTGAACAATGCAAGCGCCATGATGACGATCACCACCAGGGTCGCCTGCAACGGCGACAAGCCCAGCCCCAGCAGCCCGGCAACCCCTGCTGCGCCGACGATGCCGCCAAGGCTGAACAACCCGTGGAAGCCCGACATCATGGTTTTGCCGCTGGCACGTTCAACGATGACCGCCTGCAGGTTGACCGTCGAATCCACAGTGCCCAGGCCCCCACCGAACAGGAACAGCCCGGCGATCAGCAAGGGGATTGAACTGACCGTGGCGAGCATCGGCAGTGCCAGGCAGATCATGATTGTGCCGGCGGTCAGCACCCGGCGGCAGCCGAAGCGTGAAGCCAGGGCGCCAGCCATCGGCATGGCGATGATCGATCCGACGCCCAGGCACAACAGCAACAGGCCCAGCGTGCCTTCATTGAGGTTTGCCCGTGCCTTGGCGTAGGGCACCAGCGGCGCCCAAGCCGCGATACCGAAGCCGGCGATGAAAAAGGCAATGCGGGTCGACATTTGTTCCAGCCGTCCGGGAACCACGGGCGCTGGGGTGGGGATGGCAGTCATGAAAAATCCTTGGTTTTGCGTTCAACGAACGATGTCCGGCGCGACATCCTTGCACATCATGCCCTGTCGAGCGAGCCGGGTTCCCTTGAAGAGAGGGGCTGACACGCAGGTGCAGGTTTATTGTTACAGCAGCGGAACGTCATGGACGGTGGCGACCACACAGAGGCTATCGGATTGTTGGGCGGTGGTCTGGAAGGTGCGTAATCTGCGTGAAAACGGATGAACCCCAGGTTTTTGCGTTGGATTACCACCTTCCAGTCCACTTCCCACTGCGCCGGTTTTCTGTAATACGCTGCTACCAAGTGTGTAGGCAATCGGAGAAATTTTCCGGTGAATTTTCTTGGGAAGGTGTCTCGATGACTCTGTTCTATGACGCGCGGGGCAATATTTACGGTGTGGCCAGCCCCGACTACCTACGCAGCAGGGGCATTGCCGTGCCTGAATGTGCCGACCGCGCTGCCAGCACTCGAAAAGAGTGGGCAGCATTGGCTATCGCGTCGGAGTGTGAATGGGGCACGTTACCGCGTGCGGCCACTCCCAAGGCACACCGCTGCGATGGTTTGCTGGTCGGGCCGTTCCAGTCTGCGCCGCCGTTTGACGTGTTGATCGTCAATACTGATGGCACGCTCGCCGAACGCAGTGGTAACGGGTTGACGATTTTTTCCCAGGCGCTGACGGATCAAGGTTTGATGACGCAAGGGTGTGAGTTGCAGGTGCATCACGACAAGCAGGATTCAGTCTCTGTGCTGGTGACCTATTCACAACCGGCGATCTTTGAACAGGTTGCAGGCTTCTGGCTGGCCTTGGGCCGGCCGAGTTTCGGGCCAGCAGCGGTGGCCGCTACCGGTACTGGCGCAGCAACATTGGGGCAATGTGAGTTCAGCCATGTGGCTGCACTGGCGGCGATTGACCCGCAATGGGCCGTCAGCCAGTTCGTCCGTGTGGGCAATCCTCATTGTGTGACGCTCGTCGAGCACGCACAGGCCTTGCCGGACAATCAGTCGATGCAACAGCCCGCACTGTTTGAGTCGTTACGGGCCATTGCCTTTGCACCGCCAGGTGGGCGCGGCCAACCTTGTTTGGCGGGGATCAATCTGCAATGGGCCGCACATGCTTCGGGCAATCGGGTCATCGCGCGGGTATTTGAGCGAGGAGAAGGACCCACCGCGTCCTCGGGTACCAGCGCGAGCGCAGTTGCCTGCGCGGCATGGCGCGCGGGTTGGGTTGACGCCAGCGAGGTGGCTGTGGTCATGCCAGGTGGCACAGTGCCGGTGCGTTTACAGTGCCAGGCCGAAACGCTGCTGAGCGTCAGTCTGTTCGGGACTGCATGCGTGCAAGCCTGAAGGCGCAGAAGTGGCTGATATCTTGAATGCGTGTCAGCCGTTTCTTTATCGGTTAGTTGTGTGGTTAAAGTTGGCGTAAGAAGTTTCTTGTTGTTGAATGCTACTAAATTCTGCGAATTTATTATTTTGTAAAAGACACGTCCTACCACGTTGTGCGAAACGTCTTTTTTATTTTTAAAGGGTCAAATTCCGCCTGAAATCGCTAAGATTTATTGGGTTCAGGCGCTTTTTCCCGGCAGTTCAATCAATGCCCGATGGGGGGAGGCCTTTCAGTCAAATAATTGATGATGGGTAACTTAGGGATGGTTGAAACATCTGCCGCGCCACGTTTCAAGTTGATACTTCCAGAAATAAACAATGATTTTCAGGTACTCGCTTTCAAAGGCCGAGAAGGCCTTGATCAGCCTTACTTCATTACCGTGCACTTAGTCAGCGAAAATCCCTCTCTGGATCTGGAGGCGCTGCTTCACCAGCCGGCTTATCTGGACTTTGGCGAATCCGCTGCGGGGCTGCATGGGCGCATCTACGCTATCGGCCGTGAGGGGCCCGGCGTTCGGCTCACTCGCTATCGTCTCACCCTGGCACCACGCCTGGCGTGTCTTGCCCATCGACACAACCAGCGGATCTTCCAACAACGCAGTGTGCCGCAGATTATTGCGGCGGTCCTTGAGCACCACGGCATTCTGGCGGACGCCTATGCCTTCGAACTGGGCCCTGTGGCCTACCCATCCCGTCCGTTCTGCGTTCAGTACGCGGAAACCGACCTGCACTTTATCCAGCGGTTGTGCGAGGAGGAGGGTATTCACTACCACTTTCGCCATGGCCCGAATAATCACGTGCTGGTGTTCGGTGATGACCAGACGGTGTTTCGGCGTCTGGCTGCACAGCGATTTTGCGCGACGCACGAGCTGGCAGCCAAAACGAGAGCTATCCGGCAGTTCGACGTGCGCCTGGAGACCCGTACCCAACTGACGGTGCGCCGTGATCATGACTTCGAGCATCCGTCGCTGCGCCTGGAAGACAAGGCCGGGCCTGCATTGACGCAGCGCCTTGAGGATTACCATTACCCTGGTGGTTTCAGCGACCATGCGCGAGGTCGACAATTGGCGCAAAGGGGCTCGGAGCGGCATCTGCGTGACCGCCATCGTGCCGTGGGCAAAAGTGATCAACCGGCGCTGGGCAGCGGCCATTTTCTTGAGCTGTGTGACCACCCTGATCCCACCTGCAACGATTTGTGGTTGCTCACGTCGGTGCATCACGAAGGCTATCAACCGCAGGTGCTGGAGGAAGCAGCCCCCGTGGCGGGCACATTCCACGGCTACCGAAACCGGTTTACCGCAACACCCTGGCGCGCCGTGCATCGGCCCCCCATCAGACACCCGAAACCTACCCTCAACGGCAGCCAAACCGCCATCGTGACGGGGCCAGCAGACGAGGAGGTGCACTGCGACGCCTACGGTCGAGTAAAGGTACGTTTTCATTGGGACCGCCTGGACCCCACCGATGACAACAGCAGTTGTTGGGTACGGGTAGCATCCGGTTGGGCGGGCGATGGCTTCGGCGCCATGCTGATTCCGCGGGTGGGCATGGAGGTGCTGGTGACCTTTCTGGAAGGCGACCCGGACCAGCCGTTGATCAACGGCTGCCTGCCCAATGCGCTGCACAGGCCGGCTTACCCTTTGCCACAACACAAGACACGCAGCGTGTTGCGCAGCCGTAGTGTTCCGGGGGGTACGGGTGCCAACGAACTGCACCTTGAGGATCGCCACGGCGAGGAACTCATCTTCCTGCGCGCCCAACGGGACCTGGAACAGCAGGTCGGCCATGACAGTCGTCTTGAGGTGGCGGGAGAGCGGCGTGAAATCATCCGCGGGTTAAGCACGGTTCATTTGGAAAGTGGCGAGCAGCGACACATCACCGGAGACCGCACTGCCATGCTTGGCACGAACGATCGGCTGGATGTGCAGGGAGACAGCCAGACGCATATCGGTCAGTCCATGGTTATCCAGGCAGGGCAGCAGATCGTCCTCAAGGCCGGCGCCAGCCTGATCATCGATGCGGGCGCACAATTGAGCCTCAAGGCTGGAGGCGAGCACCTGATTATCCAGGCGGGCGGCATTTTCAGCAGCCGGCCTGTCACCGTTGGCGGCTTGCCGCCCCTCACTCGGTCCGCGAACCCATTATCGGCCATGGATGCGCCGAACCTCTCGACGGCCCAAGGCACCCTTCTGGACGAGGCCCGGCAGTTGGGCGCGGACTTCTGCCCGGTGTGCGAGGCGTGTCGTGAAGGCCAGTGCACACTCATGCGGAGGGCTGCCTGATGCCAAGTGAGCCAGGCCAGTGGATGGCCGAACAGCATCAGGCGGGGCGCCGACTGTGCTTGATCCTTGATGGTCACCACGGCGCACGTCAACAGCTGTTGGCGGTGCGTAACCTGTCGCAGTATTGCAGCCTGTACGCTGAGACCGCCCTGGTCGAGTTGGCAGCGGCAGGCCCGTTGATTCTGTTGGTGGAGCAGGCGGACGAGCCTGCGCTGGTTGATCTGCTGCAACACCCCGAGACGAACTGGGGCTGGCTGGGCAGCCTGCCCGGTGATGATCTGGCTGGCGTGGTTCGGCATTGGCGCGAACGTCTGCTGGTAGGGCGCCAGGGAAGCCAGGCCGTGTATCGCTTTCACGATAACCGTACCTTGGCACGTGCTTTGACCCATTTACAGGGCGAGCACTGGCCAGTGTTTCTCGGCCCACTGATGAGTGTGTGCTATTGGCACCAAGGCTGTTGGTGTCGGGGTGAAAACCCAATGCCCAGGGAGTATCCCGTGCCTGTGGCTGTGCCCTGGCTGAACACGCCCAACCCTCAGGCCGAAGTGATTCTGCACGCCAATATCCTGCGTTATCTGCTGACTGAACACAGCGAAAAACTCGCCGGCTTGGTCGAGTTTCAGAACCCCAGAATCTGGCTGGCGCAGGTTCTGGAGCAGGCCCGTGCCTGGCAATGGCGAGGCCCCCAGCAGCTCGAGTTTCTGGTGGTGCGTCGGTTGGAGGAGGCGACGCAAGGCAGCACGATTCGGTGGCAGCCGATAGAGGGCGAGGCGCCGTCGGAACATTTTGAGCGGGTGTTACGGGAGTGGCAAAAGCATGAATAGGTGGACACGCAGCGTTTTGATAACGCTCGGTGCTGGATGGCTCTCGGGTTGTGCGCTGGCACCGCCGGCTAAGCGTTTTACCCTGGAGGTGGATTTACCCGCACAGTTTCGATTCATCGGTGCCGCTAACTACCGTCCCGCCAGATATGAACTCTGCACCTTGCCGCAGCGTCGAGGCAAAAGGCCTGAACGCAAGATATTTATTGCCGATTACAAACCCGTGGCCGAACGAGTGAGCTATGAGTTCCCGCTGACTGAAACCATTGAGGGGTGCCCTACGGTGTTGCGTAGCGTGGAGTTCACTCTTTATGCGAAGTGGGGTGAACTCGACACTGATGTCGGTGGCAGTTTCGCGGCAATTTCTTTCGCAGATCCTATCGAGTCTGAACGCGTAGCAGCGATGCCCGAGTCGGGTGTGCAGGAGTTTTTTGGACAATGCATGTGGTTTTTTCGGACGGCCGGCCCCGAGCATGCGATCAGAAAATTGTTGGAATGTAACGCGTTGGACACGAAGGGGAAAAGGCAAGAAACGCGCCCGGGTGGCGTGGCGCAGAGAGAGCTGCTCCCAGGGAAAAAAGTAAGGCTGACGTTGAGCGTTACAGACGAGGAGGCCCCCGCTTTTCAGGACACCTGGCTAGCTGTACCGGGGGGGTGGAGACGGTGCCGGGGTAAAAGCTTTGAAGATCTGTCCGGATACTGTGGCAGTAACACCACGGACTTTAAACCTATAACGATGCCGGATGGCCGTGTTTGCGATGTTTACCCAACGTGCAATTAACAAGGAGATGATTCATGAACCAGGCAGCATGGAAGCAACCTTTTTTCAGCAGCAAGATGCCTGCTTGCCCGTTGAAAGGGCATTGGGCAAGCGTTTGCCTGGTGGATGAAACGGGCAGCGGGAAGGCTTACGGTGGGCTGGTCTACACAATCCAGGACACTACAGGGCGCCGGTACAACGGAAGGTTGAATGGAGAGGGATACGCCAAGGTGGAAGGGTTTTATTGCGGCCCTGTCATTCTTTCTTTGGATGCGCAGTATTCAGGCGACGAAGAGCCATATTCCAAATTGATAAAGCGCAAGACTTACCCGTTACCTATCACCGAACTTCAAGCCCGCGCCGAACACACCCGATTTTCAGCGGCTGATGGCCAACGTATCGAGGGTAACCCTGCACAACGCCAGGCAGACCGGTTTTATCAGGTTGAGGTGCGCGACCTGGTTCGACATATTGCCCACCTGCCGCCGTTTGCCTCCGCAACCTATCACCCTCCAAGGCATGCATTGAAAATGATGGCTGAGCTGGGGTTTGGTCCGCCGCAGCCCGCATTGTCAGGCGTCGTGCTGTTCCCCAACCTGCACACGGTGTTGGAGGTACGGCCTTTGCGGGCCCTGCGCCCGATGTTGTCGACCGATGATCAGTTTTGTGCGTTGAACCTGTATCAATTGGCGTTGATGTCCACATTGAGTTACTGCGATTTTGGCCAGCAACCTCCAAAACCTCCGGTGGAACACGTCAGTTTTCCCCTGGATCCCAGCGCAGGCAATCTGTTCGCGGAAAAACTCTCGGGGTTTCAAGAAGCCTGGAAGGTCGATCGTGATCAGGCTCAGCGCTTCTACCCGCTGTATGAAGAGGTTCCTTACTCCCAGCGGTTTGAGATTTTGCCCTTCGATCCTGAGTTGTATCCACAGAATCGTCCGCAGCTTGGTGAGAAACAGGAGCATCCCGCCAGCCTGCACTTTTTTGATGATGAAGCGTTTGGTACGGATACCCAGGCCTTTATCAGTCATCACAACGAAGTAATTCTGATCGCTGTTCGAGGCACCGCCAGTGGTGCCGATGCACTACGCGACGCGAATGCCCACCAAGTGCCATTTACCGAAGGTATTGGCAAAGCCCATGAGGGCTTTTATCAGGCATATCGAGCGATGCGCGATTTTGTTCTGTACTACCTTGATCAATTCCACAGCGGCCAGCGCATTGTGATTTGTGGCCACAGCCTTGGCGGCGCCATCGCGTTGCTCCTGGCAGAGGGGTTACGCCGAGTTACACGCGTGAAGTACAACATCCTCCTCTACACCTACGGCGCTCCCCGCGCCGCAGACTCCGAGTTTACCGACGGCGCCTCAGCCCTTATCCATCACCGCATCGTCAACCACAACGACCCGGTTCCCAGTGTCCCTGCCACGTGGATGAACACCACCGCCAAACTCTGGGTGCCGGGCGCCGTCACGCTTTTTGCCGCGCCCGGTGCGGGTGGCCTGCTGTTCGCCGCTGGCCTTGTGCGCGTCGGCGGCAATCCTTACCAGCATCACGGCGAACAACAGCACTTCATGCCCATTAAGCTGCCGGACGGCACGCACTCCTCAGTGTTATGGACGCCCGGTTGTGAGTCCATCCTTGAGGCGGGATGCAACCGTATACTGCAACTGCATGGCGATATGCCCGAGCGTGCCAACCTGTTGAAACAACTGTTCCAGGCCAGCCAGCATTTCATGACCGCCAGCTACATTCCAGCCGCGTGGGCCACTCTGCGCCGCTGGCAGCAAACCGTGGAGTGCCAGGGGCCTTTGATCACCGCCAGAGAGTTCGAGTTGATAGACCTGGCGCTCGACACCATGACCCAACAATTGCGCGACAAGAACCGCGAGCTCGAGCGTCGTCGCCCACCGAACCAACGCGATTATGGGCATGCGCATAACCAGGCACTGAACGCTGAAGTCGACCGCTTGCGCAGCAGTCGGCGCCGATTGGAGTCGTTACGCTGGCGCCGTCTGGACGTGCGTGACGTGTATGGCAGCCACGCCGATTCCACCGGCTTGCAGCCCAGCGTGAAACGCTGGTTGTGCCACCGTGAAAACCGCAAGTTGGCGCAAATCGCCAGTATTCCTGCGCCACTTCAGGACGGCGCCGGCCGGGTGCAGCCACTGGATATTGATTCAATCGTCTGACCCCGTGGCTTACAAAAACTCCACCTGTGCCGGTCTGCGTTGCATCAGCACCTTGCCATTGCGGATCGAATATAACGGCAGGCCTTGGCTGCGGATCACCTCGTAGTCACTGTCTGCCGAAAGCACCAGCAGGTTGGCCGGGCGACCGGCTTCCAGGCCGTAACGGTCACCCAGGGCCATGGCCTTGGCGCTGTTGTCGGTGACCAGGTCCAGGGCGCTTTGCAGGTTGCGGTAGCCCAGCATATGGCAGATGTGCAGACCGGCTTCCAGCACGCGCAGGATGTTGCCGTTGCCCAGCGGGTACCATGGGTCGACGATGGAGTCCTGGCCGAAGCAGACGTTCATGCCGGCCTCGAGCAGTTCATTGACGCGGGTGACGCCTCGGCGTTTCGGGAAGCTGTCGAAGCGGCCCTGCAGGTGGATGCTTTCGGTAGGGCATGAAACGAAGCTGATGCCCGAGTGGCCCAGCAGGCGAAACAGTTTGGCGCAATAGGCATTGTCGTAGGAACCCATCGCCGTGGTGTGGCTGGCGGTGACGCGCTCGCCCATGCCGCGGCTGCGGGCTTCTTCGGCGAGTACTTCGAGAAAGCGCGAGTGCGGGTCATCGGTTTCGTCGCAGTGCACGTCCACCAGGCAGCCGGTGCGTTCGGCCAGGTCCATCAGGAACTTCACCGAGCTAACCCCTTGGTCGCGGGTGTATTCAAAGTGCGGGATGCCTCCGACCACATCAGCGCCCAGCCGAATGGCTTCCTGCATCAGCTCGCGGCCGTTGCGGTAAGACTCGATGCCTTCCTGCGGGAAGGCGACGATTTGCAGGTCGATCAGGTGCGTGCTTTCTTCGCGCACCTCCAACATGGCTTTGAGCGCGGTGAGGTCAGGGTCGGTGACATCAACGTGGGTGCGCACATGCTGGATGCCATGGGTGGCCAGGGCCTGGATGGTTTTCTTGGCACGGGCCTTGGTGTCTTCCTGGGTGATGGTGGCTTTGCGCTCGCCCCAGCATTCGATGCCCTCGAACAGGGTACCGCTCATGTTCCAACGCGGCTCGCCAGCGGTCAGCGTCGCATCCAGGTGGATATGGGGTTCCACGAACGGAGGTATGACCAGGTTGCCAGCGGCGTCGAGATCGTCAGCTGTTAATGTCGGCGCCACGGTTTGTGCAGTAATGCGGGCGATCCGGCCGTGTTCCAGGTGCAGATCATGCAGGCCTTCACGGTTGCGCAGGCGGGCATTGATGATATGCATGGGCAAGTTCCTCTTGGCTTTGGATAATCAGGCAGTCAGCCGCCAGGTCATCAGGGTTATCAGCCACAAGGTTACCATCCTCATGGCAACAGTCGGGTTCATGCCTGTACGTCAGCCAAAGGTGCGCGCACGCGCAGGGCCGCGGTGAGTGCGATGTAGGCCAGGGACGCGGCCACAATCCCCACCAACGGCGCCACCCACGGTGAGTGAAACGCCAGCACGGTGCCCACGGCATACGCCGCCAGCCCTGGCCAATTGAACGCCGGCAGGCGTACATCGGCCAGACGCGGGTACTGGCCGCGATAGCGGTAGAAGAAGTCCGCCATGATGACCCCGCCAATCGGCGGGATCACGGTGCCCAACAGAATCAGATAAGGCACCAGCAAGTCGTACATGCCAAGCAGTGCCAGCAGGGTGCCGATCACCGCGCCGGCCAGGGTTACGGTTTTGCGCCGCCGGGTACGCAGCAGATTGCAGCCGGCCACGGCGAAGTTGTAGATGGTGTTGTCCTGCGTGCTCCAGATGTTGAGCAGCAACATGACCATCGCCGCCATGGCGAAACCTTGCAGCAACAGTACTTCGACCACATCGGGTTGCTGATAGACGATGGCGCCATAGGCACCGATCAACACCATCAAGCCATTGCCGATAAAAAAGCCGATCAGGCTGGCCAGCACCGCGACCTTGGCCGAACGAGAAAAACGCGTCCAGTTGGTCGCCTGGGTGGCGCCGCTGACAAAAGTGCCGAATACCAGCGTGATGGCGGTGGACAAGTCCAGCTCCGCCGTCGGCACCACTGCCAGCAAGCCCTTCAGGCCGCCGACTTTGACGGTGGCGACCCACATCGACAGCAACAGCAGGATGCCCATGGCCGGCACCGCGATATAGGACAGAATCTCCAGCCCGCGATAGCCGATATACGCGGTGGCGCAGAACAGCAGGCCAAACAGCACCATCAGTGCCAGCACCGTGCCTTGGTTCAATTCGAAATATTTGCCCAGCACCACGGCCGCGGTGGCGGTGCCCCAGGCGTACCAGCCGATCTGGGTGAAGCCGAGGATCAAGTCGCTGAGTTTGCTGCCCACCTCGCCAAAGCAGAAGCGCCCCATCAGGACCGAATTCAAGCCGCTCTTGAAGGCGATGTAGCCCAGGCCTGCGGCGTAAATACCCAGCAACAGGTTACCCAGGGCCACGACGCCGAGCATGTCGGTAAAACTGAACGCCACGCCCAGCTTGCCGCCAGCGAACATGGTCGCGGTGAAGAAGGTGAAGCCCAGCAACACCATGGCGGTGGACGCAAGGCCCTTGCGCGCATGCATCGGCACTTCGCTGAGGGGGTAATCGTTACCCGGTTCTTGCTGCGTCATGGCCTTGCTCCCTGGATGACTGACGCAGCGCTGTTGCACTGCGCGTGCCAAACCGGCAGCGCGGCGTATTTGTCGCCAGGCAGCTGTGTCGAGCGCGCCCACGCAGGCACGAAAGCAGTGCAGCGGTGAGACAAAATGGATCAGTCGAACAGCGTCTGGGTGGTCTCGCCACGATGAAACGCAAACGCCGCTTCAAGGTCGCTTTCGATGGTGCGCCCACGGGACAGGGGCGGCAGGTCGTCGAGGGTAAAAAAGCCCACTTCAGTGGTTTCAAAACCCGCCATCGGCGCCCGTTGGTCGACCCGCTCGCACAGGAAATACAGCTTGTAGAAGTCCCGCACATCCGGGCGATACAAGCCCTTGGCCTTGTGCGTGACGCTGTACAGCGCGCGTGCCGTGACGCTCAGCCCGGCTTCCTCACGGATCTCCTTGACGATGTTTTCCGCCGCCGACAGGCCGATATCGGCGTACCCACCGGGCAGGGCCCAGCAGCCGTCGGTCAATTCGCGCACCAGCAGTATCCGGTCGCCCTCGATCACCGCGCCGCGTACGTCAATCATCGGGGTTGAATAACGCTTGGCAAAATCCGGCACCAGCCCGGTGATGCGCGCAAGCGGCACATCCGCCAGTTGCGCGAGCATGCTGTGGGCAATCTCGGCAATTTCCTCAAGGCGCTCACGCTCAAAGTCGTCAGTGCAAAAATGCAGCCCCGTGGACGCCAGTGCCTGCAAGCGTTTGGCCTGGGCCAGCCAGAGGTTTTCCATGGGGTGCTCCTATAGATGTTTGATCATAAATACGCGGCGCAGGCCGTGTTCCTCGGCGCGATGGGTTTGCACATAGCCACGGCGACTGTACAGCGCGAGGTTCTCGGTCATCACCTCATTGGTGTACAGGCGGATGGCACTGTAGCCGGCATCAAGTGCCTGCTGTTCGGCAAAATCCATCAGTTGTCGGCCGAAACCAAGGCCCTGGGCTTGTGGGGTGACGGCGAGGTTATCCAACAGCAACGCCGTGTCGGTGTGCCTCAGGATAACAAAGCCTTGAACTTGCCCGGCGTGGTCCAGCACATGCACGCCCCCGTCTTCGACCAACTGCGGGTAGTCCTCCAGCATTGGCCCGGGCTTGCGGCCGATGCGCTCAATGTAGGGCGCATAGGCAGCCTGGACGATGGCCTCGATAGCGGCACTATCGTTGGCAGTGGCGGGGCGTATCAATTCAGCGTGCTCCTGTCATAAAGGCTCAGTCCACTGGTGCTTCGAAGATCGCTTCGATGGGCCGTTCGAACACCTTGGCGATCTTGAACGCCAGCGGCAAGCTCGGGTCGTAGCGGCCGGTCTCGATGGCGTTGATGGTCTGGCGCGACACGCCCAGGCGCTGCGCCAGATCGGCCTGGGACCAACCCAGTTCTGCGCGTAACTGGCGCAACTGATTATTCATTGATAGCGCCTTGTGCCAATGATTGTGGCCACACACCAGACGCCGCCCATGATCGGCCAGACCATGAAGGCCGACAGGCGCGGCAGGCCCGCGGTTTCCAGGAAACCGTCGCTGAAGTTTAACCAAAGGATGCTTTACGTTGGGTGTGCAGGTTTTTCATGTCAAGCACGCTTTACAACTGCAGTGGCCAGGCATAAAAAAACCACCCGCAGGTGGTTTTAAACACTCAAGCGCTTACTCGCCGCGATAGATGCAACCGCTGGTGCAGGTCTCGTGGATGCGAATTGCGCTGAGTTCCGGCAACAGGGGCTTGAGTTCGGTCCAGATCCACTTGGCCAGCACTTCGCTGGTCGGATTCTCCAGGCCAGGGATGTCATTGAGGTAGTTATGGTCGAGGCGCTCGTAGAGCGGCTTGAAAATCGCCTTGATTTCCGAGAAATCGCGGATCCAGCCGGTATGGGGATCCAGGTCGCCGCTCAGGTGGATAGCCACCTTGAACGAATGCCCGTGCAGGCGCCCGCATTTGTGGCCTTCCGGTACATGGGGCAGGCGGTGGGCGGACTCGAAGGTAAACTCTTTGAAGATTTCCACAGTATTTTCAGCTCGGTCAGGTATCTGGCAGGCGTCGAGTTTAACAGTTTGATCCTCTGCCGCGCATACCGCTGGGTTACAGCGCTTGCAGCCGCTCGCCCAGCCCACCATTGTCCGCCAGTTGCAGGAACTCATCCCCCAGCCGTCGGCTTTCGCTCATCGCGGTTTGCCAGTATTTGTTGCGGCTAGAGTCATCGCCCATAAAGCGCTTGAAGTCGCTGCGGTCCGGCAATTTCCCATGGGGCAGACGGGCCAGGTAGTCTTTGGAGGGCGCCAGTAGCAGCACATCCTGCAAGCCTTGTGGATTACTGCGTCGCCACGGCAGGCCCTTGTCGAACCAGCCGGGGATCACCCGGTCGGTGAAATGCGGGTACAGCACAATGTCGTCGCCGTGATAGGGCAGGTCGAGGTGATAGTCCAGCAGGCCACCGTCGCGGTAAGTGCCCGTGCCTGCGCCGGGCAGGTCGCGCACGCCTTGCATCACCATGGGGATGGAACCGGAGGCCAGCAGCGCCTGGCGCAGGTTGCCCACCTGCAGGTCGAGGAAGCGTGAGGGAAAGTCCGTCAGCGCATGCACCGGTGGCGCCTGGCGCGGGTCGTGGATGATCAACCGCTCAAAATGCCGCGACAGCCGCGCACGGCCACGCAGGTTGTCGGCAATCACCGACGACAGGCCCAGCCCCAGTCGCCCACGGTGGTCATCGGCGAGCAGGCCGTGGCTCTTGACCACCATGATATTCAGGCGATAGTCGGGGTTGTCCAGCACCCGCGCATCACGGCCGGCCAACAGGTCGTCGAGCATGCGCTGGCAGCTGTGGCTGACTTCGGCCATGGTCACGCCCTTGGCAAAGCGTTGTTCGTTGTACAAGCGGCCGAGGTCCAGCAGGCCTTGCACCGGGTCGGGCAGGCACGCACTGGCGAACCGCCAGGAGCCGATGGACGCGCCGATCAGTGCACGCTCACGCGGCGCGCGTGGCAGCCAATCGCCGAACAGCGCCAGGTCCAGGCCTTGAATGCCCAACGCCTTGGGGCCACCGGCCGCACCGGGTAGGATACCGACATCCGCCGGCGCAAGGCCTTGCTCGCGAATGCGTGTGAAAGCGCGTTTGCCGGCCTTGAGGGTCAGCGCGGGAAACTTGATGTGGATGGCAGTCATACAGGTCTCGGTTGCAGCGAACAGGCAATATAAGAGAATTCCTGCAGCGATGGGTAAGGTTGCCGATTGAAAATTGCCATGGTGGCAATTCAGTTTCAGTTAAGTTGTCACGGGTACCGTGGTGGCCCATGTCCCGCATCGGGCCGCCCTCAAGGAACATCAGGATACGTAATGAAGGTAAATCTACGCGCGGGCAGTCAGGTGGCGCTGGTATTGCTACTGAGCAGCGCCAGCCTGTCGGCCCATGACCTTGGTCAGGATGAAGCCCTGCGATTGCGTCAGGAGGGCGTCATCGCGCCGCTGGAACAGTTGCTGGGGCCGGCGCTGGAGCGCTACCCGGGTGCCAAGCTGCTGGACGCCGAGCTTGAGGAGCACAAGGATCGCTCGGTGCGCTATATCTACGAAATCGAACTGTTGACCGTCGAAGGCGTGGTGCGCGAAATCGAGCTCGACGCCAGTACCGGTAAGCTGCTCAAAGATAAGGAAGACGACTGATGCGCCTGCTTCTGGTGGAAGACAACGTACCGCTGGCTGATGAACTGTTGGCCGGTCTGCAGCGCCAGGGCTACGCGGTCGACTGGCTGGCCGATGGGCGCGACGCCGCGTATCAAGGCCGCAGCGAACCCTATGACCTGATCATCCTCGACCTCGGCTTGCCGGGCCTGCCGGGCCTGGAGGTGCTCGCGCAATGGCGCGCCGCGGCCTTGGCCACGCCCGTGCTGGTGCTGACCGCGCGCGATTCCTGGGCCGAACGTATCGAAGGGCTAAAGGCCGGCGCCGACGATTACCTGAGCAAACCCTTTCACCCCGAAGAACTCTACCTGCGCATCCAGGCATTGTTGCGCCGTTCCCACGGCCAGGCCAACCAGCCGACGCTGCAAGCCGCCGGCCTGCACCTGGATGAAGGGCGCCAGTGTGTGCTGCGCGATGGCGACGAGATCCAGCTGACCGCCGCTGAATTCCGCCTGCTGCGCTACTTCATGCTGCACCCGGAGCAGATTCTGTCGAAAAGCCATCTGGCCGAACATTTGTATGACGGCGAAACCGAGCGCGACTCCAATGTGCTGGAAGTGCACGTCAACCACCTGCGCCGAAAATTGGGGCGCAGTGTGATTGAAACCCGGCGTGGCCAGGGTTACCGGTTTGGCGCCGCCCCGGCATGAGGTCGATTCAACGGCGTTTGAGCCTGGGTCTGATCAGCGTCATGGTGGTGGTGGGCGTGGTGCTGGCGCAAACCAGTTTGTGGTTGTTCGAGGCCGGTTTGCAGCGCTACCTGGAAGCCGGGCTGCGCAACGACAGCGAGAACCTGCTGGCCGCACTGGTGCGTGGGCCTGAGGGTGTTCATTTGGATGAGCAGCGTCTGTCACCGGCCTATCAGCGACCGTTTTCCGGGCATTATTTCCGCATTGATTTTGCCGACGTTCACTGGCGCTCCCGCTCGTTGTGGGACCAGGAACTGCCGCGCCTGACCGAGCCGGGGCTCAAGGGCAACCTGCAACTGGGGCCGGAACGCCAGCAACTGCTGGTGTTGCGTTCGGACTACAAGCGTTTCGGCCAGTCAATTTCCATCAGCGTGGCCCAGGACTACACGCCAGTGCGCGAAAGCTTTCGCCTGATGCGCCAGATCGGCCTGATCATCGGCTTGGCGGCGCTGTTACTGGTGCTGATCCTGCAACGGGTCACCGTGCGCCGCGCCTTGCGCCCGCTGGAGACGGCACGCAACCAGATTGCCCAACTGCAACAGGGCCGGCGCTCGCAACTTGATACCCAAGTGCCGCTGGAACTGGAGCCGTTGGTGGCGCAGATCAACCATCTGCTGGCCCATACCGAAGACAGCCTCAAGCGCTCACGCAATGCTTTGGGCAACCTCGGCCATGCGCTGAAAACCCCATTGGCGGTGCTACTGAGTGCAGCCTCCAGTGAAGCGCTCAAGGACCACCCCGAAATCGGCAAGCTGCTGCGCGAGCAGCTTGACCAGGTGCAACAACGCCTCAACCGCGAACTTAACCGCGCCCGCCTGGCCGGTGAAACCCTGCCCGGCGCGCTGTTTGACTGTGAAAAAGAACTGCCCGGCCTGCTGGCCACCTTAAGCATGATCCACGGTGAACACCTGGACTTGAGCTACCACGTCGACCCCGGCCTGCAATTGCCCTGGGACCGCGAAGACCTGCTGGAACTGCTCGGCAACCTGCTGGATAACGCCTGCAAATGGGCGGATGCCGACGTGCGCTTGACGGTCAGCGAAACCCCGCGCAGCTTTCTGCTGGCAGTCGAAGACGACGGCCCCGGCATCCCGCCGGCTCAGCGTGAGCAAGTGCTCAGCCGGGGCGCGCGTCTGGATGAGCAGATTGACGGCCATGGCCTGGGGCTGGGGATTGTGCGGGATATTGTCGAGGTGTGGGGCGGTACGTTGCGGTTGCAGGACAGCGAGCTGGGCGGGCTCAAGGTGCTGATCGAATTACCCAAACGTTGAGATCGTTCCCACGCTCTGCGTGGTAACGCCGCCTTGGACGCTCGGCGTCCCGCTGTCGACGGGCGACGCGGAGCGTCACAGGAGGCGCGCCCACGCGTGGGAACGATCATTACACCCGAAACTGATCCATCAACCCCTGCTGCTGATTCGCCAGGCTGTTCAACGCCTGGCTCACCCGCGCCGATTCATTCGCCTGCTCCGACAGCGATTCAGTCACATCCCGTATCGTCGCCACATTGCTGTTGATCTCTTCGGCCACGGCGCTTTGCTGTTCGGCGGCGCTGGCGATTTGCAGGTTCATGTCGCTGATCACCGTGACCGCCTCACCAATCTGACGCAGGGCGGTGACCGCCTGGCCGACCTGTTCGACACTGCCTTGGGCCTGCCGATAGCTATTGCCCATGGAGCCAACCACGTCGGTGGTGCCGCTTTGCAGGTGCTCAATCACCAGGCGGGTTTCTTCTACCGACTCCTGGGTGCGCTGCGCCAGGTTGCGTACTTCGTCGGCGACCACCGCAAAACCACGCCCAGCCTCACCGGCGCGGGCGGCTTCGATGGCGGCGTTGAGTGCCAGCAGGTTGGTTTGCTCGGCGATGCCGCGAATCACTTCCAGCACCGAACCGATCTTCTCGCTATTGGCCGCCAAGCCTTCGACCTGGGCCATGGCGGTGCTCATATCCGCCGCCAGGTTGCCGATATTGGTGGTGGTGCGGTCGATCACACTCAAGCCGTCGCGTGTGGCCTGGTCGGCATCGCGTGCGGCGTGTGCCGCCTGGGCAGCACTGCGGGCGACGTCCTGGGCGGTGGCGCTCATTTCGTGGGAGGCGGTGGCCACTTGGTCGACCTGACGGTATTGCTGCTCCATGCCGGCGCTGGTTTGCGTGGCGATTTCGGCGGACTGGTCGGCAGTGCCACGGGCGTCCTGCACGGAGCGTTTCACTTGGGCAATGATCGGTTGCAGCTTGTCGAGGAAGCGGTTGAACCAGCCGGCCAGTTGGCCCAGTTCATCCTGTTTGTCGTAGGCCAGGCGGCGGGTGAGGTCACCTTCGCCGCTGGCGATGTCTTCGAGCATGCGTGCCACGCCGAGGATCGGCCGGGTCACGCTGCGGGCCATCAGCCACACAAGCACTAAGCCAACCACGGCCGCCAGCAGGCCCAGGCTCAGTTCCAGCAGCGTGCCACGGGCGTTGTCCGCGTCCAACTGCGCCTTGAGTGTTTCGGCGGGGCCGACCAGGACTTTTTCCGGCACATCCAGCAACACGCCCCACGGCTTGCCGCCGGGAATCGGCGCGAAGGGCGCCAGCACCTTGAGTTGATGGTCGGTACGCAGGCTGCTGGTCTGAGGGTTACTGGCCAGTACGCTGATCAGTTGCGCGCCGCTGGCGCTGTCGACCTGATCCAGACGCTGGCTGAGTTTGCCGGCGTCCGGGCTGTAGCCTGCGAGCAAACCGGTGGGGCTGAGGATGCTGACCTGGGTCTGGCCGTCATACAGCTTCTGGCTGGCCTGTTGGCTCACGGCCTGCAGGCTGTTGAGGTTGATGTCCACCGACAGCGAGGCAATAACTTTGCCGTTGACCATCAACGGGAAGACGATGCTGGTCATCAGCACGTTTTGCCCGTCGATCACATAAAAGTACGGTTCGATCACGCAGGGTTTCAGCGTAGTGCGTGGGCAGGTGAACCAGGCGTTAGCCTTTTCGCCGCTGGGGCCGACGCTGATGTCGGCCATGTCGCTTTCGGGTAGTGACATGGAGGTGAGTTTGCCGGGTGTGGGCTGCGACCAGTAGAGGGCGAAGCGGCCTTTGTCGTTGCTGCCCAGTTCTGCCTGATTGGCGAACAACTCGTCCTTGCCGTCCAGCGCATTGGCCTCAAACACCAACGACAGGCCGAGCAGATCGGGGTTGGCTTGCAGGGCGGCCTTGACTTGGCGGGTCAGGTCTTCGCGGGTATCGAAGGCGTCGAGGAAACGTTTTTCCGCCTGCTCACGCAAAAACAACACTTGGCGCGAAAAACCATGGCCGTACTGATAGGCGTCCATGAATTGCTGGCGAATGCCCAGCGCCTGCACTTCACCTTGGGCCTCGATGCGCGCCTGGGCGGACGCGTCGAGCATCTGCATGCTGGACGCTTTGACCTGCTGTGAACTCTGCTCCATGCGAAAAAGCGACAGACCCACCAGCAGGGTCACGATCCCCAGCAGGCACAGGCCCGCGAGCAGGGTGATTTTCCATTGAATGGAGAGCTGTCTAAGCGACATCGAGGAGCATCCTTAACCTGAAAACACAGAGAGCCTTTGTATCGGCTGCCTTTCACGCTTCTTTATTCTGTGGCGAGGGAGCTTGCTCCCGCTGGCGCTCCAGTGCGCAGCGCTCCTGTTTTTTTGGGGCTGCTGCGCAGCCCAGCGGGAGCAAGCTCCCTCGCCACAGTTTTTGACATGACGGCCCGCCTGCGGCAAAGTGCGCGCCCTCTAATAAGACCTCTTAAAGCCTGCACACGGACGCCACTAGATGGCCGCCCGGTCGCGGGCCTGTCTGTTTTTTATGTTTTTTGCTTGAGGTAACCATGATTAACGCAGTCATCGCCGCGGTCGGCACCATGCTGGTGCTCAGTTTGTCCCGTGTGCATGTGGTCATCGCCATCATCGTCGGCGCCCTGGTCGGTGGCTTGACCGGCGGGTTGGGCATCGAGGCCACGCTCAAGGCGTTTAACGGCGGCTTGGGCGGCGGCGCGACCGTGGCGTTGTCCTACGCCTTGCTCGGCGCTTTCGCGGTGGCGATTGCCAAGTCCGGCCTGGCGCATGCATTGGCGGACAAGGCGCTGCTGTTGGTCGATCGCCAGGAAGCCACCGGCGGAAGTCATGTCAAATGGCTGCTGATTGGTCTGTTGTGGGTGGTGGCGATTGCTTCGCAGAATATTCTGCCGATCCATATTGCGTTTATCCCGCTGCTGGTGCCGCCACTGCTTTACGTGCTGACCAAGCTGCAACTGGACCGCCGGCTGATCGCCTGCGTGATGACCTTCGGCCTGATCACGCCCTACATGTTCCTGCCGGTGGGCTTCGGCAATATCTTCCTTAATCAGATCCTGTTGGCCAACGTGGCCAAGAGCGGCGTGGACATCAGCCAAGTCAACGTCACCCATGCCATGGGCTTGCCCGCGTTGGGCATGGTGGTGGGCCTGCTGGTGGCGGTGTTTATCAGCTACCGCAAAAAGCGTGTGTATGACCTGGAAAAAATCGAGCGCGTCGAGCAAGTAGCCGTGCAGTACAACCCGCTGACCCTGCTGGTGGCCGGGCTGGCAATTGCCTCGGCGTTTATCATTCAGCTGTGGCTGGATTCGATGATCATCGGCGCCCTGGCTGGGTTTCTGATCTTTTCGGTGTCGGGCATTGTGCGCTGGCGCGAAACCGACGACCTGTTCACCGAAGGCATGAAGATGATGGCGATGATCGGCTTCATCATGATCGCCTCATCGGGGTTTGCCGAAGTGCTCAAGGCCACCGGTGACGTGCGCTCACTGGTGGAGGCCTCGGCGGCATTCATTGGTCACAGCCGTGGTGTGGGCGCGCTGCTGATGTTGCTGGTGGGGCTGTTGGTGACCATGGGCATTGGTTCGTCATTTTCTACGGTGCCGATTCTGGCGGCGATTTTTGTGCCGTTGTGTGTGCAGCTGGGCTTCAGTCCGTTGGCGATTGTGTGCATCGTGGGTACGGCGGGGGCGCTGGGCGATGCCGGTTCGCCAGCGTCGGACTCCACGCTCGGCCCGACTTCCGGCCTGAATATTGACGGCCAGCATCACCATATCTGGGACACCGTGGTGCCGACCTTCCTGCACTACAACATTCCGTTGCTGGCGTTTGGCTGGTTTGCCGCGATGACCCTCTAGTATCTGGAACAGGTTCAATTGTGGCGAGCAGGCTTGCCCTGCGTTGGAGCGCGAAGCGGTCCTGAATCCAGACACCTCGATCTACCTGGCGTGTTACGGCGCCTGAAAAGGGGGCTGCTACGCAGCCCAACGCAGGGCAAGCCTGCTCGCCACAACAGTCCAGTCGCCACTCAGCCAAGGTGTCCTACAGATATTTCGCCACTGGCCGTTAACCTCTCAAGTCGCCACGAATAAGAGAGAAAAGCCATGCGTCTGAGTTTGAAGGCCAAAGTCCTGTCCCTGGCCGTCGTGCCTGTGTTGTTGTTTGCCGTGGTCATCAGCCTGACCACGGTGTGGATCCTGCAGGGCCAGGCGCGCAATGAGGTGGATGAAACCCGCCAGCGCCTGCTCAATGACGCCAAGGCCACGCTGCAAAGTTATGTGGAAGTGGCGATGACCACCATCAAGCCGCTCTACGACGCGGCCGCCCCCGGCGACACGGCGGCGCGGGCGCAGGTAGTCAAACTGTTGTCCAACACCACCTACGGCAAGGACGGCTACTTCTTCGGCTACGACTCCGAGACCATCCGCCTGTTCAAGGGCAACAGCCCGGACGGCGTAGGCAAGAGCTTCAAGGACAACCGTGACCCCAACGGTGTCTACGTCAACCGCGACCTGGTCAAGGTCGGCAAGGACGGCACCCACTACCTGCAATACAGCTCGACCCAGCCCGGCCAGACCGAACTGGTGCCGAAGCTTGGCTACACCGAATACTTGCCCAAGTGGGACATGGTGATTGGTACGTCGGTGAACCTCGATGGCATCGAAGCCCAGGTGGCGGTGGTCGAGGCCAAGGTCGAAAAACGCATGGAAGGCGTGCTGCTGAGCATCCTTGGCGTGGCGGTGGTGGTGCTGCTGGTGATTGCTGCAGTGGGCATGTTGGTGGCCAATACCATCTTGCGCCCACTGAGCCTGATGAAAGCCAACCTCGACGATATCGCCGCGGGCGAGGGCGACTTGACCCGCCGCCTGGCCATCACCAGCCAGGATGAGTTGGGGGACTTGGCCGGCGCGTTCAACCGCTTTGTCGACAAGATCCACGGCCTGGTGCGCCAGATCACCGAGATGACCGCGCAACTCACCGGGCTGGTCAGCCAGGTGTCCGATCAGGCCCAGCGCTCGGAAACCGCCATGGAACGCCAGCGCCACGAGACCGATCAGGTGGCCACCGCGATCAACCAAATGTCCTCGGCGGCTCACGAAGTGGCGCGCAGTGCCCAAGGCGCTGCGGTGGCCGCGCAACAGACCGACGCTGAAGGCCAGGCCGCCAAGCGGGTAGTGGATGGCAGTATCGCGCAGATCCATGCGCTGGTGAACGACATCCGCAGCAGCGGCGTGTCCCTCGACAGCTTGCAGCAGGACGTGTCGTCGATCGTCAGCGTGCTCGGCGTGATCCGCTCGATTGCCGAGCAGACCAACCTGCTGGCGCTCAACGCCGCCATCGAAGCCGCACGGGCAGGCGAGGCTGGTCGCGGGTTTGCGGTGGTCGCCGACGAGGTGCGTGCGCTGGCCAGTCGCACGCAAACCAGCACCCAGGAAATCCAGGGCATGATCGACCGCCTGCAAAAAGGCACCGTCGCCGCCGTGGATGCCATGCGCCGCTCCAGCGATGCCGGTGATGGCACTTCGGCCCAGGCCAACCAAGCCGGCGCGTCGCTGGATACCATGGCGCAGTTGATCGGCACCATTAACTCGATGAACGCGCAAATCGCCAGCGCCGCCGAAGAGCAGACCGCCGTGGCCGAAGAGATCAACCGCAGCGTGCATCAGATTGCCGTGGCGGTGGACAGCGTGGCGGATGAAACCCAATTGGGCGCGCAAACCTCGCGCAGCCTGGCGGACCTGGGCCAGCGCCTGGGGCAGTTGGTGGGGCAGTTCAGGATCTGATCAACCCTGGCCTCAGCGTATGTTTGCCTGGCGCTGATACAAATAGGCCTGTCACCGCCCCTGTGTTAGACGTCACGCATCAGCAGGCCGAAGCGCAGGTCCATGTCGCTCGGCAGTGGCACATACACCGTGTGCCCATCCCCCGGCGCCACGTCTATGGCCTCGCCCTTGGCGTTGTGCAGGTTGGTCAGGTCAAAGTGAAAGTTGCCGGCCGGTGTCATCAATTCCAGATGATTACCCACGGCAAAGCGGTTTTTCACCTTGACCTCGGCCAGCTCGCCCCGGCGCTCGCCGGTCAATTCGCCGACAAACTGCTGGCGCTCCGACACCGAGCTGCCGTTCTGGTAGTTCTGGTATTCGTCGTGCACATGGCGACGCAGGAAACCTTCGGTGTAGCCGCGTTGGGCCAGGGACTCAAGATCAGTCATCAGGTTGCGGTCAAACGCACGGCCAGCCTCCGCATCGTCAATGGCCTGACGATACACCTGGGTGGTGCGCGCGCAATAGAAGTGGGACTTGGTGCGCCCTTCGATCTTCAGCGAATGCACGCCCATGTGCGCAAGGCGCTCCACGTGCTGCACGGCGCGCAGGTCCTTGGCGTTCATGATGTAGGTGCCGTGTTCGTCTTCGAAGGCGGGCATCTGCTCATCCGGGCGATTGGCTTCCTGCAGCAGGAACACCTGATCGGTCGGCGCGCCGATACCCAAGGTCGGTTCACACTGCTGGACGATATCGCCCGTGGCGTTCTCCACCGCCGGCGTGGCCTGGTATTTCCAGCGGCACGCGTTGGTGCAGGTGCCTTGGTTGGCATCGCGCTTGTTCATATAGCCGGACAACAAACAGCGCCCGGAATAGGCCATGCACAGGGCGCCGTGCACAAACACTTCCAGCTCCATGGCCGGCACCTGTTGGCGGATTTCGCCGATTTCTTCCAGTGACAATTCCCGCGACAGAATCACCCGGCAGATACCTTGCTGCTGCCAAAACTCGACGCTGGCCCAATTCACCGTATTGGCCTGTACCGACAAGTGAATCGGCATGCACGGGAAGTGACGGCGTACCAGCATGATCAAGCCTGGGTCGGACATGATCAACGCGTCCGGCCCCATGGCGATCACCGGGGCCAAATCCTTGAGGAAGGTCTTGAGCTTGGCGTTGTGCGGGGCAATGTTGACCACCACGTAGAAACGCTTGCCCAGTGCATGCGCCTCCTGGATGCCGAGTGCGAGGTTGGCGTGGTCGAACTCGTTATTGCGCACCCGCAGGCTGTAGCGCGGCTGGCCGGCGTAGACCGCATCGGCGCCGTAGGCGAAGGCATAGCGCATGTTTTTCAGGGTGCCGGCGGGGGCGAGTAGTTCGGGGGCAATCACGGGGGGCATGGGCTCGGGTCGCAAAAGGTCGCGAGCGTAAAGGAGCTGGCACACGCATTTATTGATCCAGGTCGGGCTTTTGCGGGTTTTGTATCGCTGTGTATCGGCGGGTGCCGTTCGACACAGGCGTGATACCTCAGAGGGTTTCAATAGGCACTCTGCGACTCGACAAGGTAATCACCATGCGACCTATCACATTCCTGTTTACCAGCCTGCTGCTGGCTTTCGCTCTGACCGCAAGCTGGATGGCCAGTGGCGAGAGCAAGCAACCTGCGGGTGCCACGCCGTCGCTGGCGGGAGCGGTCGAATGGCTCAACTCACCGCCTCTGAGCCTTGAAGCGCTCAAAGGCAAAGTAGTGCTGGTGGATTTCTGGACCTATGACTGCATCAACTGCCGGCGTGCGCTGCCCTACGTCAATACCTGGGCCAAACGCTACGAAAAAGACGGTTTGGTGGTGATTGGCGTACACACGCCCGAATACGCGTTTGAGCACATCCCGGCCAACGTCAAGGAACAGGTGCGCAAGCTGGGCATCGGTTATCCGGTGGCTATCGACAATAACTACGCGATCTGGCGCAGCTTCGATAACCAATATTGGCCGGCCCACTACCTGATCGATGCCAAGGGGCACGTGCGTTACAGCCACTTCGGTGAGGGACGCTACGAGGCTCAGGAACAGGTGATTGAAGTACTGTTGAATGAGGCCAGGGCGATTCAATGAGGCGGTCTACGCTTGAAGGGCACTCCCAGGTTCTGCCGCGGACTAAGCAACAGGGCCGCTGAAGGCCCTCTGCTTTTCTGACATGGACCGGACATGAACCAAACCAACCTTCAATTCAAAACCCTGCTGTTATTGCTGGCCCTGGTGACCATCGCCTTTATCTGGATATTGCTGCCGTTCTATGGCGCGGTGTTCTGGGCGGTCATCCTTGGCATCATCTTCGCCCCGATGCAGCGGCGCCTGCAGCAACGCTTCAGCTGGAACCGCAACCTGACGTCCCTGGCCACCCTTACGGTATGCCTGGTGATCGCAATTTTGCCGGTGATCATCACCAGCGTGCTGCTGGTGCAAGAGGGCGCCACCCTCTATAAAAATATCGAAAGCGGCAAATTGGACGTGGCGGGGTATATCGAACAGTTCAAGAACATCCTGCCACCGTACTTCCAGCACCTGCTCGACCGCTTCGGCATGGGTAACCTGGAGGGGCTGCGGGAAAAGATCGTCAAGAGCGCCATGCAAGGCAGCCAGTTCTTTGCCACCCAGGCGTTCAGCTTCGGCCAGGGCACGTTTGATTTCCTGGTGAGCTTTTTCATCATGCTGTACCTGCTGTTTTTCCTGCTGCGTGACGGCCCGGAACTGGTGCGCAAAGTACGTACGGCGGTGCCGTTGGCCGAGCCGCAAAAGCGCCGGTTGCAACTCAAGTTCAATCGGGTGGTACGTGCGACCGTCAAGGGCAACGTGTTGGTCGCCGTGACCCAGGGTGCGCTGGGCGGTTTGATCTTCTGGTTTCTGGACATTCCCAGCGCGTTGCTCTGGGCGGTGTTGATGGCGTTTCTGTCGTTGCTGCCAGCCGTCGGCGCGGGGATCGTATGGGGGCCGGTGGCCGCCTACTTCCTGTTGAGCGGTTCGATCTGGCAGGGCGTGGTACTGGGCTTGTTCGGCGTGTTCGTGATCGGGCTGGTGGACAATGTATTGCGTCCGATTCTGGTGGGCAAAGACACCAAGATGCCGGATTACCTGATCCTGATCTCGACCTTGGGCGGCCTGTCGGTGTTTGGCTTGAATGGCTTTGTGATCGGGCCGCTGGTGGCGGCGCTGTTTATGTCCAGTTGGGCGTTGTTTGTCGAAAGCAAGCCGCGGGTCAAACTGCCATTGCCCTAGTTCTCAGGCGTGAGGCTTCAGGCATGGAGCCTGAAGTTCGACACCTGTTGTTGCTGTTGTTGCGCAGCGGACAGCGAGGTGAGCGGGCCGCTGATGGTTTCGCCATCGCGTACCACATACCAGCAGGCCAGCAACCCGAGCTCCCGGAGTGGGGCGGGGACGGCACTGCCGACAACGGACATGATTTGAACAGTAGGCATAGGCACCTCCAAAGGTATGGGGGTCACCTTACGGGCTGATGGCGCGTAGGAAAAATCACCCTTCTCGATAGTCAACATTAACGCCAGGCGTCAATCCACTACTTGATCGAGCATGTTCACCACTTCCTGCTCGCTGAGCAGGCCTTTGCGCACCAGGTTTTCTGCCAGCAGCGCGAGAAATTTTGCGCTGCGGTGGCCCTCTAGGTGCTTGAGTTCGGTAAGTGCGCTGTAAACCTTGCTGGACGTGCACAGGCCAGCGGTGCGGTGCGGGTTTTGCGTGGGCATGGTCAGTCGTCCTTAATTGTTATTGGGTGGACCGCTCGATAGTGAGACCGTTGAGTGACGTAAACATGACAGCGCAGGCCCAGGTCAAGCAAGTGGACATTTGACCGTCATGATGTGGGATTGCGGCTCGGGCATTGTCCTCATAGCGACCTTGGCATGATAAAACCGGGCTTTTCAGGCAAAACTCAGGCAAAACGCAGGTAAAAAAAGACCCCGCGTGTGGGCGAGGCCTGTTCATTTCTAACCTGACTGCGTGTTACCAGCCGCGGCCATAATAACCGTGGGGAGGGCCATAGTAGCCACGTGGTGGGCCGTAATAGACCGGCGCCGGGCGGTAGTAAACCCGCTGTTGCACATACACCGGCGGTGGCGGTGCGTAGTAGACCGGCGGCGGCGCGGCATACACCGGTTGCGGCTGGACATACACCGGTTGCTGCACGTAAACCGGCTGGGATTGGCTGGCAACTACGGAGCCAACAACGGCTGCGCCGATCAAACCACCCAATATGGCCGGGCCACCCCAACCACCACCGTGGGCGGAGGCTTGGCCTGCCATAGCGAGTGCGCCGATAAGCAAGGCGATTTTGGGGATTTTACGAATCATGGTCATTCCTCGGTTAGCCCCTGCGCTTGTGGTCTGCAATCAATAGACTCAAGGATTGTCGCGGGGATACTTTTAAGACAACGTATTTCTGAAAAACAGCACCGCCGCTAGGTAAAGGTTGTGTAAGGTCTGTACCGATTTGCT
The DNA here is from genome assembly GCF_012985495.1 of Pseudomonas sp. WS 5146. Lineage (NCBI taxonomy): Bacteria > Pseudomonadati > Pseudomonadota > Gammaproteobacteria > Pseudomonadales > Pseudomonadaceae > Pseudomonas > Pseudomonas sp. WS 5146. The sequence goes on from NZ_JAAQWL010000006.1 coordinate 78,973, forward strand.
TACTCAAAGGAGTTTTCCATGCAGATGCACCCCAACAAGGACACCCAACTGTGCATGTCATTGTCGGCGCGTCCCGGGAATTTTGGCTTGCGATTTCACAACCATCTGTACGAACAGCTGGGGCTGAACTTCTACTATAAAGCCTTCAGCAGCCAGGATTTGCCCGGCGCGATCGGCGGTATTCGGGCGCTGGGCATCCGTGGTTGCGGGGTGTCCATGCCGTTCAAGGAAGCTGCCATTGCCCTGGTCGATGAGTTGGATGCCTCGGTCAAGGCCATTACTTCGCTCAACACCATCGTTAACACCGACGGCCATCTCAAGGCCTACAACACCGACTACATTGCCGTGGAACAATTGCTGAAAAAGCACGCGGTGCCCAAGGATTCGACCTTCGCGCTGCGTGGCAGCGGCGGCATGGGCAAGGCGGTGGCCAGTGCCCTGCGTGACGGCGGTTATGCCAACGGCGTGATTGTGGCACGCAACGAAGCGGCGGGCCGGGCGTTGGCGCAGAGCCTGGGGTATGAGTGGCAAGCAGAGCTGGGCGAGTTGCGCCCACAGATGCTGGTCAACGTGACGCCGATCGGCATGACCGGCGGTGCAGAAGCGGACCAGTTGGCCTTTGCGGCCGATGCTGTGGACGCTGCAGACACTGTATTCGATGTGGTGGCGATCCCCGCCGAAACGCCGTTGATCGTGCGCGGGCGTGCCCAGGGCAAACGGGTGATTACCGGGTTGGAAGTGATCGCAATCCAGGCGTTGGAGCAGTTTGTGCTGTACACCGGTGTGCGGCCGACGCAAGAGCAGTTTGAGGCGGCGGTGGCCTTTGCCCGAACCTAAAGCGCTGCGCAGATCCAAATGTGGGAGCGGGCTTGCCCGCGATGAGGGCGTGTCAGCCGCCTTATACGTCACTAACCCACCGCAATCGCGGGCAAGCCCACATTTTTAATCGGGTTAAGCCTGTTCCAACTGGGCCAGGCGCTCTTCCAACGCTGCGATCCTGGCTTCAAGCTCCTCAATACGCTCCACCGAAACTCCGCCGGCCGAACGCTCCACCGGGCTCCCGCGTGCCGCGATGATCGCCTCAATATCCGCCGGATCCCCCAACGCATGGGTATAACGATCTTCCCGTTGCCCTGCCTGGCGCGGCACCAATACTGCCAGCCCGCGCGCAATCAGGCGTTCAAGCTGGTGCACGACCTGTTCGGCATCTTCAAAGTCATGCATGCGCCCGCTGCGGGTCAGCAGTTCGTTGACGGTCTGCGGCCCGCGCAGAAACAGCAGCCCGATCAGGATTACCTGGGCCGGCACCAGCTCCAGTGCCTTGTCCACCCGATGCTCCCAGCGGTCGGCGCGGCTGCCCATCACCAGTCGGGTAAAGCCTTGGCCCTCGAGCACCCGCAGGCTCTGGCCGACCTGGCCCTGGCTCAAGTTGGTCACCGGTTCCCGGCTGGTCTTCTGGTTGCAGGCCAACACCAGCGCATTGAGTGTGAGCGGGTAGGTTTCCGGGTTGGTCGCCTGTTTTTCGATCAGGCAGCCCAGGATGCGGATTTCCGTGCTGTTCAGGCGCGGCTCAGGGGTGTCGGTGTCGTGCTCGGCGGTCATCGCGCTTTCCCTATGCAGTGAAGCTCACTAGCCTAATCCTGAAAAAATAAAAGACAAGCCGCAGGCATGGCTATAATCGCCGCTGGTTCCAAACCCTGCCATCACCGTGAGACTGTCATGACTATTTCCCTGTACGCCGCCTCCATCCCGGTCTTCAAGCAAATGCTCAACGCGCTGAGCGACGTGCTGAACAAAGCCGAAGCCCACGCCACCGCCAAGAACATCGAACCCAATGCCTTGCTGCAAGCGCGTCTGTTCCCGGACATGTTCCCGCTGGTGCGCCAGGTGCAGATCGCCGTCGACTTCGCCAAGGGCGTTTCCGCGCGCCTGGCCGAGATCGAAGTGCCGAAGTACGAAGACAGCGAAGTGACCTTCGCCGATCTGCAAGCACTGATCGCCAAGGTGCTGGCATTTGTCGACACCATCAAGCCTGAGCAAATCGACGGCAAGGAAGGCATCGAGATCATCACCCGCCCAGGCACGCCGAAAGAGAAGCGCTTCAGCGGTCAGTCTTACCTGCTGACTTATGGCCTGCCGCAGTTCTTCTTCCACGTCACCACCGCTTACGCTTTGCTGCGTCACAACGGTGTGGAAGTGGGCAAGCGCGATTACATGGGCGCTTTCTAAGCATCCAGATACAAAAAAAGCCCGGGATCGTTGCTGTCGAACGCCCCGGGCTTTTTTACGCCTGGATAGTTAAGCCGTTTGCTCTTCCTTGCCCAGGCAGGCGGCTGCCGTGAACAGCACATCGGTGGACGAGTTGAGCGCGGTTTCCGCCGAGTCCTGCAGCACACCGATGATGAAGCCTACGGCCACCACCTGCATGGCGATCTCGCTGGGAATGCCGAACAGGCTGCACGCCAGGGGAATCAGCAGCAACGAGCCACCGGCCACACCCGACGCGCCGCAGGCACATACCGCCGCGACCACGCTGAGCAGCACGGCGGTTGGCAGGTCCACGGCAATACCGAGCGTGTGCACGGCGGCCAGGGTCAACACGGTGATGGTAATCGCCGCGCCGGCCATATTGATGGTGGCGCCCAGCGGGATCGACACCGAGTAAGTGTCTTCATGCAGGCCCAGGCGTTTGCTCAGCGCCAGGTTCACCGGAATATTCGCCGCCGAACTGCGCGTGAAGAACGCGGTGATGCCGCTTTCGCGCAAGCACATCAGCACCAGCGGATAAGGGTTGCGGCGCAGTTTCCAGAACACGATGGCGGGGTTGATCACCAGCGCGACAAACAGCATGCAGCCGATCAGCACCACCAGCAGGTGGGCATAGCCGAGCAGGGCGCCGAAACCGGAGGTGGCCAGGGTCGAGGCCACCAGGCCGAAGATACCCAGCGGCGCAAAGCGGATGACGACGCGCACGATCAGGGTGACGCCATTGGACAGGTCATCGAGCACCGTGCGAGTGGTAACACCTGCATGGCGAATCGCGATGCCCATGCCGATGGCCCAGGCCAGGATGCCGATAAAGTTGGCATTCATCAGCGCGCTCACCGGGTTATCCACCACGCTCAGCAGCAGGCTTTGCAGCACTTCGCCGATACCGCCGGGGGCGCTGACGGTGGCGTCATGGGTAGCCAGCACCAAAGGCGACGGGAACAGCATGCTGGCAACCACTGCGACGACGGCAGCGGCAAAGGTGCCGAGCAGGTACAGGAACAGGATTGGCTTGATATGGGTTTCCTGGCCATGTTTATGGTTGGCGATAGACGCCATGACCAAGACAAACACCAGAATCGGCGCAACGGCCTTCAGCGCGGTGACAAACACCTTGCCGATAAAACCAGTGGCTCGCGCAGCCTCGGGCAACAGCAAGGCCAGTAAGATACCGGCCACCAGGCCGATGACAATTTGGGTGACCAGGCTGACGCGCATCAGTCGTTGCAGCAGGGAAGGGGCAGCAGTCATAAACAGTTGTCTCTAGTTTTTTTAGTAGGACGCAGCATTGCAGGCACATAGCGACGTAGGAAGCAGGCACAAAGTCTAACATGCTGTAGGAAGCGTCCCGTTTCGGTGCGGCATTCCGTCACCCTCAACTGTAGGGTTTGGCCAGGCCAAGGCCTATTCTGTTAAGATTGCGGCCTCTCATCTTTCCTCTCCGTCAGCGAGCCCTTCGGGCTGTCGTTGATGTCGTCGTTTCTGGAGTTTTCATGTTGTTCCCTATCCTGCTGCTGTCGGCCGCCGGTTTTACCGTGCTGACCACAGAATTCATCATTGTCGGGCTGCTGCCGTCGATCGCCCGCGACCTGAACGTCAGCGTGTCCCAGGCCGGGCTGCTGGTGACGTTGTTCGCGTTTACCGTGGCGGCATTCGGGCCGTTCCTGACCGCATACTTCGCGCGGTTCCAGCGCAAGCGCCTGTTTATCTGCATCCTGATCATGTTTGCGCTGGCTAATACCGTGGCGGCATTGGCGCCGAACATCTGGGTCATGGCCTTGGCGCGCTTGATTCCGGCGTTGGGTTTGCCAGTGTTTTGGGCCTTGGCGAGTGAAACGGCGGTGGATATCGTCGGGCCGGAGTTTGCCGGCCGGGCCATTGAAAAGATCGGTTTCGGGATTGTCTGCGCCACGGTGTTCGGCATTCCGGTTGGCACCTTGATCTCCGATATGTTCGGCTGGCGCACAGCGTTTGCGATTCTCGCCGTGGTGGCGTTGGCCAAGGCCTTGCTGCTGTTTATCTACCTGCCGGTGACCACACCGAAGAACGATCAGGTGAGCCTGCGCTCGCAGTTCAAGCTCCTGCGCAACCCGTTGATGCAGGGCCATATCCTGCTGTCGATCCTGGTCTTCAGCGGCATGTTTACCGCTTACACCTACCTGGCAGACATCCTTGAGCGCCTGGCCGGCTTCGACGGCACGCTGGTGGGCTGTTGCCTGATGGGTTTTGGCGCAGTGGGCCTGATCGGCAACGCCCTCGGCGGGCGTGCGGTGGATCGTCACCCGCTGATTGCGTCCATGGTGTTTTGCGGGTTCATGATCGCCGGCATGGTCGCGGTGGTCCCGGCGATTCACTCCACCCTCGGCCTGGCAGCGGCGATGGCAGTGTGGGGCGTGACCCAAGCGGCGATGTTTCTGGTCAGCCATGTGCGCCTGATGAAAGCCGCGCCCCACGCCCCGGCGTTTGCGGCGTCGCTGAATATCGCTGGCGCCAACTTGGGTATTGGCCTGGGGGCAATGGTGGGTGGGCATGTGATCGACACCCTTGGCCTTGCCAGCCTGGGGTTTGCGGCGTCCGGATTTATCCTCGTATCGATCCTGCTGGCGCTGTGGTTGATGACCGCCGAGCAGCCGATGGCGTCCAGCGCCTGAGTCAGCCTGGCTGGGACGGGATCAGGCTTATGTGGGAGCCGGGCTTGCCCGCGATGCAGGCACCTCGGTGTATCAGTAAGACCGAGGTGATGCTATCGCAGGCAAGCCAGCTCCCACACCTTGCCGTCAGGGCAGGGCGGTAAACAGCTCGCGCCGCGCCCCTTCGGTAATCGCCACGATGCCGGGGTGCTTGATCTTGCGTTCCACCGAGATCGCGTAGAACGACTCGGTGACCGCATCGGTCTGGCCGATCAGCGCCACGCCATATTGGCGCACCACCTCATCGGCGATCACGCTGGGGGCGATAAATATCCCGCTGCCCGACTGCCCAAACGCCTGCATCAACGCGCTGTCGTCGAACTCGCCGATGATCTTCGGCTGGATCTGCTGCTCGGCAAACCAGCGCTGCAAGCGGCTGCGCACCACCGTCTCCGCACCCGGAATCAATAACGGCGCGCCCTGCAGGCAGTGTGGGAAATCGCCGCCGTATTGGTCCGCCAATGCCTGGGTGGCGAAAAAGCTGATGCCGCACTCCCCGAGTTTCTGACTGTAGCCTTTGATGTCCAGATGCGTGGGCATAGGGCTGTCGGAGATCACCAGGTCCAGGCGCTGGATCGCCAGGTCGGCCAATAACCGTTCGAGTTTGTCTTCGCGGCAGGTGATGCGCATCGGCTCGCTCAACTCCATGGTCGGCGCGATCAGCCGATAAACGATGGATTTTGGCACCACATCCGCGACCCCGACCCGAAACAGGATCTGCTGTTCGTCGGGTGCTGCGCGCAACATGGCTTCCAGCTCGTTACCGGTCTGGAACATCTGCTCGGCATAGGGCAAGGCCCGTCGCCCGGCTTCGGTGAGTTCCAATTGGCGACCGACACGCTGAAACAGGGCGATACCAAAGGTCTGCTCCAGCAGGCTGATCTGGCCGCTGATGGTCTGCGGCGTGAGGTTCAGTTGCTCACAGGCGCGCACAATGCTGCCGGTCTTGGCCACCACCCAGAAGTAATGCAATTGTCGATAATTGAGCATGGCGGTCTACACTTCGTAAAAACCGAAGTATACGTGAGAAAAATACGAATTTTACTGAACTGTTCAGCTGCATAGAATGCCTCGCTATCGAGGGGCCACTATTTGGACCCAATGGTTCTAACGAGGAAAACATGATGAAACTCAATTCCCTGGGCGCGGCGTCCGTCCTTGCGCTTTCATTGGTGATGATCAGCGGCTGTGATCAAGTCGAAAAGAGCGCGCAGCAGGTGCTGGGCAAAGCCACCGAATCGGCCAAACAAGCCATCGATGACACCCACAAGGCCGCCGAGCAGGCATTGAGTGAAGCGACCCAAGGTTTGATCAAACCTGAAAAAGACGCTGAGCAGGCCGAAAAAGAATCTGAAACCCAGCGTAAAGAAGCTTAATTTCCCAGCACAACGTCAGGACTGACCTATGGACTACCTTTTACAACTGGCCGCCAGCCCGACCGCCTGGGTGGCACTGGCCACCTTGATCGTCATGGAAATCGTGCTGGGCATCGACAACCTGATCTTCATCTCGATCCTCACCAACAAGCTGCCCGAAAAACACCGGGCCAAAGCGCGGCGTATCGGCATCAGCATGGCGTTGATCCTGCGTCTGGGCCTGTTGAGTACCATCGCGTTTATCGTGCAACTGACCGCGCCGGTGTTCGAAATTTTCGGCCAGGCGTTTTCCTGGAAGGACATGATCCTGATCGCCGGTGGCCTGTTCCTGGTGTGGAAGGCCACCACCGAGATCCACCACAGCATGGACCCGGAGCCCGAGGAGAAAGCCAGCGTCAGCAACACCGTGGCCATCGGCTTTGCCGCCGCGATTGGGCAGATCCTGTTGCTCGACCTGGTGTTCTCCATCGACAGCATCATTACCGCCGTGGGCATGACTGAGCACTTGCCGATCATGATCATCGCCGTGGTGGTCTCGGTGATCGTGATGCTGGTGGCGGCCGAGCCGTTGGCCAAGTTCATCAACGACAACCCGACGGTGGTGATGCTGGCCCTGGGCTTCTTGATCATGATCGGCATGACGCTGATCGCCGAAGGTTTCGGCGCCCATGTGCCAAAAGGCTATGTGTATGCGGCCATGGCGTTCTCGGCGGTGATCGAATGCCTGAACATTGCCCGGCGTAACCGTCACAAACGCTTGCTCGCAGCCCGCCCGTAAGCGCTGAAGCAAAAAGCCGGCTGTGCTCACAAGAGCCCAGCCGGCTTTTTGCTGTCTGTTAGAATCGGCCCACTTGATACCTTGAGGTCCACCATGAACGAGCCGATTCGCCTCACCCAGTACAGCCACGGCGCGGGTTGCGGCTGCAAGATTTCGCCCCAGGTGCTGGAAGTGATCCTCGCCGGCAGCGGCGCACAGAACCTCGACCCCAACCTGTGGGTGGGCAACGCCTCGCGTGACGATGCGGCGGTGTACGCCATCGACGACGAACGCGGCGTGGTCTCCACCACCGACTTTTTCATGCCGATTGTCGATGATCCGTTCGACTTCGGCCGTATTGCCGCCACCAACGCGATCAGCGATATCTACGCCATGGGCGGCGACCCGCTGATGGCCATTGCGATTCTGGGCTGGCCAGTGAATGTGCTGGCGCCGGAAGTAGCCCGCGAAGTGATCCGTGGCGGCCGCTCGGTGTGCGACGCCGCCGGTATTCCGCTGGCCGGCGGGCACTCTATCGACGCGCCGGAGCCGATCTTCGGCCTGGCCGTGACCGGCATCGTGCAAAAGCGCCATATGAAGCGCAACGACACCGCCACCGCGGGTTGCAAGCTGTACCTGACCAAACCGCTGGGCATCGGCATCCTTACCACCGCCGAGAAGAAGGGCAAATTGCGCGAGGCGGACATCGGCCTGGCCCGTGACTGGATGTGCACGCTCAACAAGCCTGGCAGCCGTTTTGGCAAGTTGGCCGGCGTAACGGCAATGACCGATGTCACCGGTTTCGGCCTGTTGGGTCATCTGGTGGAAATGGCCGACGGCAGTGGTCTCACCGCCCGCATCGAATATGCCAAAGTCCCACGCCTGGCCGGGATCGAGGACTACCTGGACCAAGGCTGCATGCCCGGTGGCACCTTGCGTAATTTCGACAGCTATTCAAGCAAGCTGGGGCGTCTGCAGGAACTGCACAAGCGCGTGCTGTGCGACCCACAGACCAGCGGCGGCCTGCTGATCGCCGTTACCCCGGAGGGCGACGCCGAGTTTCACTCTGTGGCCGCAGAACTGGGCCTGAGCCTTGAGCCAATCGGCGCACTGGTTGAGCGACAGACCCACGCGGTAGAGGTGTTTTGATGGCAACTGACATCACCGACTACCGCGATATCTTCCTCAACGATCGGCCGATGATGGATACCCGCGCGCCGATCGAGTTCACCAAGGGGGCGTTTCCCGGTGTGGTCAACCTGCCGCTGATGACCGACGACGAACGCCAACGGGTCGGCACCTGCTACAAACAGCAAGGCCAGCAAGCGGCCATCGTGCTGGGGCATCAGTTGGTGTCCGGGGCCATCAAGGCCGAGCGCATCGAGCATTGGGCGCAGTTCGCCCAGGCCAACCCCGACGGCTATCTGTACTGCTTTCGCGGCGGGCTGCGGTCGCAGATCGTGCAGCAATGGTTGAAGACCGAGGCGGGTATCGACTATCCGCGTGTCGGCGGTGGTTATAAGGCCATGCGTACCTTTCTGCTGGAGACCCTCGAGCAAGCGACGGCCGAGTGTGATTTCGTCTTGCTCGGCGGCATGACCGGGACCGGCAAGACCGAGGTGTTGAGCCAGTTGCGCAATGCCTTGGACCTTGAAGGGCACGCCAACCATCGCGGCTCCAGCTTCGGCAAGCGCGCGACGGCGCAACCGTCCAACATCGACTTTGAGAACCGCCTGGCGGTGGACCTGCTGAAGAAACGCGCGGGCGGTATCGAACAGTTTGTGGTCGAGGACGAAAGCCGCATGATCGGCAGCTGTGCACTGCCGTTGCCGTTGCATAAGGGCATGCAGACCTTCCCGGTGGTGTGGCTGCAAGACAGTGTTGAAGGCCGCGTCGAACGGATTCTGCGCGATTACGTGGTTGATCTTTGCGCCGAATTTATCGCGGTGTTTGGCGAAGGCGGGCAGGCGTTGTTTGCCGAGCGCTTGACCCAGAGCCTGGCCAACATCCACAAGCGCCTGGGTGGCGAACGCTTCCAGCGCTTGCAGGCCATTTTGCAAGATGCCCTGGCAGAGCAGGCGCGCAGCGGTGCTGTGGATTTACACCGGGTGTGGATCGAAGGCCTGTTGCGCGAGTATTACGACCCGATGTATGCGTTCCAGCGTGAAAGCAAAGGCGCGCGAATCGAGTTTGCCGGGGAGCAGGGCGCGGTGGTGGCGTACTTGCGCGAGCGGGTTGCCAGGCGGGGGTGATGCGGTGGGTTTGAGGGCCTCATCGCAGGCAAGCCAGCTCCCACATTTGACTGCATTCACAGATCAACATGTGGGAGCTGGCTTGCCTGCGATTAGGCCCTAAGCCCACAACAAAGCCTAAAGAATCACCGCCCCGATCAACCCACACACCACCCCCACCAGCATGGTCAGCCCGGCCACCGTCACCAGCACCCGCGCGTCGAAGTCCTTGCGCAGCATCAACAGCGACGGCAGGCTCACGCTGGGCAAGGTCATCAGCAACGCCACGGCCGGGCCGGTGCCCATGCCCAATGTCATCATGGTTTGTACGATAGGAATCTCGGCTGCCGTAGGAATGACGAACAGCGTGCCGACGATGGCCAGCGGTATCAGCCACACCAGGCTATTGGCCATGGCCCCGTCGACATGGGGAAACAGCCACACCCGCGCGGCGCCCAGAATCAGCACGGCGACGATATAGATCGGGATCGTGCTCCAGAACAGCTGCCACAGAGTCCGCAGCCACCGGCTCAAAAATGGCTGCGACTCGGTCTGACTCGCGTCAGCCACTGCGTCCAGTGCCGCTTCCGGCACATGGTCGGGACGGGCAATGCGTTGTGCGACCAGCGACACGCCCACCACCAGCACAATCCCCGCCACCAGGCGTAACGCGGTAAAGCCCCAACCCAGCACAAAGCCCATGAACACTAAGGTTGCCGGGTTCAGCACCGGGTTGGCGATCCAGAAGGCCAGCGCCGCGCCCACCGACACCTGCTGACGGCGCATGCCCGCTGCCACCGGGGCCGCGCAGCAACTGCACATCATCCCCGGCAAGGCGAACAGCCCGCCACGCAGGGTCGAACCCAGCCCGGCGCGGCCAAACAGGCGCAATAGCCAGTCGCGGGGGATCAACACTTGCAGCAGTGACCCCAGAATCACCGCCAATACGGCAGCTTTCCAGATCGCCAGGAAATACACCTGGGCATAGGCCAATGCCGCGGCCAAAGGCGCGCTTTGCTGATCGTTGAGAATCGAGGCGCCGATGCTGTGGTTATCCGCAGCGACAAAGGCCTTGAGGTAGTAGGGCGACCACTTCACGTAATAGAGGCCGATGCAGGCCACCAATATGAACAGCGCTGGTTTCCACCAGAACGACCAGCCCCGGTTGGGCTGGGTGGAGATGAGGTTGGGCATGGTGCAGGTCCGCAGATGATTCAATAGCGGGCCATCATACGCGCCTACCACCGATCGTTCCCACGCTCCTGCGTGGGAATGCAGGCTGAGACGCTCTGCGTCGAGACGCTGGCCCCAGCACCTGAACCTCGCGCAGGGTGAAAGTTGAGCGTTACGGAGTGAATTCCTACGCGGGAGCGTGGGCTCTATCTGCAGGGCTTCAGATATCCGCGCTCACTTGGGTTGCTGCCGGGCATGTCTGCTCGCCGTTATCCAGGCCTTGCTTGTAGTTGCGGCTCAGCAGCGAAGCCTTGCCGTTGTGCCAGGTCAGTGTCAGTACATAGAGCGTGTCGTAATCGCCACCGGACCAATCGTCCGTGATGGTGTGTTTTTCACCCGAGGCTTCACTGGCCACCCGGTTGATCAGCTCCGGCAAATAACCGTGTGACCAGGCGGTGTAGATGATGGAATTGTGGTACTTGTCTTCCACCAGCTCATCGGCGAGGTCGTGGGTGTCATTGGCGGAGAACTTGATGTTCACCGGCAGGCCGAGCTTGATGGCGCTGGGGCTGATGGTCATCAGGGGGCGAATGTAGCTGTAGGAGTTGTCGTGCTCGCCTTCCTCGACATTGCGCGTCGGGTTGGGCGCAAATACGTAGTTGGCCTTGCCGAATTTTTCCGGCAGCACGGTGGCCAGGTTCATCGCGCGGTTCAAACCCTGGCAATTGAGCTGGCCGAGGCCGCCGACGGGTTTTTCGCCGTGGCGCAGGAACACCAGGGTTTGCACACCGTCCACCGGCGCGGCGCGGCTGATTCGCGACTCCAGGGTCAGACCGATGGCGCCGCCCACCAGCAACAGCGGCAACATGATGTAGGCATAACGTTTAAGACGTTGCGCAAGGCACAGAGGCTTGATTGTCATTGTAGGTTCGAGTCTTCAGTGCGGCGATTAAGGCGGGCAAGCCTGGCCCCAGCGACGCATCCGGCGTGCTGCGGTTTAACCTGTGATTGTTACGGCGTATCTCCTTTCACCGTCATGGCGCAGTTAAGAGTGTGAATCGGCTCTTTGGTTCGCCTGTGCGCACCATAGCGCGGCTATGTTGCGCAATGATGACCCATGCAGGACGGCGTGCAGGTGGCTATTATGGGGACTTTGAGCCTGGGGGACTTCCCGATGAACGCACTTGCCGCTTTCCCGATCAACAGCAAATGGCCCGCCCAGCACCCGGAGCGCTTGCAGCTGTATTCGCTGCCCACGCCCAATGGGGTCAAAGTGTCGATCATGCTGGAGGAACTGGGCCTGCCTTATGAAGCACATAAGGTCAGTTTCGAGACCCAGGACCAGTTGTCGCCAGAGTTCATGTCCCTGAACCCCAACAATAAAATCCCGGCGATCATCGACCCCAATGGCCCGAGCGGTCAGCCGCTGGCGTTGTTCGAGTCCGGGGCGATCCTGATTTACCTGGCGGAAAAAACCAGCCAGTTGCTCTCCGAAGACCCGGCCACCCGTTACGAAACCCTGCAGTGGCTGATGTTCCAGATGGCCGGTATCGGCCCGATGTTTGGTCAGGTCGGGTTCTTCAACAAGTTTGCCGGCAAAGCATACGAAGACAAACGCCCACGTGATCGCTACGCCGCCGAATCTCGGCGTTTGCTCGGCGTGCTGGAAAAACACTTGCTGGGCCGCACCTGGATCATGGGTGATGAATACAGCATCGCCGACATTGCCACCTTCCCATGGATCCGCAACTTGATCGGTTTCTACGAGTCCGGCGACTTGGTTGGCATCGCTGATTTCCCTAATGTGTTGCGTGCACTGGACGGTTTTGTCGCCCGCCCGGCGGTGATTCGTGGCCTGAGTATTCCGAGCTAAGACATGCCGACTTTCGATTTCAAGCAACTGGATGTGTTCAGCCGGGTTTCGCTCAAGGGCAACCCCTTGGCGGTCGTGCTCGGCGCCGATAGCCTCACGGACCAGCAAATGGCCGACTTCGCCAACTGGACCAACCTCAGCGAGACCACGTTTTTGCTGACGCCGCGTGACCCTCGGGCGGATTATCGGGTAAGAATTTTTACCACGCTTAAAGAGCTGCCGTTCGCCGGGCACCCGACCCTGGGCAGTTGCCATGCGTGGCTGCAGGCAGGTGGCGTGCCCAAGGGTGAGGAGATTATCCAGGAGTGCGAAATCGGCCTGGTGCGTGTCCGTCGCCAAGGCGATGAACTGGCGTTTATTGCACCGCCGTTGTTGCGCACAGGGCCGGTGGAAGCGCCCCTGCTGGAGCGCGTGCGCCTGGGGTTGGGCCTGGCACCTGAGGCCATTGTGCGCAGCCAGTGGGTGGATAACGGCGCGGACTGGCTGGCGGTGATGCTGGCCGACCGCGAGCAGGTGTTGGCCTTGCAGCCCGATTACGCGCAATTGCACGGCCTGGCCATTGGCGTCATCGCGCCCTGTGACCCGGCGCGTGACGAGGTGGACAGCCACTTTGAAGTGCGCGCTTTTATCGCCGGTGACGGCGCCCAGGAAGACCCGGCCACCGGCAGTTTGAATGCCGGTGTTGCCCAATGGTTGCTGGCCGAAGGCCTCGCGCCCGAGCGGTATGTGGTCAGCCAGGGCACCGCGATTGGGCGTGCCGGGCGAATTCACGTGGAGCGCCAAGGTGATGAAATCTGGGTGGGCGGCGCAGTGGCGGCGTGCATCGAAGGGCGAGTCCAGCTCTAGATCAATATATTGTTACGGCCCACGCAATACACTATTGGCCCCTGGGCGTTTGTGCTGCGGGGGCCAAGGGGCATAAGCTTTTGCCCCAACTATTCTGCCGCTATCCAGGAAAGCCATGACCAGCCAGTTCCCCCAAGCCCGTCTTCGCCGCCTGCGCCGCTCCCCGGAGCTGCGTGGCCTGTTCCAGGAAACCGAATTCACCCTCAACGACCTGGTACTGCCGATTTTTGTCGAAGAAGAAATCGACGACTTTGTGCCGATTACCAGCATGCCGGGCGTGGTGCGTATTCCTGAGAAAAAACTGGCCGGTGAAATCGAGCGTTATGCCCGTGCCGGGATCAAGTCGGTGATGACCTTCGGCGTGTCCCACCACCTGGACGCCAACGGCAGCGACACCTGGAAAGAGCGCGGCCTGGTCTCGCGCATGTCCTCGATCATCAAGGACGCCGTGCCGGACATGATCGTGATGTCCGACACTTGCTTCTGCGAATACACCGACCACGGCCACTGCGGCGTGATGCACGGCGCCCACGTCGACAACGACGCGACCCTGGTCAACCTCGGCAAACAAGCCGTGGCCGCCGCCCGCGCCGGCGCCGATGTCATCGCACCGTCGGCCGCCATGGACGGCCAGGTCCAGGCCATTCGCCGTGCCTTGGACGACGCGGGCTTCACCCATATCCCGATCATGGCCTACTCCACCAAATTCGCCTCGGCCCTCTACGGCCCATTCCGCGAAGCCGGCGGCAGCGCCCTCAAGGGCGACCGCAAAAGCTACCAGATGAACCCAATGAACCGCCGCGAAGCCGTACGCGAGTCCCTGCTCGACGAACAGGAAGGCGCCGATGCGCTGATGGTCAAACCGGCTGGCGCCTACCTCGACATCATCCGCGACATTCGCGAAGCCTCACGCTTGCCGGTGGCGGCGTATCAGGTGAGTGGCGAATACGCGATGATCAAGTTTGGCGCCCAGGCAGGCGCAATTGATGAGGCCCGGGTGGTGCGCGAAACGTTGGGGTCGATCAAGCGGGCTGGCGCGGATTTGATTTTTACGTATTTTGCGATGGATTTGGCGTTGGCTGGGATCTGATTTTGGGTTTTGGGCCTGTGGCGAGCGAGGGTGCTCGTCACAGGAGCTTGAAGCTATGCATACAGTGATTCAGACCATAGTGTGCGATACGCAATTTGCTCGTTAATGTCGTTTGTGAGTTCATTTTCTTCATAATCGAATATACGAACGAGCTTCGCGTCCGGATCACCTAGTTTTGTTTCGTAAGCAACCAATCCACTAGACATTTGTGAGCACATTGCCGAAGGATATACATTGATTTTAGCGCCTTTACAGAGGAATTTTATGTCGCTAAAGTCTTTTCTCATTAGGCCGAAACATATATAGATGTCAATGTCGGTGTAAGTTTCTTTTACGCCGTTCGCGAACGTTATCGAGAGCGTTGCTGTTTTTCCATCACACTCGATGGTCGCATTTTCGCGAATCGAATTTCTGATTGTGGTGATCTCTAATTTTTTCACTTTCTAACTTCTATTGGGATTAATCAGGTCAACCTCGGCAAACAAGCCGTAGCCGCCTGCGTCGGCGCCCATGCACGGCCAAGTCCAGGCGACCGGCTGCGTACTCGACGACGCTGGCTTCACCCAAATCCAAATCATAGCGTTGGCCGGGATCTGATTTGGTTTGTAGGCCTGTGGCGAGTGAGTATCTCGCCACAGGGTTGGTATTGACTGATTTCGTCAGTCGTTACTTTCTTTTGGATCAAGGGCCTCAGTTCGATCTGCACCTATAGACGTTATCCATTCTTTGTAAAAATTATATTGCTCGTTTGGATCGCTCGTGAGGTTATGTTCTTCAAAGTCAAATATGTTGACCAAATCTTCTCGTGTAGCGCGTTTTCCAAGAGTTAATTCATAAGCAACCATTCCTCCACTCATCTGCGAGGCCATGCTAGAAGGCCTGACATTGATTTTTGCGCCTTTGCAAAGAAACTTTATATGAGGGAATTCTATTCTAACTTTTGCCAAGCATTTGTACATGTCTTCTGCTGTGTATACTTTCGCAAAATTATCTGCTTCGGAAAACTTTAACTTTATATGGGCTGAGTCATACTTGAAAGTGACGTATTTTTCTACACCATTTACTATGGCTTTGATTTTTTTTGTTTTCATTTTATTTTCCTGTTTGGGTTTGGAATCGAATATCCCACATAGCTGCCATCTCGTTTCATAGGCGTCGCACCCAAAATGTCTTCTGTATTTATCTTGCTTTGTATAGCTATTTCGGCTTCATTGTCAAAAGGAGCTAATTTTCCTAATTCTTTGTTAACGTCACGACCGGGAATCTTTTTTAGCGCGTAGAGAAAGCCTTTTCGAGTTCCGTATTCGGTCGCAAAATCAATTCCGATAAGTTTCGAGGGAGAAGTACTTATGAAGTTGCTCGGTGGGTTGTTGCTGTCGAGCGCGTGCAAGTATAAGTCATTGCTGTCGCCCTTGCTTTTAAAACCATATTGAAAAATACGGTCTGGAGTTTTGTCATCGCCACGGAATAAGTATTCGCTGTTGCTGGCTGGCTGTTTGGGCTCTCCCTTGTTTACTTTCGCTTTGGCGATGTCTACCGCTTCAGATTTTGATTTACAGCCATGCTCACCAGGGCACGAGTTCAAACCTAGCGGATCCACCCACCCGGTAGGGTTCGGCACGTATTGGTACGTATTAATCCCACCCGCCAGCTTCACCGGGTCCGGCGTCAGGTAACGACCAATATCCGGATTGTAGTAGCGATGGCGGTTGTAGTGCAGCCCGCTTTCCGCATCGAAATATTGGCCCTGGAAGCGCAGCGGGTTATCGATTTTTCCGACGTCGAGGCGGGCGATTTCCCCGTAGGCGCGGTAGTGCGCGGACCAGACGATTTCGCCTTCGGGGTTTGTCAGTTCCTGCGGCGTGCCCAGGTGGTCGAGTTGGTAGTGGAAGGGTTTGGTGTCTTGAGGGCCAAAGCCTTCCAGCAGTACCAACGGGCGAAAACTGTCTGGCTCGTAGAGGTAGCTGCGATGCCGATCCGCGTGGTGTTCTGCCACCAGCTTGTCGCCTTGCCAGAAAAACTCCGTGGTTATGTCGTTAACGGTTTTGCTGACCCGCCGTCCAAATGGGTCATAGCGATAGCTGGCGGTTTGCCCGTTTGGTTGAGTAATACCCACCAGCCGATGCTGGCAGTCGTAGCGGTACTCGGTGACGAGCTGATGACCCTTGCCGCGCCGCTGTCGGATCAAATTACCGAAGGCGTCATAGTCATAATGATGATCGCCTTGGATCATCAACCTGTTCCCCGCCACGATGTCCGGGCCGGGGCGGTCTTGCATCAGCAGGTTGCCGGCCGGGTCGTGGCCGAAGCGTTCCTGCACGTCTTGCGAGTGGTCGGCGCGGGTCAGGCGGGCGAGGGGGTCGTAGTGGTAGTGGTGTTCGCCTTTGCGGGTGTCGAGCAGGCGGGTGAGGTTGCCGCTTTTGTCGTAGTCGTATTGGCGTTGGTAAAGGGTGTGTTGCTGTTGGCTGACGGCGTGGGCGTGCAGGCGGTTTTGGTCGTCGTAGTGGTAGTGACTGAGGAGCTGGCCCTGCTGGCGTTGGTGTTCGCGGCCGGTTTTGAACAGGTGGGAGGTGAGGGTTTCGCCATTCAGCTCGACGGTGGAAAGGTGGCCGCCTTTGTCGTGGTTGAAGGTAAGGCGGTTGTTGTCTGGCAGGCGCAGTTTGTGCAGTTGGCCGCAGGCGTCATAGCCGTAGCGCAAGGTGCCCCAGCCTTGGTGTTCGGCGGTGAGGCGGTTTTGTGGGTCGTATTCGTAGGCCAGCGCCCAGTGGCCGTCGTCGACGCTTAGGAGGTTGCCTTGGCGGTCGTAGGCATAGTCGACAACATTGCCGTCTGGCAGGGTTTTTCTTACGAGGCGGCCGGCGTGGTCTCGCGCGTAGTGGGTTACGAGCTGACTGCCGTCGTCGCCGTGTTCGGTTTTTTCCGCCAGGTTGCCGTTGAGGTCATACACATAGGCCGTGCGCTGGCCGTCAAAGCTGATTTCCTGCTGGATCAGGCCGTTGGGGTGGTAATCGAGCCGGTAGGTTTCGCCTGCCTCGTTCTCGATTGAGGTCAGCAGCAGGCGTGCATTGTCGTAGTGATACTTAACGTGGCTGCCATCGGCGTTGATTCGGCGGCTGATCAGGTGCAGGCCGTCGGCGTATTCGTAGCGGGTGACGTGGCCGAGTTCGTCGTGTTCGGCGGTGATTTTTCCGTAGGCGTTGTAGCTGTATTCGCGCGTTGCGGCGCCTGGAGGTACGACACGAATCAACCTACCCACGCTGTCCCACTGATACTGGGTCAGCGCTCCCTGTTCATCCTCGCGGGCAACCTGCCGACCAAGGTCGTCATAGCGATAACGCTTGATACCCCCATTAGGCAGCAGCTCCTCAAGCAACTGCCCGCGCTCATTCCAGACCAGCCGATGGCAACTGTTATCGGGAAACCAAACCCCCGTCAGCTGCCCATATTTGTTGTAGCTGTAGTCCGTAATATTGCCGTCAGGATCCGTCTTACGCGTGACGTCGCCTTGATCATTGCGCTCATATTTCCAGACGGCGAGACCACGCCTTACGACCCGTACGAACCCGTTGTCATGCTCGTAGGACGTCGGCTCATCGTCCCCCGGAAACAGCGCCACCAAGCGTCCGGCTTCGTCGTACTGGTACGCCGTCACCGCCCCAAGCGGGTCCTGCTCGACTGTCAGCCGGCCCTTATCGTCATAAGACTTGAAGTGTTCAGCACCGTCCGGATCAATGCGCTGCACCAGTCGCGCACGGTCATCGTGGACATACACTTCCCGGCTGCCATCAGCGTTATGCACCGTGACACGGCCGTCATCCCCCCAGGCATACCGCGTATCCATCTGCGAGAAGCTGGCCCAGTGCCGAACACACCGCGCCGCCTTGCCAGCCCGTTCCCATTCCCAAAAGAAACTCGCCCCACCGGCCAGCCCGCGCTCAAGAATGACGTGCTGCTCGTCGTACCGATAAACCTCGCTTTCGCCTACCGCATTGGTTGCAGAAACCAGTCGGCCAAGGTCGTCATAGGCGTAGGAAACAATGCTCTGCTCGGTCACCCACTCAAACGGCTCATGCCCTTTGGCCCGATGAACCTGATAGTCCACCGCCACAATGCGGCCCGACTCGTACCGCAGAAACAGCGAGCGACCTACACCATTGTCCAGCCGCTCAACCCGCCCCAAACGATCGCGGAAAACCCGCAACCGGTTGTCATATGCATCGCTGATGGCTGTCAGCACACCCTCTTGAAAGTGGTAGAACCGCGACGCCTGGGCCAGCACCAGTTCATCGGGCAAATCGCCCAAGTAGATCGCCGCTTCAGCCAAGCTATTGGTAATCGCCGGTCGAGCAGCGGAGGGCAGCACAAACTCGGTACGACGATTCTCATGATCCGTCCACACCACCGAATCACCGGAAACAGAAAGCCGCTGCGCCAGCGAATGACTCCAACCAAACCCCAACCCGCAATCCACTTCCACTGCACTGGTGCGATACAACCGCGTCCACTCAAACGGCAAAACCCCATCCAACGTGCCGTCTGTGAGCGTCAGCAATTCCTCGCCGGTGACCATCGACACCGGGCAGCCGTTGGTAACGGTTCTGTCGGCCGGAGCCGCCGCATCGCCATTCAGGTTCTTGCCCGAAGCCGGCACATCATCCACAGGTTCCTGGCGCACCAACGCGGTCTGCTGCGTCTTGCTGCGCACCGCCGGCACCGGGTTGGCAACCAACTGGTCCCCAGCCTTCAGCGGCGCAACCGGCACGGTCTTGATCGGCGTCGGGGCACTGCTCAGCAACAAGGGTTTAACCGCCGCTACATGTGGCTCCAACGTCGGCCCCACATGCTGTTTTGCCAGCAACTCGAGCAAACTCCGCGCCCGTCCGGACTTGATGTGCCCGAGGACTTGAGTGCCCAGGCGTACTGCCACGCCCATGCCCGCCGTCGCCCGAATCAACAGCAAGTTGATCAACACCTCGCCGGTGATTTCGCCCATCAGCTCCTGCAAGTCTTGCGGCGGCAGCAGGCGCATCCAGCTGACCATCGCCGACACGTAAATGAACAACAGCGGCTCATCGCTGAGTACCAGCAGGCCGTTGGCGATCGCGTCATTGCTGAGTGTCAGCAGCTCATCAAGCTCGGCCTGGGAGATGTACTTGAGCAACTTTTCGCTGTTGGGCTTGATGTCCGCCAACATGTCAAACAGCTGCGTCAAGTTGTCCCAAAGGGTGTAGAGCGCCGTGCCCATGCCATTGAGAGCCGCTTTCTCCAGCATCCTGCGTTGATCAAGCGGTTTGGCGTCGGTATAAATTCTCCACTGCGCTTGGAAGGTGTCGTTCCACGCTTTACGCAGGCGCTCTTCCAACCCCGCAATCACTGACTGATAAGACGCGTACAGTGCCTTGACGTGATCTTTGGAAACATCGGGGTAAAAACTGATTCGATACGATTGATTACGATCACACTCGGTGATTTCGAGAATGCCGCTGGGGCCGATGGTGTGGTGGATCGGCTCGCCCAATGGGCCGCCGTTGGGATCGACGCGTTGCAGCACCACCGGCGTATTGCCGATAGGCACGAAGCGCTTGCTTTGGAACATATGCACCAGGGTCAACGTGCCATTGGCCTGGCACGTGGCAACGGTGCTACTGGGAATGATGGAGCGGTTGATCGGGGCGACCAGCGCCACCTCATCCCCGACCTTGAACACCTGCTCGACATCCAGCGCCGAGAAGCTCCAGAAGCTCGACGCCCATTCGTCAAAGGTATTCAGGCATTCGCGAAAATCACGGAAGACGCTTTCAACGTCGACCGTCTTCACGTCCATTGGGGTCAGGGCCAGCCTGCCAATGGCCGGGTTCAAGCGCTAGCCCCTTTGGCCTGGGCTCTAACTAACAAAACCATCTGCAATCCCTCGCACTGTGTGATCAGGCGAAGGACTTTGCAGCGGTTTTCAGGAAGGATCTGTAGAGCTTATCCGGGTGTTGGGTA
The DNA here is from genome assembly GCF_012985495.1 of Pseudomonas sp. WS 5146. Lineage (NCBI taxonomy): Bacteria > Pseudomonadati > Pseudomonadota > Gammaproteobacteria > Pseudomonadales > Pseudomonadaceae > Pseudomonas > Pseudomonas sp. WS 5146. The sequence goes on from NZ_JAAQWL010000006.1 coordinate 99,265, forward strand.
GGAGGTTTCGCTAGTTCTTGTCAGCGCTGCGCAAACGCCAGGTTCAACCCCAACCCCGCAAAGGCTGCGGCAAAACTGCGGCGCAACCAATTCTGTACCCGTGGTGACTCGATCACGGCACGGCGAAACACATTGGCCAGCAGGCCGTACACCACAAACACCGCAAACGTCATCGCCATGAAAACGCCACTTAGTACCAGCATCTGCACAGCGGGCGCCGTGCTGCCGGGGGTGACGAATTGCGGCAGGAAGGCCAGGAAGAAAATCGTCAGCTTGGGGTTCAGGATATTCAGCAGAAAGCCGCGCAGCATCAGGCTGCGTGCAGTCGCGACCGCTGGTGTGTCGCTCATGGCGAAGGCCGAGCGGTCACGCCAGGTGGCATAGGCCAGATACAAAAGGTAGGCCGCCCCAGCGAATTTCAACGCCTCAAAGGCCAGGGCGCTGGTATGCAGCAGGGCGGAAAGGCCCACTATCGATGCGAGCAAGTGGGGAATGATCCCGGCAGTACAGCCCAACGCGGCGAACAGGCTGGCACGCTTGCCGGCAGTGAGGCCGTTGGACACGGTAAAGATCACCCCAGTGCCGGGGATCAGCACGACGATCAGGCAGGTGACGAAGAAGTTCAGGCTGAGCATGGCATTCAAACTCCTTGTACGAATGGTCGATGACCGATCCTGTCACGTTCAGTGATAACTGGCGAGTGCAACAGGTCGGCGAACCCCGGTTAGACTTACCTGTCGATATCCGCACAACCGGCCCGTCGTTATTCAAGGAAACCCCATGTATTCAAGCCGCCTGATCCTGTGCCTCACCACCTTGCTGGTGCTGGCCGGCTGCTCCACTCCACGCGGCCCGCAGCAGCCTGAGCGCAGCGAGGCCGAGGTGAAGGCGCAGATTGTGCGGCTGTTACCGGCCACGGTGGCGGACCGCAACGGCTGGGCCAAAGACATCTACACCGCCTTCGACACCCAGAAAATCTACCCCAGCAGCGAAAATATCTGCGCTGTGCTGGCGGTGACCGAGCAAGAGTCCACCTATCAGGTAGACCCGCCGGTGCCGAACATGGGCAAGATCGCCCAGGATGAAATCCTGCGCCGCGCCGGCAAGGTCCATGTGCCGGCCTTTGTGGTGCGTACCACGCTGCAACTGCGTTCGCCGACCGGCAAGACTTACGCCGAGCGCTTGAATGCCGCGCGCACAGAGAAGGACTTGAGCGGCATTTTTGACGATTTCATCAGCATGGTGCCCCTGGGTAATACCTTGTTCGGCGGCTTTAACCCGGTGCACACCGCCGGCCCCATGCAGGTCAGCATCGATTTTGCGCAGCAACACGCTCGCGATTATCCCTACGCCGTGGATGGCACAATTCGTCGCGAAGTCTTCACCCGTCGTGGCGGCATGTACTTCGGTATCACGCATCTTCTCGGTTACCCGGTGAGCTACGACCAGCCGCTGTACCGCTTTGCCGATTTCAACGCGGGGTGGTATGCCAGCCGCAATGCCGCGTTCCAGGCTGCTGTCAGCCGAGTCAGCGGCACCGAGCTGGCGCTGGATGGGGACCTGATTCGTTATGGCTCACTGCTGCCCGGCACCACCGAGTTGGCGGTGCGTTCCCTGGGCGCGAAGCTGGATATGCGCAACCCCAGCATCCGCAGCCAGCTGGAAAAGGGCGAGCAGCTCGACTTCGAAGAAACCACCCTCTACAAACGCGTATTTGCCCTGGCCGACAAAGCTGCCGGCAAGCCTGTGCCGCGCGCGATTTTGCCGGGCATCGTGCTCAAGAGTCCGAAGATCACCCGCAACCTCACTACCGCGTGGTTTGCCAAGCGTGTGGATGAGCGCTATCAGCGTTGCATGAAGCGTTAGCTGATTGTTGATCATTGGCTTGGCTGATCTTGATGGTGAACTTGGGGAGGCTGGGGTACACCTCGTGTTTTGGCCAAGGAAGAGCTCGCCATGATCACTTACACCGTGCCCGAAGGGTTTGTCTCGCTGCCACGCAGCAGCCCGTTGCTCGACCTGTTAGGTCCGGCGTATTGCCGGGGTGAAGGGTTGCAATTGGAAATCGGCCTGCGTGCCGACAACCGCCACGCCAATGGGCGCGGCACGGTGCACGGTGGGGTGTTGGCAACGCTGGCGGATGTCGGCATGGGCTATGCGATGGCGTTTTCCAGCGAACCGCCGTTACCGTTGATAACTGCTAGCATGACCCTGGACTACCTGGGTGCCGTGCAGGTGGGGGAGTGGATTGTGGTGCGGCTGGAGCACCACAAGCGTGGCCGGCAGATGGCGTTTGCCACTGTGAGCCTGCAAGTGGGGGACAAGGTGGTGGCACGGGCGAATGCGGTGTTTGCGGTACCTCACTCTGACGATGAAGATTAAATGTGGGAGCTGGCTTGCCTGCGATAGCGGTGTGTCAGGTAACAACTGCTTGGCTGACACACCGCTATCGCAGGCAAGCCAGCTCCCACATGAGTATTGTTTTTTTTCAGGAAAACCGGGCAAAGAAAAGGCCCGATTTTTCGTGGAATCGAGCCTTTTCTCATGTTGCTCTTGTCGACAGGGGCTGCTGCGCAGCCCAACGGGAGCAAGCTCCCTCGCCACAATTAGCCTGCTGCTCTTTAGATCAACTGCGCTCGAGGGCCAGGGCTACCCCTTGGCCGCCGCCGATGCACAAGGTGGCAAGGCCTTTCTTGGCGTCGCGCTTGATCATTTCATGCAGCAGGGTCACCAGCACGCGGCAGCCTGAGGCGCCGATCGGGTGGCCGATGGCGATGGCGCCGCCGTTGACGTTGACCTTGTTCGCATCCCACTCCAGCTCTTTGCCCACCGCCAGAGATTGCGCGGCGAAGGCTTCGTTGGCTTCGATCAGGTCCAGGTCACCCAGGCTCCAACCGGCTTTGTCCAGGCAGCGGCGGGTAGCCGAGACCGGGCCGATGCCCATGATCGCAGGGTCCACGCCGGCGTTGGCGTAGCTGGCGATACGCGCCAGCACCGGCAGGCCGAGAGCCTTGGCTTTTTCGGCGCTCATCAACAAGACAACGGCGGCGCCGTCATTGAGGCTGGAGGCGTTGCCGGCGGTGACGCTACCCTCTTTCTTGAACGCGGGCTTGAGCTTGGCCAGCGACTCGGCTGTGGTGCCGGCGCGCGGTTGCTCATCCACGGCGAAGGACAACGGATCACCCTTGCGCTGTGGAATCAGGATCGGAGTGATCTCATCGACAAACCGGCCGGCTTCGATAGCGGCGGCGGCTTTCTGCTGGGAGGCGGCGGCGAAGGCGTCCTGGGCTTCACGGCTGATGCCGTACTTGTCCACCAGGTTCTCGGCGGTGATGCCCATGTGGTAGTCGTTGAACGCATCCCACAGGCCGTCAGTGATCATGCTGTCGAGCATCTTGGCGTGGCCCATGCGCAAACCGGTGCGCGCAGCGGGTAATACGTACGGCGCCAGGCTCATGTTCTCCATGCCGCCGGCGATGATCACCTCAGCGTCACCACAACGGATGGCTTGGGCACCCAGGTGCAGGGCTTTGAGGCCCGAGCCGCAGACCTTGTTCAGGGTCAAAGCCGGCACCGCATGGGGCAGACCCGCCAGAATAGAGGCCTGGCGCGCCGGGTTCTGGCCGCTGCCTGCGGTCAGTACCTGGCCGAGGATCACTTCATCGACCTGAGCCGGGTCCAGACCGGTCTGCTCCAGCAGGCGACGGATCACGGCCGCGCCCAACTCCGGTGCCGGAATGCTGGCCAGCGCTCCTTGAAAGCTGCCCACGGCGGTGCGGGTGGCAGCAACAATCACGACGTCTTGCATGGAATCTGTCCTCACTGGAAGTGCATTTCTGGAACGTGGTCCGGGACGATCAGTTTACCGGCGGTCTTGCTCACAATCTCTTCAACGCTGACGCCAGGTGCGCGTTCCTTGAGGACAAAAGCGCCATTTTCGATTTCCAGGTACGCAAGGTCTGTCAGCACGCGCTTGATGCACTTGGCGCCGGTCAGCGGCAGGCTGCATTGGCTGAGCAGTTTGGACTCCCCGTCCTTGGACGCGTGGGTCATGATCACGATGATGTTTTCTGCACCGGCCACCAGGTCCATGGCGCCGCCCATGCCCTTGACCAGCTTGCCGGGGATCATCCACGACGCGATGTTGCCTTGCACGTCCACTTCAAATGCGCCGAGCACGGTGAGGTCGACATGCCCGCCGCGAATCATTGCGAAGGACTCGGCAGAGGAGAAGATCGAGGCGCCGATGCGTGCGGTCACAGTTTGTTTGCCGGCGTTGATCATGTCGGCATCGATGGTTTCTTCGGTGGGAAACGGGCCCATGCCGAGCAGGCCGTTTTCCGATTGCAGCATCACTTCCATGCCTTCGGGGATGTAGTTGGCCACCAGGGTCGGGATGCCGATGCCGAGGTTGACGTAGAAACCGTCCTGCATTTCGCGGGCGACGCGTTGAGCCATTTGTTCGCGGGTAAGAGCCATGTGTTGTCTCCTTATTATTTGGGCTGGCGGATTATTTGCGGACGGTGCGCTGTTCGATGCGCTTCTCGAAGGTGCCGCAAATGACTCGGTCGACGTAAATCCCTGGGGTGTGGATATGCGCCGGGTCCAGCTCGCCCGGTTCGACGATTTCTTCAACTTCGACCACGGTGATCTTGCCCGCAGTAGCCGCCAGCGGGTTGAAGTTCTGCGCGGTATGGCGGTAGATGACGTTGCCGAAGTGGTCGGCTTTCCAGCCTTTGACAATGGCGAAGTCGCCGGTGATGGACTCTTCCATCAGGTACGGGCGACCGTTGAACTCGCGGGTCTCCTTGCCTTCGGCCACCGGAGTGCCGACGCCGGTGGCGGTGAAGAAGGCCGGGATGCCGGCGCCGCCTGCGCGCATTTTTTCGGCCAGGGTGCCTTGGGGCGTGAGCACCACTTCGATTTCGCCGCTGAGCAGTTGCTTCTCGAACAGCGCGTTTTCACCGACGTAGGAGGCGATTACCTTGCTGATCTGCTTTTCTTCCAGCAGTACACCCAGGCCAAACCCGTCGACGCCGCAGTTGTTGGAAACCACGGTCAGGTCGCGGGTGCCTTTGCGCTTGATCTCGGCGATGAGGTTTTCTGGAATGCCGCACAGGCCAAAACCACCGGAGAGCACGGTCATGCCGTCTTCCAGGCCTGCCAGTGCTTCTTCATAGGACGCCACGCGTTTATCGAAACCTGCCATATGCACCTCTTTTATTGTTTGTGGGCCAGCCAATGAACTGAGTGTTGCGCCGACGGATTGATTTGTTAAGTTGTTTTTTAAGGTTGATTGATTTAGAAAACAGCATAGTCCAATCGCCGCCCGGAGCAGCCTCATGACCGTCAAACAGATGCGCGCCTTTCTCGCCGTGGCCCAAAGCCTGAGTTTTGCCGCCGCCTGCGAGCGCCTGCACCTTTCCCAATCGGCGCTGAGCCTGACCATCAAGGGCTTGGAGGAGGGCCTGGGTGGGCGCCTGTTCAGCCGCAATACCCGCAACGTCGCACTGACACCCGAAGGTGAATCGCTGCTGCCGTTGGCGCGCCGGTTGATTGCCGACTGGGACAATGCCGAAGACGAACTGCGTCAGCGTTTCACCCTGCAGCGTGGCCGCGTCACCGTGGCGGCGATGCCTTCGTTTGCGGGCAACCTGCTGCCACCGATTCTTAAGATATTCCGCGCACGTTACCCGCAGGTGAATGTGACGGTGCATGACCTGATCAATGAACAGGTGCTGGAAATGGTCCGCGATCGCCAAGTGGAGCTGGGCGTGGCGTTCGAGCCATCCGAAGGTTCGTCCCTGGCATTCACGCCTTTATACCTGGACCGGTTTATTGCGGTGGTGCCCGGTGATTCGCCCTTGGCGCAATGTACCGAAGTCGACTGGAAAACCCTGTTGGAACACCCGTTCATCACCCTGCAACGGCCCTCGACGGTGCGCGTGATGCTGGAGGAGCACCTTGGGGCCTTGCAGATGAAATTGCCGGTGGCGTTGGAAAGCCATCAATTGGCCACGGTCGGCAAGATGGTTGCCAGTGGCCTGGGTGTCAGCGCCGTGCCTGCATTGTGCGCACGTCAGATGGAGGAGGCGGGCGCCCATTGCATCACCTTGAGCGATCCGGTGATCGAGCGGCCGATTGGCGTACTCACCAAACCCGGTCATGAACTGTCGGCGGCGGCGCAGGTGTTGTTTGATATTTTTCGCGACGAAGCGGCGAAGGGACGTTTCCCGACGTTTTGAGCGTGCCACAAAACAAATGTGGGAGCTGGCTTGCCTGCGATAGCCAGTTAACATTCAACAAAAGTGTTGGCAGTTAAACCGTTATCGCCGGCAAGCCAGCTCCCACAGTGGGCAAGTTTTACTTAGTAGTAGCGGTCGATCACTTTAACTTGCGAGTTATCCTTGAAAGATGCCCAGGCATTGTTAAGTGTGTCGAATACTTGCTCAATGAAGTTTCGATCGGCCGCCGCTTTCTTGCCGACATAACCCTGGCCGCGGCGGTACATCTTCAGGCGCGCCGCGAGTTCACGGTGAGTGCGGTCAAACTCGGCTTCTTCGGTGTGGGGCGCCAGGCAGTCAATTTTGACTTCGCCCGACTTGCCAACCCACAGGATATGGTCGTCGAGTTTGTCTTTTTGCGCTGCGAACATCTCAGCCAATTCATCGATAGTTGGTTGGTTGTTCAGATTCATGTGTAAGCCCCTTGACCAGTTGGCGATCTATCAGTTGGTTCGTTAAAACTGCTTAGTTGTCTCCGGTTGCGAAAACCGGGCGTCAGTAACGGTCTGCCGAATACGGGCAGGGTCTTGAACCTGATGCATGTAGTCTTGCTGATGAGCGGCTACGTAATGGTTTCATCACGAAGACAAGCAGCGTTTGAGCTCCTTGTACCGATCCTTGCGGGCCGGTCAGCTTCATCAATCTGCCTTGTGGGCAGTGCACATCCGGAAAAAACAGCTCGGCGGTCAGACGAGCTTGTTCAAAACGCGTGTTACCAACGCTCCCGATCCGGGAGACGTCTCGATAATGCAAGGACAAAAAGGTTACGTCAACGATTATGTAGTGATTATTTTTAGTCACTACATAAATTGCTGTGGGGACGGGAGAATGCGGGAAAACGTGACTTGGGCGTCATTTTTTGTGCGGTGGGTCGTGGTGGGCAGATAGCCAATCCAACGCGCAATCCCTGTGGGAGCTGGCTTGCCTGCGATCGCGGTGTGTCAGCCAAAGACTTGTTAACTGATACACCGCTATCACAGGCAAGCCAGCTCCCACAGTTGGATTTTCGGTGGTTTTGCTAACTCAGTCGTTCGGCGAGCAGGGGCAACAACCGCTCGCATGACGCCTCGATTTTCACCTGCAACAGCTCATCCCCACGGGTCTTGCCCAGGTTGATGGCAATTACCGGCTTGCCTTGCTCCACCATCGCCTTGCACAGACGAAACGCCGAATAGGCCATTAGCGAAGAACCCACCACCAGCAGCCCGTCTGCATGCTCCACGGCGGCCATGGCCCTGGCTGCCGTAGCCGGTGCCACGTTCTCGCCAAAAAACACAACGTCTGGCTTCAAGCGCTCGCCATTGCAATGGGGGCAGCGAGGAACCTGGAAGCGTTCTTCAAAGGTCGGATCGAGCAGGGTGTCACCGTCGGGCGCCTGCACCGCGTGGACCTGCACCAGGTAAGGATTGTCGATTTCCATTTGCCGCTGAATCACATCGCGGGTACTGCGCTGCTGGCAGTCCAGGCACAGCACACGATGCAGGCTGCCATGCAGTTCGATCACATCATGGCTGCCGGCCTGATCATGCAGGGTGTCGACGTTTTGCGTGATTAGCCCGCTGATACGGCCACGCTGCTGCAGCGTGGCCAGCGCCAGATGAGCCTGGTTCGGCTGCGCAATACGCACCCGTGGCCAACCCAGCATGGCGCGTGCCCAATAGCGGCGACGCGCTTGCGCGGTGGCGAGGAATTCCTGGTACATCATCGGCGCCTTGCCACGGCGCACGCCTTCGCTGTCGCGATAATCCGGGATGCCCGATGACGTGCTGATACCTGCACCGGTCAAGACCAAAAAGCGTCGTTCAGCCATGGCCCGGTACAGGGTGTCGAGGTGATTTTCTTGATGGTCCAGCGTATCGAGCATGGGTTCCCCTATTCGCCGCGGATGTACTGCTCCAGCTGTTTGATCAAGTCGGTCTGTTCGGCAATGGCCTCTTTTACCAAGTCACCGATGGACAGCAGGCCCTTCAGTTCGCCGTCTTCGACCACTGGGAGGTGGCGCAAGTGACTGTCGGTCATGATGTTCATGCATTCTTCGACACTTTTATGGGTATCCACGGTGATGACCGGTGAACTCATCACCTCATGGACCTTTGTGGTAACCGAAGAGAGTCCCTTGAGGATGAGTTTGCGGGCGTAATCACGTTCGCTGATGATTCCGACAACCGCGCCGTCTTTGACCACCGGCAAGGCCCCGACGTTTTTCTCTGACATCCGCACCAGCGCCTCAAAGACCGTGTGGTCCCATTGAATGGTATGGACGTCCTGGTTCTTCTGGTCCTTGGCTTTGAGCAGTTGTGCAACGGTTTTCATGGCGGCCACTCCGGTGTTGTTATTAGGAAGTCAGCGAGTCCCTTACAGAATCCTAGACGGGCTACAGCGCCGCAAGGCCCAAAGCGGCGTTAAACCCGTCGAAAAACGTCATTCGCCGGATTATTTCGCTATTCAGCCGGCACTTTTCGGCTTTTTCGCCCGCTTTGGAGCGCCTGTCGTCTTGCGCGGTGCAGCCTTGCGCTTGTTTTTCCACGGCGTAGCACCTCGGCCTGCCGGGCTGGCTGGGCCGGTGATGGTCATGCGCATGCCATTGCAGCGTGCCACTTGTTTGCTCATCCAGGCCGCCTGCTTGGCGACGAATTCTTCCAGGCTCATTTCACCGCTTTGCACCATGTCCAGCGCCTGCTCCCAGATCGCGGTGGTGCCTGGGTCGGCAATCGCCCGAGGCACCGCGTCGATCAGGCTGAACGCCGCCGGAGTGGCTGACAGTGCCTTGCCGTTTTTGACCAGATAACCCCGGTCGAGCAAACCCTGGATAATCCCCGCGCGGGTGGCTTCGGTGCCGATGCCGGTGGTGTCCTTGAGCTTTTGCTTGAGCAGTGGGTCTTCCACCAGTTTGGCGACGTTTTTCATCGCCTTGATCAGGTCGCCCTCGGTGAAGGGCTTGGGCGGCTGGGTCCAGAGGTCCTTGAGGTTGACCTTGGCCACCGCGTAATTCTGGCCTTGCACCAAGGTCGGCAAGGCCTGCGGTGCAGGAGCTTCACGGCCTTTGGCAGGCGCCAGCGCCTCGGGCAGGGCGCGTTTCCAGCCCGGCTCGATGATGACTTTGCCTACCGCGCGCAAGGCTTGGCCGGCGCAATCGAAATCCGCCTGGGTGCGATCGTATTCATGGTTGGGCAGGAACTGCGCCAGGTAACGCGCGCGAATCAGCGTGTAGACCGCACGGTGTTTGCCGGCCAGTTGCGCGACGTCCTTACCGGCACCCGTAGGAATGATGCCGTGGTGCGCGCTGACCTTGGCGTCGTTCCAGGCCCGCGAGCGGCGTTGCGGGTTGATATGCGGCATCAACTCATTCACCGCCGCATCCGCGCGGGCCAGCGCGGCCAAGATCTTCGGCGCATCACTGTGTTGGCTGAGCGGCAGGTAGCCGCAATCACTGCGAGGGTAGGTGATGACTTTGTGGGTTTCGTAAAGGGACTGCGCGATGTCCAGGGTTTCCTGGGCGCCGAGGCCGAGCTTCTTGGAACAGATTTCCTGCAACGTGCCGAGGTCGAAGGGCAGGGGCGCCACCTCGCGCACGCGTTCGGTACGCAGTTTGACCAACCTGGCGCTGGCGGCGTTGGTCATCGCATCGGCAGCATCGCGAGCCAGTTGCGGGTTAAGACAGCGGCCTTGATCGTCGCAGGCATCCTCAGCGGCCCGCCATTGAGCCGTAAAGGTCATGCGCTCATGCCGCAAGTCGACATCAATGGCCCAGTAAGCCACCGGCACAAAGTCGGCGATGCTGCGGTCGCGGTCCACCACCAGGCGCAAGGTCGGGGTTTGCACGCGGCCCACCGGCAATACGCCTTGATACCCGGATTGACGCCCGAGCAAGGTAAACAAGCGACTCATGTTCATGCCGATCAACCAGTCGGCGCGTGAGCGGCCGAGGGCCGAGTGATACAGGCTGTAGGTTTCGGCGCCGGGTTTGAGGGCGGCGAGGGCTTTGCGAATGGAGGCGTCATCCAGCGCCGATAACCACAAACGCTGAATCGGCCCGCGATAGCGGCAATGCTCCACCAGCTCCCGGGCGATCATTTCGCCTTCGCGGTCGGCGTCGGTGGCGATCACCAGTTCCTGAGCTTCCCCGAGCAAACGCTTGACGGCCTTGAACTGGCTGGCGGTCTTGGGCTTGACCAGCATCTTCCATTTTTCCGGCACGATTGGCAGGTCGGCCAGCACCCAGCGCTTGTATTTGGCGTCGTAGGCGTCGGGTGGGGCGGTTTCCAACAGGTGACCGATGCACCAGGTGACTGTGACCCCGTTACCCAGCCAGCACCCGTCGCCACGCCGACTGGCGCCGAGCACGGCCGCGATATCCTTGGCCTGGGAGGGTTTTTCACAGAGGTACAGCCGCATGGTCATCACATCAGATCGGGTCGATGCCTTGCAGGATGCTCAGTCAAAGGCAATTGAGCAACTGTTATCTGTATGGATGTACAGCAATTTGTGTGGTCAGCACTCAGAAAAATGTGGGCACTAGCCTGCCTGCGATACGGACAACTCGGCACATCTGACACTCCGAGGTGATGCAATCGCAGGCAAGCCAGCTCCCACAGGGGGCTTCAGCGTTTTGAAGATCAGTTGTTATTGATATCCACGTTCTTGGTTTCTTTCAGGCAGAACAACCCCACAATCAAGCTCACGCCGGTTACCACCACCGGGTACCACAAGCCGTAGAAGATATCGCCGGTGTACACCACCAAGGCAAACGACACGGTCGGCAGGAACCCGCCAAACCAGCCGTTACCGATGTGGTAGGGCAGCGACATCGAGGTGTAGCGGATGCGCGTCGGGAACAGTTCCACCATCAGTGCTGCCAACGGGCCGTAGCACATGGCGGCGATCAGGATCAGCACCACGATCAGCACCACCACCATCACTTTGTTGACCTGGGCCACATCCGCCGAAGTCGGGTAGCCGGCCAGGGTTACCGCGCCGCGCAGGGCCGCTTCATCGTAACCGTCGATACGCACATCACCCACGCTCACCTGTACCGGGCTGCCGGCTGGCGCGGCGGCGCTGCTGTATGGCAGACCTTGCTTGACCAGGAAGGTCTTGACCTTGTCACACGGGCTGTCAAAACGCGCCTTGCCCACCGGGTCGAACTGGAAGGTGCAGGTGGCCGGGTCGGCCAATACGGTAATCGGCGCCTGGTGGCTGGCCTGGTCCATCGCCGGGTTGGTGTAATGCGCCAGCCCTTTGAAGATCGGAAAGTACAGTGCGGTGGCCAACAGCAAGCCGAGCATCAGCACCGGTTTGCGCCCAACCTTGTCCGACAGCCAGCCGAACAGGATGAAGAACGGCGCGCCGATCACTACGCTGATAATCAACAGCATATTGGCCAGGGCCGGGTCCATCTTCAGGAACTGCGTGAGGAAGAACAGCACATAGAACTGCGCCGCATAGAAGGTCACTGCCTGCCCGCCGTTGATGCTGAACAGCGCAATCAGCACCACCTTGAGGTTTTCCCATTTACCGAAGGATTCGCGGATCGGCGACTTGCTGGCCTTGCCTTCCTCTTTCATCTTCAGGAATGCCGGCGACTCATGCAGGCTCATGCGGATCCAGGTGGAAATGCCCAGCAGCACAATCGAGAACAGGAACGGAATGCGCCAGCCCCACACCTCGAACTGGTCGCCGGTGAAGTAACGGCAAGCCAGTACCACCAGCAGCGACAGCAGCAAGCCAAGGGTGGCTGTGGATTGAATCCAGCTGGTGTGCAGGCCGCGTTTGCCGGCCGGTGCGTGCTCGGCCACATAGGTGGCTGCGCCGCCATATTCACCGCCTAACGCCAGGCCTTGCAGCATGCGCAGCACGATCAGAATGATCGGCGCCGCAATGCCGATGCTGGCATAGGTCGGCAATAGCCCGACACAGAAGGTCGCGACACCCATCAGGATGATGGTGACCAAAAACGTGTACTTGCGCCCGATCATGTCGCCCAGGCGGCCGAACACCAACGCGCCGAACGGCCGCACCACAAAGCCTGCGGCAAAGGCCATCAAGGCGAAGATGAACGCCGTGGTGTCGTTGACCCCGGCAAAAAATTGCTTGCTGATCACCGCCGCCAGGGCGCCGTAGAGGAAAAAGTCGTACCACTCGAACACCGTCCCTAAAGACGAGGCGAAGATGACTTTCCTTGATTCGCTGCCGGTGCTCGCCTTGACGGCCGAGCCCAGGGGTTGAGCATGTTCTGACATCGGGTATCCCTCACAGTGATTATTTATTGTTGTTCCACTGTCGGCGCCGGGTGCGGCGCCGCTATTCAGATTGCATGAACCGTTTCTCTCTGCGGGGCGAGACTCCTTGTGTTCGGCGAAAGCATCAGCTGCGCTGCCTTTTCCGCAATCATCAGTGTAGGTGAGCAGGTGTTGCCGGATGTAATGCGTGGCATCACCGAGGCATCGGCAATACGCAGGCCCGGCACGCCATGTACGCGCAGTTGCGCATCGACCACTGCATCTTGGTCATCGCCCATGCGGCAAGTGCCCACCGGGTGGAAAATCGTCGTGCCGATACGCGCGGCGGCTTCATGCAGTTGTTCTTCGGTTTGCAGCGCGTCGCCCGGCAGGTATTCCACCGGCTTGAACTGGCTCAAGGCCGGTGCGGCGACGATGCGGCGGGTCAGGCGGATCGCGTCGGCGGCCACGCGCAAATCTTCGGGATGGCTGAGGTAGTTGGGCCGTATCAGGGGTGCATCCGCCGGGTTGGCGGAGCGAATATCAATGCGGCCACGGCTTTGCGGGCGCAGGTCGCACACCGACGCGGTGAATGCCGGGAAGGCATGCAACGGCTCGCCAAAACGCTCCAGTGACAGCGGCTGCACGTGGTATTCAAGATTGGCCGTAGTCTGTTCCGGGCCGGAGCGGGCGAAGGCGCCAAGCTGGCTGGGCGCCATGGACAACGGGCCGCTGCGGTCATACAGGTAGCGCAGGCCCATGCCCATTTTGCCCAACAGGGTGCCGGCGATCTGGTTCAAGGTGCGTGCGTTTTCCAGCTTGTAGATCAGGCGCAGTTGCAGGTGGTCCTGCAGGTTGCCACCGACACCCGGCAGTTCATGCAGCACGTTGATGCCCAATGGCTTGAGCACATGGGACGGGCCAATCCCCGAGCGTTGCAGGATACCCGGCGAGCCGACAGAACCGGCGCACAGGACGATTTCCTTGCGTGCCTTCCAGCTCAGTTGTTGCCCATGTTGACGCCCGACCACGGCCGAAGCGCGACCGTTTTCCAGCACTACACGATCGACTTCCACTTCGGTCAGCACGGTAAGGTTGGGGCGCTGGCGGATCGGCTTGAGAAACGCCTTCGCCGCGTTCCAGCGCACCCCGGCCTTTTGGTTGACCTGGAAGTAGCCGCAACCTTCATTGTCGCCCTGGTTGAAATCGCTGATCGGCGCGATACCACTCTGCGCCGCCGCATCGCGAAAGGCATCGAGGATCGGCCAGTGCAGGCGCTGTTGCTCCACGCGCCATTCACCGCCGTCGCTGTGAAATTCCGAGCCGCCGGCAAAATGGTTTTCGCTCTGTTTGAACAGTGGCAGCACGTCTTTCCAGGCCCAGCCGGGGTTGCCTGCGGCGGCCCAGCCGTCGTAATCCTGGGCTTGGCCACGCATATAGATCATGCCGTTGATGGACGAGCAGCCGCCCAGCACTTTGCCGCGTGGGTAACTCAGTGCACGGCCTTGCAGGCCTTCCTGGGCTTCGGTCTTGAAGCACCAGTCGGTGCGTGGGTTGCCGATGCAGAACAGGTAACCGACGGGGATGTGGATCCAGGGGTAATTGTCGCGGCCACCGGCTTCGAGCAGCAGCACGCGGTGGGCGGGGTTGGCGGACAATCGATTAGCCAGCAGGCAGCCTGCGGGGCCGGCGCCTACGACGATGTAATCGTATTCAGCAGTTGCAATGGGCATCTGAGGTCTCGCTTGTTTTTCTTATTGGGCCCATCCTAGTTGTTAGTTTTCGTCTTAAAAATGTTAGTTTTTACCCAGCTGCTGTGCGTTTTTAAACAGCGGCACTTAAACCTCGAAGCAACGTTATGCCTGTGGCGAGCGAGCAAGCTCGCTCGCTCGCCACAGTAAGCGCCAGCCACAGGTGCCGGGCCAGGCATTAGAAGGTACATTTGTCCAAGGGAGGCGACATGTTCGACTGGAATGACCTGCGGTTTTTTCTTGAGTTGCAACGCAGCGGCCGCCTGCTCACCGCTGCACAGCGCCTGAAAACCACGCACGCTACCGTGGCCCGGCATATCGAGGCCATCGAGAAAAGCCTCGGCACCGCGCTGTTCGTGCAGCATGCCCAGGGTTACGAACTGACGCCTTCCGGTGAAGCCCTGCTCAAGCACGCCGAGGCCATGGAAAACGTCGCGTTGCTGGCCGAAGACGAACTCACCCATTCCGCTGCGCCGCTGGGCAAGATCCGCCTTGGCGTGGCTGAGGGGTTGGGCGTGATGTTCCTCGCCAGCCGCATGGGCGGGCTGTTCGAGCGTTATCCAGGGCTGGAAGTGGAACTGGTGGCGGTGCCGCGCTTTGTGAGCATTCTCAACCGCGAAGCGGAAATCAGCATCCACCTCGAACGCCCCAGCGTCGACCAACTCGTCACGCGCAAACTCACCGACTACCGCCTGGCGCTCTACGCCAGCCGCGCCTACCTTGCGCGCAATCCGCCGATTGAAAAACGTGAAGACCTCGCCGCCCATGCATGGATCGATTACGTGGATGACCTGCTGTTCAGCCAGGAACTCAAGTTCCTCAGCAGCTTTTGCCGCAACCCCAAAGTGGTGTTCCACAGCACCAGCGTGATTGCTCAACACCAGGCGGCGCGTTCGGGATTGGGCATTGCGGTGCTGCCGTGCTTTATGGCTGCTGGCGACCCGGACCTGGTGCCTTTGCTGCCGGCAGAAAGCATCCAGCGCAGCTACTGGATCAGCTCGCGCCGGGAGCTGCACAAGTCAGTGCGGTTGCGGGTGTTGTGGGATTATGTGGTGGAGTTGTGTGCGCGCGAGCAAAGCTTGCTGTTAGGCGAAACCCACTGAAGAAACCGGATAAAAAAATGTGGGAGCTGGCTTGCCTGCGATGAGTCCCTGTCAGTCAACTTATTTGTTGAATGACACACTGCAATCGCAGGCAAGCCAGCTCCCACATTGGGTTTGTGTTGTGTCAGTGAGGGGTCAGAGCTTCACCACCTGATGCACCTGCTCAGCACACGCCCGCGCCTCGTCAATCATCTTGCCAAACGCTTCACTGGCGACTTCTGCATGGGTCAGCCAGCGTATCTTCTGGCTCAGGCGATAGTGATACTGCAGGCCGTCATCCGTGCGCTTGCCATCCAGATCCAGGTCATACCAGGGCGAGCGCACCTGGCAGCCGGGGATGGCTTTTTCCATCTGCCCACCGGTCAGCGTGAAACGGTAGTCGTAGGTTTCGGGGTTGCCCAGGTAAAGGTCGGCTTGTTGATCATGGCGACGGTAGTTGATGAAACCATCCCAACGGCCTTTGAGTGACTCGTCGGTGTAGACGTAGTCGTTCGCGAGCTTTTCCAGCGCGCGCTGGTCGTTCATGCTGGCGTTGACGGTGTAGCCGTCGTGCACCACGAAGGCGGTGGGTTGGCGGGTGATTTTACAGTCGCTGATTTCGTTGCCAAAGTTGCCGCAGATGTTCTGGTCGGTGGCGGTGGTGCCTTGCTGGCGGTCGGCGACGCTCATTTGCATCAGCGGCAGGCGGCTGAAGGTGATGGTGGCCTGGGTGGCGCCATTGCCTTGCTTGTCGAAGTGCACTTTTTTGTCCAGGCGCAGGGTGGTTTCCGGGCGTTCCAGCGGGATCTGTTCTTCGCGTACCTGGCCCTGAGCATCATTGACCAGCACCCAGCGGTCTTGAATGTCGGGCATGGTCTGGCCGGGTGCGAACACCGGGTTGGTCGGGTCGAGCCACCAGACCTGGCCATCGACTTCGGCACGCACGATGGCGTGGTTCGCTGCATTGGTGCCGGGGATCAACAATGAGAACGCCACGTCGCCACGGCTGACCCAGGCGGTTTCGGCCTTGATGCCGCTGGCCTTGAGCATTGCGGTCAGCAGGATCGCCAGGTCTTTGCAGTCGCCATAACCATGCTGCTCGATTTCCGCCAGGTTGAACGGCACATAACCGCGCTCGGTGGCGCGCCAGTCGCCCAGGTAGCGGTAGTGATCGTTGATGTGCTGCATCAGCGCTTCGACCTGTTGTGCCGGCGCCAGGTTGCGTGCGGCAGCTACGGCCGCGGCCGCTTGCGCCGGCAGGTTGGCGCCGAGGATCTGGTTGTAACGCTGGGCGAAATCACCGAAATACGCCTGGCGCTCCAGGGCGCTGCCCACTTCCAGGCGCGGGATGCGTTGCAGCGCGGCGCTGGAGGATTCGTTGATGTAATTGAGATAGGTCGGTTTTTTTTGCACCACGTCCAGGGTTTTGCCGTTGGCAGATGCCGTTACTTTGAAACCGTCGAACAACTCACTGCGCCACTGGATCGGGCGCTCGGCGGTAAAGCGCGCCTTGACGTGGTCGCGCCGGAATGCGCTGGGGCCAAACATGATTGCGTAGTGAAACTGGGTCACCAACGGTTTGGCGGCGCGACGTTCGCGCACGGTGTAGCGAATTTGCGTGCCTACGCGCAGGTTCGGGAAGGCCAGCGAGGTTTGCTTGTAGCGGCTGAAGCCCTGGTCCGGGTTGGGCGCGGTGCGCGTGTCGATTTGCGCGGCGTCCAGCGCGACCGGCTTGGCGCCTGGTTGGGTGGATTGCGCGCTGATCACTTCAAAGGTGTCGCCTTCGGAGTAATCGAAGTCGATGCGCGAGAGCATTTCGCGGCCGTTGGGCTTGAGGATGGTGTAGTGCTGGGTGGTGGTGCAGTCGGTGCTGGCGTCGCGGTTGAAGTGGCAGTGCAGCTCGGTGTCGCTGGCCAGCGGGGCTTCGGCCATGGGTTGCAGGGCGGCACTGACACCGTGGGAAACCAGCCCCAGGCTCAGGGCAAGCAAGGGGCAGTGAAACGAAAAACGATACAAACGGTGCGAACGGTACATTGGCGCCTCGGGTGACACAGTGGAACAACTACCCGATGGGTAGTGAGAAGGCGCCGGATGATAATGGATCGCAACAACAAAAGCCAGGATTGTCTGACAATTAATGTGTCTGAAAGGCCCGTTCTAGAGCCTTTTGGTTGATTTTTGTCAGGGTTTTAGCAGTTCAAATTCGGCACTGGCGAGCTTTTCGCCGTTCACCAGCACATGCACCCAGTGCTTGCCTGCGTAATGCTTGCGCGTGGTCAACTCGCGAATATGTTGTTCGCGGCGGATGCTCTGATGTTCGCCCGCGCCCAGGGTAAATGCCTTGAGCTTGAACACTTTGGCCGCGCTATGGCCGGCACTTTTTACGTAGTCGATGGCGTAGTCGACCACCAGCTTCTGCGCGGCGGTGGCGGTGGATTCCAGACTGAACGACAGGTTGATCCGCTCGCCCAGGTTGATCACCGCCGGTGTGACTTTCAGGTGGTGAATGTTTACCTCGGCCTTGGCGCCGGCGCCCATGATCGTGAGTGCGCGGGTATTGCCTTGCTTGATCAGGCTGCGCAAGGCGTGCCGGGCGATCCAGGCCGTGTGCGGGTTGTCCAGGTTCCAGCCTTCGATCAGGCTGAGCACCCAGTCCGGGTGGTCCTTGGTGATGTCGTTGAGGTGGTTGGCCACCGACTTGCGCACATACAGGCTGCTGTCGGCCTTGAGGTTATCCAGGATCGAGGCGCACAGCTGCGGGTTGGCCTGCACCGCCGCCAAGCGAAAGGACCAGGGCAGGCGAGGGCGCGAGCCTTCACTGGCAAGGCGCCGCACATGTTCGTTGGCGTCCAGCGACCACTGCTGCATCGCGGCCAGGGTACGCTCGAAGTCGTTCAACAAGAACGGGCGAATGGCGAACTCGGCCGAGCCAAACACGGTGAAGTATTTGAGCGCGGCCATGGAGCGCTTGAAGTCACTTTGCCCGTAACTGGCCACGTAGTGCGGCAGAAACAGGCACACAAATGAACTGTTCAGTCGCGGAGCCAGCGCATGCAGCAGCTTGAGGGTTTGCGCGTAATCCAGTGGGATTACCGCATGCAGGCTCTCACTGACCCGCGCCATGCGCTGCATCACCGACAACTCGGCCAGCCCGGCTTTGGCGTGCTTTAGAAACCCTTTTGCATCAAAGGCCGGGTACACCGCTGTCATTTCACTGGCGATGTGTTGCAGGCGTTCAACGTTGAAGATTTCCTTGAGGGCCGGGGCGCTTTGGTCGGTCATCGGTGATTCCATGGCTAGAGAAACCAGCGGTATTCCCGCGCGTTGATCTCTTGTTGAAAGGCCAAGTGGTCCTGGCGTTTGTTTTCGCAGTACACGTCGATAAATTCGGCGCCCAGCTTATCGCGCAATACCGCTTGATGCTGCATGGCGCGTACGGCATCGAGCATTTCCAGGGGGAAGTCGGCGCCGCTGTTACGGTCCTCATTCAGCGGGGCGATGGGTTCTTGCCTGGCTTCAAGGCCATGCTCCAACCCTGCCAGGATCGCTGCCAGCACCAGGTAGGGGTTGGCATCGGCACTGGCCAGGCGGTGTTCGATGCGCAGGTTGCGCGGGTCGGAATCGGGAATACGCACGCACGCGTCGCGGTCTTCAAAGCCCCAGCTGGCACGCGTTGCCGCGTTCACGGTGCCACCCAAGCGGCGGAAGGCGTTGTGGTTGGGCGAGAAAATCGGCATGCAGTGCGGCAACAATTCCAGGCAACCGGCCACCGCGTGGCGCAGCGGTTGCTGCTGGTGCGCCGCGAGTAAATTATTGCCCGCGCCGTCATACAGGCTGACATGCACATGCATGCCGCTGCCGGGAAATTGCAGGTAAGGCTTGGCCATAAAGCTGGCGCGGTAGCCATGCTTGAGTGCCACGCCACGCGTGCTGCGGCAGAACAGCGCGGCCCAGTCGGCGGCGCGCAGGCCGTCGTCGCAGTGGCCGAAGTTGATCTCGAACTGGCCAGGGCCGAGTTCGGCGGTGATCACCGTGATGTCGATGCCTTGGGCCTGGGCGGTTTGCGCCATGTCGTCGAGCACTTCGCTGAAGCGCGACAACCGCTCGATGTGCAGGTTGGGCTGGTCGTCAGCGTCATCACTGAGCGGGTCGCGGGCAAATTGCGGCAGGCCGTCGTCAAGTTTTTTATCGAGCAGGTAAAACTCCAGCTCAAACGCCACCACCGGGTGAATGCCCTTGTGCTGCAGGCGCTCCAGCACCTTGGCCAGGACTTCACGTGGTTCAAACTCGATGGGCGCTTCAGTGCCATCCGAGGTGATCAGCATCTGCCCCAGCGGTTGCGCTTCCCAGCTCACCGGCTTGAGCGTGCCCGGCACCAGGCGGCGGTTGGCATCCGGGTCGCCGTCGTGGAAGCAATAGTCACCAATTTTGAACAGCCCGCCCTGGGCGCCCAGCAGCACGGCATTTTGCGGCAGCTTCAGCGGGCTGCCGGCGGCGACTTTTTCGAGCATCTCCACCGGGTAGCGCTTGCCGTAGAAATGGCCGGGAATGTCCAGGGCGATCAGGTCGACGTAACGCACCTCGGGGTGGTTCTGGCGAAAGGTCCGTACTTCGGCCAGCAACGTGGAGGATTGGCTTTTCACGGGTGTTGCTCCTAGTTGTAAACCCACAATACGCGGGCGGGCAGATCAGTCAGGTTGGCGTAGCGGCAATGGGCAAAACTGGCCAGGTGGAAGCTGTCGCCTTGGCCGAGGGTGACCGAATCGGCTTCACCTTCCACCCATAGCGTCAGCTCGCCCTCCAGTACAAAACCGGCCTGTTCGGCGCGATCGCTCATGGTGTGCTCGCCACTGTTGGCGCCGGGCGCCAACAGGCTGTCGAGCATCGAAAAGGCGCCGTGCATGCTTGGCGAAACCAGAATGTCGGTGATGCCATTGGCGTAATACACCGTGCGCCGCTCGTTGGGGCGTGTGACCCAGTCGACGGCCTTGGGTTTGGGCAGGCTGTAGAAGTAGGTGGTGGGCACATCCAGGGCGTGGCTGATGGCAGTCAGGTCGGCCACAGTAGGGCGTGACAGGCCGCGTTCGACTTGAGACAAAAAGCCCACCGAGCGCTCGATTTTTTGCGCGAGTTGGGCGAGCGTGAGTTTCTTGTGCTTGCGCAGATCGTGGATGAGCACAGCCAGGGCGTCGAGTTCTTGTTGTTGGTTCATGAAATTTATGTCGAGAAATTTCATGAAAAATTACACGGATTATTTCACGGTGGCAATGGGTGTGGCATAGCTTTTGTGGCGAGGGAGCAAGCTCCCTCGCCACAGTGGGGGGCGTGACATAGTGGGAAACTGAATGGTCCAGGCCAGTGGTGGAGGGTGTTTTATCAGCGCACACCTGCTGTCTAAGCTTTTGTGGCGAGGGAGCTTGCTCCCGCTGGGCCGCGAAGCGGCCCCAATCGATCCACTGCGTTGGTTCAGGTGTTACTCGGCCAGCCTTTTTGGGGCTGCTGCGCAGCCCAGCGGGAGCAAGCTCCCTCGCCACAGTGGAGGGGCGTGACATAGTGGGAAACTGAATTGAACGGAGGTATTGCTGTGGCTTGCTAGGGTGAATGGATCATTCATTCAATCGGAGAGCAAAGGATTGCTTCAGAAACCCAATTCTCACCTATTGCGACGTGGCCGTTATTCAGAGGCGGGTCGGGCTTACTTGGTAACTGCTGTGGTCTATCAGCGCCGCCCGGTGTTTGCCAATTTTCGCTTGGGGCGGTTGTTGGTGGCAGAGTTCAAACAGGCTCATGACCTTGAGATGGTTAACTCTTTGGCTTGGGTCATCATGCCAGACCATTTCCATTGGCTATTTGAACTCAGAGCCGCATCGTTGCCGCAAGTGATGAAAAGGGTGAAGTCGCGCAGCACATTGACCATCAATCGAGCCTGTCATGCACGGGGCGCGTTCTGGCAGTGCGGGTACCATGATCGCGCAGCGCGCGCTGAGGAGGATCTTATAAAGATCGCACGCTACATAATTGGCAACCCATTGCGCGCTGGGTTGGCTGAACATATCGGCGATTATCCGCTCTGGGACGCAGCCTGGTTATAGACCCGGCGCCCTTGTGGCGAGGGAGCAAGCTCCCTTGCCACAGGAAGGGTGCAAACTTGAATGATTCCATGCGCCTGCGGTCGGAACCTGGGTACGCATCATTCATTGAAGGAGCACCCATGAAGTCCAAGACCCTAGCCGCTTGCCTGCTGCTCACCGCTGGCCTGTCCACCGTCAGCTTTGTCGTGCAGGCCGGTGATACACCCCAGGAAACCGTGCAGCCTTCCAGCATCAATACGCGGGATCTGAAAGAAGGTGATCGCGCCCCGGATATCCTGATGCGCAAGGAATCGGCGGTCAGCGACTGGAAAAAACGCGGCCTCAAGCAGCCTGAGGCAGACAGCCAATGGGCGCGGGTGGGTGATAAGTTTGTGCTGCTCAAAACCACCAACGGCACCATTCTTGAGATCACCCCCGTCAAGCGGTGATCGGTCTGTTTTCCTCGCTCTTGCGTTAAGGTAACCGGCCACACCGGTCGTGTTACCTCACCCATCACTTCGGCCTCGGCGTCACCCAGGTCGACCTGGATATCAGCCTGCCTTCATTTTCATTGGGCCGTCGTTGAAGGCAGATCATCCAGTGTGAGCTTGCCGACGTTGTTGCTTTGCAGTTCGTAGCGCAACTCTTCAACCATCTTGGCCACTTCTTGCGCGGTTTGCAGCCGGTTGGTGCTGATGCCTGTCACCACCAGATCAACACGGCCGGTTTCGGCGTCGTAGACCTTGAGGGTCAGGGACGCGTCCCGGCACAGGGTGAACTCGCAGGTCAGCGGTGACAAACCTTCTTCGATGCAGTTGCGCAGTTGAGAGAGGGTAAACATGGGCCTCGGCCTCCTCAACGACGACGCAGCAACAGGCCCACAAGCAGGCCGATACCGGCGACGACAGCCACGGTAGCCAGGGGTTTGTTTTTGGCGAAATCACTGACAGTGTCCAGCGCGTCGCCGTACGTTTGCTGCAGTTGACCTGCGGCCTGACGCGCCACACCTTCAGCCTGCAATTGTTCATCGCCGGTGAGGTCGCCGATAAAGCCCTGGGCCTTGCCGGCAACCTTCTCTACGGCGCCTTTGACTTGTTCGCTTTTCATCGTGCTTTCCTTGGAAGAGATCAAACCATTACGGCACGGGACCAAAGGCCCTGTGCCCACCCTTCAAGGTTAAGCAGCGTACGCCAGCGCAATAAGGCGAATTTGCACTGGTCGCACTAGTGCATTTGCACTCTATGGTTTGCTTTTGACGCGCAGTTCGCCGGCAAACAAGCCGCGCTCCCTGGCCCATACAATGGCCGCGCTGCGGCTGTGCACACCGAGTTTGGAGTACACCGTGGCCACATGATTACGCACCGTGTTGGGCGCAAGCTTCAGGCGCGAGGCAATTTCCTTGTCGGCCAGGCCTTCGCAGATCAAACCCAGCACATCACGCTCACGGGCGGTAAGGTCGGTGAAGGCTACGTTCGGCAGGTTGGGGCTGTTGACGCTCTTGGCGTTGGCCAGTTTCTCGATCAGGGTCTGGCTGAACCAGGAGGCGTCTTGCATCACCTCCTCAATGGCCGCCACCAGCTCCAGCTCCGAGCGTTTGCGTTCGGTGATGTTCATCATCACCAACAGGTAGCAGGGCACGTCCTCGATAATCACTGTGTCGGCGGAGACCACGCAGTCGATCACCTCGTTGCCTTTCTTGCGCACCTTGAGGTCTTGGCCTTCGAGGTTGCCGGCTTTTTCCAGGGTGGCGAACAACTGCGCTCCAGCAGGGGCGCTGTCGATGAAGTTGATGTCCTCAACGTTCTTGCCGATCAGCTCTTCGCTGATGTAACCGGTGATGTTCATGAACGCTTCGTTGATGTCCACCACTTGCCGGTTGGCGGCGTTGCACACCAGGGTCGGCACCGGCGTGAGGCGAAAGGATTTGGCGAACCGTTCTTCGCTCTGGCGCAGGGCGATTTCTGCCTTGCGCCGTGGCTCCAGGTCGGTAAAGGAAAACAGCATGCAGTCTTCCTCGTTCATGTCCAACGGCTGGCCGGCGACAATCACCAGTTTGCTGCCGCCTTCGGGCAGGCGCAGTTCAGCCTGCATCTGCGGGATGGTCGCACCTTCGCTCAGGCGCTGAATGGCCAGGTCCTTGCGATCGGCGTGTTCCAGTACATCCAGTTCATAGACGGATTTGCCGATGACCTGATCGCGGTTGTAACCGGTCATCTCCAGGAAACCCTGGTTAACCTTGATGTAGCGCAGGTCGCTGAGGCGGCAGATCACCGCGGGTGCCGGGTTGGCGTTGAAGGTTTTTTCGAAGCGCTGCTCGGCGCTGGCCCATTCGGTGGCGTCGCTGAGGATCAGCACCAGCAGTTCCGGTTCACCGTGGGCGTCCGTCAGCACCAGGCTGCGCAAGCGATGCACCCAACTGCGGTCCTCGTCGTCAACGGGGGTGACTTCCACCACCACATCGCTGAATTCTTCACCGGCTGCGATTCGGCTGAGCGGGTAGCTGTCCAGCGGCAAAGGATGGTTGTTGCGATAGCGCAAGGCAAAGCGCTTGGCGTATTGCTCGGTATTGGCGCCGAGCTGCTCGACCTCACTGACCCCGTGCATGGCCAGCGCGGCTTCGTTGGCCCACAGAATGGTCTGGTCGACTTCGGCCAGGATCACACCGTCCGATAACCCGGAGATGATCTGCTGCAATTGGCGGCGGTTGGTTTCTTTGGCAAGAACGTCCTGGGTCATGGTCTCTCCGGGGATGGGCGCATGAAGGGTACGACACCCAGGCATCAGGATAGTGCACACAACGTGCCCGTTGCGGGGTGCGAATGCACCAGATGCTCTGGTGCATTTGAGCGGGGACGACCGGCAGCGGTCTCGCCAGACTGATACGGTCAACCACTCAAAGGATTAATCATGACAACTGTCTATGAAACCAATCGTTCACCGTTTCGCGTGTCCTGGAGCTCTGTGCTGGCCGGTAGTGCAATTGCCCTGGTGACCTACCTGGTACTCAGCGTGCTCGGCACGGCCATCGGCGCCAGTGCCGTCAACCCGATGGAAGCGGGCAACCCCCTGAGCGGCTTCGGCACCGGCGCCGGGATCTGGCTGTTTGTCTCCACCCTGGTGGCTGTCGGCCTCGGCGCCTTTGTGGCCGGGCGCACTGCACCGGACCGTGGCGGCTTGCACGGCGTATTGACCTGGACCTTCACCACCTTGCTCACCACCTGGCTGCTGGCTGGCCTGGCCGCCAGCGTGGTCGGCACCGCCGGTAACGTAGTAGGCAAAGGCTTGTCCGCCGCCGGCAGTGGTATCGCCGCTGCTGCGCCTGGGATCGGCAACAGCATCAAGCAGCAGTTGAACGAGCAGGGTATCCAACTGGACTGGAACAGCCTGCAAGGCCAACTCGACACCTTGCTCAAGCAAAGCGGCAAGCCTGAGCTGGACCCTGCCAACGTCGAGCAGAAAACCGACCAGGCCGCCGCCGACGGCAAGCAATCGGCCAAGGACGCCGCGACCAACCCTGCCCAGGCCGGTGATGAGTTGAAGCAGTGGTTCGAACGCGTCAAAGCCTCCGGCGAGCCTGCGTTGAATGCTGCGGACAAAGACGCGCTGGTCAACATCGTGGCCGCCCGTACCGGCAAGAGCAAAGCCGAAGCCACGCAGATCGTCGACAACTATGCCCAGGCTTATCAGCAAGCCATGCAGAAGGTCGATGAGCTGAAACAGCAAGCCGAACAGAAAGCCCGTGAAGCCGGTGAAGTAGCGGCTAAACAGCTGTCCCGCGCTGCATGGAGCACCTTGGCCATGTTGCTGCTGGGTGCAGCCTTGAGCTTCTTTGTGGGTCGTACCGCGCTGACCACGCGTCGCGTGCCGTTGGCTTAAGCTGAGCATGTGCGGCATGGATGCCGCCTGTGGAAGCTGGTTATGGAGTGAACTCGCTACCCCCTGCGCTCGAATGAATGCGTAAAATACCGGCTTTTTACGTGTATCACGCAAAGGTGCCCCTTGAGCGCAGGTAAAGCTGTCGGACTGTTATTACTCACCTCCCTGTTGGCGGCGTGCGGTACTTCGCCGCCACGCACGCCAAACGACATCTGCGGCATCTTCCGTGAAAAAGATGACTGGTACGACGCCGCCAAGGTCACGCAAAAGCGCTGGGGCGTGCCGATCCAGGTGCCGTTCGCGATCATGTATCAAGAGTCGGGCTTCCGCCAGGATGCCAAGACACCACGCAAATACCTGCTATGGATCATCCCCTGGGGGCGCGTGTCCACCGCCGAAGGCTATTCCCAGGCCAAGGATGAAGTGTGGAACGACTACCGCAAGAGCACCGGCCGCAGCGGTGCGAGCCGTCAGGATTTCGATGACTCCATCGACTTTGTGGGGTGGTACATGGACAAGACCTACACCATCAACGGCGTGTACAAATACGACGCCTACGGCCAATACCTGAACTACCACGAAGGCTGGGGCGGCTATCGCCAGCGTACCTATGCGGCCAAAGCCTGGCTGCCGCCGGTGGCGAGCAAGGTGCAGGCGCGCTCGCAGATGTACGCGGCGCAATATGCGCGCTGTAAGGATGATTTGGGCCGCGGGTTCTGGAGCCGGTTCTGGCATTGGTTGTAAGGAACGATCGGCATAAGGGTGTGGCGAGGGCGCACTTGCCAAGCTCATTTTATTCTGGGAAAACCCCAGTCTTAACTCATCCAACGAGAGCCCCATGAGCAACGATGAACTCCAGATCACCGACACCCGCCTGGGCACCGGCAAAGCCGTGGTCAAGGGGGCGCTGATCACCACCCAATACACCGGCACCCTCGAAGACGGCACCGTGTTCGATTCGTCCTGGGAGCGCGGCAAGCCGTTCCAGTGCGTGATCGGCACCGGGCGCGTAATCAAGGGCTGGGACCAGGGCTTGATGGGCATGCAGGTGGGTGGCGTGCGCACACTGTTTGTGCCGGCGCACCTGGCCTATGGCGAGCGTTCGATGGGCGCGCATATCACGCCCAACAGCAATCTGCGCTTTGAAATCGAGTTGTTGGAAGTGCTGACGCGCGACGATTGAAGGGGAAGTAAACATGGAGGTTGATTGCGCACTCGAAGGTATTCGAGTGGTTGAACTGTACGACGGCGACGCGGCCGAACTGCAGTGTTTTTTTGACCAGGCACCCGAGTATTTCATCGCGGTCAATGGTGAGCCGGCCACACCGACCGAAGCGCACGAAGAGTTACAGGGTCAGTTGCCGGCAGGTTGGCGTTGCAGCCGGATGTACTGGCTGGGTTATCGCGATACGCAGGACCAACTGGCCGCCGTCGTGAACATCGCGGCCGACTTGCTGGCCGTCGGCGTGTGGCATATCGGTTTGCTGCTGGTGCATACGCGCCTGCATGGCACCGGGTTCGCGCGACAATTGCATGCCGATCTTGAAGCGTGGGCGGTGAGCAACGGTGCCCAGTGGCTGCGGTTGACGGTGGTGGTCGGAAATACCAAGGCCGAGCGCTTCTGGCCCAAGCTTGGGTATGTGCAGGTGCGCACGCGTGAAGGCATCAGGATGGGTCGGCAGGTCAACAGGGTGTCTATTCAGGTCAAGCCGCTGGCAGGTGGGCAGATGGACGAGTACTTGAAACGGGTTGAGCGGGATCGGCCCGATATGCCGTAATAGCGGACGTGCACACTCCTTGTGGGAGCTGGCTTGCCTGCGATGACGCAGTGTCAGGCAATAAACCTCCAGCAGACAGACCGCTATCGCAGGCAAGCCAGCTCCCACAGTTGATCTTCGGCGTGACCCAAAAAACAGTTGCTGAACTCACCCTGAACAATCCACCTAAACCCCTATGGTAAATTCTCCTACGGTTTACTCCCTCGAAAACGCGGCGTAAACTCCGCGCGTTTTCATCAATAGCGGAGACCCTCAGTGGGTACTTGTTCGAGCGACAGTCGTCGGCCGGTTTCGGTAACTGGCACATACTTGGCAAGGTAACGCGCATTTTTCCTGATGCCGTTGTCTCGCCTCAAAAAGCGAGAAGCGGTATTCCGGCAGCGGCCAGTCCTGGCACCTGCCTGCATCCCTCTCATCGACGCTGACCAGCACCTCAAATCACTTGGGATGCTACGGACGCGCCTGCCTTTTACGGCGGGCGGGCCAAGCTGACCGTGCCTTTAAACGGGGACGGTGCAGTCGGTCGTACCTGCACTAAGGTTTCTGGCATGCGCAGCAGTCATGGAGAATTTTTATGCAGGCAATCAACAACATCAACCTCAACTCTTTAGTCGATACCGTGGTCAGCCTTACCGCGGCGTTTATCCTCGGTGGCTTGATCGGTTTCGAACGCCAGTACCGCCAGCGCACGGCGGGCTTGCGCACTAATGTGCTGGTGGCAGTGGGCGCGGCGATCTTCGTCGACATGGCCAACCGCCTGGGTGGCGCGGAAGGCGCGGTGCGGGTGGTTGCGTACGTGGTCTCGGGCATCGGCTTTTTGGGCGCTGGCGTGATCATGCGTGAAGAAGGCAACGTGCGTGGGCTCAACACTGCTGCGACGTTGTGGGCTTCGGCAGCGGTGGGGGCGTGTGCGGGGGCTGACCTGATCCTCGAAGCACTGCTGGGCACGCTATTTGTGCTGGCGGCCAACACCTTGCTGCGGCCGATCGTCAATAACATCAACCGTCAGCCTTTGGACGTGGTGTCGGCGGAGGTCACCAACATCCTCTATGTCATCGCCCAGCGCAGCCAGCAGCAGGCAGTGATGGTGCTGCTGGAGGCCGAACTGGCGCGGTGCAACTACCCGGCCAGCGACGTCGATGTGCGGCCGTTCGGCAGCGAAGAAGTGGAGATCGAGGCCACCCTGGCCGCGACCTCGGTAGACGGCGACGAACTGGACGCGCTGGTGGCGCGAATTTCCACCTCGACACTGGTGGTGCAAGCGTTCTGGAGCCCGAGTACCACTGACTGACACGCGCTCAACGGCTACTTTTGCGAAGAAAAATCCTACATCTGATTGGGATTGCCCCTTCGGTCAATACGTCATTTCGTTGTTAAGGTTGCGCACTTGCAGCTAGCCGGTGGTCACGGTTTGGCTATACGTGCTCGATGTGACTTCGATAGAAGCGGACCACCTGAGTGACGGCAGTACCGCTGGTCGAAACTGTCATTTCTCACAGGTAGTGGTGTCCCGTGTGATGTGTAAGGGTACTTATTCTTTTCAGGGTAGTGATATGAGCAAAGCGCTAAGTAGTGGGACCGTGTTAGTTGTGGACGATCATCCGTTTATACGGGCAACCGTCAAGCATTTGCTCAAGTGCGAAGGCTTCACTGACATCGAGGAAGCCGGTACGGGGGCGGACGCGCTTCAGAAGGTTAGAGAGAAGCGTCCAGTCTTGATTATTCTCGATCTGGCCATTCCAAAACTGGGTGGGCTGGAGGTGATCAGCCGGGTCAAGGCGCTGGGTGTGCCGTGCAAAATTCTGGTACTGACGTCGTATCTGCCGGAGTTTTTTTCCACGCGGTGCATGCGTGCAGGCGCCATGGGGTTTGTCGCCAAGACCGGAGAGCTGGAGGAGCTGCAAAAAGCCATTAAGGCGGTGATGTCCAACTACAACTGCTTCCCCAGTCTGCCGAGCAGTTCGGTGCGTCGTGATGATTTGCAGACCACCGAGCACGAGCTGGTGCACTCGCTTTCAGACCGCGAGCTGGCAGTGCTGAGGATGTTGGCGTTGGGTTTTACCAACAACAAAATTGCTGCAGATATGCTGCTGAGCCACAAGACCATCAGCACCTACAAGACCCGGCTCAAGGAGAAGCTGCGGATGACGTCTGTGGTGCACATGGCCAAGTTTGCCCAGCGTAATCATCTGATCTGAATCGACATGATCCTTGCCCAGGTCCGACGGTTGATCATGCTGGTGTTGATGAGCCTGCTGCCGTTGCTCGCTGCGGCCCTTGATGAGCCCCACACCTTGCGGTTGCTGGGGCATTCCAGCCTCGACGAGAATGGCCCGCCCGTGGTGCTGGGGGACGCTGACTGGCACTGGCTGCGTGAGCGCCGCACGCTGTGGATGGGGGTTTCCGCGCCCGATTACGGGCCTTTCGAACTGACCAACAATAACGATGAACTGGAAGGCGTCACCGCCGACTATGCCAAGTTGCTTGCCCAGGCGCTCAACGTCAGCGTTGAAGTGCGCCGCTATGACACCCGTGATGAAGTGATTGAGGCGCTCAAGCAGGGCTCTATCGATTTCTTGGGGTCGGCCAACGGGTTTGAAGCGGGGGACCCGCAACTCGTCCTTTCGCGCTCCTATGCCAATGATCAGCCCATCCTGGTCACCCGTACCGGAGACACCCAGTCCCTGAGTGTCGACCTGGCCGGCAAGCGTGTGGCGATGCTTTATCACTATATGCCGCCCGATGTGGTCGAGGCGTTTTACCCCAAGGCCCATGTGGAACTGTTTGCGTCGGTCTTCGAAGCCATCGGCGCCGTGGCTTTTGGCCGTGCCGATGTCTACCTCGGAGACGCCATCACCGCCCACTACCAGATCAACCGCAACCACCTCAACAATGTACAGCTGGCGGACTTTTCCACTTTGGAGTCCAACGCCTTTGCGTTCGCGCTGGCCCGGGACAATATTCGCTTGCTGCGCATCATCAACAGCGCGCTGAGGTCGATTCCGGCTAACCAGCAGCTGGATATTTTGCGCCGTTGGAGTGCTGGCAATCTTGGTGTTCTGGGGACCGAGCGCCTGCGCTTAAGCACCAGCGAGCAACGCTGGCTGGAAAAACACCCACGGGTGAGGGTGGTAGCGTCCGACCAGATGTTGCCGTTGGCATCCTTCACGGCACAAGGGCAATCAGAGGGCTTGAGTGCAGACGTTCTATCCCGGATCAGCTTGCGCACCGGCTTGAAGTTCGATGTGGTCCCGGGCGGCTCAATGCCTCAGCAAATAGAGGCGGTCCGTTCCGGCCGGGCGGACATGATGGCGGTGGTCACGCCCAGCCTCGAAGGCTCTGACCAGGTGCGTTTTACGCGGCCCTACTTGACCAATCCACTGGTGCTGGTCACCCGTACCGACACGCCTGGCACCATGACACTGGAAAATATGCTGGGTAAACGCCTGGTAATACCCAGCGGCAATGCGCTGCGTGACGTCATCAATCGCGACTATCCCGGTATCCAGTTTGTGGAGGCGAAAAATCCTACGGATGCCATGGCTCTGGTGGCCAATGGCAGCGCCGAGGGTGCCGTCAGTTCACTGATCTATGCGCGTTACCTGATCGCCTTTGAGTACCGCGATCGCTTGCACGTGACCAGCACCGTCGGCTCTGAACCTGTGCGTATGACGTTCGGGGTCAACCGGGGGCAGTTGGAGCTGTACTCGATACTGGACAAGGCGTTGCTGAGCATCCCGCCTCAGGAAATGGATGAACTGATCAGCCAATGGCGCACCGATGTCATCATCGAAGACCATTGGCTACGCCATCGCCGCACGATTATCCAAGGATTCGGCCTGGCGGCGGTATTGCTGCTGATCACCCTGGGATGGGCGATTTACCTGCGCAGCCTGATACGCAAGCGTGCTCAGGCCGAACGCGCGTTAAGTGACCAGATGCGCTTTATGGGCGTGCTGATCGACGGTACGCCCCACCCGATCTACGTGCGTGATCGCCAGGGTCGGCTGATGGCCTGCAACAGTGCCTACCTGGACGTGTTTGGCTTCAAGCTTGAAGCGGTGATCGGCAAGACGGTGATCGAGACCGACACCGGCAACCCGCCGCAGGCCCAGTCATTCCATGAGGACTATCTGCGGTTGATGGAGCGGGGCGAACCGCAGATTCATGATCGGGTGCTCAGGTTGCCTGCGGGCAAGGTGTTGACCATTTACCACTGGATGCTGCCGTACCGTGATGGCGACGAAAATGTCGTGGGCATGATTGCCGGTTGGGTCGATGTGAGCGAGCGCCAGCGGCTGCTGGGCCAGTTGCAGGAAGCCAAGGAGGACGCTGACGCCGCCAACCGTGCCAAGACCACGTTCCTGGCGACCATGAGCCACGAAATTCGCACCCCCATGAACGCGGTGATCGGCATGATCGAGCTGGCGCTGGCCAACGCTGAACAAGGGCGTGCCGACCGTGACGCCCTGGAAGTCGCTTCGGTGGCCTCGCACGGCATGCTGGACCTGATCGGCGACATTTTGGATATTGCCCGAATTGAGTCCGGCCATTTGTCTTTGTCCCTTGAACCGGCCAACCTACATGAGCTATTGAAGTCGGTGGCGCGGGTATTCGAAGGGTTGGCGCGCGCGAAAGGCTTGGCGCTGCAAGTAGAGCTTGATCCGCAGATGGATTGCGCGGTGTTGATCGACCCGTTGCGATTCAAGCAGGTGGTGTCCAACCTGCTGAGCAATGCCATCAAGTTTACCGACCACGGCCGGGTGCGCTTGGGCGGCCGCTGTGGGTTGGCATCGGACCCCGGCCAATTGAACCTCACCTTGTGGGTAGAAGACACCGGCATAGGCATCAGTGCCGAGGACCAGCAGCGGCTGTTCAACCCGTTTATCCAGGGCAGCAATACCGAGCAGTCGGCGCGCAGCGGCTCGGGCCTGGGGTTGGTGATCAGCCGCACGCTATGCGAAATGATGGCGGGGAAACTGCAGTTGAGCAGTACGCTGGGGCAGGGGACACGGGTGGACGTAGCACTCACGTTGGCCACCACAGCAGCAATAGCGGCCGAGGTTTCGGCTACGCCGGAACCTACCCGTCCCGTGCGTGTTTTGGACATTCTGGTGGTGGATGACTACCCGGCCAATCGCCTGCTGCTGGCCCGGCAGCTGAGCTTTCTGGGGCATCGCATCAGCACCGCCGAAGACGGCGTCCAGGGCTTGGAACGCTGGAAAACCCAGCGGCCGGATGTGGTAATCACCGATTGCAACATGCCCCTCAAGGATGGCTATGCCTTGGCGCGTGAAATCCGTGCGCAAGAGCGTGAGCATGGCTTGCCCGCCTGCCTGCTGCTGGGGTTTACCGCCAATGCCCAGCCGGAAGAAACCGAGCGCTGCCGGCAGGCGGGCATGGATGGTTGCCTGTTCAAGCCTGCCGGGCTTGAGGACTTGCGCTCTGCGCTGAGCGTCTATGCGCTCGGCCCTGAGTCACCCGACGCTGGTCCAGGGTTTGATTTAAAGGCTTTGAAGGTCGTCACGGGAGACGATCACGCCGCGCTCAATGAGCTTTTGAGCGCCTTGCTCGACAGTTTGGAGGCAGACCGCGCGATGCTGGCGTTGCTGGCGCGTCAGCATAGTTTTAGTGGGCTGCATGACCTCGCACACCGCGTCAAAGGTGGGGCGCGAATGGTCAAGGCCGAGCCATTGATAGCCAGTTGCGAAATGCTGGAGGCGGTGTGTGAGCGACAGGAGCGCAGCACATTAGGCGCGGCTGTTGCAACAATTGACACGGCAATTGCTGATTTGCACCAGCGCATGGGTGACTACTGCAAGCAGGCCTGACTGCAGTTGAGGGGCATTCGGTGAATTTGGGAGAACTCCTACATGAAGGGGGAACATGCCTGATTTTGTCTTCGGTATATGTCTGGAGAATGGGGCTCGCTCACTGACGAGCGCTGCCAGCCCAGGGGTTCGCCATGCCGAACAAAGCACTGACCATCCTGATTGCCGATGAACAACACCTGCAACGACTGTACATAGAAAAAATGCTCAATCAGTTGGGTTACCACCGCATTGTGCCGGTGCAAACCTACCAGGAAGTCCAGATACTCACCGCGATCCCTGCCGAGCCCTTCGACGTATTGATCATTAATGCGGGGCTGGCGCTGCAGGCTTGCGGGCCGCAGCCTCAGGTGCGGCATGTGCTGCTCTATGACCATCAGGAACTGGGCGAACCGGCTGATACTCAGCCTGCGGTGCTGGTGCGGTTGCCGGGTGTGCCGGACAGCGTCAACCTCGAACACTTCATGGACATCATCGACCCACCCGCAGCCACGGCGGGCCTGCGGGTGTTGCCATGGCTGCGGGAGTTATCGCGCAAACCGCTGGCCGGGGTTTAGTCCCACTTTGGCGCAATGCCCTTGGGGCTGGTCAAGCGGTGGCCACGCTCCAGGGCGGCAATCTGCGCCATGTCGGCAGCGCTCAAGGTCAGGTGCAGGGCCTCGAGATTGCTTTGCAGGTTGACGCGTTTGGTCGACGACGGGATCACCGCGTAACCCAATTGCATGGCCCAGGCCAGCGTGACCTGCGCCGGTGTGGCTTGATGGCGCTCTGCGATCTGCTGGATCACCGGGTCTTTGAGCACTTCGCCATAGGCCAGGGTCATGTACGAGGTGATCTGGATACCCTGGGCGGTGGCAAAATCCACAACCTTCTGGTTTTGCAGGTAGGGGTGCAACTCGATCTGGTTGGTGGCGATGTTCTCGGCACCCACCGCGGCGATTGCCTGCTTCATCAAGTCAATGGTGAAGTTGGAGATGCCGATCTGGCGTGTCAGTCCCAAGCGCTTGGCTTCCAGCAACTGGCCCATGAATTCGGCGACCGGCACCTGGTCTTCCGGCGATGGCCAGTGGATCAGCGTCAGGTCGAGATAATCGGTTTTGAGTTTGCGCAGGCTTTCGCGCAGGCTCGCAATCAACTGGCCTTCGGCGAAATTGGCGATCCAGATCTTGCTGGTGATAAACAGCTCATCACGCGCTACGCCGCTGTCGGCAATGGCTTGGCCGACATCGGCTTCGTTCTCGTAGATCTGCGCAGTGTCGATGACGCGGTAGCCCAGTTCCAGGCCGGTGCTCACCGAGTCGATCACCACCTGGCCTTGCAGGCGGAAGGTGCCGAGGCCGAAGGCGGGGACGTTTGGGGTTGGGGTAGACATCAGTAACTCCAGAAGGGGTGTGAACAATGGAGTCGAGTATCCGCCCGTCGTTCACTCGGAAAAACCGCCCATTGCGAAAAGGACTCTTAACCACAAGTCACGAATGCCCGCGGCCTTGTCAGGGTGAGCAGGCTGTGCCCAGCACGCTGATTCACAACAGCACGGGTTCGCATGACCGCTGGTCAACTTTGTCACCCGATGCTTACCGGCTTCACTTGCCAGCCATGGGTGTGGCGCGGTATTCCAGAATGCTTTATGCCAGCCTTGGAAAGACCATGACCCAACACCTCACCGAATACGCCGACGCCAGCCCTGAAGTGCGTGCGGTTTACGACGACATCATGCAAACACGCAAGGTCGACCAGGTGAACAACTTCTGGAAATGCCTGGCCGCCCACCCGCCGACGTTGCGCCGCACCTGGGAAAGCCTCAAGGAAATCATGGCACCGGGAGCTCTCGACCCGCTGACCAAGGAGTTGCTGTATGTGGCGGTCAGCGTGACCAACAATTGCCCGTATTGCATCGCCTCCCACACCGCCGCCGCACGCAAGGCTGGCATGACAGACGAGATGTTTGGCGAGTTGCAGGCCGTGGTCGGCATGGCCAACGAGACCAACCGCCTGGCGACCGGCTACCGTGTGCCGGTGGACGATATGTTTAAGTGGCCGTGATACCCAACCTCATGCGCAGATGCGCGAGGCTTCTACCGGGCGGCGCGCAGGGCGGTGGAGATGGAACTGCCCCTGCTGCGCCTTTCGGCTTCTGCGGGACTGGGAACGGGTCCATGTGGTGAAGTCAAAACGAGTGGCCGACACGACGTTTTCCTGAACCAGCAGGATCGGCCTGGGGCGGTTTATAGGGGCGTGGTGAGTGTGAAGCGTGACCTCCAATGTGTCCTTGTCCCGGTACCCGCTGAGTATGGGCACCAGGCTGAACCCCTGACCAATGCCTTCGGACTCCGTGGGGGTGCCTGCGAATACTACAATCCCGACATAGACCTTCCTGTCGCTCAAACTGAACATGCACGGCACACACTTGACGATGGACTCTCTCAATAAAAGCTTGAATGGCGTGCCCTCAAGAATACCCAGCGAAAGCATATGGTAGAGCTGCGTGTCGGTTTCCAGCTTCAGCATTTTCTTCTTCGCGCGTACATATAGCCTTGCCCAGAAAAAAGGAATCGCCAGAGTGGTCATACCCGCCTGCAACATGAAAACCCATAGCGTGCAGTTTTTCTCATTGGCAATGTCGAGTTGTACCAATAGCGTACCCAGTTTTTGGCTGTAGTCCGCCGCAACTTCATGCCCGGCGATAAAGGCTGCTTGTTTTGATAACGTCAGCAGGGCAGCACTCAAAAACGTGGCAACGATTAGGCAGAGCATTCCGAGCCTTGCTACCTGCAGGTAAAGCAACTGTCCCTGGAATCGGTGCAATCGCAAGTAGAAAAACGGGTGCCTGAGGCAGACCAGATAGCCACTGACCAGTAACGGCACAATGATCAGCAGGCCCATGAGTCGTCTGACTCCATTTTTTGCACTTGGCGCAGAGCGTCCTTGTAACCCTCTGACGCGATAACCTCATCGATGTCCAGGCCGATGCCTCCACGTACGACCTTCCAGGTTTTACGGGATTTGACATCCCTTACTCGATCCCAATCGTCCTGAGTCGGTTTCCCAAACAACAAATGCAATAAAGACATGGCGACAACCTCGAAAAGAAGTAGCCATTTTTATAGCATGCGACTGGGTGCCTCACCACTGATGGCAAGCCGCGCCACTGTCGCCAGTTCCCGTAGGAAACGTCTGCATTTGCTACAGCGGCCTAAAATGTCGGGGGTGTAA
Source organism: Pseudomonas sp. WS 5146 (assembly GCF_012985495.1). NCBI lineage: Bacteria > Pseudomonadati > Pseudomonadota > Gammaproteobacteria > Pseudomonadales > Pseudomonadaceae > Pseudomonas > Pseudomonas sp. WS 5146. Next base: position 135,369 of record NZ_JAAQWL010000006.1, read on the forward strand.
TCACCCAGATCACCACTGTATCCACCTTGCCCGGGTTGCCATACCGGTGCGGCTCGCTGCTGGCAAAGCTGAAACTGTCGCCTTCACCCAGCAGAAAATGCAGCTCACCGACCCACAGCTCAAAGGTGCCGCTCAACACATAGCCCGCTTCTTCGCCTTCATGGCTGTAGCTTTGCTGGCTGTAGGTGCCGGGTGGGAAGCATGAGTGCAGGATCTCCAGTTGGTGGTTGGGCAATGGCGTCAGCAGTTGGTCGACGATGCCATCTTCATAACGGATGCTTTGACGATTGTTTTTACGTACCACATAGCCTTCATCCGCTGGGGCAGGGGCGGCCTCGCTGGCAAAAAACCACTGGATAGTCACGCCCAGGCTGCGGGCGATATTGAACAGCGCCGGGATCGATGGGTACGCCAGGTTGCGCTCCAACTGGCTGAGATAGCCAGCGGTCAGTTCACTCAGTTGCGCCAGTTCGGTCAGCGTCAGGCCGCGTGCCTTGCGCAGGCCGCGAATGCGCGTACCGAGAAACAGTGGCTGCGGTTCGTCGTTCAGAGTTTCCACGCTACCTTGAGTCCTTCGTAGATCGCCTCTTCGGCGGTGCGCGGCGCCAGGCAGTCGCCGATGCGTTCAAACGGCACCAGCCCGGCAAGCGCCGTGCCCAGAGTGTCCACTGGCTGATGGCCCTGGCACAACACCAGGCTGTCGACGTTCTCCAGCAGCATCGGTTCGCCGCTGGCGCTGTGTTGCAAGTAAACCGTGCTGTCGTCGCAGCCGTAGAGGCGGGCATAAGGGATGATGGGGATGCCCAGGCGGTGCAGCTCGCCCGCCAGTTGATCGCGCACATACAGCGGCAGGTTTTCCCCGCAGTGCGTGCCATTGACCGCCAGTTGCACTTGATGGCCGGCGCGCACCAGACGCTCGGCGATGCCGGGGCCGATCCAGTCGCAGCGCCAGTCGACCACCACCACCGAGCGCCCCAAGGTGACCTGATCGCGCAACACCTGCCAGGCATCGACTACTTGCAGCTCGCCGCCTCGCTCGAATGCCGGCCAATAGGGTTCGGCGCCGGTGGCGATGATGACGTGATCAGGTCGCTGTTGTTCCACCAGGGCGCGGTCGACGCGGGTATTGCGCAGCACACGCACGCCTGCCAGCGTCATCTCTCGTTGCAGGTTGGTACTGGCGCCGCCGAATTCGCTGCGCCGTGGCAGCAACTGCGCCAACAGCACTTGCCCGCCCAATTGCCCGCTGGCTTCAAACAAGGTCACGTCGTGGCCGCGTTGCGCGGCCACAGCGGCTGCTTTCATGCCGGCCGGGCCACCGCCGACCACCATGATGCGGCGGCGTTTCAACGTCGGTTGCAGGTTACCGAAGTGCAGCTCGCGCCCCGTCTCGGGGTGCTGGATGCAGGAGATTGGCAAGCCCTTGTGAAAGTGCCCGATACAGGCCTGATTGCAGGCGATGCACGCACGCACATCCTCGGCGCGGCCGTCGAGGGTTTTGGCCGGCATCAGCGGGTCGCAGATCAGTGCGCGGGTCATGCCGCACACATCGGCCTGGCCGCGCGCCAGGATCAGCTCGGCCTCCTGCGGCTGGTTGATCCGCCCGGTGACAAACAGGGGTATCGACAGGCTGGCTTTGAACGTCGCGGCCGCATCGGCCAGGTACGCGGCGGCGATGGCCATGGGCGGCACGATATGCACTGCGCCGCCCGTGGACGCCGAGGTGCCGGCGACGATATGCACATAATCCAGCTGCGTTTGCAGGTGTTGCACGGCCTCCAGGGATTCGCTTTCGGTAAGGCCTTCGCTGTCGCGCTCATCGGCAGAAATGCGCAGGCCGATGATGAACTGCGCGTCGGTCGCGGCCCGCACTGCGGCAATAATTTCCCGCAGGAATCTCAGGCGCTGTTCAAGCACGCCGTTGTAGTCATCGGTGCGCCGGTTAACCCGTGGGTTGAGAAACTGCGCGGGCAGGTAGCCGTGGCTGGCGACCACTTCCACGCCATCAATTCCCGCCTGATGCAAGCGCCTGGCCGCCGCTGCGTAACCGCTGACGATCTCATCGATCATCGCCTGGTCGAGCGCCCGTGGCATCACCCGAAACCGCTCATTAGGCACTCCCGACGCCGAGTACGCCACCGCCAGCAACCCGTCTGCCGACTCCATGATCTCGCGGCCCGGGTGGAATATTTGCGACAGCACCACGGTGCCCTGAGCGTGGCAAATATCGGCTAACTCACGATAGCCGTCGATGCATGCGTCGTCGGTGGCCATCAGCACATGGGAGGTGTACCGCGCACTGTCATGCACGCCCGCCACCTGCAACACAATCAGCCCCACACCGCCTTCGGCGCGCGCACGGTGATAGGCGATCAATTGCGCATTGACCCGGTTATCCGTCGGCATCGAGGTGTCATGCCCGCTGGACATGATGCGGTTCTTCAGACGTTTGCCGCGCAGTACCAAGGGTTCGAACAGATGCGGGAAGGCAGCGTGCGACATGGTGCGGATACTCCAGGCGCTGTTATTGTTATTTTTCTAGTAAGAGGCGAGCGCCAGTAAAAAATCAACTTGTTTTTTTACTGACGGCTGGCTTAGCGTCGCCTTTACCAACCCCGTGCCTGGAGAATAAAAATGACTCACTCCACCGAGCAGCAACTGCGCGAAGAGCTCGCGGCCTGCTATCGATTGATCGCGCACTACCGCATGAGCGACCTGATCTTCACGCATATTTCGGTGCGTATTCCCGGGCCGGAACATCACTTTCTGATCAATCCTTATGGGCTGATGTTCGATGAAATCACCGCCTCCAACCTGGTCAAGATCGGCCTGGACGGGCAGGCGGTCGAACCTTCTGCTTATGCCGTCAACCCGGCTGGTTTTGTCATTCACAGCGCCATTCATGGCGCTCGCGAAGACGCCCAGTGCGTGCTGCATACCCACACCCGTGCCGGCTGTGCGGTGGCGGCGCTGGAGTGCGGTTTGTTGCCGGTCAATCAGATCTCGATGGAGTTCTACGGCAAGGTTGCCTACCACGACTATGAAGGCGTCGCCCTGGACATGCACGAGCAACGCCGGCTGGTGCAGGACCTTGGCGACAAGCCGGTGCTGATGCTGCGCAACCATGGTTTGTTGACGGTGGGCGCGACGGTTGGTGAGGCGTTTCTGCGCATGTATTACCTGGACAAGGCCTGCGATATCCAGATCGCCGCGCAGGCCTGCGGCAAGCTGATCCTGCCGCCGGCTGAGGTTTGCGCTTACACCGAGCAGCAATTCAATAATCCCAACCGATCGCTGGAGGAGGGCGAGCTGACCGATGTGAATGCCATGCAGCTGGCATGGGCGGCGTTGCTGCGGATGCTGGATCGGGTGTCGCCCGGTTACCGCGACTGAGGTAGAGTCGTGCAGCCGACTCAACCGAAGGACACCGCCCCATGACTCAGGAATCGCGTTTCTCCCGCATGGAGCCGCAATTGCGCAAGGCCAACCTGGTTCAGGCGACGCTGACGTGCCTCAAGCGCGATGGCTTCCAGGGCGCTTCGATCCGCAAGATCAGCGCTGAGGCCGGGGTGTCGGTAGGGCTGATCAGCCATCACTATTCGGGCAAGGATGAGTTGGTGGCCGAGGCCTATCGCACCATCACCGCCCAAGTCATGAGCCTGTTGCGCGAGACCATGGCCAAGGCGCCGCCGCAGCCGCGTGAGCGTTTATCGGCGCTGTTCCGTGGCTCCTTTTCAGCTGAACTGCTCGACCCACAGCTGCTGGACGCCTGGCTGGTGTTCTGGGGCGCGGTCAAGACCGCGCCGGCGATCAACCAGGCCCACGAGCATTCCTATGGCGAGTACCGCACCATCATGCGTTCGGCGTTGGCGGACATGGCCAAAGAGGAAGGCTGGGAGCAATTCGACGCTGATTTGGCCGCCATCGGCTTGAGCGCGTTGCTCGATGGCTTGTGGCTGGAGTCGGGGCTCAACCCCGGCACGTTCACGCCGCAGCAGGGCATCCAGATCTGCGAAGCCTGGGTGGACGGCCTGCAAGGCGGCGGTCGCGCGCGCTACCAGCTCAAAGCCTGAACCTTCCCTGCAGCGCCTGAACGCTCTATTCGGGCGTTTTTTTTCGCCCTGAAAATATTTGCAGTTTGCCGATTGCCTCCTTGCTGAACACTCGTTTAGTATCTCGCCATGTCGCACCCCTCACGCCAATTAAAATAATTCGAGGAAGCCATGACTACCGATTCGCCCGTGCTCACTCAGGTGCAAGCTGGCGTTGCCTGGATCACGCTCAACCGTGGCCCGCAGCGCAATGCACTCGACATCCCGACCCTCAACTACCTGCATGCGGTGCTCGACGCGTTCAACACCGACCCCAGCGTGCGGGTGGTGGTGCTCACCGGCAGCGGCCGTAGTTTCTGCGCCGGTGCCGACCTGGCTGAGTGGGCCGACGCCGAGTCCCGTGGCGCCCTGGAAACCTACGGCTGGACCGAAACCGCTCACGCCCTGATGACCCGTCTGCATACCCTCGACAAACCTACGATTGCTGCGATCAACGGCACCGCCGTCGGCGCGGGCATGGACCTGACCCTGTGCTGCGACCTGCGCATCGCCGCCCAGTCGGCGCGGTTCAAGGCCGGCTACACCAGCATGGCGTATTCGCCGGACGCTGGCGCCAGTTGGCACTTGCCGCGCTTGATCGGCAGCGAGCAGGCCAAGCGCCTGCTGTTCCTCGATGAGCTGTGGAGCGCCGAGCGTGCACTGGCCGCCGGGCTGGTGGGCGAAGTGGTCGCCGATGAGCAGCTGCATGCCCACGCAAGCGAGCTGGCCACGCGCCTGGCCAACGGGCCGACCTTCGCTTTCGCCCAGACCAAAACCCTGATCCGCGAAGGCGCCGGGCGCAGCCTGCCTGAACAGCTTGAGGCCGAACTGGCCGCCGGGCTGCTGTGCGGGCGCAGCGACGACGGCGCTGAAGCGCTGCGTGCCTCGATGGAAAAACGCCTGCCGGTTTTCTCCGGTCACTAAGCCCACACAGGAAGCACACACAGGTAGCGCCATGAATTTCCAACTCAGCCAAGAACAAGACATGTTGGTGGACGCGGTACGCAGCTTTGTTGCCAGGGAATTGCTGCCCCATGAGGACGCGGTGGACCGTGCCGACGCGGTTTCGCCCGAGCTGGCCGCGCAGATTCGCGACAAGGCTGTCGCTGCCGGTTTTTATGCCTTCAACATGCCCGAAGAGGTGGGCGGTGGTGGCCTGGATTACCTGTCCCAGGCGTTGATCGAACGCGAGCTGTCCAAAGTCTCGTGGGCGCTGCATGTGTTTGTCGCGCGCCCGTCCAAGATTCTCATGGCTTGCACTGGCGCGCAGGTCGAGGACTACCTGTTGCCGTGCGTGCAAGGCAAGAAAGTTGACTGTTTCGCGCTGACCGAACCCGGCGCCGGCTCCGACGCCAATGCGATCAAGACCCGCGCCGTGCGCAGCGGCGATGACTTCGTGATCAACGGCAGCAAGCACTTCATCAGCCACGCCGGCCATGCCGATTTTGCCATCGTGTTTGCCGTCACCGACACGTACGAACACAACGGCCGCCAGCGCAATGCGGTGACGTCATTCCTGGTCGATCGCGGCACGCCCGGCATGACCATCCGCCGTGGCCCCAAGTGTGTGAGCAACCGCGGTTATCACACCTATGAAATGTTCTTCGACGACTGCCGTGTGCCTGCCTCCAAAGTGCTGGGCGAAGTCGGCAAGGGTTGGGACGTGGCCAACGCCTGGCTCACCGCCGGCCGGGTGATGGTCGCTGCCAACTGCGTCGGCCAGGCCGAGCGTGCGCTGGAGGTGTCGCTGCAATGGGCGGCGGACCGCAAGCAGTTCGGCCAGCCCATCGGCACCTACCAGGGCGTGAGTTTCAAGCTGGCCGACATGGCCACGCAGATTCGCGCCGCCGAGCTTCTGACCCTGCAAACCGCCTGGAAGATGGACCAGGGCAGCATGACTGACGGTGAGGCCGGCATGGCCAAGCTGTTTGCCAGTGAAACCCTGGGCAGGGTAGCCGATGAAGCCGTGCAGATCTTTGGCGGCATGGGCTTGATGGATGAAGGGCCGGTGGAGCGCATCTGGCGTAACGCGCGGATCGAACGGATCTGGGAAGGCACGTCGGAAATCCAGCGGCACATTATTGCCCGTGAACTGTTGCGGCCGTTGTTGCGCTGATCGGCGCGGAGAACGCTTATGTCCCAGGCTATTCGCGACAACCTCAAGCGCCTGCTGGCGCCCCGGCACCTGGCTTTTGTCGGCGGGCGCAGCATGGCCCGCGCCCTCAAGCGCTGCGCCGACGGCGGTTTTACCGGGCCGATGTGGCTGGTCAACCCGCAGCATGACTGCCTCGACGGCATCCCGTGTGTACGTCGGGTTGCCGATTTGCCTTACGGCCCGGATGCGGTGTTTATCGCGACTAACCGGGAGCTGACCTTGGCTTGTGTAGCCGAACTCGCCGCCCTCGGCACTGGCGGCGCCATTTGCTATGCCTCCGGGTTTGCCGAGACCGGTGCCATTGGTGCGGCCTTGCAACACCAGCTTATTTCAGCGGCGGGCGACATGGCCTTGCTCGGCCCCAACTGCTACGGCTTGTTGGACTATTTGCACAGCGCCGCGCTGTGGCCGGTGGCCCACGGCGGCAAGGCGGTAGAGAAGGGCGTGGCGGTGCTCACCCAGAGCGGCAACTTCGCCTACAACCTGTCGATGAGCGACCGCTCGCTGCCCATTGCTTATATGGCGTCGGTGGGCAACCAGGCGCAGTTGGGGGTTGCCGAGTTGATGGACGTGCTGCTCGATGAGCCGCGCGTGACCGCCATCGGCCTGCACCTGGAAGGCTTGAAGAATGTGCCGGGGTTTGCCCGCGCGGCGCACAAGGCGCTGGAAAAAGGCATCCCGATTATCGCGCTGAAAACCGGCGTGTCGCAGATCGGCGCCGAGTTGGCCCTGAGTCACACCAGTTCGCTGTCTGGTTCCGATGCGCTGTACGACAGCCTGTTTGCGCGCCTTGGCGTGATCCGCGTGAGTGGGCCGGTGAGTTTTGTCGAAACCTTGAAAGCGGCGGCCTGCGGCAATCTACCTGGCGGCAATTGCCTGATCGCACTGGCCTGTTCCGGTGGCGACGCGGGGCTGATTGCCGACTACGCCGAGCGCAACCAACTGGCCTTGCCGAAGCTCGACGCAGGCCAGCGCGCCGAACTGGCGCAGGTGCTGCCCAGCTATGCCAACCTGGTCAACCCATTGGACTTCACCACCGCCATCTGGGGCGACCGCGAGGCGCTCGAACGCATGCTCGAAACGGCCCTGCGCACCGATGCCGATGCGGCGATGCTGGTGCTGGATTACCCGGCCGAATTCACTGGCGAGCGCAAGGAATGCGACCTGTTGTTGGCGCTGTTTTGCGCCGCGCTCAGTCGTCATGGCAAAACCGGATTCGTCACCTCGGCCTTTCCCGAATTACTGCCGGCCCATGCCCGCGAACGCCTGCATGCCCACGGCATTGCCGCGCTGCAGGGGGTGGAAGATGCACTCGCTGCCTGGGGGCGGATTGCCGACTATCAAAACCATCGCCGTGTGTTGTTGGAACGCGGCGAGTCGATCCTTGCACCGCTGTGCCCTCAGCCTCTTGCGGGCCAAGGCCTGGCGCTGGATGAATGGGCGTCCAAACAAGCCTTGCGCGCCTTTGGCTTGAGCACGCCAGCGGCGGTGCTGAGCACGCCAGGGCGCGCCATCGCAGACGCCAAACTCTTGGGCTATCCGTTGGTGCTCAAGGCCGTCAGCACCGACCTGCCGCACAAAACCGAAGCCGGTGCAGTGGCGCTCAACCTGAAAGACGGTGTCGCACTGACCGCCGCGCTGGAGCAGATGCGCGAGCAAATCGGCGCTTATGCGCCGGGCATTGTCTTTGATCAATTGCTGTTGGAAAGCATGGCTACAAAGCCCTTGGCCGAGTTGATCGTGGGCATCAAACGTGAAAATGACTTTGGCCTGGCCCTGGTGATTGGCGCTGGCGGGATCCTCGTGGAGTTGCTCAAAGACAGCCGCAGCCTGCTGCTGCCGACCACCGATGAGGCGATTCGCAACGCCGTGCTCAGCCTGCGCAGCGCGGCCTTGCTGCAAGGTTTTCGCGGGCGTGAAGTGGCGGATATGGATGCGTTGGTGGCGGCCATTCGCGCGGTGGCCGACTACGCCTGCGCCAACGCCGGGCGGTTGCTGGAACTGGATGTGAACCCATTGTTGGTCAATGCCCACGGCACGCTGGCGGTGGATGCGTTGATTCGCCTAGGAGATGAACATGCAAGATAAGACCCTGACCGGCGGCCAGGCCCTGGTGCGGTTGCTGGCTAATTATGGCGTCGACACCGTGTTCGGCATTCCCGGCGTGCACACCCTGGAACTGTATCGAGGCTTGCCCGGCAGCGGCATTCGCCACGTGCTGACACGCCACGAGCAGGGCGCCGGTTTTATGGCCGACGGCTATGCGCGGGTCAGCGGCAAACCGGGCGTGTGCTTTGTGATCACCGGGCCTGGCGTGACCAACGCCGCCACCGCCATCGGCCAGGCCTACGCCGACTCGATTCCGATGTTGGTGATCTCCAGCGTCAACCACACCGCCAGCCTCGGCAAAGGCTGGGGCAGCCTGCACGAAACCCAGGACCAGCGCGCCATCACCGCGCCGATCACCGCGTTTTCGGCGGTGGCCTTGAGTGCCGAGGATTTGCCCGAATTGATCGCCCGCGCCTATGCGGTGTTCGACAGCGAGCGGCCACGGCCGGTGCATATTTCGGTGCCGCTGGATGTGCTGGCAGCGCCGATCAAACGCGACTGGAGCCATGAAGTCGTGCGGCGCCCGGGACGCGGCCTGCCATCGGCCGAGGCGCTGGAGCTTGCCGTAGCCAAGCTCGCGGCGGCCAAGCAACCCATGATCATTGCCGGTGGCGGCGCGCTGGCGGCGGGTGATGCGTTGCAGCGCTTGAGCACGTTGTTGGCGGCGCCGTTTTTCAGCAGTGTGGCCGGCAAGGGTTTACTGCCGGTCAATGACCCGCTGAATGCCGGTGCCACCCTGTGCGTGGAACCCGGCTGGCAACTGATCAGCCAGGCGGATGTGGTGCTGGCCGTCGGCACGGAAATGGCCGACACCGATTACTGGCGCGAGCGCTTGCTCATCACCGGCGAACTGCTGCGCATCGATATCGACCCGCGCAAGTTCAACGATTTCTACCCTTGCGCCCTGGCGCTCAAAGGCGATGCCCAACAGACCTTGCTGGCCTTGCTCGAACGTCTGCCGCCTGCACCGCGTAACGCCGATGCGGCAAGGCAACAGGTCGCGACATTGCTTGAGGCGGTCGAGCGGGGGCACGGCCCTTTGCAGACCATTCACCAAGGCATTCTTGAGCGTATCGAGGCCGAGCTGCCCGCCAACGCATTTATCAGCAGCGACATGACCCAGTTGGCCTACACCGGCAACTACGCCTACCGCAGCCGCGCCCCGCGCAGTTGGCTGCACCCTACCGGCTACGGCACCTTGGGCTATGGCTTGCCTGCCGGCATTGGCGCCAAGTTCGGCGCGCCGCTGCGTCCGGGCCTGGTGTTGGTGGGCGATGGTGGCTTCCTCTACACCGCCCAGGAACTGGCGACCGCGGTCGAGGAACTGCACAGCCCGTTGGTGGTGCTGCTATGGAACAACGACGCCCTCGGCCAGATCCGCGACGACATGCTCAGCCTGGACATCGAGCCCATCGGCGTGCTGCCACGCAACCCGGACTTTGCGCTGTTCGCCCAGGCGTTCGGCTGCACCGTGAACCAACCCAAAAACCTGGATGAGTTGCAGACGGACTTGCGCAACGGTTTCAAACGCAATGGCGTGACCTTGATCGAGCTCAAACATGCCTGTGCCTGTTGACCTTTAGAGGAGCAAGACCATGAGCGAAAACAACAACAAAATGACTCAAGCGATGCACCGAAGGGACTTTCTCAAACACAGCGCCGTGGCGGGTGCGGTGGCGGCAGCGTTTTCCATGGGCCTGCCGTTGCACGCGTTTGCCGAAGAGGCGACACCCAAAGCCGGCGGCGTGCTGCGCCTGGGCCTGGCCGGCGGCAGCACCACCGATTCGCGCGACCCCGGCTCCTGGGTCGACACCTTCACGTTCGTCGGCTTCTCGGCGGTGTACAACACGCTGACTGAAATTGCCGTCGACGGCAGCGCGATCCCCGAATTGGCCGAGCGTTTTGAGTTCACCCCGGATGCGCGGGTGTGGACCTTTCACTTGCGTCAGGGCGTGACCTTCCACAACGGCAAAAGCCTCAGCGCCGACGATGTGGTTGCGTCGATCAATCACCACCTGAGCAAAGACTCCACGTCGGCGGCCAAAACCGTACTGGGTGACGTCGCCAGTGTCAGCGCCAAGGGCAATGATACGGTGGTGTTCGAGCTGCATTCCGGCAATGCCGACTTTGCTTATGTAGTTGCCGATTACCACCTGGTGATCATGCCCGCCAAGGACGGCGGCGCCGATTGGCAGGCCGGCGTGGGGACCAGCGGTTACCGCCTGAAAAGCTTTGACCCCGGCGTGCGCATGGACCTGGAACGCAACCCCGATTACTGGAAGCCCGGCCGCGCGCACTTCGCCAGCGCAGAACTGCTGGCCATCGCCGACGGCGCGGCGCGGGTCAATGCACTGGTGACCGGGCAAGTGGATGTGATCAACAAGGTCGACCTGAAAACCGTGGCCTTGCTCAAGCGCAATCCAAATCTTGTGATCGAGGAAACCAAGGGCGCCCAGCACTACACCTTCCCGATGCTGTGCGACAGCAACGAGTTCAAGAACAACGACATCCGCCTGGCGATGAAGCACGCGATCAACCGCGAAACCTTGCTGGCCTCAGTGCTGCATGGCTATGGCCTGGTTGGCAACGACCACCCGATCCAGCCCGGCAGCCGCTTTATCAACGCGGCGCTGGAGCAACGCACTTACGACCCGGACAAGTCACGCTTTTACCTGCGCAAAGCCGGTGTGGAGTCGCTCAAGGTACGGCTGCAAGCCTCCGACGCCGCCTACACCGGCGCGGTGGACGCCTCGGTGCTGTTCAAGGAGCAGGCGCGCCAGGCCGGTATCGACATTGACGTGGTGCGCGAACCCGCTGACGGGTTCTTCTCCAATGTGTGGATGAAGCAGCCATTCACCACCTCGTTCTGGTACAGCAGCCTGACCGCCGACCGCATGTTCAGTATCGGCTATGCCAAAGGTGCAGCCTGGAACGAAACCCACTGGGACAACCCACGCTTCAACCAACTGCTCACCGCCGCCCGTGGCGAGATGAACGCGCCGCTGCGCCAGGAGATGTACAACGAAATGCAGGCCCTGTGCCGCGACGACGGCGGCGCGATTGTGCCGCTGTTCGCCAGCTCCGTGGCAGCGCGTTCGAACCGCGTGAGTCATGGGCCGCTGACGGCGCCCTACGGCGAACTGGATGGGTTGCGGTTGATTGAGCGGTGGTGGCAGGCATAGAAACCCTCCAAACAATGAAGATTCAATGTGGGAGCTGGTTTGCCTGCGATGGCGGTGTGTCAGGCTAAAAATCTATCGCTGATGTACCGCTATCGCAGGCAAGCCAGCTCCCACACTGGATTTGTGGTGGCTTAGGAGTCAACACACACATGAATAGTCTGTTGAAACTGGTCCTCCAGAGATTGGCCCTCGGCGTATTGTCGCTGTTCGCCGTCTCGGTGATCATCTTCCTCGCCGTCGGCCTGCTGCCTGGCGATATTGCCCAGGCCATGCTCGGCCAGTCGGCCACGCCGGAAACCATCGCCGCTTTCCGCGCGCAGTTGGGCCTGGATCTGCCGCCGCTGACGCGCTTTGCGCACTGGCTGTTGCGGCTGTTACAGGGTGATCTGGGTGCGTCGCTGGCCAACCAGCGGCCCATCGCCGAGTTGATCGGTGCGCGGCTGGGTAACACCTTGAGCCTGGCCGCCCTGGCGGCATTGGTGTCGGTGCCTACCGCGCTGGTACTGGGCATGCTTGCGGCGCTGTACCGCAACAGCTGGTTCGATCGCCTGCTCAACACCACGGCGTTGAGCGCAGTGTCGTTCCCGGAGTTCTTTGTCGCGTACCTGCTGATCCTGGTGTTCTCGGTGAAGCTGGGCTGGTTTCCCAGCCTGTCCAACCTGGCGCCGGATGCCACGTTCGGCACGCTCCTGGAGCGCTCGGTGCTGCCGGTTGCCACCCTGAGTCTGGTGGTGATCGCGCAGATGATGCGCATGACCCGCGCCTCCTTGATCAACCTGTTGGCCAGCCCGTTTATCGAGATGGCCCGGCTCAAGGGCATCAGCCAATCGCGGATTATCTGGAAGCACGCGTTGCCCAATGCACTGGCGCCGATCGTCAACGTGGTGGCGCTGAACCTGGCGTACCTGGTGGTGGGTGTGGTGGTGGTCGAGGTGGTGTTTGTCTATCCAGGGCTCGGCCAGTTGCTGGTGGACTCGGTGTCCAAGCGTGACATCCCGGTGGTGCAGGCGTGCAGCCTGATTTTTGCCGCCACTTACATCCTGCTCAATACCGGGGCGGATGTGCTGTCCATCGCCAGCAACCCACGCCTGATGCATCCCAAGGGGTAAGCCATGAGCCTGTTGAGCCAAGTGGCCCGGGCGCCGTTGAGCGCCAAGTTCGGCCTGCTGATTATTCTGTTATACGTCGCGCTGGCGCTGTCGGCGCCGCTGCTGGCGCCCTATGGCGAAACCCAGGTGGTGGGTGAAGGCTTCGCGCCGTGGAGCGGCCAGTTTTTGCTGGGCACCGATAACCTGGGGCGCGACATGTTCAGCCGCCTGATGTACGGCGCGCGCAATACCTTGGGCATTGCCTTCCTGACGACGACGCTGGCGTTTCTGCTCGGTGGTTTGAGCGGTTTGGTCGCGGCGATCAAGGGCGGTTGGGTCGACCAGGGGTTGTCGCGGGTGGTGGATATCCTCATGGCGATCCCGCAGCTGATTTTTGCCTTGTTGATTCTCAGCGTGGTCGGCACCAACGCCACCTCGCTGGTGCTGGTGATTGCGCTGCTGGATTCGACGCGGGTGTTTCGCTTGGCCCGCGCGGTGGCGATGACGGTGGTGGTGCAGGATTTTGTCGAAGCCGCGCGCCTGCGCGGTGAAGGCTTGTGGTGGCTGGTCACCCGCGAAGTGCTGCCCAACGCCGCGGCGCCGCTGATCGCCGAGTTCGGCCTGCGTTTTTGCTTTGTGTTCCTGTTTATCAGCGCGCTGTCGTTCCTCGGCCTGGGCATCCAACCGCCCACCGCCGACTGGGGCAGCATGGTGCGCGACAACGCGGTGTTGATTACCTTCGGCGATATCAGCCCATTGTTGCCCGCGTTGGCGGTGGCGTTGATCACCGTCAGTGTGAATTTTGTCGTCGACTGGATGCTGCACAAATCCAGCGGCCTGAAGGAGGGTTGAGGATGGACAGGCCATTGCTGGAAATCCGCAACCTGCAGGTCGAAGGGCATTACGAGGATGCCTGGCACCCGTTGATCAAGGGCATTGACCTGACCTTGCAGCGCGGTGAAGTGTTGGGGCTGATCGGTGAGTCCGGGGCGGGTAAATCCACCCTCGGGCTGGCAGCGATGGGCTATGCGCGCGACGGTTGCCGCATCATCGGCGGCTCGGTGTGTTTTGATGGCATTGAGTTGCTGCAGGCCAAGCCCGAAGCCTTGCGCAAGCTGCGCGGCTTGCGAATCGCGTATGTGGCGCAGAGCGCGGCGGCGTCCTTCAACCCGGCGCATCGTCTGATCGACCAGCATGTGGAAACGGCAGTGATCAACGGCGGCATCAGCCGCGCCCAGGCCGAGCGCGAGGCGGTGGAGCTGTACCGCGTACTGCGTTTGCCCAACCCCGAGACCATTGGCCAACGCTACCCGCATCAAGTCTCGGGCGGGCAGTTGCAGCGGGTGATGACGGCCATGGCCATGGCCTGCCATCCGGACCTGATTATCTTCGACGAACCCACCACCGCCCTCGACGTCACCACCCAGATCGAAGTGCTGGCGGCGATCCGTGACGCGGTGAAAACCTTCGGCAGCGCCGCCTTGTACATCAGCCACGATCTCGCCGTGGTCGCGCAGATGGCCGACCGCATCATGGTGCTGCGCCACGGCAAGTTGGTGGAGGAGGCCGACACTCGCAGCATGCTCAGCCAGCCGCAGCAGGACTACACCAAATCGTTGTGGGCAGTGCGCAGCTTTCGCACCGAGCCCAAGGCATGCCCGGTGGCGCAGGTGCCGTTGCTGGAAGTGCGTCAGGCCTGCGCCAGCTATGGGCAGCAGCCGGTACTGCATGGGGTGTCGATGCAGCTGTATCGCGGCCAGACCCTGGCGGTGATCGGCGAGTCCGGCAGTGGCAAAAGCTCCACCGCGCGCTTGATTACCGGGCTGCTGCCGGCCACGGCAGGGCAGGTGCTGTATGACGGCGAGGCGCTGCCGGTGGATTTTCGGCGGCGCAGCAAGGAGCAATTGCGGCGCATCCAGATGATCTACCAGATCCCCGACACGGCGCTGAACCCGCGTCAGCGCATCGTCGACATCATCGGCCGGCCACTCACGTTTTACCTGGGCCTCAAAGGCAAGGCGATGCGCGCGCGGGTCGCCGAGTTGCTGGAGATGATTGAACTGGACCCGGCGGTGTTCATGGAGCGCCAGCCCCGTGAATTATCGGGCGGGCAAAAACAACGTATCTGTATCGCCCGCGCGCTGGCGGCCGACCCGCAACTGATCATCTGCGATGAAGTCACCTCGGCCCTTGATCAACTAGTGGCCGAGGGCGTGCTGAAACTGCTCAACCGCCTGCAGCAACAACTGGGCGTGGCCTACCTGTTTATCACCCACGACGTGGCCACCGTGCGGGCGATTGCCGACGAGGTGCTGGTGATGCAGCGGGGCAGGGTAGTGGACCAAGGCAGCCGCAATGCGATTTTTACTCCGCCGTACCAGGCTTACACCGGCCTGTTGTTTTCATCGGAGCCGGAAATGGACCCGGACTGGCTCGACCATTTGCTGGCCCAACGGGCGGCGCCCACTGTTTGAGGAATGCACATGAAGGTGTTGATTGTTCACGCTCACCCTGAGCCTCAGTCGTTTACCGCGGCGTTGCGCGACCAGGCGCTGGCTACGTTACAAGGCCAGGGCCATGAAGTGCAGGTGAGTGACTTGTATGCCATGCAATGGAACCCTGTGGCGTCTGCCGCTGACTTTGCCACGCGGGAGAATCCGGATTATCTGGTGTATGCCCTGGAGCAGCGCCTGGGCGTAAAAAATCAGTCGATCGCGGCGGACATCCAGGGCGAACTGGACAAGCTGCTGTGGGCCGACCTGCTGATCCTCAACTTCCCGATCTTCTGGTTCTCGGCACCGGCCATGCTCAAGGGCTGGATCGACCGGGTGCTGGTGTCCGGCGTGTGTTACGGCGGCAAGCGTTTTTACGATCAGGGCGGGCTTGCAGGTAAGCGCGCGCTGGTCGCCGTGACCCTGGGCGGGCGTGAGCATATGTTTGGTGAGGGCACGATCCACGGGCCGTTGGAGGAGATGCTGCGGCCGATTCTGCGCGGCACCCTGGCGTATGTCGGGTATGACGTGCTGGCTCCATTTGTGGCCTGGCATGTGCCGTATATCAGTGCCGAGGCGCGGCAGGATTTTCTGCTGGGGTATGAACAGCGGCTGCAAGGGCTTGCGGATGAGCAGCCCTTGGTATTTCCGAAGCTGGCGCAGTTTGATGAGGCGTTGTATCCACTGTCCTGAACGCAACGATATTCAAATGTGGGAGCTGGCTTGCCTGCGATAGCATCAACTCGGTGTACCTGACACACCGGGGTGTCTGCATCGCAGGCAAGCCAGCTCCCACATTTTGATCTGCATGGATCAGTTGGCTGTGTGTTGCTGGCGGAGGCGCTCAGCCGCACTGCGCAGCAATTGCTCGGTGCCGCTCCAACCCAGGCAACCATCGGTCACCGACACCCCGTACTTCATCGACGCGCTCAACGGTTGGCAGCCTTCGAACAGGTGGCTTTCGAGCATCATGCCGATCAGCGACGTGTCACCCTGCAGGCGCTGCTGGAGCACGTCGTTGAACACCGCCGGTTGACGCAGCGGGTCTTTGCCGCTGTTGGCGTGGCTGCAATCGACCATGATGCGCGCCGCGACCTTGGACTTGGCCAGGTCGTGTTTCACCTGCGCCACGCTTTGCGCATCGTAGTTCGGCCCACGGTGACCGCCGCGCAATACCAGGTGCGTGTCGGGGTTGCCCGGTGTCTGGATGATCGCCGGATGGCCTTGGCTGTCCACGCCGAAGTGACGATGCGGGTGGGAGGCCGAGCGCATCGCATCACAGGCAATCGCGACGCCGCCGTCGGTGCCATTCTTGAAGCCGACCGGCATGCCCAGGCCGCTGGCCATTTCGCGGTGGATCTGCGATTCGGTGGTGCGTGCGCCGATGGCGACCCAACTGAGCAGGTCATCGAAGTAGCCGGCGGCCATGGGTTGCAGCAGCTCGGTGGCGACCGGCAAACCCAGGCGCAGCATCTCGCGCATCAGTTCGCGCGACAGGGTCAAGCCTGCGGCCATGTCGTCGCTGCCATCCAGGTGCGGGTCGTAGGCCAGGCCTTTCCAGCCGATGGTGGTGCGCGGTTTTTCGACGTAGGCACGGATCACCAGCAGCATCTGGTCGCTGACTTCCAGCGCGAGCTTCTTGAGGTTGCGCGCGTATTCCATGGCCGACTCGGGGTCGTGGATCGAACACGGGCCGACAATCACCAGCAAACGCGAGTCTTCGCCATTGAGGATGGCGCGCACGGCTTGGCGATGGGCGTGGATCTGTTCGTTGAGAAACGGGCTGAGGGGCAACTGGTGCTTGAGTTCAAGGGAACTGGGCAGGCGCTGGGTCAGGGCTTCATTGGCGCTGGACAGGTTGGCAACAGGCAAGGCGGCAGTGGCAGAGTTCATATTCAAGGCTTCCTGGGCAAGCGGCGGGCTGTTCCCGCACGCTCTGCCCTACTGGGGTGTTCGACAATTGGCCGTATTGGCTACGTGTGTTGGCTTGCCACCAATAGGTGACCGATCGGAGGCGGCAGGCTGTCCCGAACGGAGCTTGCTAAATCGCCATGCAGTCGAAGTGTCGTAACGGTAATAAGTGGCGTAGTTCATGTCGTGAGTCCTTTTAGTGTTCGGTGTGAAGCAAAATTATTGGGGCCTTGAAAAAACAAAACCCCCGGTCGGGGAGCCGACCGGGGGTTAGATTTCTCTGGTAGGCGACCCCTTGAGTAGTGGGCGCCGATTTCAGGTATCAGGCGCGCCAGTGGCTAAACCAATACCCAAAATAAAAGCTGACCAGTGCGCTCAAACCGCTCACACGGGTAGCCGACACCGAGCGCTGGGCGCTGGCAGCAGGGCAAACCTGAGTATGGGTGAGTTGCAACATGGTGTGTCTCCAAATGATGGGGGGAGCTTACTAGAGGCACGCGGGTTGATTCAATCAGTAATTTCTATCGCATGACCTACTTACGGCTATGGGGTAAGTGCCGATATGCTGGTAACACGTTAATAATGATTGCCAGGACGCGACCATGACTGCCTTGACCCTCGCCGCAGCTCAAACCACTTCCATCGCCGGCGACGTGCCGGGCAACATCCAGGGGCACCTGAGGTTCATGCAGGCGGCGGCGGAGCAGGGCGTGCAATTGTTGGTGTTTCCGGAATTGTCGTTGACCGGCTATGAACCCGCTTTGGCCGCCCAACTGGCAATTACGCCCGAGGACGTGCTGCTGGCGCCGCTACGTGAGATGGCGCAAGAGCTGCGAATGACCGCAGTGGTGGGCATGCCGATTCGCTTGGCACCCGGGACCGGTGTGTTTATTGGCGCCCTGGTATTGGGCGCAGATGGCTCGCTGGCGGTCTACACCAAGCAGCATTTGCACCCGGGCGAAGAGGTGGCGTTTGTCGCAGGGCAGGGCGGTGCAGCACTCGAATGGGCGGATGACCGGATTGCGCTGGCGGTCTGTGCGGACTTTTCCCACGCCAGCCATCCGCGTCTGGCAGCAGAGGCTGGCGCTACGGTGTACGCCGCCGGTGTGCTGATCAGCGAAGGCGGGTACGCGACCGACAGCGCGCTGCTTCAGGGGTATGCCGCAGAGCATCGCATGCTGGTACTGATGGCCAACCATGGTGGCCCGTCCGGCGGTTATACCTGTGCGGGGCGCAGCGCTATCTGGAGCGCTGATGGAACCCTGCTTGCCGACGTACCGGGCATTGGCGAGGCCTTGGTGATTGCTCGCCGCAACGGTGAGCAATGGACTGGCCAAGTGGTAGCCTTCTGAAATGGCTTTTCACCTGCGCGCGGCGACGGACCGCGACCTGCCATTCGCACGAACGCTGACCCATGAAGCCATGAACCGCTATTACCTGCAGTACGATTTGTTGTGGTCTGACCATGGCTTTGACGTCGCCTGGGCTTCGCGTGAAAACTGGCTGATTTGCCAGAATGAAACCGTGATGGGGTTTATCAGCGTGAATCGTGACAGCCAGGCACTCTATATTCGCGAATTACACCTGCTCGAGCGCTGCCGCAAACAGGGCGCTGGCAGTTGGGTGTTACAGCAGATGGTGCTAAAGACGTGTGCGCAGGGCTTGGGCCTTTTACGCTTGACGGTGTTCAAGACCAACCCGGCGAGACGCCTGTATCAGCGCCAAGGGTTGAGTATTGTCGGGGAGGAGGACTGCTTTTGGCGCATGGAGCGCGAGTGTCGGGCGGCTGTCGTGGACTAAATCAGGCACGCTGTAGGAATAAGCGCATACTGCGCTCAGGACACACTGCTTGGATTAAGGTGTTGAGCGACGCGTTCATCCACGATAATCCCTTCTTTCATGCCCAGCAGCACCGCTACTTTATGGGCTTCCCCACGCCGTCCCTTTTTACGCCCAGCAAGCACTTGATACGTGGTGGCCGGATCAACGCCATGTTCACGTGCGAACGCTTGAACTGACTTTCCTTGATATTCCAGCCAGGCCTTGGCTTGTGCAGCGGTACGGATTCCGGGCATAGTTCAAAACCGTTCAAGTTTGTGTAATACGAGATGAATGTGTCACCTCTTGGGGTGTGCCAGATAGGATCATACATCCAAATGAGTGGAATCGGTTCGCGTTTGCGGCAAGAAAGAGAGCGACTTGGCTTGTCGCAAAAAGCATTTGGTGAAATTGGAGGGGTTGAGGCCAATGCCCAGGGTAAATATGAAAATGGGGGCCGGGCGCCTAAAGCCGACTACCTGTCACGGGTAGCCGAAAAAGGTGTGGACATCCTGTATGTGTTAACCGGCAACGCCACCCCGATTCAATTGGAAAACCTCAGCCAGATAGAAGAAAAGGTCCTCGGTGATTACCGCGCCATGTTCAAGGAAGACCAGGATGCAATCCGCCGCCTGACGTCTACCCTGGCCGAACATTCGGCTGCGTCGAATGGGAAAAGCAAACCGCAACCCCAGGATTCCTGACCTTTTACCCAGGAAATAGCGCTGCTTGTCATCCGACGGGCCGCCGCATCGCGTTGAAACTCTATATATATGACGCTAGCAGCTAGGTCTGCGCCTTGGTTTTTTGCTAAGGTGTTCAGCAACCTATAAGACCATATCGCGAGGTGTCTGCTTGATTAGGGTGCTAGTAGTCGATGACCATGATCTCGTTCGTACGGGCATTACACGAATGCTGGCTGACATCGATGGCCTGCAAGTAGTCGGCCAGGCTGAATCGGGGGAGGAATCCCTGATCAAGGCTCGGGAGTTGAAACCCGATGTGGTTTTGATGGACGTCAAGATGCCTGGGATTGGCGGTCTTGGTGCCACCACCAAATTGTTGCGCAGCCATCCGGACATCAAGGTCGTGGTGGTCACTGTGTGCGAGGAAGATCCGTTTCCTACACGGCTTCTGCAAGCTGGGGCAGCCGGTTACCTGACCAAGGGCGCAGGCCTGGCCGAGATGGTGCAAGCCATACGCCTGGTATTTGCCGGCCAGCGCTATATCAGCCCGCAGATTGCCCAGCAGTTGGCGATCAAATCGTTCCAGCCTACCAGCGACTCGCCGTTTGATGCGCTGTCGGAGCGGGAAATCCAGATCGCCTTGATGATCGTCGGCTGCCAGAAAGTACAGACGATCTCCGACAAGCTGTGCCTGTCGCCCAAAACCGTCAACACCTACCGCTATCGTATTTTCGAGAAGCTCGCCATCAGCAGTGATGTTGAGTTGACCCTGCTCGCGGTACGCCACGGCATGGTGGACGCCAGCGCCTGACATGACCACACCGTTTGATCCAAGTGCCTTTCTCTCAACCTGCAGTGGCCGCCCTGGCGTGTACCGCATGTTCGACAGCGAGGCACGCCTGCTTTACGTGGGCAAAGCCAAGAACCTGAAGAACCGCCTGGCGAGCTACTTTCGCAAGGCCGGGCTGGCGCCGAAAACCGCCGCGCTGGTGGCGCGTATCGCCCAGGTTGAAACCACCATCACCGCCAATGAAACCGAGGCGCTGCTGCTGGAGCAGACGCTGATCAAGGAGTGGCGGCCGCCCTACAACATCCTGCTGCGTGACGACAAATCCTACCCCTATGTGTATTTGTCCGACGGCAACTTCCCGCGCCTGAGCATTCACCGAGGCGCAAAGAAGGCCAAAGGCAAGTATTTCGGCCCGTACCCGAGCGCCGGTGCGATCCGCGAAAGCCTGAGCCTGCTGCAAAAGACCTTTTTTGTGCGCCAGTGCGAAGACAGCTTCTACAAAAACCGCACGCGGCCGTGCCTGCAATACCAGATCAAACGTTGCAAGGCACCCTGTGTCGGCTTGGTTGAACCTGCTGAATACGCCGAAGACGTGCGCCATTCGGTGATGTTCCTCGAAGGACGCAGTAATGCCCTCACCGATGAACTCTCCGGCGCCATGGAGCAGGCCGCCAGCACCCTGGATTTCGAACGGGCCGCTGAGTTGCGCGACCAGATTTCGCTGTTGCGCCGCGTGCAGGACCAGCAAAGCATGGAGGGTGGCAACGGCGACGTCGATGTGATCGCTGCATTCGTCAACCCGGGCGGCGCCTGTGTGCACCTGATCAGCGTGCGTGGCGGGCGAGTGTTGGGCAGCAAGAACTTCTTCCCGCAGACTGGTATCGACGAGGAAGTGGCCGAAGTCATGGCCGCCTTCCTTGGCCAGTACTACGTCAGTAGCCCCGAGCGCGACTTGCCGTCCGAACTGATCGTCAACGTGGTGCATGAGGACTTCCCCACGCTGATCGAGGCGATCCACGAGCTGCGCGGGCGCGAGCTGGACATCAGCCACCGTGTACGCGGTACCCGCGCGCGCTGGCAGCAACTGGCGGTGACCAACGCCGAACAGGCCCTGGGCGCGCGTCTGGCCAATCGTCAGCACGTTGCCGCACGTTTCGATGCCCTGGCCGAGGTCCTCAACCTCGACGAGCCGCCCCAGCGCCTGGAGTGCTACGACATCAGCCACTCCAGCGGCGAAGCCACCGTGGCTTCCTGCGTGGTATTCGGGCCGGAAGGGCCGATCAAGTCCGATTACCGGCGCTACAACATCGAAGGCGTCACCGCCGGCGATGACTACGCCGCCATGCATCAGGCGCTCACGCGGCGCTTCAGTAAGCTCAAGGACGGCGAGGGCAAGCTCCCCGATATCCTGCTGGTAGACGGCGGCAAGGGCCAGTTGTCCATGGCCCGTGACGTGCTCAACGAACTGGCCGTGCCCGACCTGATCCTGCTCGGCGTAGCCAAGGGCGCCACGCGCAAGGCCGGTTTCGAGACGTTGTACTTGAATGATGCCGCCCATGAGTTCACTTTGAAGGGCGACTCACCCGCATTGCACCTGATCCAACAGATTCGTGACGAAGCCCACCGTTTTGCCATTACCGGCCACCGCGCCCGCCGTGGCAAAACCCGGCGAACCTCAACCCTGGAAGGGGTGGCGGGCGTTGGCCCGACGCGCCGTCGCGACTTGCTTAAACATTTTGGTGGCTTGCAGGAGCTATCCCGTGCCAGCATTGACGAAATAGCCAAAGCCCCCGGTATCAGTAAAAAGCTCGCAGAATTGATTTATGCAAGTCTGCACAGCGAATAGAATGCCTTCTCACCTCGTAGCCAGTTGTGCCGATGAATATCCCTAATCTGATCACCGTTCTACGCGTCCTGCTTATCCCGATTTTCATTTTGTTGTTCTATTTGCCCTACGAATGGAGCTACGCCGCCTCCAGTTCGGTGTTTGCCTTCGCTGCCGCAACCGACTGGCTCGACGGCTACCTGGCGCGCCGCCTGGAGCAGAGCACGCCATTCGGCGCGTTCCTTGACCCTGTGGCCGACAAACTCATGGTCGCCGTCGCCCTGGTCCTGCTGGTGCAGGAACATGGCAACCTGTGGCTGACCCTGCCGGCCGCCGTGATCATCGGCCGCGAGATCGTTGTCTCGGCCCTGCGCGAGTGGATGGCCGAAATCGGCGCCCGCGCCCACGTGGCCGTCTCCAACATGGGCAAATGGAAAACCGCCGCGCAAATGCTTGCGCTGGTGATTTTGCTGGCCAACCCATCGGACTTCTCGATTTGGGTTCTTATCGGTTACGCCTTGCTGCTCATCGCCGCCGGCCTGACCCTGTGGTCCATGCTTCAGTATTTGCGCGCCGCCTGGCCGCATCTGCGTACCACCGTTGAAAAGAAATAAAACTTTTTTGAATCAAGGGGTTGACGGGGGTTCTGGATTCTATAGAATGCACACCACCAAGACGCGGGAATAGCTCAGTTGGTAGAGCACGACCTTGCCAAGGTCGGGGTCGCGAGTTCGAGTCTCGTTTCCCGCTCCAAAATTTGATCCACAGATGTCCACTGGACGCTGGGATCCACGAAATAGACGCTTAGGCGTCTTTTTTCGTTTCTGCGGAAAACTACTGGAATCCAGGGCAATCCGGTACGTTTAAGTATCGTTTTAAGTACTGTCTAACCGACAGACTCGAATTCGTATTGTTGCTGGATCCCCTCAGGTCGCCAAACCACCCTCTCGCAAATCCTCAGGGTCTTCAAAAAAGACATTTTGCCGACCCTCGCTGAACGTCCTATCAAAAGCATCACCCGCCATGACCTGCTGGCCATTCTCAATACCATCGAACAACGCAAAGCCTTCATCATGGCTGAAAAATGCCGAACCTGGTTCAACCAGCTGTTTCACTATGCCCTGGTAAAGGTCGAAGGTATGGAACTCAATCCCCGGTGACGAACACCCCTATCTACTGATGGAGCATTCTTCCTGATTTGGTTTGCGAGCTGCGTCGAGCTGTTGGCTTCCTAGAGACGATATGGTGCCTCAAAACCTAGACAAATACCCCCATGGCCGAATCGTTATAAACATGTGTTTTCACACAGCCTGGCCAGAAGCAGGCGATGACATCAGGCATAAACCGACCGGGAGCGGAGGGTCACTTCAGAAAAAACAAGAGGGTTCCCTTTGTCGGTCGGAGAAGGCCTGAGCTGAGTTTATGGGGATAGTTTGGCAATCACCTTGATCTCGAAGTCGAAGCCGGACAACCAGGTCACGCCGATAGCGGTCGCCGTCGGGTAGGGCGCTTCGCCCCAGTACTCGGCCGCTACTTCCCAGATTGTTTCGAATGTTGAGTCGGGGTCGACCATGAAGATGGTCGTGTCCACCACATCCTCGAAACTACTGCCGGCCTCGGCCAGGATCGCGTTGAGGTTGGCGAAGGCCAGGCGAACCTGTGCCGCGAGGTCTGGCTCGGCCGAGCCATCCTTGCGGCTGCCGACCTGACCGGATACGAACAGAAAACCGTTGGCGCGAATCGCCGGTGAGTAGCGGTGGAGCTCGTACAGTGCATGGCGGTCAGGCGGGAAAACGACATCACGTTTGCGGGTCATTGCATACCTCCTTCGGGGGCCATCGCGGCCCGCTGTTTACGATGGAGCCAGTGTAAAAAGACGAGCGACCTGAATAAACGCGCAACGCTGGTCATGACTGTTTGTAGAATCCAAACTATCCAGATCCGAGTGAGGCGTGAAATGGACCGTTTCGATGCAATGCAGGCCTTTGCCCGAGTGGTGGAAACCGGCAGCTTCACCAAGGCGGCAGCCACCCTGCACATGAGCAAGACCACCGTGACGCAGCTCGTTCAGCAACTGGAAGCGAGGCTGCGTGTGCGTTTGCTCAACCGCACCACACGCAAGGTCAACGTCACCGCCGACGGCGCGGCCTACTACGAGCGCGTCATCCCGCTACTGGTCGATATGGACGACGCCGAGACCAGCCTGTCCAGCGCGTCGATGACACCGCGCGGGCGGCTGCGGGTGGATGTGCCCAGCCCGCTGGCGCGAATGCTGCTGATACCCGCCTTGCCGGGGTTCTTTGCACGCTACCCGGAAATCCAGCTGACCGTGGGCGCGAGCGATCGCATCGTCGATATCATTGGCGAAAACGTCGACTGCGTGTTGCGCGGCGGCGAGATCACCGATCAGTCCCTGGTGGCAAGGCATGTGGGCGATCTGAACATCGGCATGTATGCCGCGCCCGGCTATCTGCAGCGCTTCGGTATGCCGGCGCACCCTCGTGAGATGGAGGAGGGCAGGCACAGTACCGTTGGCTTCCTCTGGTTTCGTATCGGCAAATCCTTGCCCTACGCGATGCAGCGGGGTGAGGAACGCATTGAGGCCCAGGGTCGCCCGCAACTGACGGTCGACGACGGTAATGCGTACCTCGCCGCCGGCCTGGCTGGCCTGGGCATGCTTTGGCTACCGCAGTACATGGCCAAACCGCACCTGGTCAGCGGCGAGCTGCTGCCGCTGTTTGAGGACTGGCACATGGCGCCAATGCCGATGTATCTGGCATTCCCGCCGAATCGCCACGTCAGCGCCAAGGTGCGGGTATTTATCGACTGGGTAATAGAATTGATGGCCGAGCATGCGCCGGTGGTTAAGTGAAACAGGGCCCACAATGGGGGCCCGGCAGGATCAGGAAGAGCGGGCCCCTTGTTGGGTGGGTTTGGCGACGTTGCGCTCGAATAATCCGTGGGAAAACTCCAGTACCGCCAGCACCAGTTGAACGGCACCCAGCACCAGCAAGAACGGCGAAGCGCCACCGCTGACGGCCACTACCTGCAATACCACTACGATCACGCGTAGCAAGGCGCTGAGACGGGCGTGTTCGCGTGTGGGGGCTCGCCAACGCACAAAGCCCCACACGAGATATGCCCACGCACCGATGTTGAGCAGGAACATGGCCGTGGGGTCGAGCGTCGAGAAGGGGCTGTCGAAGCCCAGTTGATGATCGAGCCATTGGATCAGTGAATAGGCCCAGATGGACACCACCGGCAAGGCGAATGGAGCCATTGCAAGGACGTCGTATGCAGCGCCGACGCGTACGATTTTCTCATGTGTGGATTGGGTCATTGCGAGTCTCCTCCTGGAGTGGCTGGTTCAACAAGTCACGAATTTCTTGGAACTCTCCCGATTTCAGTCCATTACGATGGCGCTCGGCCAAGACGTAGGCGATATGCCCAGCGCGGGACTCGGCGTCGACGATGTAGCCGGGAGTTGCCGCTCGTTGTCGCAGCGCGACAAGGTCGCTGAAACGCTCATCCGCCGCCATGATGGTTCGTGCCACCGTTGTTTGGACGTTGCAGAGCCCCAGAACGGCAAAGAAGGTGTGTGGGTTTTCCAATTGATAGATTTTTGCCAGGGCGTTCAACGCCGCCTTGGATACCGAATATGAGAGCATCCCTGCACGTTGGCGCAGTGCCGAAATCGATGATGAGAAGACCACGGTACTGGGGGGCTGCGTCGCACTCAGCATAATGTCCAGGACCATTTTCACGGCGCCCAGGTTGAGCGCCAAGACGCTATTGAACTCCTGCATCGAGGTCTGCGTGGCCAGTTGGGGCGCGCTGCCGAACCTTCCCGCATTCAGGTAGACGGTCTCTACCGGGGTAGGGGTGCGCGATAGCAACGCCTGCAAGATTGCCGGCGCGCGCTCGATATCGGTCAAATCGCACCGCAGGAAGTGGAAGCGCTCCTGTGGCGGGATATTGGCCGCAGGGCTTCGTGACACCGCGAGCACTTCGTCGCCCCTGGCCAGGTGATAGCGCGCCAAAGCGTTGCCGATACCGGTGCTTACACCGGTGATCAATATGCTAGCCATGATTGCCCCTAGAATTTGCCGATGTGATAGCCGCCATCGGCGCTGAGCACCGTGCCGGTGATGTAGCTGGATCTCTTGCTCAGCAAAAACACGATCGCATCGGCGATTTCCTCTGGCTGGGCAAAGCGCTTCATGGCCGTCACGTCAAGCTTGCGCTGGGTGTTTTCCGGGTGGGCAGCCAGCCGTTCCGGAGAGTTCATACCTCCCAGTGTCGGCCCGGGCGCTACGGCGTTGACGCGCACGGCAAAGCGGGATTCGCTGTCGCAGGCATTTTCCATGGCGGCGACCTGCGTCAAGGCATTGAGCGCTGTCTTGCTGGCGACATAGGCCGCCTGATTGGCCATGGGCATCACGCCAGCGCACGAGGACACGTTGACGATCGCTCCATTGGGGTACTGGCTGATCAATGCCAGTTCTTTTTGCAGGCAGTAAAGGGGGCCATTCAGGTTGGTGTGGATGACCCTGTTCCAGTCCTGCGGTTGGATTGTTGCGATCGGCGCGTAGGGGGCGGTAATGCCTGCGTTGTTGATTGCATAGTGCAACCGATCAACCTCGCCAGCCACCGTCGCGAATGCCTCGGCTACTGACGTTTGCGACGCCACATCGCAAAAGATGAACTGCGCCGAAGCACCCAGTATCTCCAGAGCGGCGTCAGCCTTTTGCTGGTTCCTGCTCATCAGGAACAGCCGTGCGCCTGCTTCGGCCAGTTGCTTTGCCACCGCCAGGCCGATGCCGCTTGCACCGCCGGTAATGACGATGTTCTTGTCTTTAAATTCCATGTTATTGATTCCCGTAATGGATGTGAGCAGGACGCTTGTAATGCTCATTTACACAGCAATACACCCGATCGAGTTGCGGATTGCTCTTGTCCCGAAAGCAGTTACCGTCAAACCGGCATTGCTGGACCTGATCCTCGTGGCCGGCGAGCGACTTGCTGATCAGGTCGTTATCGGCAAAAAGGGCCCGGCTCATGCCGATCAGGTCGCAGTGACCAAGCCGCAGTTGATCTTCTGCCTCCTGCAGGGAGCCAATGAAACCGGCATAGCCGACCGGGAGCGAGGTGAACGACTTGATCAGGCGTACCCCTTCGACGAACTGTCGCTGAATTGTCGGATGGGCAGTAAGCATGTAGCGGAAGGTTTCCTTGATGGTGATCGAGCACATGATTGCCGACGTCCCCGCGTCCGCCAGGGCTGCCACCACGTCCTCGAGCAGTTCCGGTTGCTGCCCTCTGGCGCCCAGACAATCATCGATGCCCAGGCGCACGGAAACCTCCAGGTCTCCAGCGGTAACCCTATGAATGCGGTCGATGACTTCCAGCAGGAACCGCGCTCGCTTGATGGGGCTTGCGCCATAGGCGTCACGGCGATGGTTGGTCCAGGGCGACAGAAAACTGCTCAGCAGATAGCCGTTGGATGCCTGAAGCTGGACCATCCTGGCACCGGCCTGCCTGGCACGCAGAGCCGCTTGGGCAAACTGATCGCAGACAGCGTCGATGTCCTCGACACTCATCTCTACCAATAGATCGGCGCCGCTGCTGGCGGATAACGCACTGCGGCTCGGGCAAAGCAGCGGTTGGCCGCTGATCTGCGTGCCGCCTTGGGCTCCGTAATGCTGAAGTTGCACCACCACTGGGCAGTCCCGCTGGCGACCGTACTCCACCAGCGGCACGAGCTTTTCCAGGTTGGCATCGCTGTGCAGGCACAGGCCACGCGCATGCAGGCGCGTGGAAGGCGCTATGGAGGAGTTGCCCAGCACCACCATGGCGCAGCCACCGTCGATCACATGTTTATAGAAGGTGAGCATTTCCTCGGACAGCGAACCGTCCGAGGTGGCCAGGTCGATGCCCATCGGGGCGAAATACAAGCGGTTTTTCAGCGAAACGCTCTGGCCGATCACCAGTGGGCGTTGTGATATCTCATAGCTCATGGGCGCACGATCCTCATGCCACGATTTGCTCGTGGGCGAGAGAGGCAGGTGAAGGGGCAGCGGCAGCGGCCCATTGCATCTGCCCGGCAAAGAAGCAGTGGCACTTGATCGTTTCACGCAGTTCGCTGGCCTGGTTCTTGGACAGCTTGCCGAACACCAGCACTCGCTGGTCGGACTCGCTGGTGGAGCAGCTCGAAGCAACTGGCAGACTGAGGAAACCACCCCCTTCGATGTAGAGCGATACGGTACTGACGGTGCTCCAATCGATGGCCCCGCCTTGATGAGTCACCAGCACTCCCAGTACCGAGAGCAGGCTCAGCCTGGCTTGCAACACGCTATCGGCGTGATGCACGAGGATGTTCTTGGGCAAGCGATCAGAAGGGGCAAACCAATGATCCTGAGGGTAGTTCAACGAGCGCATGCGTTTGAACAGCGGTAACTTGATCACTGCGCCTTGTAGCCAAAGACGCGACACCAGCCGACCGTTCTGATAGAAGTTCGCGCACTTGTCGATGGACTTGGGTTGTGATCGCTTGAGGCCCTGGGCCTGCTGCACCACGACTTCGACTTCATAGGCCGATTCGGTGTAGGCATTGAAGGAAATGCGCAAGTCTTCGATAGAAATGGAAACTGCGCCGCGTTGGTGTCCCAAGTAGTTGTAGACGTAGTGGTACATGGCTTGCCTGGCCACTTCGATCAACATCAGGCCTGGTACATGTTCGTGCTGCTTGTTGTAGAAGTAGTAATTCTTGGTGTCGTTGATCAACAGATAAGACCCCTGCCTGGCCTTATCCCACTGCGCGAGCGCTTCAAGGCATTCGATCATGCGTAATACCTGGTCGGCCGGTATTTCGGTATCACCGCCCTGAAAATGCTGGGCCAGGTAGCGTTGGGCCTGCTGGGGAATGAATTCAGCCGTGAGGATGAAGTGGTCGCCGCACTCGGTATAGAAGTCAGTCAGGCGGATCTCGAAGGTGGAGAGTGTGCTCGCCTGCTGCGCGCTGATGGTCAAGGGCAGATAGCGCAGCACATACTGGCCATCTTGCGCACGGTACAGGGCCTTGAACAGGGCCTGATCCTGCGCGTTGCCAGCCAGTATTTCGGCACCGATCGGAGTGCTGAGAAAACTGGGCAGAAGCAGCCTTGGTCGAGCGATCAGGACATCCTTGGATGTGTCTTTGTGCAACAGATGAGGGTCAATCGAGTCTGCGCTGTTCATGAGTTGCGATCTCCAAGTGAGCGAGTTGGGGAATGTAGGGGGAGGTGGGACAGTAAAAGCTTGATGATGAGCCCATGCACCGGCGCCACCGGCAGCATGTACAGGCGGCCGAACGTGTTGAAGGTCTTGACGGAGGTGGTGATATGCAGGCAACGCGGTTGCGCGAGTGTTGCATCGATCGAGACCATGACCGCCAGATGGGTATCGCGTGAGGTCAGTACCAGCTTCTGTGCGCTGATGGCCTCGATGGTGAAGAAATCGAGCTTTTCGCCGACCGTCGGGACGCACTGTGGTGTGACGCCCGAGAACCCGCCGATCCTCTCGACGTGAAAGTGCTGGGAGATGCTGTCGCGCAGCCTGAACGCGCCTTTGAGCCAGGCGGGCGTCGCGGCCGTCATTTGGCAGTACAGTTCGAATACCGTGGATTCGGTGTCGATGATCGCGCTGGCCGAATGCAGAAAATTCAGCTCATGGTGCGCGGCCACCAGGCTGGCGCACGGTGGGATCTGGTCATTTGGCGTCTTCATCCTTGATGACGCCTTATTGCAGCAGGGCGATTTGCGCCTGCTCGGCCTGCAACAGCATGTTTTCGTAGAGCTGGTCGGCGGATGCCTGGTCCTCAATGACCTGTTCGGCGACATTCCGAGCGGTGACGTCGATTGATTCGTCATCGATGAATACCGATTCGTAAATCCCGACAACAGGCAGGTAGATACCTTTGACATACGCCACCGTCTGCTGCAAAGGCCTGAGCAATTCATCCAGTGTGTAACGGTTGAACCCGCCAGCGCGGTAGCCTGTGGATGGTGCACCCACCGTGGTGATGATCATGAACTCCTTGTTCTTGAGCTTGTCGCCGCCGCGTGCGTAGGCATAGCCGGGGGTGAACACTTCATCGATCCACTGTTTCATGATTGCCGGGCAGGAATACCAATACAACGGAAACAGCAACACGATGCGGTCATGGGCATCGAGCAACGCTTGCTCTGCATGAATATCGAACCCGGTGGGCGTGACCGCGCTGGCCAGGCTATGGACCTTGACGCCACGATGGCTGATCTTGCTCATGATCGCGGTATTGACGCGGGAAACCGAGAGATCAGGATGGCCAGAAATGACAATGACGTTTTTCATGTAGGGCGCGTGTCCTTTATAGAGTCGGTTGGAATGCCGATGCAGCACTATTTAAGAGTAGGTGCCTGAGGTTGTAACCTAACCTTTTGGGGAGTCGGCTTGGCCAACTTGCCGGCAGCGGCAGGCCTTTCGTGATGCTTCAGGCCACTGCTCGATCAACAAGGCTGGGCGGTACCCTGATCCAGTTGGCCATGATCTTATGCCCGTCGATTACGGTCAGCTTGCCCTCGCAATGCGCGTCGAAGCCCGCTTTGCGCAACAATCGGGCAATCCCCGGCGGAGAGACCGTGATCAATTGGCGAACCTCGTGGCGAGCCGCGACCTTGAGCACTTCGTGCAGTAGCGCCACGGCGTTCGGCGATGACAGTGAATGGCCAGTGAAGGTCTGTTGTTGCAGGTCGACGGCGGCAAAACGGGAGATTTCCCAGATGTCTGCGGAATGAGGGAGTGCCTGGCCGCCAATCACCTGGGGGAACACCTCTCCCAGCAGATAGGGCTTGTGCGTGGGCAGCAGCCGCGCTACGCCGACGATGCGCGGGCCTTGATGGGCGATCACGTATACCGTGTCGTCGCGGTCGAATTGATCCAGTTCCTCACCGATCTCACAATCCAGATGCCATCCAAGCTTCTCGACAAATACGCGATAGCGATAGAGCAACAGGGCCTGCCACAGTTCTATCGGTAATGTAAGGCGCGTACCCGTGGTCATATACATGAGGAACCCTCGGCAAATAATCGAGGGGCTATTCGGCAGAATAATCGAATGCTTAGGTACTGCTCTTTTGGGCAGGTGTGCCGCCAAGGTGCGAGTATCATTATTGTTGTTATCACTCAGCGACCTTAACGCATCAGAGGTGCGGAACTGAGTTGTGTGTCAGACGAGCAAGCCCAGTGAAGTGGCGCGCACTACGGTAGCGGTACAGTTATGGACGCCCAGTTTCGAGCCTGCATTGCGCAGGTGAAACTTGATGGTTTCCCGCGATAGCGAGAGGATCAAACCGATCTCGTGGGCGGTCTTGCCGTCGGCTGCCCACTTAAGGACTTCACATTCGCGCCGCGACAGCGATTTTTCCTGTGGTAATTGCCAGTGCGGTGTCAGCACGCGCAAGAAACCCTGATGGGCGACCTGCACCAAAAAACGCATGTATTTTTGATTGGCGGCAAGCTCTTGGGTAGTAATAGGGTCATTGGGGCGCGCCAGTGTCAGCATGCCGCCGCTGCCGCGGCCGTCCAGACAGGATTGCGCCCAACCGTGGGCTAGTCCGACGGCGCGGGCTTCCTCCCACATCTGCGGGTTTTGCTGGGTCATTTGCTCGTCCCAGACAATCGGTACCGTCGATTTCGTGCAGTGTTGTACCGTCGGGTCCACGGCGATGTATTCGCATTGGGTATAGCGTTGTCGCCACGAAGGCAGAAAGTTGTTGCTCATCACGACCTTGGGGCGGGTGACGGGTATAGGTATTCGGATCCCATAGGCGCAATAGTCAAACCCTAGATGTTTTGCAGTGCTTACGATCCGGGTCAACAATTCAACTTCGGTTCGGGCATTGTCGATCGTGTCTAGCAAATCATCCATCCACTTCACTGTCATTCTCCTTGAATTGACCTTGTTACGTTCTATCTGCGCCGAAAATCACTTTCGGAGGCACTGATGACGCAGGGCAGTGTTGTCATGGCTGGGTTGACTGATCGGCCACAACCACGCCGAGCCAGCAATGCCTGCCCCTGTCGTGCTACCGGTAGCTGGATAACTGAGGGCGGCTTTCGCCGAATTAACTAAATCCTTTATAGCGATGTCCTGGCAACCAATGGGCAATCAACTGGCTGGGCTCCGGATACGTCGAGGGCTTCGATCAGGTGCCGGGCGGCCCTGCGCCCGATCTCGTAGTACGGCAGTTGTACCGTTGTCAGCGGTGGGATGAACAGTTCAGCGATACCGATCATGTTGTCGTAGCCGAGTACTGCGACATCGTCTGGAATTTTCAGGCCACGGCCCAACAACAACTGATAGGCACAAAAGGCAATGCGGTCGTTGCCACAGATCAGAATGTCGAATTGGGGACGACCGTCCATGATGTGCCTGTCGAGGATGGCTGCGGTTTCACCATAGGCGTCATGATCAGAAAGGTCGTATTGCAGGAGCGCGTCAGGCGCCAGCCCGAATGCCTGACAGGCGCGCTGCATGCCTTTTTGTCGCAGGTGCCAGGCCAGGCTCTTTTTGGGCAAATTGATACACAGAGGGCGCCTATAGCCCTGGCTCAGGGCGTGGTGTACCGCCCGATACTGTCCCATTTCGTCGTCTGGCACATAACTGACCAGGTGACTGTCATCGGCCAGGCAATTGGCGAGTACCAGGGGTTTGCTCTTCAAACGCTCAGGAATGCACACCTGGCGTAACCCCATGGCACTGAAGATCAGCCCGTCGGGACGGTGCGATAGCATCAGGTCGATATTCTGGTCGCTGGGCGGGTTGCTTAGCAGATTGAGGATAAAGACATTCCAGCCAGCTTGCTGCGCGGTCTGTTCGATGGACAGCAGTAACTCGACAGCAAACGGTGTTGTAGCAGTGTCCAGTGCGAACACACCGATGGTTCGACTCTGGAGGTTGTCGCCGCGAATCTTTCGCGCCGACATGCTCGGTACGAATTGCAGTTCGTCAATGGCACGACGCACCCGCTGATAGGTTTCGGGGCTCAGTTTTTCCGGATTGCTGAGCGCTCGAGAAACAGTCATCAGGGACACACCGGCCAGCTGTGCAACGTCTTTCACTGAAGTCATGCGAGGAGAAACCGGTCAGATTGACGACGAATCATGACACATGACACATGGTTTGCGCTTCTCGCGACTCCAATGATGCTGCTCATAACCATCCCGAGGCGAGAGACCATGCCCTGGAAATCGAGACACGTCCGCCACTCCCGCTTGCAACAAGCTTCACACCCAAACTACCGGGCTGTGGGTATAGGCGACTGCTGAGGCTGAAGCGCCCGTTTTCGTCGAACACCTCAATGGACGAGCGATCGAGGAACACACGCAGTGCCAGCAAGCCTTGTGTCGGGTCTATCGCCACGCTGCGCTGACCGGTGACTTGCGCACCTGAGCGGCTGCGGTCAAGGACCAGGCGCTGCAACACCGCATCGTAGTAGAGCAGGGTCTGTTCATGGCCATCGTCGCTACAGCGCAAGGCGATCCCCAAGTGCCCATCGGTGCAGTCGAGCACATCCAGGTGCACATGGATTTCCAGCCTATCGCCATTCACGTGCGGCACGTCCCGGGTTCCCTGCTCATCCCACCAGGGCGTACTCGGCAACGCTGCCTGGCGCAGAGCGGTGAGCTCCCGTGCCGGAAACATGCAAAGGCGATCTGCGCTGAGTTCAAGCTCGCGTGGCAAACCGAGCATGCCGCACCAATGATGGGCCTGGCTTGGCATCGGGCTTTCCCACATGTCGAGCCACGCCCACACGAGGCGCCGACCATCGGGGGCCAATAGCGTTTGTGCGGCATAGAAGTCGTGGCCATTATCCAGCTCGATAAACGGCCCGCCAGTGAAGTGCCACTCGTTGTCGAGTCGGCCCACGCGGTAACCCGTCTGGTACTTGTTGAGCCGTTCGTAACCTTCGGACTGCATTCCTTGAGGGGAGTACAGCAGTACATCGTGTCCGTTTAGCCGAAACAGGTCCGGGCATTCCCACATATAGCCATCACCCTCGCTGCCGCTTGCCACATAGTCGAGAAACTCCCAGGCGTGCAGATCGGTGGAACGGTACAACGGCAGCAGCGGCGTATCGCCCAGGCGTGCGCCGACAATGAGGTACCAGCAGCCATTTTCCTTCCATACCTTGGGGTCACGAAAGTGCATGATGGTGTCTTGCGGTGGGGTCTCGATGACGGCGCCATGCT
This sequence comes from Pseudomonas sp. WS 5146, assembly GCF_012985495.1. NCBI lineage: Bacteria > Pseudomonadati > Pseudomonadota > Gammaproteobacteria > Pseudomonadales > Pseudomonadaceae > Pseudomonas > Pseudomonas sp. WS 5146. The sequence continues at coordinate 169,786 of NZ_JAAQWL010000006.1, forward strand.
TGACGAACTGGATGCCGTCAGTGCTGGTGGCCAGGCACTGAACTTGACGGATCAAGCGTTCATCCCCCACTTCTCCCAGCCAGGTGTGGCCGGTGTAGATCAGGGCCAAGGTCTCTCCACACACCACGGCACTACCGGAAAAACAACCGTCACGGTCGAAGTCTTCGCCAGGTGCCAGCGCGATGGGCAGGTGCTGCCAATGAACCAGGTCGGCACTCTTGGCGTGCCCCCAATACATAGGGCCCCATTTGGCTTCGAAGGGGTAATGTTGATAGAACACGTGGTATTCGCCACGAAAGTACACGACCCCGTTAGGGTCGTTCATCCAGCCTGCCGGGGGGGCGATATGATAATCGGGTCGATAATCCTGGATGACGCGAGACAGGCCATCAGTCAGTGCACGCTGCGCAAGGTCGAGGCAGGAAGACATTGGATCGCTGATGTTATTTGACGGCATGGTCATAGGGCCTGTACTCGGACTGCGTGCAGGGAGACATCACTGCGCGGGTTTTCAACAGTGTGGGGGGGGCGCTTCAAGGCAGTGCCGTCCTCGCCGAACAGGTGCAGGTTGTCGATGTCCAGCTGCAGCTCGACCCGATCGCCAGCCTGCCAGCCGGCGCTGACCTCACAACGACAGATCAGTGGCTCGTCCTGACCTGTTTCGAGGTGCACATACGTTTCGCTGCCAAGGTATTCGACCCCGGTCACGACGATTCCGGCGTCTGCCTCTGCCGCTTTGAGCGAAATGTGCTCGGGGCGAACCCCCAGGGTCAGCAGCGTACCCGCCGCCAGGTCGGTGCTCTCGAAGGGCAGGGTGGTCATGCCCAACACGGGGGCGTCGACCAGGCTGGTGGCTCCCGGGGCCTGCAGGCGTGCCGCCAGAAAATTCATTTTGGGCGAGCCGAGGAAACCGGCGACAAAGCGGCTTGCTGGACGCTCATAGAGTTCACGCGGTGAGCCGACCTGCTCTACGCGACCGCCGTTGAGCACAACAATTTTATCCGCCAGGGTCATCGCCTCCACCTGATCGTGGGTGACGTAGACCATTGTCGAGCCAAGTCGATCATGCAGCCGGGCGATTTCGTTGCGCATCTGCACCCGCAAGGATGCATCCAGATTGGAGAGCGGCTCATCGAACAACAAAATGTCCGGTTCGCGCGCCATGGCCCTACCCATCGCCACACGCTGACGCTGCCCGCCAGACAGTTCCTTTGGCTTGCGTTGCAGCAGTTTGTCCAACTGCAGGATTTGCGCAGTTTTCAGCACGCGCTCGCGCAGACTGGTCTTTTCAGTCTTGGCCAGTTTGAGACCAAAGCTGATGTTGTCGTAGACGCTCATATGCGGGTACAGCGCATAAGACTGAAACACCATGCCGACGCCACGCTCGCGCGGTTCCAGGTCGTTGACCCTTCGCCCGTCGATCAACAAGTCGCCGCCGCAGATGGAATCCAGCCCGGCGATCAGTCGCAGCAGGGTCGACTTTCCGCAACCCGAAGGGCCAACGAAGACCACGAATTCACCCGCAGCAATCTCCAGGCTGACGTCGCGAAGAATCCGTGCGCCGCCCAATTGTTTGTTCACATTATCTAGCTTCAATTTGATCACGATGCTGTTCCTTGTAGTTGTTGGGCATCAACCCTTTAGCGCGCCGGCAGTGAGGCCGGAAACGATTCGACGCTGGAAGATCAGCACCAGGACCACCAGTGGGACGGTGACCAGTACCGATGCGGCCATCAACAGCCCCCAAGGCAGCTCATGGGGGCTCCCGCCGGAAATCAAGGCGATGGCAACAGGCACCGTGCGTTGTGAGTCTGTAAGGGTGAAGGTCAAGGCGAACAGGAACTCGTTCCACGCGGCGATAAAGGCCAACAAACCGGTGGTGACCAGTGCGGGCCATAGCAGTGGCAACAGCACCCGGGTAAGCGTGACCCAGGGCGAAGCGCCATCCATGATTGCCGCTTCTTCCAGTTCATGAGGGAGTTGACCCATGAACGTGGTCAGCACCCAGACGGTGAAGGGCAGGGTGAAAATGGTGTAGCTCAGGATCAACGCCCAAGACGTGTTGTACAGGCCCAGAGCGCGGATCACTTCGAACAGCCCCGACAGTACCGCGACCTGGGGAAACATCGACACGCCCAGCACCATCATCAATACCGTGCCACGCCCACGGAATTTCACTCTTCCCAAGGCATAGGCGGCAGTCACACTGAGGAACAGCGCCAGCGTCACCACGCAAAGCGCGACCGTCAGCGAGTTACCGATAGCCCGCAGGAATGAGGCTTGGTGGAGTACCGTCGCATAGTTGGAAAAGTCGGGATTGTCGACCCAGTAACTGACCTCGAACAAAGCGCTGGACGGCTTTAGTGACGTCACGATGGCGTAATAGAAAGGGAAGACCGCATACAGCAACAAAACCCCGATCAGGCACCAGAACCCGAAGCGCAACAGCGCTTTTTTGAGTAAGCGCAGGCTCATGCTCGAACCTCCATTTGACGGCGTCCGAGGTAAAGGTAAAGCATGGCGATTACCGCAACGACCAGAAACAGCAGAGTCGAGGCCGCGCTGCCATAGCCAACATCCTGGAACTCCACCAAGTGTTGGCGGGCATAGACCGACATGCTCATGGTGCTGGAAGAGTTTGAGGTCAGCACATAGATGACGTCGAATACCCGCAGGGAATCGAGGATGCGGAAGATCGCGGCCACCAACAAGGCTGGCATCAACAGTGGAAGCGTAACGCGCCAGAACACTTTCAGCGGATGAATACCATCGACCTTGGCGGCTTCGTAACAATCGCTCGGCAACATCTGCAAGGCAGCCAGCATCAGTAGCGTGACAAAAGGCACCGTCTTCCAGACGTCGACGATGATGACCGCCCACATCGACAGATCCGCATCTGCTGTCCAGGCCAGGGGAGCATCAATCAGGCCGACGCTCAGCATCATGTGATTGATGATGCCGAACTGGTCGTTGAGCATCCATGACCAGATCTTCGCCGAGACAATGGTAGGAATTGCCCACGGAATCAGAATCAGCGCACGCACCAGGGAGCGGCCGGTGAACTTGGTGTTCAGCAGCAACGCCACCAGCAGCCCCAGGACGACTTCCAGTCCCACCGACACCACGGTGAAATGCAACGTGTTGCGCACGGCGTTCCACCATTGTGGATCAACCAGGATGCCCGACCAGTTGGCGCCGTCGCGGGACAGATAATTGCTCAAGCCCACGAAGGATCCGCCACCGGTGTCCGCCAGGTCGGCGTCGGTCAGGCTGAACCAGAATGTCCGTAGCAGCGGCCAGGCGGCCACCAGGGCCAGACACAGCAACATCGGTGTCAGAAACAGCCAGGCAGCGCGTATTCGGCGACGCTCTATGGGGGTTTCCCTGATGAGCAGGCGCTCATCAGGGCAGGCATGGGTAATAGAGGCAGGCATGGTGATTTTCTTCCTTGTGGCTTACCAGTTCTTGCGTTTGATGCGCGTGAGTTCGCTTTCCAGTTCGGCCAGTGCCTGATCGACAGGCAACTCGCCTGCCAGCACGCCATGCACTCGATCGAAGAACGCATTGGAGACCCGTGGGTAACGCTCGGCGGTGATTGAGGCGGGGCGCATGACCCCGTCGCTGAGAATGCTGTGGAGCTGACTGTAATAAGGCATTGACGCGAGCAATTCGGGGTCCTGATACAGCGACTCGATAACCGGGTTATAGGCGCCGATCAGGGCACGGTGTTTTTGCTCTTGAGCACTGGTGAGGTAGCTCACCAACTCTGCCGCGAGTTTGGGATGAGCGCTGTAACGGGATACCGCCAGGCCCCAGCCGCCGAGCGTGGACGCATGGCTACCGGTCATGCCGCCTCGGGGCAGGGGAGCAACCCCAACCTTGTCCTTGACGACACTGTCCTGGCTTTGCACCAGGGCCCAGACATAAGGCCAGTTACGCATGAACAACGCATTTCCCGACTGGAATACGCCACGTCCTTCTTCCTCGGTGTAGTTGAGTACGCCGCGTGGGGAGATGTCGCCTACCCAGCTTTTCGCCAGGGCCAAAGCAGTTCTTGAGGCCTGACTGTTGACCACGATCTCTCCGCGTGGATTGACCAGCCCGCCTTCCGGTTGGCTGCTGATCCACTCCAGCGCATTACACGTCAGCCCCTCGTAAGCGCGTCCCTGGAAGATATAACCCCACGCATTGGCGTTCCCGGCGTTGCGTTCAGCCTGTTGAACCTCCCTGGCGGTAGTGGTCATTTCCTCCCAGGTCTGGGGAACCTGCTTGTTGTACTTCTCGAGCAAGTCCTTGCGGTAATACAGCAGGCCCGAGTCGGTGAACCACGGCATCGTTACTAGCCGTCCATTCACAGTCGCGTTATCCACCTGTGCCTGGAAGTAGCCTTGCGTCGCATCGGCGGGCAGCACGTCGCGCAAATCCAGCAGATGTTTGGCCAGCATCCCGGGCCACACCATATCGATTTGAATGATGTCGATGTCAGTGGACTGCGCGCTGAGAATTTGTTGGTAGAACGACAACCTCTCGGTCGCCGAGTTAGGCGTGGAAACCACTTGGACGTTGTGGCCGGTCTGTTTGGACCATGCCTCGACTGCCTCTTTGCAGAGTTGCAGCTCCGCACCCACCGCGCCGCACGAGATCGTCAAATCGGCTGCGTTCGAGACGGATGGAAGTCCGACACAGAGGGTGAACAGTGCGGCAGGAAGAAGAGATTTCAGATGTTTCATTGATCACCCTTTATTTTTGTTTTTAGAGAAGTTAACGTTAACACGGCCAAATGTATCAGCGTATTTGCGATAAGACATCCTTTTTTCGCCAATTGGAACAACTCGCAACTCACGCAAAAAAGCCCGGTTGCGGGAGCAAACAATAAAAAAATAGGAAATCCACCATGCGGAAAGGATCAAACTGGCTACTTGCAGGTGTGCTCGGCACATCGGCGGCAACCTCTCAGGCCATGACTCTGGAAGAGCGCATGGCCGCGTTTGAAGCCCGTGCCAGCGCAGCAGAACAGCGTGCAGCCGCGGCTGAACAGCAGACCCAAGCACTTGCCAGGGAACTGCAGCAGATCAAACTCGCCACACCTCCCTTGCAGCCCGCCGCGTCTACAGCGAAAGTCATTGCGGAGCCTGCTTTGGACACCCGGGTGGCGAAACTCGAAGCCCGTCAGCAAAGCCTGGAGAAAGAGGGCAATACCGGACACCTCACGGATGGGTTCAGCTTCCACGGCTATGCCCGCTCTGGATTGCTGGTCGACGAAGGGCTTGGTGGTGGCCGTGGTGGCCCTTATACAACGCCGGCCGGCTCGGTCGGTGGCGCAGTCGGGCGACTCGGTAACGAGGACGACACCTACATGCGTATAGACCTGTCGAAAGAAATCTATGCGCAAAACGGTACCCGTTCCAAATTCACGGTCTCCATCGCCGACGGGGTGGAAAGCTCCAATGACTGGACGGCCGACGAGAGCAAACTGAACGTACGCCAGGTGTTCACCGCGCTCGACCATGTGGCGGCGTTCAAAGGGAATTCAGTGTTCGAGAACGCCACGCTGTGGGCAGGCAAGCGATTTGATAGAGATAATTTCGATATCCACTGGTTGGACTCTGACGTCGTCTACCTGGCCGGCACCGGCGGTGGCATTTACGATGTGCAGATGAACAAGAATTGGCGCTCCAATTACTCCTTGATTGGGCGTAGCTACGGGGATTTCAGTCAGGGCGGTATTAATGCCAATGTGGAAAGCTACATCCTGACCTCCAACCAGTTCTTCGAGGAGGGTCAATGGCAGTGGATGTACAACGCCATCGGCGCAAAGAAAAACGATTTCGGTACCCGCACCAATAAGGCAGGTTTGACGCCTGCGAATTCCGGCTTGCACACCATGTTGGCCAATCACCAGAAAAACTTTTTCGGCAGAGAAGGCTTCTTCAAAACCGCGCTGCTCTATGGGCAAGGCCTGGGGGCCGAGGTCAAGAACGTTGGCTCGGACGGTGAACTGATTGACGACGCCCGCGCTCTGCGTCTTGCACTTTACGGTGAGACGCCTATTGCGCCTGACTGGCGCATCGGGCCCAGTTTGCTGGCCGAGCAGAGCAAGGACAGATACGTCAAGGGTGACGACTACCGCTGGCTAACCCTCAACGTGCGATTGGCTAACCAAATCAACAGCAACTTCGAGATGGCCTACGAAATGAGTTGGCAAACCATGAAGCTCGACCCCAAGGGCTATCTACAACGTAATGCGGTCGACGGTAACTTCTGGAAATTCACTGTCGCCCCGACATTCAAACTTGACGTTGGAGATCTTCTCACACGCCCCGAATTGCGAGTGTTCGCAAGCTTCATGAACTGGTCTTCGGATCTGGACAGATTCAGTACCACAGACTCCTTTGGCATGACGGACTTCCACGCTGGAGGCGTATGGCAATACGGCATACAGATGGAAACCTGGTTTTAATATTTGAACGCGTCCGGCCAACCGCCTTCAGCGCACCTGTCGGCTGTTGTCGCAAACAGAGATGTCGGCTGCAGACATCTGCTTTGAAGTTGGCTATGAAGACCTCTCTAACTTCAACAGACACTTTCGCATCGAAATGGAACAGACACCGAGCGAATATCGTCGCGGAACAGGCGATGACGTTATTCAATCGAAACGGTGCTCATCAATCCCTGCCTTTCACCAAAGCGCATTGAGTAAGTGATTACCGGTCGAAGCTGATCAGCCAGCAGTTGTCCCTACGACAAGAAAATGAGGAAATGACGATGATATTGCCTCGCGCAGTGGTATTTGGCGAAGCCCTGACTGAATCGCCCCGGGTTTCGTAGACACCTCTTTGCCTTACATTGGATTAATATCGAGCCGTGTGAGTTGCATGGGATTAATCATTAAGATGGGGGGGCCGTAACATAACGCATTTACGTCCCCCGGTAACCGGGGTAAGTTGGATTTCTTGCCTATACGGTTAAGTTATTTCAGCAAATGAATGCTTCATGAGTCTCCAGGTGGCGGCCTATTGGCCGCCCCTGATCCAAAAGTGCAGAAGTATTGAGTCTTAATAACAAGCTTCCGCAACCTATGAAGCCTCAATCTTCAATGTTGCCCATCGCTGTGGTATTGAAGCCGCCATCGACATACAGTATTTCGCCGCTAATTCCGGACGCCAGCTCCGAACACAAGAATGCGCCAGCGTTGCCAACTTCTTCGATAGTAACGTTGCGGCGCAGTGGAGTCTGCGCCTCGTTAGCCGCGAGCATCTTGCGGAAGTTCTTGATACCTGATGCGGCCAGCGTGCGTATCGGGCCAGCCGAGACGGCATTGACGCGAGTGCCTTGCGGGCCTAGTGAGCCGGCAAGATAACGTACACTGGCTTCGAGAGAGGCTTTTGCCATGCCCATGACGTTATAGTTAGGCATGGTGCGTTCCGCGCCCAGGTAGGAAAGACAGAGTGCACAATGCAGTCCAGGCTGTCCCAATGAGCGCCCAAGGCTCGCGGCGCAGTTGCTGTCCCAGGTTGATTCTCTCGGGCAGCAGGTCGACCGGATGGGCAAGAAGAACGACCGCTACCAAACCATCATCGAGCAGCTCACCCACGAAATCGCCTGGTTCAAACGTAATAAGTTTGCCAAGCGCAGTGAGCAATTGAGCCCTGCCCAAGGCTGCCTGCTCGACGACCTGCTCGACACCGACATCGCGGCCATCGAAGCCGAGCTGAAGGCGTTGAATCCGCCGGCCGCGCCGGCCTGGCTATCGCCCGCTCGACACTGGCGCAGTGGGTCGGCCAAACTGGCGTGCAGTTCCAACCCTTGGTCGACGCACTGCGCGAAACAGTGCTTGCTCAAGGCGTGATCCACGCTGACGAAACGCTGGTGCAGATGCTCACGCCGGGCGAGAAGAAAATCCATCGCGCTTATGTCTGGGCCGACTGCACTACGCCTTTTTCGGCGCTCCAGGCAGTGGTGTACGACTTCAGCCCAAGCCGTGCGGGCGAACATGCACGCAACTTTCTTGGCCCGTGGAATGGCAAGCTGGTTTGCGATGATTTTGCCGGCTACAAAGCCAGCTTCCAACAAGGCATCACCGAAATCGGCTGCCAGGCCCACGCCCGCCGCAAGTTTTTCGATTTGCACGCGACGAATAAAAGCCAACTGGCTGAGCAGGCGCTGCACTCAATTGGCGGGTTGTACGAAATTGAACGGCAAGCGCGGGAAATGACCGACGAAAATCGCTGGCGAATACGCCAGGAAAAAGCGGCCCCCATTATCGACGCACTGCATACCTGGATGTTGGCCCAGCATGATCTTGTGCCCGAAGGGTCGGCTATCGCGAAAGCTCTGGATTACAGCCTCAAACGCTGGACGGCACTGACTCGATATCTCGAGGACGGGGCTGTGCCCATAGATAATAACGCGGTCGAAAATCAGATAAGGCCGTGGGCACTTGGACGCTCGAACTGGTTGTTCGCCGGGTCGCTACGCAGCGGTAAACGGGCAGCTGCGATCATGAGCTGGATTCAGTCCGCCCGCATGAATGGGCATGATCCTTATGCGTATCTGAAAGATGTGCTGACGCGCCTGCCGACGCAGCGAGCAAGTGAGATCGACCAACTGCTGCCAGAGCATTGGATCTCGGCCTGACGTTCTCAACGTGAGGGTGCTCTTGCATTAGAATGACCGCTCAACTCATATGGAACAGGATTGATCCGAATGGAAGCGCGAGCCACTTTTTCCTCCAAGAATTTCAAACCAACTGACCTGACTCTCACGCCCGAAATTACAACAGGCTTACCAGTGTCGATCAGCTCCATGGAAAAGTCCTATACAGGAGCTATCGATGGTATTTCTTCAACAGCCTTTACTGCGGCGTTCGACCAAGCGTCAAGAAGGGGCAGCTACATCGCGATGGAGAGCTTCAAGGGTACGGTGAATGGGGTAGAGGGTTCCTTTAACTTCATTCATTCCGCCTCCACTACCGGAATTGATCGTGCAGATGAGTTTTTCTGCATAGTTGGAGGCAGTGGTACGGACGGTTTGAAAGGGATATCAGGGTCAGGAGGGATCACAATTGACACCGATGGAACGCACCATATTTGGTTGAATTACCACCTCGAATAATTTAACAAACCGTAAGGGGCACCGCCCCTGACGCACCAGGGAGGTGTCCTGGCTAGGTGCTTACCGTGGCTTTGCCGGACGCTTACCTTTGATCGACGGTAACAATCCACGCAAAGGTAATGTGTGACCACACAGGCTGCAGTTGCCCCGGGCACTGCGTGTAAGGGGATATATTTTCATGGTAAAAAGTTTTATTGACTAAAATATTATATGGGGTAATTATTTCTCTGCATCTGCTTCATGCAGAGTCATCTTCAGGGTTACCCCGATGAGTCATAAAGCCCAATTCTCCCTCGCGACTTCTTATGTCGAGGCCAATGAGTCTTCATTGGCCACTCGCGTGGCGCCGCTGCTGATGCAGGGGTTTCCCGCCGCGCCGGAACACCGGGTAACGTGGAACAACTGGATGCGCACGCCCTTCAATCAGTGGGGGTTCCGTCATCTGGCGCGACTGCGCCCCAGCATTGATGTGTCGGCGGGGCCAGGGCCTGTCGGTCAGCTTCAGGAGGCCCCGCGCGCGCTGGATCAGCTGTGTTTCGACAGTGAGAGTGGGCTGGGCATCCGTGTGATCGAGCACCTTGTCGCCAGCCAGACGGACGCCTTTTTGGTGATGCAGGGTGACACGGTGTTGTACGAGCGCTACTTCAACGGTCAGCGCGCCTGTGACCGGCACATCATGTTCTCGGTCACCAAGTCGCTGATCGGTACCTTGGGTGAACAGTTGGTGACGAGCGGCGTGCTCAAGCCCGAGCGGCCGGCCGCTTACTACGTGCCTGAACTGGCGGGCAGCGCATTTGGCGATGCGACGGTGCGCCAATTGTTCGATATGGCGGTGGGCATCGACTACAGCGAAGTGTATGACGACCCCAATTCAGAAAGCTCGCAGTACGGCTATGCCTGCGGCTTTCAACCCGCACCGGCGCAGTACGCGCAGTTCGAATCGTTGTACCAGTACTTGCCATCCCTCAAGAAACGCGGCAGCCACGGGGGCTTTTTCCATTATGTGACGGCCACCACCGAAGCCTTGGCGTGGGTCATGGAACGTGCCTCGGGCAAGGCCTGCAGTCAGATGCTGGAGGAGGTCTGGGGGCGCCTGGGATGCGAGCGCGACGGCTATTTTTTGGCCGATCCCTGGGGCCGTAACGTGGCCGGGGCGGGCTTCAGCGCCACCTTGAGAGACATGGCGCGTTTCGGTCGCTTGCTGGCCAACAACGGTCGTCACGACGGTGTTGAGTTGTTGTCGCCCGAGACTGTGGCCCGTATCACCGCCGGTGCGGACCCGGCCATCTACACGCAAAATGTTGAGTTCTCCCGCTGGACGCCCGGTGCGTCCTATCGAAGCCAGTGGTACGTGTTCAACGACCACAGCCAGGCCCTGATGGCCGGGGGTATTCACGGCCAGTACCTGTTCATCGACAAGCCGTCCGGCGTAGTGATCGTCAAGCAGTCTTCGCTTACCGATGCGGTCAGCCCATTTGATACTGACAGCGTGCGCATGCTGCGCGCGATCGCCGCCCACCTGAGCCACTGACCCACGCCAAACAATAAGAGTTTTGCGTTCTATTCACCTGGCTTGCCCAGGTGTTGGCGGCGCCCTGCGTCGCCATTGACTGCCCTGTAACAACAATAATTCCACAGGAGCTTCTTATGGTATTCACCAAGCGTTTCTCTCGAGCGCTGTTGGCGGTCGGCTTACCCTTGACCACCCACGTCGCATTCGCGGGCTACACCTTTGAGGACGGCGATCTCAAGGGCGAAGTCAATCTCACCGCAGGCGGGGCAACGTTGTTTACCCGTGGGGTCAACTTCGGCAGCGGCCGGGTCGATGCGCGCAACGGTAAAAACGGCGGCGCCCGGATCAACTGGCAAGAGGTTTACGTAAAACCGGGGGTCAAACTCGAGTACGCGCTGCAACCGGATTTTAGCCTGCTCGCGGGCGGTTCCCTGGTGGCGGCGAGCACCTTTGGCGATGGTGACGCGGGTGGCTTCAGCCGCAGTTCCGATGGCAAGGCCGCCGCCGAAGAACTCTATGGCGGTTTTCGCGCCGGCGAGTGGAAGCTCACCGCCGGCCGCCAGAACTACATGATCGGTACGGGGTTCATCGTCATGGATGGCAACCTCGACCAGTTCAAGGATGGCGCCTACTGGCTCGGCCCGCGAACCGCGTTCAGGGATTCGGCGATCCTCGCCTGGGATCATGGTGCGCTGAAGTCTCAGGCTTTCACCTTGCGCACCGATGATGACTTGGGCGATTTTCGCATGACCGGCGTCAACCTGGATTACAACCTCGATGACCAGGTGACGCTCGGCGCCATGGCCATGAAGGTCAATGCCCTTGGCCCCAGAGGTAGCACGCTCCCGCGCCGCCGGGACGGGATGCAGGTGTATAACCTGCGGGCGCTCAACGCCAAAGTGCCCGGCGTACAGGCGCTGACGCTGAATGCCGAGTACGCGCTGGAGCGGGGCAGCGGCGAGGGTGTCGATTACGCTGCCAGCGCCTGGTATGCCCAGGCCGACTATGCCTTCAACACCTTGCCGCTGACGCCGGTCCTTGGCTACCGCTACGCGAGCTTTTCCGGCGACGACAACCTCACCGACAACCGGCAAAAAGCCTGGGACCCACTGAGCAAAGGCTTCGTCGACTGGAGCACGTGGCTGGTCGGGGACGTGGTCGGCAATTACCTGCTGTTCAACAGCAACGAAAATGTCCAGCAGTTCTCCCTCAAGACCCACCTCAACGAAACCCTGACCCTCGGCGCGATTCACTACCAGTTCTGGCTGGATGAGAAAAACTACCTGGGCGCACCGGTCAGAGATCGGCGCTTTGCCGACGAAAGTGTGGTTTTCCTCGACTGGACACCCACGCCGTCGTTCTATACGTCGCTGTCCTACAACTGGGTCAAGCCACTGGCCACCGCCAAACAGGTGTTTGGCGATGACCAGACGTTCAGTGCGCTGGAACTGTATTTCACCTACCGCTATTAAGTGCTGCGAGCCATCGCGGCCGCGCTGGAGTGTTTTGATCATGAACAGATTTCTGCGTAATACCGTGCTGGGCACTGTCGCCTCGTTGCTCATCAGTGGTGTTTGCCTGGCTGAAGAACGAACCGTACGGATCTACAACTGGATCGAATACCTGCCACCCGAAGTGCTGAAGAGCTTCGAGGAAGAAACCGGCATTCGGCCTATTTATGATGTGTTCGACAGTGCCGAAACCATGGAGTCCAAACTGTTGACGGGCAACTCCGGGTACGACGTGGTGTTCCCCGGCACCGCTAACCTGGGGCACTTGATCACGGCCGGTGCCGTGCAACCGCTGGACCGCAAGCAGTTGCCCAACTGGCAGCACCTGGACCCGCAGTTCATGCAGTCCCTGGAAGCCGTGGGTGACACCGGCAACCGCTACGCCGCGCCTTACCTGTGGGGCACCACATTGATCGGCTACAACGTCGACAAGGTGCGCAAAGCCCTCGGCCCCGACGTGCAAATGAACAGCTGGGACATCATCTTCAAGGAAGAAAACCTCGCCAAGCTCGCCAGTTGTGGCGTGGGTTTCCTCGACGCCGGCAACGAGATCCTGCCGATTGCCTTGCACTACAAGGGCCTCGACCCTAATAGCCAGAAGCGTGAGGACTATGTGCAAGCCCAGGCGGTGATGATGAAGATTCGCCCTTACGTGACTTACTTCAACTCGTCGCGCTACGGCATGGACCTGGCCAACGGTGATATCTGTGTGGGCGTGGGCTGGTCCGGCGGCGTCGCACTGGCCATGCGTCTGGCAGATGCCGCCGGCAAGGGCGTCAAGGTCCAGATGGCACTGCCCAAGGAAGGCGCGCCGATGTGGTCGGACGTGATGATGATCCCGGCCAAGGCCCCTGATCTGGCGGAGGCCCATGCGTTCATCAATTACATCCTGCGCCCGGACGTGATTGCGCGCATCAGCAACAAGATCGGCTACCCCAACCCGAACAGGGACGCTACCGCGCTGGTGGACGCCAGCATCCGCAACGACCCCAACATGTATGTGCCGGACGAAGCGCGCAAGACCCTGTTTGCCCTGGAGCCGATTCCGGCCGCCGTGGAGCGCATCCGTACCCGCGCCTGGACCGCCATCAAGAGCAACCGATGATCTGTGTGGCCCGGTGCGTGCGCGCCGGGCTCGACTCAGGAGGCAATCAGGCCTGCATGCCGTAAAACACCAGCTCGGTGATGCGCCTGACCTGCAGGGAGTGCGCGTCGATATCCGGGTGTTCCTGGTTCACCAGCCTGAACAATTGCAGGTGCGAATAGTCGTTCAACAGGAACGCGGCCAATTCCACATCGAGTTGCGCGCGCAGCTTGCCGGCCCGTTGCAGTTCCCGCAGCAGTTCGCTGATTTCGGCCCTGAGCGCATCGTTCATGGCCCGGTAGCCTTCGGGCAGTCCATTGCTGCCGCCGAACAGGATCAGCGGCAGCAGTTCACGCCACAGGCTGGGGTGCATGACCTCCAGGGCATAGCCCGTGAGCAGGCGTTCCAGGTGGCAGAGCGCTTCGACCGGGTCGTCTATTTGGTGGATCAGGCTGCGGGTGTCGCTGATCGCGCGTTGATCGGCGTGATGCAGGATCTCCAGGATGATTTCCTGCTTGTTGCCGAAGTACTTGAACACCGTCGGCGGCGACACTCCGGCCTGGCTGGCGATCTGTTCGATGGTGGTGTTCTGGAAACCCTGGCGCTCAAACAGTTCGACCGCAGCTTCACTGATAGCTTGCCGGCGCTCGGCTTTCTGACGTTCACGCAGTCCACTCACAGGAGATCCTTGTCACGAATAATAAAGAGGGGCGCGTGTCGGCCCCATACCCCTGCAAAATACTTAATTGGGTAAAGCTTTTAAAGCACTAATTGCCATTCAAGGAGTTTGCCGCCGGTGCTTCTTCATACGGTAAGCAAATTGAGCACGGCTGAGCCCCACGAGCCTGGCGGCCGCGGCCAGGTTGCCGGCGCTTTGTTGCAATGCTTCAGTGATCAGGCGCGATTCAAGGCCTTCAATGGAAACCCCCTGGTCCAACGGGTCGAGGGTATCCAGCAGCGTCGAGCGAGGCGCCTGCGCGGTATTTGACAGGCTGCCTTGGTCGTCGAGGCCATAGGGCTCGGCGGGCAGCGGTTCGTTGCGAAACAGATGCACCAGGTCAATGGCCTGGCCTTCGTCGCTGGCGATCAGGCCGCGTTCGATGAGGTTTTGCAGCTCGCGCACATTGCCCGCGAAGTCGTAGCGCAGCAACGTCTTCAGGGCGCGCATGGTCAGGCCTGCCGGGGTCCGGGCGTAGTCCTGGCAGAAGCGCGTCAGGAACGCATTGATCAGTAGCGGGATGTCGTCCCGGCGTTCACGCAGCGGGGGCAGGGCGATGGGGTAAACGTTCAGCCGGTAGAACAGGTCTTCGCGAAAGCTTCCGTCTGCCACGGCTTTACGCAGGTCGATATTGGTGGCGGCCACCACGCGCACATCCACCTTGATCCCGCGCACCCCGCCGACCCGTTCGATTTCCCGTTCCTGCAAGGCTCGCAGCAACTTGCTTTGCCCGGGCAGGCTGAGGCTGGTGATTTCATCCAGGAACAGGGTGCCACCCTGGGCCCGTTCGAATCGCCCGGGGCGCGAGTGCGTAGCGCCGGTATAGGCGCCGCGTTCGACACCAAAGAGTTCGGCCTCCACCAGGTTATCCGGGATGGCGGCGCAATTGAGTGCCACAAACGGGCTGTCATGGCGACGACTGAGCTGGTGCAGCTGGCGCGCAAACATCTCTTTGCCCACACCGGACTCACCGCTGATCAGCACCGTCGCGGGCGTCAGTGCAACCCTTTGCAGCGCTTGCATCGCCGCGTTGAACGCGGCACTGGCGCCTACCAACGGTTGCGGCTGGCGGGTTCCGCCACTGCTGCCCACGGGGCCTGCGAGCGTGGGGGTGGCAGGGCCAGTGACGGCCTGGGACACATTCAGGTAGCGCAGGTCCTGTTCGACATCACCCCATTGCTCGGCCGTCTTGCCAATCACGCGGCAACGGCGATGGCCCATGCCACGGCATTCCACTTCGCGGAAAATCACCATTTGCCCGAAGAGGCCACTGACGAAGCCGATGGCGTAGCCGGTTTCGGTCCAGCACACCGGGTCCTGGCCGATGCCGTAGGCCCCCACATGTTCATCGGCTTCGCACGAGTGGTGCCAGAGAAATTCCCCTTCATAGAACCCCGAGTCGGCATCGAACTTGAAGTGCAGCGGTTCGACCTTGGTCATGCCTTCCAGGGTGTGCAGGTGTGTCCCGGCGCGAAATACCGCGGCGGCATCGGCCTGTGGCCAGCGCTCGCGGATCAAGCGCGCATCCCGTGCGCCGGAGGCATAACCGGTGCGGGTGAACAGGCCCCGGGCCTGGTCCAGTCCCAGGCGCTCGATGACCTCGGCGCGCAGGGCGCCGAACGACGAACTGTGCAGCAACAACATGCGTTGATCGTTGAGCCAGATGCGCCCGTCTTCAGGGGAAAAGAACAGGCAGTCGGCCAGTTCCGCAGTGGTGGGCGAGCTGCTGTCACTGAGTTGGCGACTGTCGCCTCGCGGAGGGTAGGGCGCGCTGGCCACCCGGTCGTCGGGCAGCGCGCTGTGGGGATTAGTCATTGTTATGCCCCTGCAAAGCGAGTGATCGATATGAGCAACTGCTCAGATAGTTATAAAACATAACCTTATCAATTGAACAAGTGGCTGAGCCCGGGTTTTTTGCGGGTCAACGCCCCAGGCGTGTGAGCGTTGCGCGGCAGGCCTCGACCCAGAGCCCTCGCCGGTTTATGTGCGCGCCGTTGCGTGCAAGCGGCACAGCCTTTGCTCAAGACTGGATGCGGCGTTTGCACCCTGTGCAGACGATGACAATTACAAGAACCGGAGTTGCCAATGCCAGTGTCTGAAACCACCCCCTTTCTACAGCGGGCCATCGCGTCCGAATGCCTGTTCAACGGCGACTGGATTCCCGTGTCGGGATCTGTGATTGACGTGATTGAACCCGCCACAGGCGAACCCCTGATGCGCTGCGCCATGGCCAACGCAGCCGACATCGCCATCGCCTGCCGCAGTGCGGCCCTGGCGCAGCCGGCCTGGGCTGCGTTGGGCCCACGGGAGCGCGCCGAGGTGTTTCGCAAGGCGGCGGACCTGGCCCAGCGGTCCTTCGCCGAGCTGGCGCTGTACGTCGCCCGGGAAACCGGGGGCGCGTTGTTCAAGGGCGAGCACGAAGTGCGTGAAGCGATTGTGCTGCTGCATCAGGCGGCGGGGCTGTTGTCCCAACCTCACGGGGTGGTGCTGCCCAGTGCAGCCGGCCGACTGTCCTATGCACGGCGCCAGCCCCACGGCGTGGTCGGGGTGATTTCACCGTTCAACTTTCCGCTGGTGCTGTCACTTCGCTCAGTGGCCCCGGCGCTGGCGGCAGGCAATGCAGTGGTGCTCAAGCCTGACCCGCAGACCCCGGTCAGTGGGGGTTTTCTCATTGCCCGGCTGTTTGAAGAGGCGGGCTTGCCCAAGGGCCTGCTGCAGGTGATGCCCGGCGCGGCGCCGGCGGGGGAAGCGCTGTGCCGCGATCCGAATGTGCGGATGATTGCGTTCACCGGTTCGACGGCGGCGGGGCGCAAAGTCGCTGAAGTGGCCGGGCGACACCTGAAAAAGGTTGCGCTGGAGCTGGGCGGGAAAAACCCGCTGATCATTCTTGAAGACGCCGACCTCGACCTGGCCGCGAGCAATGCAGCCTGGGGCGCCTGGCTGCATCAGGGGCAAATCTGCATGGCGACCGGGCTGATTCTCGTGCATCAATCCATCGCCGAAAGCCTCACCCGCAAGCTGGTGGACAAGGCCCGGGCACTCACGGTGGGCAATGCCGCCCGGGGTGAAGCGGCGCTCGGCCCGTTGATCAACCAACGGCAACTGCAGCGCGTGCACGAGATCGTCAGTGACAGCCTGCAGGCCGGCGCACGGCTGGAGGCGGGCGGCGACTATGACCGGTTGTTCTACCAGCCCACCGTGCTCAGTGGCGTACGTCCGGGCATGCGCGCCTTTGAGGAAGAGCTGTTCGGCCCGGTGGCCACGGTTGTCAGTTTTACCACCGACGAGGAAGCGATCGAACTGGCCAACCGCACGGAGTACGGCCTCTCGGCCGCCATCATCTCGCCGTCGGTTGGGCGCGCCATGGCCATCGGTGAGCGGCTGGACTGCGGCCTGCTGCACATCAACGACCAGACCGTGGCTGACGAATGCATCAACCCGTTCGGCGGGCGCGGTGCTTCCGGCAACGGCGGCAGCGTCGGCGGGCCGGCCGACTGGGACGAGTACAGCCAGTGGCAGTGGGTCACGCTGAAAAATACGCCGCCTGTCTATCCATTCTGAGCCATAGCCGTTCTGGGCGCTGGCTCATCGCTTTGTTACACCTGTGCCTATACAAAAATAAGAGGGCTTGAACATGAACCTGTACAACAAAACCCTGATTGTCACCGGCGTCGCTTCAGGCATTGGCGCCGAACTGGCGCGGCTCGCGCGTTTCCAGGGGGCCACGGTGATCGGCGTGGATCGCCATGAACCGCAACTGACCCTGGATGGTTTCTTCCAGGCTGACCTGGGTGACCCTGTCAGCATTGATGCGCTGGTGGCGCGCCTGCCCGCGCGGGTCCACGGGCTGTGCAACATCGCTGGTGTGCCCGGTACGGCGCCCGTGCACGCGGTGGCCACGGTCAATTACCTGGGGCTGCGGCACCTGACTCAATCTCTGCTGCCACGCATGCCGGCGGGCGGCAGCATCGTCAATGTCGCCTCGGTGCTTGGCGCGCAATGGCCGCAACGGCTGGAGCTGCACAAGACGCTGGCCGCGATACCCAGCTTCGAGGCCGGGCAGCAGTGGCTGGCGGCCAATCCGGTGGAGCAGGGCAGCTGTTATCAATACTTCAAGGAGGCGCTGATCGTGTGGAGCTTCCAACAATCCCAGGGCTGGTTTCGCGATCACTCGGTGCGTATCAACTGCGTGGCGCCGGGGCCGGTGTTTACCCCGATTCTCGGCGATTTCGTCAGCATGCTCGGGCCGCAGCGGGTGGCCGAGGACAGCCAGCGCATGACCCGTCCAGCCCTGGCCGATGAGGTGGCGGCGGTGATTGCCTTCCTCTGCTCGGACGCTGCGCGCTGGGTCAACGGGGTCAATCTACCGGTGGATGGCGGTTTGGCCGCCACCTACGTGTAGGCCCTGCCACAGCAATAAATCCCGGTGCGGCCCCTCGTGCCGGGAGTCTTGAACAACAACAAAAATACAGGACATACAAGATGCTCAAGCCTATCTTGCGGACGGTTGCGGCCACGACATTTGTCGCACTGACATCGACTGCACATGCTTACGACCTGCCCGGACTCAACCTCGGCACCACCAGTTTCTACGACGGCTCGCCAGCGCCGGCCGGCCCCGGTTGGTACCTGGAGGAGTACCTGACCTACTCGCGGGCCAGCCGTTTCAATGATGCCCACGGCAACAAGCTGGCGCTGCCCAAGCAGGACCTGGAAGTGGTGGCGCCCACCACGCAGATCATCTACGTCGGCCAACCCCTGGCCAATGGCGCGATGCCCGGCTTCACCCTGATCAACACTTCCCTGGCCCGGGTGAATGTCGACGATGGGTTGAACAATGCGGCGCTGAGTTCCCGTGCTGGCTTCGGTGACCTGACGGTCGGTGCCTTCCTGCAACTGCCAAGCCTGAACCGCGCCGATGGCAGCCCGCTGTTGACCCAGCGTGTCGAGGCTGATGTTTCGATCCCGGTGGGGGCCTATGACCGCCATCGCTCGATCAACCCCGGCAGCAACTTCTGGTCATTCAACCCGTATTACGCGGCGACGTACTGGTTCAGCCCGACATGGTCGGCGAGCGGGCGTTTCATGTACCTGTGGAATGGCAAGAATGATGATCCGCAGGCTGGCTTCGGGGATGTTTCCGATACCCAGGCCGGCCAGGCATTGCATGCCAACCTGACGCTGCAATATGCCTTGAGCCAGCAACTGAGTCTGGGGGTGAACGGCTATTGGTTGAAGCAGATCACCGACACCCAGGTCGATGGGCACGCCGTGAGTGGGCGCCGGGAAAAGGTCTGGGCCATTGGCCCAGGCCTGGTCTATGCGTTCAGCAAGGAGGAGGTGCTATCGGTAAACGCCTACTTTGAACAGCAGGCGCAGAACCGCACCGAGGGCAACAAACTGGTGCTCAACTGGCTGCATAAGTTCTAGTAGGCGCGGTACGCACCATCACGCTGATGATGGTCAGTGCGGCAATCACCACCCCGGGGGACGTCGCCAGCAGTACCCCCGCGGTGCCGGCGCCGGCAGCGAGGAGTTGCCCGGCCGCCAGCGGCCCGGCCACCGAACCCAGGCGGCCCACTGCCACGGCGGCCCCGACGCCGGTGGCACGCACCGAGGTGGGATACGAGGGCGGTGCCGAGGCGTACAGCACCAACTGCGCAGCCATCACGAACAAACCGGCGGCAAAGCCGGCAATGGCCATGGGCACGATGCCCACTGACAGCCCGACCCCGGCCAGGGCCGCCAGCAGCCCGGCGTACACAGACAGCACCACTTTGAGGGCATTACAGCGGTCCAGCAGCACGCCGCCGAGCAGCGACCCCAGGGCGCCGCCGATATTGAAGAGCATCTGCACCATGCCCGCCTGGGGTTTGCTGAAACCCTGTTCCAGCAACAGCGACGGCAGCCAGTTAAGCAGCATGTACATCACGGTCAGGGTGAAGAAGTAGCTGAGCCACAAGGCCAGCGTGGTACGTGCGCGACCTTCGCCGAACAGCGCCTGGCCGGTGGAGGGGCGGGCGCCGTGGGTGTTGTCGAGCTGTTGGCGAAAGGCGCTGGATTCAGGCAGCAGCAGGATCATCAGCGGCACGGCCAGCAAGGGCGCCAGGCCGCCGATAATAAACGTGGTCTGCCAGTGCTCACTGGAAAACATCGCCACCACCGCGGCCAATGCTCCCCCCAGCGGCACCCCGCAGTACATCACGCTGATGGCCGTGCCACGGTTGCGTTCGCTCACCGCTTCGGCGCACAGCGCGATCAGGTTGGGCAACGCGGCGCCCAGCCCCAGGCCGGTGAGAAAGCGCACCAGCAACAAGCTTGAGTAGCTCTCGACAAATGCGGTGCTCAGTGAAAACAACCCGAACAGCAGCACGGCGCTGACCAGGATTTTCTTGCGCCCGATCCGGTCGGCAACCCAGCCCCCGAAGAACGCCCCCGGCAGCAGGCCGATGATGCCGACGCTGAACACCCAGCCGAGCATCTTCGGATCCAGGGCGAAGGTTTGACGTAACCCAGCGGCGGCGGTGCCGGCGGCTTGCAGATCGAACCCTTCGATCAGCGCAACGATAAAGCACAACGCAATAGTCAGCGTCGAACGACGCGATGGACTGTCCATGGCAAACCTCATTGTTGTTTTTGTTGTGGTGGCGAGCTTGAGTGGCTGCTAAGGATTAAGATAACAAATATAACTAAAAAATGAATCGTGGAATAAAATCAGTAAAAAAACGGAATAAAGTCATTAAATTCAATTGATTGAGATATTTGTTTGTTCATGGATAAAAAATAGATAGCTTTATTAATGTTCGATTATCGGTCAGTTACGGTTGACGAGTACCGTCGGCTGTTTCCATTCTTGGTTTGCGAGGCTCACAGGGCCGCGCGTGCGCCAACCCAATAACAACAACAAAAATGGACATCGAACATGCCAGAACTCCCTATGGAGGACGCCGTTGCAGCGGCGTCCGTCTCCTGTGTGTCGAACAACACTCCACGCCGGCTGATGGCATTGTTGGCCTTGAGCGTGCTGCCCGGTTCGCTGTGGGCTGCAGGCTTTATCGACGACAGCCACGGCACCCTGACCTTGCGCAATTACTACCTGGACCGCGACTACAAGGATGACGGTGCGAAGACCGCCGCACGGGAATGGGCCCAGGCGTTCATCCTCAACCTGGAATCGGGTTACACCCCTGGCCCGGTCGGCTTTGGCCTGGATGTACGCGGGTTGATGGGGGTCAAGCTCGACTCTTCGCCGGACCGCAGCGGTACCGAGTTGTTGCCGGTGTCGGCCAGCGACAAGCGCGCCGCCGACGACTACTCGCGCCTGGCCCCAACCGCCAAACTGCGGTTCGCCCAAACCACGGTCAAGGCCGGCGATGTGTCGATCTTCCTGCCGTTTGCCTTTGCCAGTCCGTCGCGGCTGCTGCCGCAAACGTTTCGCGGCACCACGTTGAGCTCCAAGGACATCGATGGCCTGACCCTCAACACGGGCTATATCGACCGCATCAACAAGCGCGACTCCACCGACTACCAGGCCATGACCATCGCCTCACCCAACCGGCGCTTCAACGCCACCGCCACCACCTCGCACCTGGCTTACGTCGGCGGCGATTACCAGGTCAACAAAGACCTCAGCCTGCGCGCCTATCACGCGCAGATCGCCGACCTCTACCAGCAGGACACTCTGGCGCTGCTGCACAACCTGCCGGTGGGCGACGGCGTGCTCACCAGCGACCTGCGCAGTTTTTTCAGCCGTGAGGATGGCAGTGCCAAGGCAGGCAAGGTGGATAACCGCAACCTCTCGGCGTTGTTCGGCTATCGCCTGGGCGGCCATCGCGTCAGCCTTGGCTACATGCACTCAAGCGGGGAGACGGCCACGCCCTATATCTCGGGAACGGAGTTGATGGGCATGAGCGAACTGACCATGAGCTCGGACTTTCTCAACGCCAAGGAGCGCACCTGGCAGGCCATCTACGACTATGACTTCGCGGAATCGGGTGTGCCGGGGCTCAAGACTCGGCTGCGCTACGTGCGTGGCGACCACATCGAACTGGCCGCGTTGAGCGCCGAGGATCGCAAGGAGCGCGAGTTCCAGATGGAACTGGGGTATGTGATTCAGAGCGGTCCGCTGAAGAACGTCGGGTTCATGGCGCGCAAGTCGATCTACCGCAATGACTTCCCGAGCGGCGCGGCCTTTCGCGATGAAAACCAGACCCGTTTCCTGGTGCTCTACACCGTGGCGCTCTGGTAGGCCGATCAGTCCTGGTAGACCTTCTTCAGCAAGCGCAGCAGCTCTTCACGTTCCTGGCCGTCGAGGGCGGCCGTGGCGTCGAGGTCACTCTGGGCGGCGATCGCCTTGAGTTCCTTGAGCAGGGTTTCGCCGCTCTTGCTGAGGAAGATCCCGTAGGAGCGCTTGTCCGGTTTGCAGCGTACCCGCACGGCCAGAGCGCGGCTTTCCAGCTTGTTCAGCAATGGCACCACCTGGGGCGGCTCGATGGCCAGGGCGCGAGCCAGGTCGGCCTGCATCAGCCCGGGGTTCTGCTCGATGATTGCCAGGGCCGAAAACTGCGCCGGGCGCAGGTCGTGGTCCGATAACCGGCCGATCAGGTTCTGGAACAGCTTGAGCTGGGCGCGGCGCATGGCGTAACCGATCAGATCGTCCAGGGCTGAATCCAGCGGCGGCCGTACCTCGTCGTTGTCGGGCAGGGCCTGGCTGGCGGTGGCGATGGTGGAAGGCTTGGCCATTGGCAGTGCAATCCTCAGAAGGTGCAGGTTAATAAGAGTATCTAGTTTGCCGGTGTTGGCGCGCTATGGCTATGCCGGGTTTTGAAAGCGCCTGCACCGCGCGGGTTTTAAGCAGGAAAAATATTGGTTATTCAGATTAATAGTTAATTGACATAACTATATTTGCGGTTTAATTTCGAATCATCTTCACACCCAGAACAAGAGCGTACCGCCATGAGCAATTACGAAGGCCGTTGGACCACAGTCAAGGTTGAGATCGAAGAAGGCATCGCCTGGGTCATTCTCAATCGTCCGGAAAAACGCAACGCCATGAGTCCGACCCTGAACCGGGAAATGATCGACGTCCTGGAAACCCTCGAGCAGGATCCTGCCGCCGGCGTGCTGGTCCTCACCGGTGCGGGCGAAGCCTGGACGGCGGGCATGGACCTCAAGGAATACTTCCGCGAAGTGGATGCCGGCCCGGAAATCCTCCAGGAAAAAATCCGCCGCGAAGCCTCGCAATGGCAATGGAAACTGCTGCGCATGTACGCCAAACCGACCATCGCCATGGTCAATGGCTGGTGCTTCGGCGGTGGCTTCAGCCCGCTGGTGGCGTGCGACCTGGCGATCTGCGCCGACGAAGCGACCTTCGGCCTCTCGGAAATCAACTGGGGCATCCCGCCGGGCAACCTGGTGAGCAAGGCCATGGCCGACACCGTGGGCCATCGTCAATCGCTGTACTACATCATGACCGGCAAGACCTTTGGCGGGCAGAAAGCCGCGCAAATGGGCCTGGTCAACGAAAGCGTGCCCCTGGCTCAACTGCGCGAAGTGACCATCGAACTGGCGCGCAACCTGCTGGAGAAAAACCCGGTGGTGCTGCGTGCCGCCAAGCATGGCTTCAAGCGCTGCCGTGAACTGACCTGGGAGCAGAACGAGGATTACCTCTACGCCAAGCTCGATCAGTCGCGCCTGCTCGACACCGAAGGCGGTCGCGAGCAGGGCATGAAACAGTTCCTCGACGACAAGAGCATCAAGCCTGGCTTGCAGGCCTATAAACGCTGAAGGGCGCGGCCGCCTGGCCGCGCCGTTGTACCCTGCTTGAACGTATTCCCGATAAAGACAATAAAGAGGAATCACCATGCTGGACGTGCCCCTGTTGATCGGCGGCCAGTCGTGCCCCGCCCGTGACGGTCGAACCTTCGAACGTCGCAACCCAGTGACCGGTGAAGTGGTCTCGCGGGTGGCTGCGGCGACCCTGGAAGATGCCGACGCCGCGGTCGCCGCCGCCCACGCCGCGTTCCCCGCGTGGGCGGCGCTGGCGCCCAACGAACGCCGCACCCGCTTGCTCAACGCTGCCGAGCAATTGCAGGCGCGCAGCAGCGAATTCATCGCCGCCGCCGGCGAGACCGGCGCCATGGCGAACTGGTATGGCTTCAACGTGCGTCTGGCGGCCAATATGCTGCGCGAAGCGGCGTCGATGACCACCCAGATTACGGGGGAAGTGATCCCCTCCGATGTTCCCGGCAGTTTCGCCATGGCCTTGCGTCAACCGTGCGGTGTGGTGCTGGGCATCGCGCCGTGGAACGCTCCGGTGATCCTCGCCACGCGCGCCATCGCCATGCCGCTTGCCTGCGGAAACACCGTGGTGCTCAAGGCCTCGGAGCTGAGCCCGGCAGTGCACCGCCTGATCGGCCAGGTATTGCAGGACGCCGGCCTGGGCGATGGCGTGGTCAACGTCATCAGCAATGCCCCGGCGGATGCCGCCGCGATTGTCGAGCGGTTGATCGCCAACCCGGCCGTGCGGCGGGTCAACTTCACCGGCTCGACCCATGTCGGGCGGATTGTCGGCGAGCTCTCGGCGCGTCACCTCAAGCCGGCGTTGCTGGAACTGGGTGGCAAGGCGCCGTTGCTGGTGCTCGACGATGCCGATCTTGACGCGGCTGTGGCGGCGGCGGCCTTTGGCGCCTATTTCAACCAGGGCCAGATTTGCATGTCCACCGAACGCCTGATTGTCGATGCCAGGGTCGCCGATGCGTTCACCGCCAAGCTGGCGGCCAAGGTCGCGACCCTGCGTGCGGGTGACCCCGCTGCGGCGGATTCGGTACTCGGTTCCCTGGTGGACGCCAGCGCCGGCACACGCATCAAGGCCCTGATCGACGATGCCCTGGCCAAGGGCGCGCGTCTGGTGATAGGCGGCCAGCTCGAGGGCAGCATCTTGCAGCCGACCCTGATCGATGGCGTCACCGAACACATGCGCTTGTACCGCGAAGAGTCCTTTGGCCCGGTGGCCGTCCTGCTGCGCGGAGACGGTGATGAAGCCTTGTTGCGCCTGGCCAACGATTCCGAGTTCGGCCTGTCGGCGGCGATCTTCAGTCGCGACACCGGGCGCGCGCTGGCACTGGCGCAGCGGGTCGAGTCGGGTATTTGCCATATCAACGGCCCGACCGTGCATGACGAAGCGCAGATGCCGTTTGGTGGGGTCAAGTCCAGTGGGTACGGCAGCTTTGGTGGCAAGGCGTCCATTGAGCACTTCACGCAATTGCGCTGGGTGACCTTGCAGAACGGGCCACGGCATTACCCGATCTGAGCAGTTGCTGCGACATAACAATAACAAGGCGGCTGTGATCCGCCTTGCTGGAGGACATCCTTGTGAGTTCCGAATTCCGACCGCAACCCCAGCCCGCACCGCGATACCGCGAGGTCTCCATCGGCCACGCACCGGTGGCGGTCACTGAAGAACACGGCGTGTTGCACATGCGCTCCCTGGAGCCCCTGGCTGAGTTGCCGGCGCGCCTGCTCGATCGCCTGGTGCATTGGGCTCGGGTACGGCCCGAGCAGACGTTTATCGCGGCACGCCAGGCCGGTGGGGATTGGCGCCGTGTCAGCTACCGCGAGATGCTCGACAGCGTGCGCGCAATTGCCCAGGGCCTGCTCAGCTACGGGCTGTCGGCGGACAAGCCGCTGGCCTTGCTGTCCGGCAACGACATCGAGCATTTGCAGGTTGCCCTCGGCGCCATGTACGCCGGTATTCCGTACTGCCCGGTCTCGCCGGCGTACGCGTTGTTGTCCCAGGATTTCGCCAAGCTGCGGCATGTCTGTGACCTGCTGCAACCCGGGCTGGTGTTCGTCAGCGATGCGGCGGCCTACCAGCGTGCGATCGAGGCCGTATTGCCGGCCGAAACCCCGTTGATCTGCGTGCGTGGCCAAGTGCCCGGGCGTAGCCAGACAAGCTTCGCCAGCCTGTTGCACACGCCGGGGGGCGCTGAGGCCGAGCAGGCCTTCAATGCCACCGGTCCCGACAGCATTGCCAAGTTTCTCTTCACCTCGGGCTCGACCAAATTGCCCAAGGCCGTGATCACCACCCAGCGCATGCTCTGCGCCAACCAGCAGATGCTGCTGCAGACGTTTCCGGTGTTCGGTGAGGAACCTCCGGTGCTGGTGGACTGGCTGCCGTGGAATCACACCTTTGGCGGCAGCCACAACGTCGGCATTGTGCTCTACAACGGTGGCACCTTTTATCTGGACGACGGCAAGCCCACGGTCCAGGGTTTTGCCCAGACCTTGCGCAACCTCAAGGAAATTTCGCCCACGGCTTACCTGACGGTCCCCAAGGGCTGGGAAGAGCTGGTCAACGCCCTGGAACAGGACGCCGAGTTGCGCGAGCGTTTTTTTGCGCGGATGAAACTGTTCTTCTTCGCCGCCGCCGGCCTGTCCCAAAGTATCTGGGATCGCCTCGATCGCGTAGCCGAACAGCACTGCGGTGAGCGCATCCGCATGATGGCCGGGCTGGGCATGACCGAAGCCGCGCCGTCCTGCACCTTCACCACCGGGCCGTTATCCATGGCCGGCTATATCGGTTTGCCCGCGCCGGGCTGCGAGGTGCGCCTGGTGCCGGTGGACGGCAAGTTCGAAGGGCGCTTTCGCGGGCCGCATATCATGCCGGGATACTGGCGGGCGCCCCAGCAAACCGCCGAAGTGTTCGACGAACAGGGGTTCTACTGTTCAGGGGACGCGATCAAGCTCGCCGACCCTCGGCAGCCGCAACTGGGCCTGATGTTCGATGGGCGAATTGCCGAGGATTTCAAGCTCTCTTCCGGGGTGTTTGTCAGCGTGGGTCCGTTGCGCAATCGCGCAGTGCTCGACGGCTCGCCCTATGTGCAGGACCTGGTGATTGCCGCGCCCGATCGCGAGTGCCTCGGAGCACTGGTGTTCCCCAGGCTCTACGAATGCCGTCGGCTGGCAGGCCTGGACGCCGCCGCCAGCGACGCCGACGTGCTGGCCAGCGCGCCGGTGCGCCAGTGGTTCGGCGACTGGTTGCAGCGCCTCAATCGCGAGGCCACTGGCAATGCCAGTCGCCTGGAATGGATTGCCCTGCTCGACGAGCCGGCGTCCATCGACCGTGGGGAAATCACCGACAAAGGTTCGATCAACCAGCGCGCCGTGCTGCAATGGCGCGCAGCCAAGGTCGAGGCGTTGTATCGCGGCGAAGAGTCGACGATCCTGCGCGCCGAGCCGAAACCTTGAACGGGCAGTATTCGGCATTTGCCGATGTGGCGATTTTCGAGGCCGTGCGCACCCCCTGGATTGACCTGGGTGGAGCACTGTCTCAGGTCTCACCCATCGACCTGGGGATCAAGGTCGGCCGTGAGGTCATGGCCCGGGCGGGTATTGAACCGCAGGCAGTGGACAGCGTCCTGGCCGGCTCCATGGCCCAGGCCAGTTTCGATGCCTACTTGCTGCCACGGCATATCGGCTTGTACAGCGGGGTGGCGCAAGCGGTCCCGGCACTGGGGGTGCAGCGCATCTGCGCCACCGGTTTCGAACTGTTGCGCCAGGCTGCCGGGCAACTGCGGGACAGCGTGCAACTGGCCTTGTGTGTGGCCAGTGAATCCATGTCGCGCAACCCCATCGCGGCTTACACCCACAGGGGCGGGTTTCGTCTTGGCGGCGAGGTCCAGTTCAAGGATTTTCTGTGGGAGGCCCTGTACGACCCGGCTCCGGGCCTGGACATGATCGCCACGGCCGACAACCTGGCGCGCCGTTATGGCCTGGGCCGCGAGGCGGTGGACCGCTACGCCTGCGCCAGCCACCAGCGAGCGTTGCAGGCGCAGCGTGACGGCGCTTGGGTTGACGAGGTGGTGGCGGTCGATAACCAGCTATTCGAGCTTGAGGGATACCAGCCCAGAGGCATCAGCCTGGCGCGTCGGACCGCTGCCGTCAGCGAGGACAGCCACCCTCGGCCCACCGACCTTGCGAGCTTGAAACGCTTGCACGCCGTGCATCCCGGCGGCGTGCAAACCGCCGGCAACAGTTGTGCCGTGGTGGATGGCGCGGCGGCGGCGTTGGTGGGCCGCGCCTCGGCCTGCACGCGGCCGGCCCTGGCGCGGTTGCTGGCCAGCGCGGTGGTCGGCGTGGCCCCCGAGTTCATGGGCATCGGCCCGGCACCGGCGATTCGTCTGCTGCTGCAACGCAGCGGGTTGAATCTGGATGACATCGGCCGCTTCGAGATCAACGAAGCCCAGGCCGCCCAAGTGCTGGCGGTGGCCCATGAACTTGAGCTGGACAGCGCCCGCCTCAACGTCCAGGGCGGTTCGCTGGCACTGGGGCATCCACTGGCTGCCACTGGCCTGCGCCTGGTCATGTCCCTGGCCCGACAACTGCGTCAGCACAACCTGCGCTACGGGATTGCCGCGGCGTGTGTGGGCGGCGGGCAGGGCATGGCGCTGCTGATCGAGAACCCTGCTTTTCGCGCTTGAGTACGTGATTCTTTTTAGTTGATGAGGTGTCCCGATGTGGAGCTATGTGGCGCCCCTGCGCGATATGCACTTTGTCCTTGAACACTGGTTGCAGGCGCCCGACAGCTGGCGGCGCAACCCGGCGTTCGAGGCCCTCGACCTGCCGCTGGCATTACAAGTATTGGAGGAGGCGGCACGCTTCAGCCAGGGCGTGCTGGCGCCGTTGAACAGCCACGGTGATCGCCAGGGCTGCCGCTGGCAGGCGGGCCAGGTCAGCACCCCGGACGGCTTCGTCGAGGCCTATCGTGCTTACGTCGAGGGTGGTTGGCCGGCGCTGGCGTGCGCCGAAGAGCAGGGCGGGCAGGGCCTGCCGCAACTGCTCGATGCGGCGCTGCAAGAGATGCTCTACGCCAGCAACCATGCCTGGGCCATGTACACCGGGATCGCCCACGGCGCCTACCTGTGTCTCAAGACTCACGCCGACCCTTGGCTGCAGGCACGCTACTTGCCGGAGATTGTCAGTGGCCAGGCGTTGCCCACCATGTGCCTGACTGAGTCCCAGGCTGGCAGCGATGTCGGTTTGCTGCGCTGTCGCGCTGAACCCCAGGCGGATGGCAGCTATCGCTTGAGCGGCAGCAAGCTGTTTATCTCCGGCGGTGAGCATGACCTCACGGCCAATATTCTGCACCTGGTGCTGGCGCGCCTGCCCGATGCGCCGCCGGGCAGTCGCGGCATTTCACTGTTCCTGGTACCCAAGCAGCTGGACGATGGCCGGGCCAATGGTGTGCATTGCGACGGTATCGAACACAAGATGGGCATCAAGGGCAGCGCCACCTGCTCCCTGGTATTCAACGCCGCCCAAGGCTGGCTGATCGGTGATGCCAATCAGGGCCTGGCGGCGATGTTCGTGATGATGAATTCGGCGCGCCTGCATGTCGGCCTGCAAGGTCTGGGGCATGTCGAGGCGGCTTGGCAAAATGCCCGGCAGTACGCTGCCGAGCGTGTGCAGATGCGTGCACCGTCAAGGCCCGAAGACGTGGCGGCCCAGGCCGCTGACCCGATCCGTTATCACCCGGCCATGCGCCGCGTGTTGCTGGAGCTGCGCACCACCAGCGAGGGCATGCGCGCCATCGGCTATTGGGCGGCGCACCTGCTGGATCAAGCCGAGCATGGCCAGGATTCGTCGGCCGCCCGGTTGGCGCCTTTACTGACGCCCATCATCAAGGCGTTTTTCACCGAGCAGGGCTTTCGTCAGGCGAGCAATGCGCTGCAGGTATTCGGCGGTTACGGCTATGTCACCGAGTTCGCCATCGAGCAAACCCTGCGGGACAGCCGCATCGCGATGATCTACGAGGGCAGTAACGAGATCCAGGCCAATGACCTGTTGCTGCGCAAAGTGCTGGGGGATGAAGGTCGAGCCTTTGGCCTGCTGCTGGCCGAGTTGCGTGCCGAGGCCGGGCAGGGCGTGCAATATGTCGAGTGCGCAGGGTTCTCCCGCGCATTGGGCAGCCTGTGCGACGCGCTGGCCAGTGTGGTGAGCGCCGTGCATGAACGCGCGCAGGAAGACAGTGAATACCCCTATCGGGCCGCGCCGGATTTCCTCCAGCTCTGTGGCGTGGCGTTGCTGGCCTTTGCCTGGGCGCGGGCTGCGCGGGTCTCCAGGGCATTGCCCGAAGACGATCCATTGCGTGCCGCCAAGCTGCAAAGCGCCGGGTTCTTTTTCGATTACCTGCCGTCGCGGCTGGCGCAACACCTGGGTGCCATAGAGGGGGCGCGCGCCGCGCTGGCGTTCGTCTGACGGGATCGGATGCTTGCGGTACTATGGCAGGCCACGTTTTCTGGAAGTTGCCTGGATGAGTAAGCCCGGTCAATTGGTGCTGGTTGCACTGCGCAAGATGATTGCCAACGGGGAGTTGGTGGCGGGGGAGCGCCTGATGGAAACCCCTACGGCGCAACGCTTTGGTGTGTCGCGCATGCCGGTGCGCATGGCATTTCGTACCCTGGAGCAGGAAGGGCTGCTGGTGCCGTTTGGCGGGCGCGGCTATCAGGTGCGGTCGGTCAGCGCCAGCGACATTGCCGGCGCCGTCGAAGTGCGCGGTGTGCTGGAAGGCCTGGCTGCACGGCAAGCCGCCGAGCAGGGTCTTTCCGACGCGGCGCGTGCGGCGCTGGAGCGCTGCCTGGTGGAAGGCGACCAACTGTTCGAGAAAGGCTACGTGACCGAAGATGACCTCGAGGTTTACCACGACCTGAACATGCGCTTTCACCAGGTCATTGTGGAGGGCAGCCACAACCCCGCGATCACGGATGCGCTGGCACGCAATGATCACCTGCCCTTCGCATCGGTGACCGCGCTGGCGGTGGATCGTGAGGACATGGCTCGTGAATACCGACGCTTCAACTATGCCCACATGCAGCATCACTCGGTGTTCGATGCCCTGGTCAATCGCCAGGGCGCGCGCGCCGAAGCCATCATGCGCGAACACGCCAATGCGACATTGCGTTATGCCGAGATCTTCAGTTCAACCACCGCCGACGCGCGCATGAAGGTGATTTTGCCCGCGTCGTGACACGGTTCAGATGTCCAGCACCAGCAGTGGCGTTTTCGAGCGTGAGCAGCAGGGCGTGAACTGGTCATTCAGCGCCTGTTCCTGCTCGGTGAGGAACAGGTCGCGGTGCTCGGGGATGCCGTCCAGCACACGGGTCAGGCAGGTGCCACAGATCCCTTGTTCGCAGGACACGGCAATCTCGATGCCTTGGCTTTCCAGGACCTGGACCACGGTTTTGTCGGCGGGGATCGTGAAGACCTGGCCGCTGCTACCGAGCTTCACCGAAAAGCTCCCGTCGAGGCTGTTGTCCACTGGCGCCGCCGAGAAGTACTCGCGATGCAGGCAGTCCTCTTGCCAGCCCTGTGCCCGTGCGCTGTCGAGCACGTGTTGCATGAAGCCGCCGGGGCCGCAGACATACAAGTGCACATCGTCTGCGGGCGCAGCCAACACCTCGGCAGTCTTGAGGGCCGTGTGGGGCTGCTCATCGAAATGCAGGAACACGCGCTCGGCAAACGGTGACGCCTTGAGCCGCTGTACAAACGCAGCACGCTCACTGGCGCGAGCACAATAATGCAGGTCGAAGTCCGCACCTGCATGGGCCAGGCGCTCGGCCATGCACAGGATCGGGGTGATGCCGATGCCGCCGGCGAACAGCAGGCTGCGTCGCGCTTCATGGGCCAGGGGGAATAGATTGCGTGGTTCGCTGATCGTCAGGTGGGCGCCCTCGTGTACCTGCTCGTGCAAGCTGCGCGAGCCGCCGCGAGAAGCCGGGTCGTTGAGTACGCCGATCAGATAGCGATGACGCTCCTCGGGGTGATTGCACAGCGAATACTGGCGCACCAGCCCGTCCGGCAGATGCACGTCAATGTGCGCGCCGGCACTGAAGGCGGGCAGCGGCTGGCCATCGACCCTGGCCAGTTCATAGCTGCAAATGTCCTGGGCTTCGTTATTACGGGATACCACCACCACATCGATCATGTTCGCTCCTCGCAGTGTTGTCGCGCCGTTCAGGCGGTGGTGGTCGTGATCAGTTGTGGTTCGAGGGTGCGTTCCTTGGCGATCAGTCGCTCCAGGATTTTGCGCGACTGCACGCCGCCGGCATCGATATTCAACTTGAGCAGGTTGCGTTGCGGGTGGGCCAGCAGGTTCTGCTGCTGACGTTCGAGCATCTCCAGGTCTTCGCTGAAAATCTTCCCTTGGCCTTCGCGAATGCTGGCGGTCAGCGCCTCATCGTGAGGGTTGAAGTTGCGCGCCATGCCCCAGAAATACCAGATCGACGTCTCGGTTTGCGGGGTGATGAAGTCGACCACGATGCTTGCCGCCTTGTGTTCGGGCGCTGCTTGGTAGCCGCCCTTGCCGGCGTGGGCCACGCCGACTTCGATCAGCACATGGCTGGGCGGGGTGAAGCGACAGATCTGCCAGCGGTCCACCGGCACATCGTCGGCGAGGTTGTTGCCGCGCAGGGCCATGCGCCAGAACGGCGGAGCCATGATGTTTTCCATGTGCCGGGCGGTGACGACTTCGTCGCCTTCAACCGTGGTGACGGGAGGCGCTTCATCGATTTCCTTTTGGCCGATGCTGGAAGCGTGGACGTAGGTTTCGTGGGTCAGGTCCATCAGGTTGTCGATCATCAGGCGGTAATCGCACTGGATGTCAAACAGCCCGCCGCCGTACGCCCACTGGTCACTCACTGCCCACTCCAGGTGATGTATCAGCGCCGGGTCGGCAAGGGCCTGATCGCCGGGCCATACCCAGATAAAACCATAGCGTTCAACCGCGGCAAAGGTCTTGTTGCACGGAAAACCACGCACCCGCTGCCCGGGCATTTCGACGGTCTTACCGTCGGCCCCCATGACCAGGCCGTGATAGCCACACACCAGGTTGCCATTTTCGACATAACCCAGTGAAAGCGGTGCGCCGCGATGGGGGCAGAAGTCTTCGACGGCTACGACGCTGCCTTGCGAGCCACGATAAAACACCATTTTTTCACCGCAGATCTGCCGACCCAGGGGTTTTTGGGCGATTTCATCGGGTGTGCAGGCGACGTACCAAGTGTTTTTGGGGTACATGGCAACTCTCTGGCTGGTTAATTATTTTTGTTTAATGGATCCATTAAATTTCCAGAGCTGCTATGAGTCAATATATATGGCAGTTATTTTGAGGTTATTATGGGCGATTATCGATCAATGGGTTTTTACTGGATCCATTGAGTGGGCGGCGTTTGGTGCGCTGATGGCAAAGAAAGGCCTGCCAAAAAATACCCTGTCTAGATCATCGGGCGTAACCAAGCCCTTCACCGGACATCCGCTACTTTTTTGCGCAGAAATGGGAAGTTGCTGCGTCATTTGGTAGCAAATCGCTTTACCCGCTTTGCGCAATTTCCCCCACCCGAACGGAAGACTTCATTTAAATCAATGACTAATGTTCTGCGGCAGGTGTTGGCACGCGTTATGCTTTTTTTGTATTCGTGGATAATTGGATACAAAAATACAAAGAGGCCGCCAATGCAATTTGCTCCCGCTCACGTTGACCGCCAGCCCCTCACTGCCGAGGAGGAGGCCTACAACTTCCTCCTCGACGCCATCTGCGGTGGTCGTTTCCGCAAGGGCGATCGCCTGATCGCCGAGGATATCGCCAGCGAGATCGGCATGAGCCGCATGCCGGTGCGTGAGGCATTCCGCCGCCTGGACGCCCAAGGCCTGGTGACGCTGCGGCCCAATCGCGGTGCCATCGTCAGCGGCCTGGATATCGCGGAGCTGCACGAGGTGTTCGAGATGCGCAGCGCACTGGAAGGCCTGGCGGTGCGCGTCGCGGTCAGCCGTATCGGTGAGCGCCAGATGGCGGCTCTGGAGCGGCTGCTGGACGAGATGGATGACTACCGCGACGAGAGCGCCGCGTGGGTCCGTTGCCACCGTGCCTTTCACGAATACCTGTGCGGGCTCAGCGGCCGGCCACGCTTGCTCAAGCAGATTTCGGCGTTGTATTCGCTGGTGGAAGCGCCCATGCGCTTGTGGCTGCAGCACAGCGAAAAACCCCTCAGCGCACGCCAGGAACACGCGGTAATCCTCGACGCGATTCGCGCCGGTGACGCCGCCGGTGCCGAAGCTGTGGTACGCGAACACATCGAAAGCACCGTGCCGCTGCTGATTCAATTTCTGCAATTGGAAAAATAAAAGAGGCGGGTTCCAACCCGCCCATGTTTAGACGTTGATTCCTGCCCCGTTATTTAACGAAGTGGAGTGTCTGGTCATGCATAAACAACACCGCGCCTTGCTGGTGGCTGTCACCCTGGGTCTCTGTACACAATGGGCCAGCGCCGCAGTCCAGGTGCCTGAGCGCCTGAAGAGCGTCGACAAACTCACCTATTGCTCGGGGATGGATTCACCGCCCCTGGTGTCCTTCGACGAATCTCAGAAACCGCGTGGGCTCACCGTCGACCTGGGCCTGGAAATCGCCAAGCGCCTGGGCAATAAAACCGTGCAATGGCGGGTCATTCCGTTTTCCGGCCTGGTGCCGGCGCTGCTTGCCCAGCAGTGCGACATGATCGTCGACCAACTGTTCGACAAACCCGAGCGGCGCCAGGTGATCGACATCGTCAACTACATGTATTCCAGCCAGGCGGTGGTGGTGCCCAAGGGCAACCCCAAAGGCATCAAGACCCTGGATGACCTGTCGACGCGCAAGGTGGCGGTGCTCAACGGCTCTACCATCAAGACCCTGCTCGACACCCAGAACGAGAGCCTCGCCAAGGCCGGCAAGCCACCGATGAAACTGGTGGTCTACAACACTGACACCGATGCGTTCCAGGCGCTGCGCATCAGCCAGGTTGACGCCTATGGCACCACCGTGGAAACCGCCGGTTACTACGCGGCGATGGCCCCGGAGCTGTTTCAGGAAGGGGTGCCTGCGTTCAGCCGCATCCTCACCGGCCTGGGCATGCGCAAGGACGACCCGCAACTGACCGCCGCCGTGCAGCAGATCATCAGCGACATGCGCAGCGACGGCAGCTATGTGCAATTGCTCAACAAATGGCATGTCAGCAGCGACACACTGGACTGAGGTTCTACCACGATGAATTTCAATTGGGATGTGTTCTGGCAATACCTGCTGCAGCCCAGTGGGGTCTACCTCACCGGGCTGTGGCTGACGTGCCTGATCAGCGTGCTGGCGATGCTGCTCGGCTGTGCGCTGGGCCTGGCGGCGGCGCTGTTGCGCCTGTCGAAGAACCCGCTGCTGCACCTGCCGGTACGCCTTTACGTGTGGCTGATGCGCGGCACGCCATTGCTGGTGCAGATCGTGTTTTTGTACACCGCACTGGCAGCGGGCGGGATCTTCCGCTTCGAGGACATCGAGCTGTTCGGGCTGATCATCCCCGGCAATATCCAGGCGGCGATCATCGCCCTGGGCCTGAATGAAGGCGCGTACATGGCCGAGATCATCCGCGCCGGCATCGGCGCGGTGGACAAGGGCCAGTACGAAGCCGGGCGTTCCCTGGGCATGGGGTTCGGCAAGCTGATGCGGCGCATCGTGCTGCCCCAGGCGTTTCGGGTGATCGTGCCGCCGCTGGGCAATGAGTTCAATGTGATGCTCAAAAACACCACCCTGGTCAGTGTGATCGGCGTGCAGGAATTGTTGCTCAGCACGCAGATGGTGACCTCGGCGACGTTTCGCGTATTCGAGTTGTACCTGGTCGTCGCGATTTACTTCCTGACCTTGACCACGCTGTGGGGCTTTTTCCAACGCTGGCTTGAACACCGTTTCGGCCAGTCCGATCGACCTTCGGCGCCACCTCCGGCCGCCAGCCGCATGTTCGGTCGCAGCACCCTGAAACTGCTGAGGGGACGTTAACCATGGCGCACCAAAGTGAAGAGCTGATCATTGACGCACAGGATATCCAGAAGTCGTTCGGCGAGTTGCAGATCCTCAAGGGCATCTCCCTGCAGGTGCGGCGCGGCGAAGTAGTGGTGCTGATCGGCGCCTCCGGCTCCGGCAAGACCACCTTTATCCGCTGCATCAACCTGCTGGAAGACATCCAGGGCGGGCGCATTCGCGTCAACGGCCGCGCCATGGGCTATCGCGAACGCGCCGATGGCAGCCTGGTGCGTGATTCGGAGCGCAACATCGCCCGTCAGCGCCGCGACATCGGCATGGTGTTCCAGCGCTTCAACCTGTTCCCGCACATGACTGCATTGGAAAACATCATCGAAGCACCGATCCAGGTGCTCGGCGTACCGCGTGCCCAGGCGCTGGAACAGGCTCGGGGCTTGCTGGCGCGGGTCGGCCTGGCGGACAAGGCCAGCCACTATCCGTCGATGCTCTCCGGTGGCCAGCAGCAACGGGTGGCGATTGCCCGTGCGCTGGCGATGAAACCCCAGGCGATGCTGTTCGACGAACCCACCAGCGCCCTCGACCCGGAAACCGTCGGCGAAGTGCTGCAGGTGATGAAGGAGCTGGCCGAGGAGGGCATGACCATGGTGGTGGTCACCCACGAAATGGGCTTTGCCCGTGAAGTGGCCGACCGCGTGGTGGTGCTCGACCAGGGCGAGCTGATCGAACAAGGGCCGCCGGAACAGATTTTCAGCCATCCCAGCCATCCGCGTACCCGGGCGTTTCTCAGCCGCGTGTTATGACCTTTTTTTGAAGAGCCTTTGCCATGTTGAAATTCTCCGCTCACGAATACCCCTATTCCTCGCAACGCCAGAGCGTGT
Organism: Pseudomonas sp. WS 5146; assembly: GCF_012985495.1. Classification (NCBI taxonomy): domain Bacteria; kingdom Pseudomonadati; phylum Pseudomonadota; class Gammaproteobacteria; order Pseudomonadales; family Pseudomonadaceae; genus Pseudomonas; species Pseudomonas sp. WS 5146. The sequence continues at coordinate 206,439 of NZ_JAAQWL010000006.1, forward strand.
TCGCGCGTCGAGGCATGGTCGCCGCCTCGCAACCGCTGGCATCTCAGGCCGGCATCGAAATCATGCAGAAGGGCGGTAACGCCATTGATGCCGCCATCGCCACCGCCGCTGCGCTGACCGTTGTAGAGCCCACCGGTTGTGGACTGGGTGGCGATGCCTTTGCGCTGGTGTGGTGCAAGGGGCAGTTGCATGGCCTGAACGGCAACGGCCATGCGCCGGCCGCCTTGAGTATCGAGGCGGTCAAGGCGGCGGGGCATCAACAGATGCCGTTGTACGGCTGGACCTCGGTGACGGTGCCCGGTTGCCCGTCGGCGTGGGCCGAGTTGTCCAAACGCTTCGGTAAATTGCCGTTTGCCGATTTGCTGCAGCCGGCCATCAGCCTGGCGCGCGACGGTTTCCCGTTGTCGCCGGTGGTTGCCCATCAATGGCAGATCTCCTTGAACGAATTCAGCCCGCACCGCGATGACGTGCTGCAAGCCTGGTTCGACACCTTCCTCATCGACGGTCGCGCGCCCCGGGCAGGCGAAATTTTCCGCAACCCGGCCCAGGCCCGTACCCTGGAAGAACTCGCCGCCACCGGCTGCGAAAGCCTGTATCGCGGCGCGCTGGCCGAGCGCCTGGATGCGCATTCGCGCGCCAGCGGTGGTTACCTGCGCGCCAGCGACCTCAAGGATTACCGCGCGCAGTGGGTGGAGCCGATCCAGATCAATTACCGGGGCGTGGATGTTTGGGAAATCCCGCCGAGCGGCCAGGGCCTGGTTGCACTGATGGCGCTGAAGATCCTCGAAGGCTTCAACTTCGATCACCGCGACAGCCAGCAAACCTGGCATCGCCAGCTGGAAGCCATGAAGCTGGCCTACAGCGACGGCCTGCATTACATCACCGACCCTGCGCACATGCGCGTGGCGGTGGCCGACCTGCTGAGTGACGACTACAGCACCCGTCGCCGTGGCGAGATCGGCGAGCAGGCGCAGCCGCCCAAACCCGGCACCCCCCATGCCAGCGGCACGGTGTACCTGGCGACCGCCGACGCCGAAGGCAATATGGTTTCGTTCATCCAGAGCAACTACCACGGCTTCGGCTCCGGCGTGGTGCTGCCCGACAGCGGCATCGCCTTGCAGAACCGCGGGCAGGAATTCAGCCTCGATGAGTCCCATGCCAATTGCCTGGCACCGGGCAAGAAAACCTTCCACACCATCATCCCGGGTTTTCTCAGCAAGGACGGCCAGGCCCTTGGCCCGTTCGGCGTGATGGGCGGCTACATGCAGCCCCAGGGCCATGTGCAGATGGTGATGAACCTGGTGGACTTCGGCCTCAACCCCCAGGCGGCCCTCGACGCACCGCGCTGGCAATGGCTGGGCGACATGAAGGTCGGCATCGAACACGGCGCGTCCCGCGACCTGGTCAATGCGCTGGCGCGACGTGGGCACAAGGTGCAGACCGACAGCGACCTGACCGACTACGGGCGTGGGCAGATCATCCTGCGTGACCCGGCCACCGGCGTGTTGTGCGGGGGCACTGAGCCAAGGGCGGACTCTCATATCGCGGTTTGGTGAGCGGCTACACAAGCGCTGGGCCAGACGGCCAATAATGACGGGGTGATGAGTTGTTTGATCTTCGCGACGGCGGGTTGGCGCCGCCGCAAGCCTCAATGTGCACTTTGACTCATCAAATACGACGAGGCTCGCCCTGCGTAATTTCGCGTATCAGGCTCAGGTAACGAAGCGCGCCCAGTCCCAGGGGCCGGTTTTTTACCCAGATGATATCGACCCATAGCCGCATCTGACTCGGCATGTAGTCAAACACCACCTCCGTCAATGCGCCTGACGTGATGAGAGGGTGTACCAGCGATTTTGGAAGATATGCCCAGCCTAATCCTTGCTGCACCAGGTCCAGCGTGGCCAGATAATTGTCGCTGTGCCAAATCCGCCGCGACAGCACAACACGTGGATCAGAGTCTGCAGGTCCTCCGGTCGCGACGATGATCTGCCTGACGTTGACCAGTTGCTCCTCACTCAAGGGGCTTTTTTTGCCGGCGGCCGCAGGGTGATCCGGAGCAGCAACCGCGACTAACAACTGGCTCCCCGCCTCAAGAAATGTTTCCCGCTCGTCAAGCCCTGGTCGTTCAAATCCAAGTGCCAATTGCACACGCCCTTCATGGAGCATGCGCATTGCCTCCGGATGGGACGCGGAGCGAATCTCGATTTCAAGCGTGGGAAACTCCCTGGCGATAATCGACAGCGGACGATTCCATACGCCTGTTTGCAACTCCGGCGCCATCGCAAAGACCAAGCGTTCCTCCAACCCCTGATGCAGCTGGAGGGCATGCGCATCCAGCAGGTTGATCTGGCTCGCGACCTGTCGTGCCTGGGGCTCAAGTGCCTTGGCGGCGGCGGTAGGAATGGCTTTGCGAGTTGATCGGTCAAACAGCAACAAATCCAGCTCTGCTTCAAGCTGCGACACCGCCATGTTGACGGCCGAGGGGACCCGGCCTAATTTTCGCGCCGCCGCCGAAAAGGATCCGCTGTCGATGACCGAAAGGAAAATCTTAAGTGACTCACTGGTAAACGCCATGGGGTTGTCAGATTTTCTGATGATGATTGTCTTTATGTATCAGATTTATTCGCCTAGTTTCTACTCTCTTTCAAATGAAGTACGTGGGGCACACCATGTTGGATACGCAATTGAGAGGGTATGTTGCACTCGTCAGTGGTGCCGGGAGTGAATCCGGGATCGGCATGGCTATTGCTCGCAGGCTAGGTGCATCCGGAGCGAAGTTGATCATCACTGCCAGCAGCAACCGCATTGTGGATCGGGTTAAAGAGCTGCGCCGTGAAGGGTTTGAAGTTGAAGGCCGACCTGTAGACCTCACTGATGAAAACTTGGTGCGTGAATTCAGCCTGTGGGCAGAGTCAGTCTGGGGACGGGTCGATATTCTGGTGAACAATGCCGGGATGTCCATGCACGGCAGCCCTGAGATTTTCTCGAAATTGGCGTCGATGGAACTGCATGACTGGAACCTTTCACTGGCCCGAAACCTGACCACTGCCTTTCTGCTGACCCGAGCCGTGTTGCCCGGTATGAAGGCGAGAAGCTACGGGCGCATTGTCAATATCAGTTCCACCACGGGCACCCGCGGGAGCAATCCGGGGGAAGCCGCTTATAGCGCCGCCAAGGCAGCGATGGTGGGCATGAACATGGGGCTTGCGCTTGAAGTCGCCAGCCAGGGGATTACCGTCAACAGCGTGGCCCCCGGCTGGATCACCACGGGTTCAACCACCCCCGTTGAAGCCGAGGCGGGGCGTTTCACCCCGATTGGGCGCGCAGGCAGCCCCCGCGAAGTGGCGGCGGCGGTTGCATTTCTGGCATCGCCTGACGCCAGTTACATCACAGGGGACGTCCTTGTGGTGGATGGCGGGAACTGTCTGGTCGAGAACAAAGCCCCTCACGGCGATTATTAAGTTTGAATACGCGCCAGCGCGCTCAATCCACGAGGGTGGGCGGGGGCGATAACCGAGATTTATAAAAGCGTGATGTATCAAAGAACCTATGAGTTCTTTGAGCCGTATCCGGCTGTCAGTCAGCAACGGACTTTTAATTAATTTGATAATTAACATGGGGTATTGATCATGTCGAAAAGTGGAATCAGTGAATCAGCGATTGCTGCTTTTACCGCCTCCGAGCGTGCCCGGTTTATACAAAACAACCCCACTTCACTGGCGCTTGCCGAGCGCGCCAAGGCGAATCTGTTCAACGGTGTGCCCATGCACTGGATGAGCGACTGGTCGATGCCTTCGCCGCTCTTCGTTCAGCGTGCCAAAGGGGCGCGCTTCACCGATGTCGACGGTCATGAATACATCGATTTTTGCCTCGGCGACACCGGCACGATGTTTGGCCATTCACCTGATCCTGTTGCCCGCGCCATAGCCGAACAGGCGAACAATGGCTTGACCACGATGCTGCCGGGCGAAGACGCGGTGGTCTGCGGTGAGTTGCTGGCTGAGCGATTCGAGCTGCCTTACTGGCAAGTGACCGCCAATGCGACTGACGCCAACCGTTATGTGCTGCGCTGGGCGCGCGCTATCACCCGGCGCAAGGTCTTGCTGGTGTTCGATGGCTGCTACCACGGCACCGTGGATGACGTGATGGTGCGCTACCGCGACGGCAAGACAGTGCACCGTTCAGGTCTTGTGGGCCAAGCCTACGACTTGAGCCAATACAGTCGCTCCATCCCCTTCAACGATGTCGCCGCACTGGAGGCGGCGTTAGCTCAGGGTGATGTGTGCGCGCTGATGTGCGAGCCGGCGATGACGAACATTGGCATGGTCCTGCCGGATCCGGGGTTCATGCAAACGTGTCGAGAGCTGACCCTTAAATATGGCAGCCTGTTGGTCATTGATGAGACCCACACTATTTCCACCGGCCTCGGTGGATGCACGCGCCAGTGGGATTTGAAACCCGACTTTTTTGTGGTGGGTAAACCCATTGCAGGTGGCGTGCCTTGCGCGGTGTTTGGCGTTAGCGAGCCAATCGCCTCGGCCATGCGCGACGTCCAGAAGACCATCAGCGAGGAGAGCGGTGGGCATGGCCACAGTGGCATGGGAACGACGCTGTCCGCCAACGCACTGGCGATGCGTTGCATGCGCGTCAGTCTCGAAGAGGTCATGACCGAGTCTGCATACGAGCACATGCTGGCGCTGGCCTCAAGGCTGGCCCAGGGATTTCGAGGGTTGTTCAAGCGGCACCAACTGAACTGGTCGGTAACAGAGTTGGGCGCGCGTTGTGAATTTCAATTCTGTGCCACACCGCCAAGAACAGGCGCGCAAGCTGAGGCGGCTTTTCACGACAGCCTTCAAATGGCGTTGCATCTCTATTTGATCAATCGCGGAATCCTGATCACGCCTTTTCACAACATGACCCTGTGCTGTCCGCAAACAGGTGATGCGGATATCGACCGGCTGATCGCTGAGTTGGATAACGCGCTGACCACGCTGCTTGCCCTGCCTGGCGCGCGGGTTATCGCTTGATAACGGCACGTCTGAAAACGCCATTGTTCTTACATACTGCCAGTCGCTTGAATGAGCGCTAAGAGGTTTGACATGCAATTTGCGGATAAAAAAGAGGCCCTGGATTATCTGGCGGCCCACCCTGAAGTGCTGAGCATCGAGTTGTTCCTTATCGACGCGAATGGCGTTCCACGGGGCAAACTGTTGCATCGCGACGAACTGCTGGCGATCTACGAAAATGGTCGGCCATTGCCCAGTTCCATTCTCGCCTTGACCGTGCAGGGTGAAGACGTAGAAGACACAGGCTTGGTCTGGGAGGTTGCTGACGCCGATTGTTGGACATACCCCTTGGCGGGAAGCCTGACCTTGCAACCCTGGCGCACCAACCCCACCGGTCAAGTGCAGGTGAGCATGCACCCGACCCAAGGTATTCCCGCCGCACCGGCGGACCCGCGCCACGTACTGGTGAGCACCATCGAGCGGCTGAAAGCCGATGGATTTCATCCGGTCATGGCCGTTGAGTTGGAGTTTTACCTGCTGGACCGACAACGCGACGTCAACGGTCGGCCGCAGCCGGCGTTGCAGGCCAATGGCGTACGCCCTGTTGCACCACAGGTTTATGGCGTTTACGAGCTGGAGCAGCTGCAACCGTTTCTGGATGACCTCTACGCGGCGTGCGCGCTGCAGGGCTTGCCGGTACGTACGGCGATATCCGAGTACGCGCCAGGCCAGGTCGAGTTGACGCTGGAGCATCGGTTCGACGCACTCCAGGCCATTGATGAAGGCGTACGTTACAAACGCCTGGTCAAGGGTGTGGCCAACAAACATGGGCTGCAAGCGTGCTTCATGGCCAAGCCATTCAGCGATCAGGCCGGCAGCGGTATGCACCTGCACGTCAGCCTTGCCGACGAGCACGGCAATAACCTGTATGCGAGCGAAGACCCACAGGGCACGCCATTGTTGCGGCACTCCATCGGCGGGATGATGGAGACCTTGTTTGACGCTCTGGCGATATTTTGCCCCCACGCCAATTCATATCGACGCTTTCAAACCGGTAGTTACGCGCCGCTGGCTAAAAGTTGGGGCGTCAACAACCGTACCGTTTCGTTCCGCGTGCCCGGCGGCCCTGCAATCAGTCGGCATATCGAACACCGCATTTGCGGTGCCGATGCCAACCCCTATCTCGCCGCTGCCGCGTTACTGGCGGGCATTCACTACGGCATCACGCATGAAAGCGATCCCGGCGCGGCGATTGTGGGGAATGGCTATGAACAGGCGACCGATTTTCTACCCACCGACTGGCTGACAGCCTTGCAGGCACTGCAACGTTCAACCTGGGCACGTGAGGCGCTGGGCGCTGAGTTCCTGAAGGTGTTCCTGGCGATCAAGTGGCGCGAGTTCCGTCAATTCAATGCTGAAGTCGGAGAACAGGACTGGCGCTGGTACCTCACTCACGCATAAATGCTGGCCCGTCAGTTTGGGATTGCACGGCGCTCCGCGCACGTCTGCTGAGGTGCTGGATCAACTCAATGTGACACGTGTTGTGCCTTATGAAGCGCACTGCATGTCGATATCAGGCACTAGTGTGCCGTTATGAGGCTATTTTTGCGGTTGGAAGGCCGCGTATTGTGACTCGTCATTGGAGAATGATGATCGCCTGACCCTATAGTCAGAACGTCTTAAAGCCGATCACAGAGAACAATAAGAATGATCAACAGCCCAAGTTCGAAGGATGCAAGCGGCCAGCTGGCGCAGGGTTTCAAGCCGCGTCACGTCACCATGCTCTCCATTGCAGGGATTATCGGCGCGGGGTTGTTTGTCGGGTCTGGGCATGCCATTGCGGCGGCGGGCCCGGCGGTGATGCTGGCCTACCTGTTTTCCGGCCTGCTGGTGGTGCTGGTAATGCGAATGTTGGGAGAGATGGCGGTCGCCAACCCCGACACAGGCTCCTTCTCAACCTATGCCGATCAAGCCATCGGCCGCTGGGCCGGGTTCACCATCGGCTGGCTTTACTGGTGGTTCTGGGTGCTTGTGATTCCCATCGAAGCATTGGCCGCCGGGCATATTCTCAACCAGTGGTTCCCGCAGATCGACGCTTGGCTGTTTGCCTTGTTATCGATCTTTTTGTTGGTGGTTACCAACTTGTTCAGTGTGTCCAAGTACGGCGAATTCGAGTTCTGGTTCGCGATGGCCAAGGTGGTGGCGATCATAGGTTTTATCGGCCTGGGGGGCGCGGTGTTGATGGGCTGGATTCCCGAACGGGAGGCCAGCGGTTTGAGCCGACTGATGGATGAGCATGGAGGCTTTGCGCCTAATGGTTTGTCGGCCGTCGTCGGCGCATTCATTACCATCATGTTCAGTTTTATCGGCACTGAAGCCGTCACTATTGCGGCTGCGGAGTCCAGCAACCCGGCGCAGAATATCGCCCGAGCGACACGTTCGGTGATGTGGCGCATCGGCGTGTTTTACGTGTTATCGATCTTCGTGGTTATTTCCGTGGTGCCCTGGAATGACCCGTTGCTGGCGTCGGTCGGCTCTTATCAGCGTGCACTGGAGTTGATGAACATTCCCCATGCCAAGCTGCTGGTGGATGTCGTCGTGTTGATTGCGGTGGCCAGTTGCATGAACTCCTCCATCTACATTGCTTCGCGCATGCTGTATTCACTGGGCAAGCGTGGGGACGCGCCAGCCTTGATGAAAAAGACCTCGGCACAGAGTGTGCCCAGGGCTGCGGTGATCGCCAGCACCATCCTGGGCGCGGGCGTGACCTTGCTCAGTTACTTCATGCCGGCTGGGCTGTTCCAGTTTTTGCTGGCCAGTTCGGGCGCCATCGCCTTGCTGGTGTACCTGGTGATCGCCGTTTCACAATTGCGCATGCGCAAGGTATTGCAACAGCGCAATATTCTGCTGACGTTCAAAATGTGGCTGTTTCCCTGGCTCACCTGGGCGGTAATTGTATTTATCTGCTGTGCATTGGCGGTGATGCTTTTAACGCCCGAGCATCGCTTCGAGGTGTCTTCGACGATCGGCCTGGCCTTGCTGATATCACTGGTCGGCGTCATCACCGCGCGGGAGCCCCACTCTGTACAAAAACCGATTCCCGCCGTCTCGCGCCCATGAAAGCACGGTCGGCGCACTGTTATTGGCTTATCCAGGGGTGAGTGGTTTTTTTGCCTGCGATTTACGTAATAGACACTTCGGTGTTTTTTTGTCTCGACCGTCACCCGAGTTTTCTACCCAGCAGCCAAGTGCTTATAGCCTCAACCAGTTCCGTCTTGCACTCCACCGGCAACCAATGCCCGCCGGACAAGCTGGTTACACTGAGGTCTGCGCAAGCCGCGCGCATGGGGTCGCCCAACCGATTGCCCTTGATGGTATTCATCGGGTCGTAGTCGCCGTTCACAAACAACACGGGCAATGACAGGCGACCGCCATCGGGCGCTCGGTGCGCATAGTCGATATTGGCATCGTCGTTCAGATACCACGCGCAGGGCGCGCGGAAACCATGCTCTTCGAAACTGCGTACCAGTGCAGCGAAGTCCGCCTGCGGCCATAGCGCCAGGTCTGGTCGAGTAGGTGGCGCCCGATGCGCCTCGCCAAACCGTCCACCTTTGCGGGTCACTTCGGCATTTGACGTCACCTTGGAGATATTCGCCGGGTCGCCTCGCCGATAAATCGACGCCAGCGATGCGGCTTTATCCGCATCAAGATCAGCGACAGCAGACGCAAAGTGCGTGTTGTAGTAGCGGTAGTAATCCCATTGACCGTCAGGGTACTGGTCCGCCGGATAGAGCGTTCGGTCCACCAGCGGGACGAGCGTGGGCAGTGCATTGGTGCTCGGGAAGTACGGCACCGACACCAGCACCACGCCACGGCTGCGCTGCGGTTGATGGGCGGCCAGTTCACCTGCCACCACGCTGCCCCAATCATGGCCCACCCAGATGGCGGGTGCGCCACCGAGATGGTCATGCAGCTCTGCCATGTCAGCCACGATGTGTGCAAGGGTGTAGGCGTTGATGTCGGAGGGCGCAGAGGAGCCCCCATAGCCGCGCATGTCGGGTGCAACGCAGTGCCAGCCTTGGGCAGCGAACGCCTCGATCTGCGCGCGCCAGATCAGGCTTAGTTCTGGCCAGCCGTGCAGGAAGATCATCAACGGCCCATCGGCCGGGCCCGACTCCAGATAGTGCGTGGTATGGCGGGGCGTGCTGTAAAAACGCGAAGTCAGCGTGGAAGTGGTCAAAGGAAATCCTCCTGATTAGCGCACGAACTTTACATAGACAAGCTCAGGGTCATGCTCATCAAGGTTCTCGATTCGCCCGCTCGGTATAAACCCGGCCTTGGCGAGCATGGCCTGGGACGCCAGGTTGGAGGCGTTGGTTGACGCAAACAACTTGGGCGTTTTGCACAACGCTTCTGCGCCCGCCAATAATTGCAGCGCCAGACCCTGGCGTTGATGTATCGGCGACACAACCACCAGCGCAACAAAGTCGTAGCTGAAAAACTCATCAGTCAACACCAGGTAGCCCGTGCATTCACCGGCAATGACGACGACCAGGCATCGCTGGCTAATTACCGCGTCATGGATAAACACGCGTCGATGAGCGTGGGCTGTGGCGTAGGCGTCCAACTCCACCAGGGCGCGCACATCATCAGGCGTGGCCTGGCGGATTAGCCGGTTTTCATGGGCCGGCGAGTGTCGGTCTTGGGCCATTGGAATCACCGTTGGGGCGAATGGGTAATGTATTAGTGTTGAAGGCGTTTGCAGTGTTCAAAAAAAGAACAGCGGGCAAGTGCATCAGCAGCATACAGCCAGCGCTGGCCTTGAGCGCCTCCTTGGCCAGCGCTTTGCTGTCAGCGTGTCAAGCACCAGGCCTGACGCGCAATGCCAGGAAGACCGGGCCGTCCTGGAAGGTACTGGCTTGCAGCTCATCGAGTGGATTGAGCGTATTTGTTCGCACCCCTGGGTTGCTAACGTGTGGAGGTATCAACCTGGTAGTCGATGTAATCTGTCGAGACGATGGTGCTGGTCGTGTTGGCGTCAGGTGTCCAGGTGAAATCCAGGACTCTTGCGGCTTTGATCTGCTCCTGCGAGACGGTGGCCTGGGTGGTAGTGGTAGCGCCTGACTGCTGCAAGTCGTCGTTCATGATACTCATCCTTAAGTAAAGTGCGTGCTTGAATGCGGGTCGACATGGCCCGAAGCGTATGACTGCCGTCATAGCGCTATTTTTCTACAGCGCAAGCGTGCTTCATTTTTTATGCTGTGTGGATAAACAGTGGTCTGAGTTTTGTCGCCTCGCAACTGTGGCGAGGGAGCTTGCTCCCGCTGGGGCGCGAAGCGGCCCCAAAAATGGGACTGCTACGCACTCCAGCGGGGCCAATCGCCCTCGCCACGGGTCAGTGATTGTCAGCTCGAACGCTTAACTGGCTGGCATTACGTAGGCTGGGTTGTTTTAACTCAGCTGCGCGCCGCCATCCGCACGTGCGTATTGCGCCAGCAGATCGGCCGCATCCTGGTAGCAACCCGTCCGCCAGTCGTGCGCTCAATACTGATCCACCAGGCGCTGCAACTGCGGGTCTCGAATCCTGAACACCTCGAACAGCCCAAGGGCACGTAACGCCGGGAGCAACGCCAGCAGGTCCTGCTCGGCGACGGTTCGCAGGTGTGCATCGGTGTTTGGATCACACCAGGCCTGGGCATTCACCAGAAAGGCTCCGACGCTGCCTTTGCGGATCACAACGCCGTGGCGTTCAGTCTGGTTCTGGTCATCGGGCAACAGTTCTTCGGCGCGCATGCGGTGTATTCCTGGGAGTTGAGGCTGCGACTATAGACGCACCAATGTGGCCTAGGTACGCTATTGAAGACAATCAATAGTCCGCTAAGGCCACTTATGTCCGCTCCGCTGATTCCCACTTCGGTATTAACGGCTGTCGATGACCCGCTGGTTGTCGCCGTGGTCCGAGTGGGCGCTGAACCGCGTATCACCGAACGCCATTGCCATGCGCGTGGGCAGTTGCTGGGCACACGCCAGGGCTTGTTATCGGTGGACGCCGGCGTCAGCCAGTGGGTGGTGCCGGCGACCCATGCGGTGTGGATCCCGCCGAATGTCGCCCATGGCGCGCGCTCCCATGGTCCCTTCGCGGGGTGGAGTGTCTACGTGTCGCCGCAGGGCTGTGTCGAGCTGCCGGATACGCCTTGCATCCTGGCCACCTCCGGCCTTTTGCGCGAGGCGGTGATGCGCGCTGCCGCCTGGCAGAGCCCTGAACTGGATGCTGCGCAGCAACGCTTGGCCGGGGTGATTGTGGATGAGATTCGAACCTTGCCGCGTGTGACCCTGGGCTTGCCGATGCCTCAGGATGCGCGCCTGCGCAAGATCGCTGAGGCGCTGTCCGATTGCCCGGATGACGAGCGCCACCTGCAGGAATGGGCGACATGGGCGGGCATCGCTCCGCGCACACTGACACGTCGCTTTGCGCTGGAAACGGGGTTCAGTTTCACCGCGTGGCGCCAGCGCGTGCGTTTGTTGCGCGCGCTGGAGAGGCTGGCGGCGGGTGTGCCGGTCACGCGTGTGGCGCTGGAGTTGGGCTATGACAACGTCAGTGCTTTTATCGCGCTGTTTCGCCGCACGTTTGGGGTGACGCCTGGGCGTTACTTCACAACGCATGAGAGTTTATGAGTAAAAAATCAATACCTGAAGTTAGTGGTTTGCACTTTTAATGATGGTTATTCAGCTGTTGTTCAGGTCGAATTAAACTGAATAAACAGGGCGTATAACCTTTACAACTCTTTACCTTTGCAGTCTGGATGAGCGAAAAAACAACATGCTAGCCTGCGCGTTTTCGACAGGCAGCAGGCGCGCATGAAAAGGCTAAAGGAACTGGCTGTAAACAAGCCCTGTTCATCAATATTTATAGTGGCGTTTATTGTATTGGCTGTGCTGCAATACAAACCGGCCGTGCTCAACTACACCACACGCTTTGTCGACTTTGCCGAGTATATGCTCGCCCATGGCGTGACACTGTTTCCCATTGCTGATGACCTGCAGCCATACCCCGATTACACGGTGCTCAATACACTGCTTGTGTACCTGGTTTCCTTGCCGTTTGGGCGTGTATCCATACTGTCGATGGGGCTGCCTTTTTGCGTGGCGGCTGCCTTGATGCTGGTGTTTATTTACAAGCTGGGTGCCCTGCACGAAAAAAAATGGGGCGCCTATGCGGTGGTCTTTGCGCTGTTTACCTGGTCATTTCTGGACGGCGTGAATTCCTTGGCGCTGGACATCTACCCGGCGCTGTTTACCGTGATGTGTTTTTACCTGGCTTATGCGGGCCAACTGCACCCGCACCGTTTTCATGTGCTGCCGGTACTCCTGGGCCTGGCGCTGGGCTTTGCCTTTCGTGGCCCTATTGGCCTGATCGGCCCGGCGGGCGTGGTCGCCTCCTATTATCTGTTAAGTCGACAATGGCGCCTGCTGGTGGTGTTCTGCTTGCTCGCAGGCCTGGTGCTGGCCGTAGGTATCACAGTGCTGAGCGGCGCGGCCTACCTGCAAGGTGGGCAGGCTTTTGTGCAAGAGGTGCTGGTTATGCAAGGCTTGGGGCGCTTTGGCACTGATCACGCCCCGCGTTATTACTTCTACTTCTCTGCAGGCTTGCTCACCTATGGCGTCACAGCCTTTATCGCATTAAACGTGATCATCAAGACGGGCAAACACTTCTTGGATCGCTCGCCGGCGCCGGCCACTCAGATGCTGCTGTACCTGACGGGTTGGTTATTGGTAGTGATCGTACTGTTCACGATTCCAAGTTCCAAGAAAGCGCGTTACATTCTTTCGATTACGCCGGCGATTTCATTATTGGCCGCGTATATCTTCGTGGATCGCAGCCAGCGCTTTGCAAGTACCCGCGACAAATTGCTGAAGTTCTGCCTCAACTTAACTATGGTCGGCCTGGGCATGCTGTTACTTGCCTTCCTCTATGGCGTGTTTGCAGCGACGCCGCTGCGGCCTAACTATCTTGGCGCGTGTGTCGGGTTGATCAGCCTTATTGCCATTCGCCCTTGGGTGACGTCACGGTTTCATGTACATCCACACCGGGAGTTCGTACTGTTGTGTTTTGGTGCTGCCGCCTTCCTGGTCCTGGATATGTTCTTCTTTAATTCGATTACTTACCACCTGGAGTTGGCCGATGAGCCGACCCCCAAGTTTCTGCCTTATTGGTTCTGGTAGGCGCGTTGCTATCGCAGTTTTAACTTTCGTTTGGCGACCCACAAGGCACTGATGCTCAGGGCGGCCGCCAGGATCAGATAAAAACTGGGGGCCAGTTGCGAACCTGTCAGCGCGATCAGCCCCGTGGCGATCACCGGCGCAAACCCGCCGAAAATCGTCACCGACAGGTTGTAGCTCAGCGACATGCCCGTGACGCGGGTCTGCACCGGGAACACATCGGCCATGAGTGAGGCCAGTGGTGCGAAGTACACGGCCTTGATCAACGCCATCATCGACACAACCAGCAGTAGCGACGTGGCACTGGGAACTGTATTGAGCCACATGAACGCCGGAACGATCATCAACATATAGAGGATCGAGGCCCACAGCATGATCTTGATACGGCTGACAAAGCCGGTAATGAAGCCGACAACCGGTGTGACCAGGGTCAGGATCAAGCCCCCGGTCAGGGTCGCCAAAAAGCCCGATGACTGGGGTATGTTCAAGGTGGTGGCGGCATAGGACGGCATGTATTTGATCATGAAGTTGGAGGCCGTCGACACGATCAACACGCCCATGGCCACCAGCAACAAGGTCTTCTGTGAATACAGTACGTCCCTTAACGGCTGCGAGCCCGGCTCGCTTTCCTTGAAGTCGGGGGACTCCTCCACCGTGCGGCGGATATAAAGCCCCACCGGACCCAGGATCAAACCAAAGAAAAACGGCACGCGCCAACCCCAGTCGAGCATCTGTTGATCGTTAAGGCAGGTGGTCAGGAAGTAGCCGAACAGCGAGGCAATCACCACACCAAAACCCTGGCTGGCAAATTGTAGGCTGGCGACGAAGTTGCGGGTCTTTTGCGGCGCGTGTTCCATCATGAACGCGGTTGAACTGCCAAACTCGCCGCCGGCGGAGAAACCTTGCAGCAGGCGGGCAAACAAAATGCCGATGGGTGCGATGATTCCGATGCTTGCATAGCCCGGCATTACCGCGATCATGGCGGTGCCGATCAGCATCAGCAATATGGACAGGCTCAAGGCTTTCTTGCGCCCTTGGCGGTCGGCATACGAGCCCAGCACCGCAGCGCCCAAGGGGCGAATCAGGAACGAAATACCGAAGGTTGCGAAGGCCAGGAACAACGAGACGGCCGGGTCGGCGGCGGGGAAGAATACCTTGCTGATGGTCAACGCAAAGTAGGCGTAGACCGACAGGTCAAACCATTCGAGGGTGTTGCCGATCAAGGCGGCGCCGACCGGTTTCCAGATGGATTTGGCCGGGTCGGTTGCCGGTGTCACAAGGGTAGGTGATAACGCTGTCATGTTCGACGCTCCTGGTTTTGTAAGTGTGTGAGCGGCGGAGGCAAAGGGTCGAGCCCATTGTTTTTATCAGGCGCGCGAGTGCGCGATGTCGCCCAGTTCCCAGAACAGGGCCGTCATGATCTGCAGGCCTTCGAGTACCACCGAACCCAGCAGGTGTTCATCGGGCGCATGCTGCGAACAGCCGGGGTAGGAGTGCGGAACCCACACGGTGGGCAGCCCCAGCACATCGGCGAAAATGTCGTTTGGCAGCGTACCGGCAAGGTTGGGCAGTACCGCGACCTGCCTGGGCGTGGTGTCGCTGATGACTTTTTTCGCGAAACGCACCCAGGCATTGTCCGGGTCCAGGCGCGTGCTGGGTGTGCACCGATCGATCACGATGTTCACGCTGTGAAAACCCTGCGCATCCAGGTGCTCGCGCAACAGGTGTTCCAGGTTCTGCCAGTCGGTGCCGACCACAAAACGCAGTTGGCAATGCGCGATGGCTGACGGTGGAATAGCATTCACCGGCTTGGCAGGGTTGCCGGCGGTAAACGCCAGAATCTCCAGGGTGTTCCAGGCAAACAGGCGTTCGCCCAGGGTCAGCCCTGGCTCACCCCAATCCACATCCAGTGGGCGGCCGAGCGCATGTTGATCGATGCCCAGGTCATGAATGGCGTCACGCACCGAGTCGGGGATCGAAGCGGGTACCAGCCCTCGGCAGCAAATGCGGCCATGCTGATCCACCAGGCTGGCCAATGCATTAGCCAGCACTATGGCGGGGTTGGACATCACGCCGCCCCAGTTGCCAGAGTGCAGGCCTTTGTCGCGGGCCTGCACCTGCAAGGAGAACAGTGCCGAACCGCGAGAACCGAGAAATAGCGTCGGGCGGCTGTCGTTCAGGCGTGGACCGTCCGAGGCGATAAATACATCGGCGTGCAGCAGCGCCTGGTGAGCCGTGCAGACCTCACGCAAACCGGGCGAACCGCATTCTTCCCCGGTTTCAAACAGCACCTTGACGTTAAACCCCAGGCGCCCCTGGCGAGCGTTAATCACCGCTTCCAGCGCCGCCAGGTTGATGCTGTGCTGGCCCTTGTTGTCGGCGGTGCCGCGCCCATACCAGCGATCACCTTCTATCGTCAGCACCCAAGGGTCGAGGCCTTCACGCCATTGCTCGGCGTAACCCAGGACCACATCGCCATGCCCATAGGTGAGCACGGTCGGCAGGTCGGCGCTTTCGTGGCGCTCAGCGAACAGCAATGGGCCTGCGCCTGTCGGGTTGTGCAGCGGCTGGCAGGCAAAGCCCATGCGCTCCAGCGCCGGTTGCATTTCCTCGTGCAGATAGCGCGCCAATTCGGGCGCCTGGCTGGGTGCCTGGCTTTCACTGCGAATCGCCACACGGCGACGCAGGTCGGTTTCGAAATGGCCGGCAGAGAAGTGCTGGCGAACACTGGCAAGTGCCTGTTGCTTGGACATGAGCGTTCCGATACGGCTAAAAGATTCAGGCCAATATAGAAGTCACCTAGCAGACTGTATATTGCTGTTTTTTGAAGACTGGCTTCTAATTAATAGATGCTTTTTTAAGGAAGACACCCGTGGATTACCGTTACTTTCTGGCCGTATTCGATTCTGGCTCCCTGGCCGCCGCTGGTGAGCGCTTGCACATCGCGCCCAGCGCGGTCAGCCGCCAGATCGCGTTGCTGGAAGAGAGTGTCGGCGTGGCGTTGTTCGAGCGTCGGCCACGGGGCATGGAGCCGACGGCGGCGGGTAACGCACTGGCCCACCATGCCCGACGTGCGTCGTTAGAAGAGCAAGCGTTGCTGTCGGAGCTGCGCGGCGGCGATTACCCTGGTGCGCGGGTAATTCGCCTGGTGTCCACAGAGGGCCTTTCGCGTTATTTCCTGCCCCATGTGCTGATCCAGCACTACCAGCAAGCCCCTGCCTTTCAGTACGTGCTGGAGGTGATGTCGCCGCTTGAGTGCGCAGAAAAAATCAAACGTGGCGATGCCGATGTAGGGCTGACGTTCAGCACCGCGCCCACTGATGGCGTCGAGATCCTCTACTCAAGTCGCTCGGCCATTCGCGCGCTGATGCGTGCCGGTCATCCGCTGTCGACGCTCAAGACATTGCCGCTGCGTGCGCTGCTGCCGTTCCCCTTGGCGCTGACCCCAAAAGGTACGACTCTGCGGCAGTTGTTCGATCTGGTGTGCGAAATGGAAGGGCTGCACTTCAACCATGTAATGACCTGCAACTACTCCGGCGCGATCCATGAGTTTGTTCGCCATTCCGACACCATCGCGTTTGGTGGTGCGATCAGCCAGCGGGTGAACGACAGCAGTGACCTGGTCTCGGTGCCGCTGTCGAACTCGCGATTTTCCGACCGCACCATTCAGGTGCTGACTATGCCTAAACGTACGCTGCCCGTTTCGTTGCAAGGCTTTATCGAGACCTTGATCGGCTGCCTGCAACGGGTCAACTGAACACTAACGTGTCAGGCTCGCGCCCGCGTGCCTGGCACGCTTGAACGCCCCCGCGGCGGCAATGTCGAGTAACCGCCGAAAGTTCGGGCATTGCGCGTGGTCGGGAGCAGGGCAGGCCGCAGCGTGGCGCAAGCCGCGGCTCATGGCTTGCAGTTGTTTGACCGTCGCGTCGAGTTCATCGGCCTTGGCCAGCAGCAGCGTTCTGTCCACCGTGGCCTGGCCATTGGGGGACAGCATGGCCTGTATCTCGTCCAGCGACAGGCCGCCCGCCTGGCCGAGGGCGATCACCGCCAACTGCTCAATCACCGCCGCGCCAAACTGACGGCGAGCGCCGGGCGGGCTGATGGAGGTGATGAGCCCTTTCTTCGCATAAAAACGCAAGGTGTGAGCCGGCACGCCCGTGCGTTTGACCACCTCAGTGATATCCATTACCAGACCCTTGACTTGAAGTTGACTTCAACTTCTATGATGCCTGCGCAGGTTAAATGGGTCCATGAATTAGAGGTCGATATGGCATCGCTGCACGTGGCTGCACAGGTAATTTTATTGGGGGCCGGGGCTACGGTCGTGATGGATATGTGGATGCTGTTGATGAAGGCACTGAAGGTGCCCACGCTGAATTTCGCCTTCGTGGGGCGCTGGGTCGGGCATGCGTGCCAAGGGCAGTTTACCCATCGCAGCATTGCCCAAGCGGCGCCCGTGCAGGGCGAGGTCGCCCTGGGCTGGATCGCGCACTACGTCACCGGGATTGTGTTTGCGCTGCTGCTGGTGGGGATAGAAGGAGTCGACTGGTTGCAGGCGCCCACATTCATGCCGGCATTGGTGCTGGGTATCGCCACCGTGGCTGTCCCGCTGTGTGTCATACAACCTGCCATGGGCGCGGGGTTTGCCTCCTCCAGGACACCCACGCCGGGCAAGAACTGCCTGCGCAGTCTGATCAGTCATGCGGTGTTCGGCGTGGGGCTTTATCTGGCTGGAGTATGTTCCAGCCACTGCTGGTAAGTGATACGGCTGATGTGCTCGGTCCGATAATCGTCGAAGAAGGCGTTGTAACGGTTTTCCTCGGTGTGATGAACGCGAAAGCCACACTTCGATTGAACGCTACAGGACTGGGTGTTATCGGCAAAGTAACCACACCAGAGCGCTTCAAGGTGCAAGGTTTCAAAGGCGTGTCGCATCACTTCGCGCACGGCTTCGGGGATCAGGCCTTTGCCCCAGTACGGCACGCCGATCCAGTAGGCGATTTCACCTTCACGCTCGCTGATCTCAAAGTTGCTGTGGCTGCCGATCAGGATGCCCACGCAGCCCACCGTGCGGTGGTTCTCTTTGAGTTCGACGGCGTAGACTTCTGGGTGATTGAAGACGGTGCGGATGATCTCGGCACTTTTCTGCACACTGGTGTGCGGCGGCCACCCAGCGATGGGGCCGACGCGGGTATCCTTGGCATATTCGTAAAGGTCGGCGGCGTCTGTGTCTTGCCAGGGGCGCAGCAAGAGTCGTTGTGTGTTCAGTGGCATGGCCTGTGTCCGTCAGCGATGGGTTCGTTTGGCACAGCCTAGTGACAGGCGCCTGATCGGTACACGCCAGTACCTTGGCGATTTCGGTACTTATCGAAACTCCTCTGTCCGCTGATGATAGGATTTACGCTCTTGCAGGTTGCAGCGCTGAGGCTTAATGCATCACATTCCGAAACTTTCTTCCCCCGATGACCCGCTACTGATGGGCGAGACCACCTTGGCCGAAGGGCTGGGGCTGCCGCTCGCTTTCGGTCATGCGTACCTGACCTTGCTGGTATGCCTGTCGGGCAGTGCGCGCCTTACTCTGAATTTCAAAGAGCATGCGGTAAGGCGCGGTGATGTGCTGGTTCTGGCTGAGGACACGATTGCCTTGTTCAAGCGCCACTCACGCCAGTTCAACGTGTTTTTTTGCCTGATACCCAAACGCTTTGCAGCGGAGGTGGCCTACCCACTGCCAAACCCCTTGTTTGTGTTTTTGCATGACCATCCCCATTGCGTGCTTGCCCCGTGCCACAGGCCGCTGATAGAGGGCTGGGTCGCACAGATGCGCGACATCGCGGGCAACTGTCCCACTTACCGGCACATCATGCTGCGCAACCAGCTGCAGACGTTTTTCCTGAAGATCGCCGAACAACTTCCGGCCCAACCAGCGGGCGGTCGGGCGTTCAGCCGCAAGGAAATGCTCAGTTGGCGGTTCTGGGAGCTGATTGGCAAGCATTGCACCCGTCATCGAGAAGTGAAGTTCTACGCCGATGCGTTGAGTATCACGCCGTTCTACCTGTCGCAGCTGACCAAGGCGTTTTTCAATGACAGCCCCAAGGGCTTGATCGATCGGCAGGTCACCCTGGAGATCAAGGCGCTTCTTTCTTACAGTAACCTGGCGATTGGTCGTGTGGCGGACGCTCTCAACTTTGCCGATGCTTCCTACTTGTGCCGCTATTTCAAGCGTCAAACCGGGGTTTCACTTTCCGGCTATCGCAGGCATCAGCATGCGGCAAGCGGGCAGGGTTGATCTGCGGCCCAGGGAAGAAGCAAGTACCAGGCAAGGGAGTTGTTTTAATGAACCAATACGATCTGATTATTGTGGGGGCCGGCATTCATGGTGCGGCTTTGGCCTATTACAGCGCCAAGGCCGGGCAGCGCGTGATGCTTATTGAAGAAGCCCGGCCTGCCAGCGGTGCCAGCGGCCATGCCTTTGGGTGGATCAATGCCAGTGCGTTGATTGAACCCGTGCAGCATCTGGCGCAAAACGTGATGGATGATTACCACCACCTTCAGGCTGCGTTGCCATCGTTCCCGTTGCGTTGGTGTGCAGAATTGACCTATGGCGTCTGCCCGGAAAATCCCCAAGCATCAGCAGCGGGCCTGAACCTTTCTTCCCTTCAACCGCGTACGGTTTCGCAGGCTGAAATCCGAGCACTGGAGCCCAATCTTGCTCACCCGCCTCTTCACGCCCGTTATACGCAGGCGGCAGGGATCATCTCGCCGGTCGAAGCCATTGAGTGCCTGGTTCTGGCCGCTGAAGGCTTTGGCGCACGGGTAGTCTGCGATTGTGCAGTCAGCCAGTTGCTCGTTGAAAATGGCCAGGTTGTGGGCGTCAGTACGCAGGCAGGCAATTGGTATGGCAAAAAAACGGTACTGGCTGCGGGCTTGGGAGTGCTTGATCTTTTAGTTGGCCAAAGCCTGCATCTGCCCATTCGACCGTCTCCGGCGATTCTGTTGAAGTTTGAAGTGGCGCAGGCGCTGCTCAATGGCATTGTTTCGAACGCCGAAATGGAGGCTCGTCAAGGCGACACCTGTACGCTGATTGCGGCTGAAGACTACATCGACGATACGCCCGAAAATGGCCCCGATGCCATTGGGCTCAGAGCCCTTGAGGCCATTCGTGGGCAGTTGAACGGTGCACAATCCATCGCGCTGAAGTCCGTAGCGGTGGGGTGGCGACCGCTGTCTGACGACCACCTGCCTATTGTGGGGCCAGCGGGCGACGACGGCGGGCTTTATATCTTGAGCGCCCATCCAGGCTTGACCCTGGCGCCCACCTTGGCGCGGCTCTTGAGCGAAGAGCTGATCACCGGTGTCGCTTCGCCATTGCTGGGCAACTTTCGGCCGATGCGTTTTCGGGTGTGAGCGTCAGAACCTTTTATCGTCAGCTGCCGTTTCAATCACTTTCAACATTCCATTGAAAGTCTATGCGCCCCGAGCGGATGGCTAACGCAGCCGGGGTTTCATTACGCTGGGTTTCTCCTTAACCACCTGCGGCGTATATCAACATGGTATTTAAAAACCTCATCACTTCTACGGGTGTGACGCTGCTTGCGCTGTTGATTGCAGGTTGTGCGAGCCATTCCCCTGACGGAGCGACCCCTGTGTCAAAACCCTTGGTTTCCATCGCCGTACTCAAAGCCAAACCTGGCAAACAGCAGGCACTCAAACACGGCCTGCTGGCCCTGGTTGCGCCAACGCGCACCGAGCCCGGTAACCTCGACTATGTGCTGTTTGAGCTGCGCGACGCCCCCGGCACCTTCTACATGCGTGAGTCGTTCAAGGACCAGGCGGCCCTCGATGCGCATTTTGCCACGCCGTACTTCAAGCAATTTGCAGCCACGGCCGACGACTTGCTTAGCGAGCCGCTGCAGCTGATTTTCCTTGAGCAAGTGTCGAACTGAGCCATTCGTCATCTTGCACCGTTATCGACATAACGGTGGTGCGACGCTGGACCTGTGGCAAGCAGGCTTGCCACAGTTAGAGTGTTCGTCCTTTCGCGCTGCAGATCAGTGCGTGCCGTTGCCGGCAAACATCTGTTTGGCGTGTGTAAAACACTTCTCGGCGATGGCCGAGCGCGGTTCGGTCTTGCGCATCACCAACCCCAGTGGCGCGAGCACGCTGGCGTCCGGCAAGTTGATAAAGGCGAGGTTCTCGATCGGGTTTTCCATGCCACTGTCCAGCGGCATGATCGCGCAGCAAAAACCTTCGTGGATCGCCTGGAACAACTGATAGGTCGAGTCGCTTTCGAGAATGGGCTGCGGGTCGAGGCCACGGCTGCGGAAACTCAGGTCAATGGATTTTCGATAATGCATGCCGTTGCTGATCATCCCCAGGGGTAACTGCGCGGCATCTTCCCAACTCATTTCGGTGCCTTCGAACTGGAAGTGGCGCGTGTCGTACAGCAGGCCGACGCGGGTTTCGCCCAGTTCAAAAACCTCCAGGTAATTGGGGTTTACGTGGTCCAGGTAGCACACGCCCAAATCCAGTTGATTGGTGCCCAGGGCTTCGATGATCTTGTCCGAACTCATGGACGACAGGCTGAATTTGAGCTCTGGAAACGTTTGGGACAGACCTTGGATGTAGCTGATCGAGTTGAACCCGCTGAGCGGTACCAGCCCCAGGCGCAGGCTACCCACTAACTGCCCGCGACACGCCGCCGCTTCGGCAAACAAACCGTCATGGGCGGCGAGCAGGGTTCTGGCCCAGGCCAACACGCGTTCGCCGGCCTGGGTGAAGCCTTCGAAGCGCTGGCCACGGGTGACCAACTCCAGGCCCAGCTCATCCTCCAGATTGCGCAGGCGCATCGACAGGGTCGGCTGGGTGATATGGCAGCGCGCAGCCGCCTGGCCGAAGTGCCGGGTCTGCTCCAGCGCGATCAGGAATTTGAGTTGCTTGATGTCCATTTAAAGCCCCAGCCTGGGAATAAGTGAGCGGTCAGGATAAGTGCCCGTGCCTGCACCCGCAGCAGACCCTCTCATTGTAAGGCCTGCGTGTCCAATCACCTGCATTGAAGTGATCCTCACCAACGGATAAAAAGCAGAGCAGCCACCTGATGTAACGCGATCTGAATGTGGGCTCGCGCGGCGTGATCGGTTTTTTTAGCGCCCACTGAAACCTGTACGCAATTTGAAACGTTTAAGTGGTTTAATGTTTATGTCGGCTTGCGATGGATCGCAGCCGCCGACAGACCTTCTGTCACTGAATCATCCCAAGGAGCTACACCATGCATGGAAGTATGAAGTCCAAACACCTCGCGTTTCTGTTGATCCCGCTGGTTGCCGCTTGTACCACACCGGATAGAACCCGTGAGTCGGCCGTCACACCGCAAGCCCAGCCCCAACAGGCCTGGCAGTTCGACAACTGCTCGGTCGGCTGCCCCAGCGGTGGCAGCCCGCTGACGCTGAACCGCCAGGCGTACACCCTGAACAATAATGGCTCGACCAAGTTTGCCAACTGGGTGTCGTACAAAATCACCAAGACCACCCCCGCCAGCGGCCGCTCGCGCGACTGGCAGACCGACCCGGACATTCCGGCCGGCGAAACCCTCGACCCGGTGGATTACAACGGCGCCAATGTCGCGCTCAAAGTCGACCGTGGCCATCAGGCCAACCTCGCCTCGATGGCGGGGGTAGCCGATTGGCAAAGCCTCAATTACCTGTCGAACATCACCCCGCA
Organism: Pseudomonas sp. WS 5146; assembly: GCF_012985495.1. Taxonomy (NCBI): domain Bacteria; kingdom Pseudomonadati; phylum Pseudomonadota; class Gammaproteobacteria; order Pseudomonadales; family Pseudomonadaceae; genus Pseudomonas; species Pseudomonas sp. WS 5146. Next base: position 229,382 of record NZ_JAAQWL010000006.1, read on the forward strand.
GAAGTCCGACCTCAACCAGGGGCCGTGGGCGCACCTGGAAGACCAGGAGCGCAACCTGAGCAAGCAGGCGGGGATCGACGCGGTGTATGTCGCCACCGGGCCGCTGTATGAGCATTTTGTCGGCACGCTGCCGGGTACGAACAAGGTGCACACCATTCCCAGTGGCTACTGGAAAATCATCTTCGTCGGCAGCTCGCCTGAAGGCGGAATGTACGCCTCGTTCGTCATGAACCAGGAAACGCCCAAAGGCGCGAACTTCTGCGATTACCAGGTGCCCGTGAGTCAAATCGAAGAGCGCTCCGGGCTGACGTTCTGGAGTGATCTGCCGCAGGCGGTGCAGGCCGCGTTGAAGGCCAGGCAAGGGCAGTTGCCGGGGCGCATTGGGTGCAAGCAAGCGTTGTAATAGTTAAGGATCCGTATCACTTCTGTGGCGAGTGAGCTTGCTCCCGTTGGACTGTGCAGCAGTCCTTTTTTTCAGGGCCGCTTCGCAGCCCAGCGGGAGCAAGCTCCCTCGCCACAGGTTACCGGTGCAGATACTGGCCTTTACTGTCAGCTTCGCTCGGCCTTCACTTAGTCCAGGCGTAGTTCACGGACCTGAAGAATCTGCTGATCAAAATTGACTACGATGATTGCGCAAGGGCTCGCCAGCAACCTGCGCTTATCAACACAGATAGCGGTTGCGTGCTTCTCTGAGCAGGTCACGCATCTGGTCGACGCGCAATAACAGCGTCATTTGCCGCTCATCGACGATAATCTCCACCACGATCAATGCGCAGATCATCGGTGCGGTCACCAGCCAGTGCTCGTAACATTGGGTGGCCAGCGATATGAAGATGCCTGCAATCCACAACCCCAGCACCCACTTCGGGGCACGCCGTTGCAGCGGCACCCAGAAACGCTGCAACCTTTTCAAACGGGCCGTGTGCAGCCTTAACGAGGCTTCGAGTCGGGAAATGTCATTGCTCATGTTTACCCTCCCTCAACGGTACGCGCGCAGCCTGGGAGCGTGGTTCCCAGCCAAGACAGGTTGACCCGTTCGACTTCTATCCAATGCTCGCCGACAGGTTTTGTGCGGCAGCTTTTAAACGCAATACACACCTGCCTTGCGTCCAATAAAGCAAAGTGCCGATAACGGGGCGGGCGCTTAAACACCGAAAAAAACATACGCATCGCCGTGCCTCGCTCAATCAAACGTGCCAACTGAGTTCAAACAGCGTGCCGCCGTTTTCCATGCGGCGGCAGGTCACTGCGCCGCCATGGGCGAGGGCGATAGCGCGCACCACGGCCAGGCCCAGGCCACTGCCGCCCTGGGCGCGTGAGCGGGAGTTTTCACCGCGTTGGAAGGCGTCAAACAGGCGCGCGGCAAAACCTTCGTCGATGCCGGGGCCGTCATCGCGCACGCGCAGGTAGTTGAAGCCGTCGCGGGTGCTCAGGTGGACGATGACATTGCCCGGTGTCGCGTGCCGCCGAATGTTATCCAGCAGGGCCAGCAAGGCCTGGCGAATGCGCGCCGGGTCGCAGCGCATCGTGCGGCGTTGCAGGTCCAGTTGCAGCACAAAACCTGCGGCCACCAGGCTCGGTTCGAACAACCGTACATCGTCTTCGATGCCTGTCGCCAGGTCGGCTTCTTGCAGGTTGAGTTCCAGGTAGCCACTGTCTGCCAGGCCCACCACGCGCAAATCCTCGATCAAGCGCGTCAAGCCTTCGACCTGGCCCAGCAGGCTATAGAACTGCGCGGTGTCGGGTTCGAATACACCCTCGGCCAACCCTTGCAGGCGCCCGCGCAGAATAGTCAGGGGTGTGCGCAGTTCATGCGCAATGGCGGCATTCCAGAACGCTTGCTCCTGCGCCATGCGCTGCAAGCGTTTGGCCATGCTGTTGAAGTCATTGACCAGGATCGCCGCTTCGCCGATCGACTGGTCACCGGCAACGGCCTGTACGTCCAGGTCGCCGTCGGCCAGTTTGCGCAGGTTCTCGGCCACGGAGTTAAGCGGCATCAGGATTCGCCGCGACAGTTTCAGCGCCACAATCGAGCCCACCGCCAGGCTCACGCACGTGGTCAGGCCCATCCACACCCATTCAGCCTTGGCCGGCAGCCAGGCATCCACTTCGGCGTCGGTGAGCGGCCAGTAGGTCCACAGCAATGCGTAAAAAATATACGAGCCGATCACCGCCAGGGCGATCACGCACAGCACCACGGCGCACATCGACAAGATGATCTGGCGGCTCAGGCCATTGAGCCCTTTCACACCATGCTCCCGAACCGATAGCCGACGCCACGGATACTGGTGGGCACACCCTGCACGCCGAGGTCTTCGAGCTTGCGCCGCAGTTTGCTGATATGGCTGTCGACCGTGCGCTCCAGGCTGTCGCTTTCCGGTGAGCACTGGGCCAACAGCTCGGCGCGGGTGAACACCCGTTTCGGTGCCTTGGCCAGTTGCGCCAGCAGCCTGAATTCGGTGACGGTCAAGGCCAGCGGCACTCGGCGGCCGGCCAACGTCACCGTGGCTTCATAGCTTTCCAGGTCAATTTCAAACGCGTCCACCCGCAGCACCGTGGGGCAGGCGCGGTCGCGATAAGCGATGGAGCGGCGCAGTACCGCCTGGGTGCGCGCCACCACTTCGGCGGGGTTGAACGGCTTGACGATATAGTCGTCGGCGCCGATGCGCAGGCCCATGAGCTTGTCCATGTCCTGGTCTTGCGCGGTCAGCATGATCACCGGCGTATGGCCGCGCTGGCGCACTTGCGCGAGCACTTGCCAGCCGTCCACGTGGGGCATCAGCACGTCCAGCAACATCAGCTCCGGCTTGAGCGCCAGGTGCATGTCCAGCGCCTGTTGGCCGTCACGCGCGTGGGCGGTGCGAAAGCCGCTGCGTTTGAGGTAAGCCTCCAGAATGTCGGCGATTTGCGGCTCATCTTCGGCAATCAGCACGAGGGCCTGGGGTTCTCTGACGCAGTCCGGGCGGGGAATCGATGCAACGGGAAAATCAGTCATGGTCTGCTCGGTGAATACGCGGCGAGCCTGTGCATCCCTGCGCTCGTGCTTATCTGCCTTATCGTGGCTGCCGGTCCATGGCCACGTTTGCCAGTAGTGATCATAGCTTCTGGGTGAGGGTGCTGACCTCCAGAGCAGGAATCATCGTGTTCTCCTGGTAAATCTACGCAACGGTTAACGCAAGTGTGCGCAACCAACGTGCGCATTCATGGGAGGTTTTGTGGAGAAACGATGGAGGCGGGCAATAATTTGTGCCCGAGCGCTTAGGAAGGTGGCATGGATTGACGATCAATACCTAAAAGTCCAATATGGAATTATAAGTACAAAAAGCCTATACCTCTCTTTCTTCACGCTTGCCAAACCAACAACAACTTGCGAGATAACGACCATGAAGAAACCCGCGCTGATCGCTGCACTGGCCCTGGGCCTGTTTGCTTCAAGCCATGTGCTGGCCGCTGAGAAAACCTTGCGTATCGGCATTGAGGCGGCCTACCCACCGTTCGCCTCCAAGACCCAGGATGGCAAGATCGTCGGGTTCGACTACGACATCGGTAATGCCTTGTGCGCGCAGATGAAGGTCAAGTGCGTGTGGGTGGAAGGTGAATTCGACGGCCTGATCCCTTCGCTTAAAGTGAAGAAAATCGACATGGCCCTGTCATCCATGACCATCAACGAAGACCGCAAGAAATCGGTGGATTTCACCCACAAGTATTACTTCACTTCCTCGCGCCTGGTGATGAAGGACGGCGCGGTGGTGGATGACCAGTACGCCAGCCTCAAGGGCAAGACCATTGGCGTGCAGCGCGCCACCACCACCGACCGCTATGCCACCGAGGTGTTCGAGCCCAAGGGCATCAACGTCAAGCGCTACAGCAATAACGAAGAAATCTACATGGATTTGGCGGCGGGGCGCCTGGATGCGATTTTTGCCGACACCATCCCGTTGAGTGACTTCCTGTCGATGCCGCGTGGCAAGGGCTACGCGTTTGTCGGGCCGGAACTCAAAGACCCCAAATACGTGGGCGAGGGCGCCGGGATCGCGGTGCGCAAGGGCAATACCGAACTGGTCAGTGAGCTGAATACGGCCATCGACGGCATCCGCGCGAATGGCGAGTATCAGAAGATTTCACAGCAGTATTTCAAGTCCGATATCTACGGCGACTGAGGGTGTAACAGCAACAGTAAAGCCATACTCGGTCACATGTGGGAGCTGGCTTGCCTGCGATGCAGACACCTCGGTACATCAGGTATACCGAGTTGATGCCATCGCAGGCAAGCCAGCTCCCACAGTTGATGAATGATCGTTCAGCCCTTCAATTCCTTAAGGTGCTTGTACACCGTCGCCCGCCCCATCCCCAGCACATTCGCCACGTAGTTCGATGCGCTCTTGCCCTTGAACGCGCCCTCGGCATGCAATGCCAGCACCAGCTCACGCTTATGGTCGCGGGTCAGCAGGTTCAGGCTCAACTGACGTTCACGCATCCAGGCATGCAAGAAGGTGTTGATGCGCTCCTGCCAGTCATCACGAAACAGTGAATCCGGCTGTGGGATCAGCTTGCTCGGTGACAGGAACAGGTCCAGCGCCGCCTTGGCGTTTTCGAACAACGAGATATTCAGGTTGATGCACAGCACCGCCAGCCGACGACCTTTGTGGTCATGCAGCACCGTGCTCAGGCTGCGGATTTTCTGACCGTCCCAGTTGAGCTTTTCGTACGGGCCGATATTCACTTCGCGGATGTCATCGCTGAGCATGTCCTCCAGCGACGATTCGTCACCGATGGCGCGTTTCGACAAGTTGTTGGCGATGTAATCGACCTTTTGCGTGCGCAAGTCATGCAGCACCACTTCGGCGTGGGGAAAGAACAGCGTGGCGATCGCATCGGCGATCGCCCGAAAGTTCTGCACAACGTTTTCTTGTTCAGCAATGCTCATCAATGCGGCTCCAGGCGGACGGGCGAGAGCATACCAGCGTCCAGGCCAAACCGCGTCAGCGGCTCCGGCAACGGTGCGCCGCGTACCAGCGCCGCGCTGGCCTGGCCCATGGCCGGTGAGGTCTGGATGCCATAACCGCCCTGCGCCGCGACCCAGAACAGCCCCGGCACCTGCGGGTCGAAGCCCGCGAGCAAATCACCATCAGGCACAAAACTGCGCAGCCCGGCCCAAGTGCGGGTAGGACGGCGGATGGTCAAGGTGGTGGCTTCTTCGATCTGGTAAATGCCCATGGCAATGTCCAGTTCTTCGGGCTGCACATCCTGGGGTTCGACCGGGTCGGCGTTGGCCGGTGAGCCGAGGAACATGCCCGCGTCAGGCTTCATGTAAAAGGCTTCGTCGAGGGCCACCAGCATCGGCCACCCATGCGTGTCGACACCCTCTGGCCCGGCGAAGATAAACGCCGAGCGCCGTTTGGGCTGCAGTCCGATGGACGCCGCGCCAGCGAGGCCGCCGATCTGATCGGCCCAGGCACCGGCAGCGTTGATGATGATCGGCGCGGTGTAGGTCGCGTCCTGGGTGCGCACCTGCCACAGGCCGTCGGCGTCACGGCTCAGGCCCAGTACAGGGCTGTCGGTACGCACTTCGCCGTGATGGCGACGGATACCACGCAAATAACCCTGGTGCAGGGCATCGGTGTCGATGTCGCTGGCGGTCGGGTCGAAGATGGCGCCGTGGACTTTTTCACGACGCAAAATCGGCAAGCGTGCGCACGCCTCATCGACACTCAGCCGTTCCACCTGCGCCACCGTGGCCTTGGCGCTCTGGTATTGACGCTCCAGTTCCGCCGGGTCGCCGCTGAAATCCACGGTGATCTCCCCGCGTGGCGTCAGCAACGGGTGCTCACAGAAGCCTGCCGGCGGGTTATCAAAAAATGCACGGCTGGCCAGGGTCAACGCGCGCACTTGCGGTGTGCCATAAGCCGCGGTGTAGAGCGCCGCCGAGCGCCCGGTGGAGTGATAGGCCGGGTGGCTTTCGCGCTCCAGCACCAATACTTTGCCATGCTGCGACAACCAGAACCCGGTGGATGCACCGGCAATGCCGCCGCCGATGATGATGAAGTCTGCATGGCTCATAAACATCTCCTTAAACAATGGTTAGCGCTGGGTTTGGTACAGGGCATTGGCCAGTGCGACGTCTTCCAGGCCCAGGCCGATCGAGCGGAAAAACACGTGGCGGTCATAGTCCGGGCGCTGCGCCATATCACTGAGCAACTCCGGCAGGTCGCCGATCACGGCGCGCTTGTCCCAAGCGTGTTGCTCGGCGGCGATCAGCATCTCACCGGCCGCGCCCGGCGTGGTCTGGCGATAGTCGCAGAACACATGCATGGCGTGCAGGCTGGCGGGTGGCACTTCATGGGCGCGTGGCGCATTGGTGCTGATGGAGGTGATCAGCGCTGGCTTGCGCAAACGCGCCGGGTTGAGCACCGGGCCGGCCGATGAGGTACACAGCAGGATCACATCGGCGTCTTCCACGGCGCTGTCACAGCTGTCGGCCAGGGTCAGGCGCGGGTCCAGGCCTTTGAGGTGGGCGAGGGTGTCGACGCTGGCGTGGCCCAGGCTCGGTGAATACAGGCGAATCTGCTGCCAGTCGCGCAGGTTGCGCACGTAGTGCAGGTGCGCTTGCGCCACCTTGCCACTGCCGATAATCGCCAGGCGCCGCGCGGCAGCAGGCGCCAGCACGTCCACCGCCAATGCAGTGGTGGCAGCGGTGCGCGCGGTGGTCAGCTCGGCCGCATCACACAGCATCAGCGGCTGGCCGCTGTGCATCGACATCAACAACGTCCAGGCCGTCACCAGCGGGCCTTGCTCGCGCACGATGTAGGGCGACGTCTTGACCCCATACACACCCTCGTCGGCCAGCACGCCCAGGTAGTTGATAAAGTCGCCGGCCCCGTGCGGGAACTCCACCAACTGTTGCGCCGGCTGCACCGCCAGCCCGGCCGCCAGGTCGCGGAACAGCTTGTGCAGAATGTGGGGCACATCGACCTGGGTGAGCAATTCACGGGCCTGGGCCTGATTCATGACAAGGGGCGTGCTGGACATGGCAATCTCCGCAGATAAACTAATTTGTCTATTATGGACTTTTAGTTCTGTTGGGCAATATCCACGTCAGAAAAAACTGCACGTTACTTCGCCAGCCACACCGTGACACACAAGCCCCGTTGCGCAATGGCGTCAGTAAACGCGAGTTGCACCCGTGCGCCTGTGCGATCGGCAATCACCTTGACGATCGAGAGTCCAAGCCCGGAGCCGGCCTCGTCGGTGCCCAGGCTGCGATAGAACGGATCGAACACGCGCGCCTGTTCCTCTAGCGTAATGCCGGGGCCGGAATCTTTGATTTGCAGTTGCACGGCGTCAGCCTCCAGCGCAACCGACAGGTCGATACGCCCACCCGGCTGGGTATAGCGAATGGCGTTATCCACCAGGTTTTTCACCAGCGTAAACAGGTCCAATTCGTTGAGCGTCACCTGCACATCCTGGGTGCTTTCAACGCCGATATCGATCTGTTTGCTCTCGGCCAACGGCAGCAAATCTTCCAGTATCTGGCGGTACACGGTATGCACCGACAGTGTGGTTTGCGCCCGCTCAGACGCCGACTGCGCCGCCGCGAGGCTCAGCAATTGATCAATCAGTTTGCGCCCGCGTTGAATGCCGCGTGACAGCGGCTCAAACCGCTCGCGGCTGACGGGCGATAGCTCGGTGGCGGCCAGCCGGTCGGCTTGCAGCGCCAGGGCGGTCATCGGTGAACGCAGTTCATGGGCGGCATCGGCGACAAAGCGCCGTTGGCTGTCCATGGACTGCCCGACGCGTGCCAGCAGGCGATTGATCGCGACCACAAACGGGCGTACTTCGCTGGGCAGGTGCTGCTCTTCAATCGGGTGCAGTTCCTGCTCGGCCCGTTGGTCGATCTCTGCGGCAAGCACGCCAATGGGGCGAAACAACTTGCGCACCAAGTCGCCGACCACCAGTAACAACACCGGAAACAGAATCAGGAACGGCAACAAACTGCGCCAGGCGCTTTCGCGGGCGTCCTTGTCGCGGGCATCGGATTCCTGGGCCACGGCGATGCGTTCACCACGGGCGGTGGTGTGCACCAGCACGCGAAAATTTTCGCCGACCATGGCGACGGTGGACAGGCCATCGGCGAGGCTGGCCGGAAACGGCAAAGGCAAGGCTTCATCCGTGGTGCCCGTGGCCCTTGGGCTGTCACTCAGGTGCTGGATGATCACCCGGGTTTCTTCGTCATCGCCTTTAAGCGCCGGGCCTTGTGGGTATTGCAGGGTCATGTGCTGGCGGTCATACAGCATCGCCACCTGGCGCAAGGTGGCGTCCTGCTGTTCGTGGGTTTCTTCAAACGCCGAGACAAAGGCGAACACGCTGGCCACCAAGGCCACCAGCAAAATAGCGAGGGATAACGCCACCGACAGGCGCAGTTGCACTGACTCGCTCAGACGTTTTTTGAAACCATCCATCCCATGCCCCTGACGTTCTTGATCACGTGAGTGCCCAATTTGCGCCGCAAGGCGTGAATCAGGAATTCGATGGCGTTGCTTTCCACCTCATTGCCCCAGCCATACAAGCGGTCTTCCAACTCGCTGCGCGAAAGGATGGCGCCGGGACGAATCAACAGCGCTTGCAGCAGCGCAAATTCGCGACTGGAAAGGGCGACCTCATGCTGTTCTTGCGTACTGGCTTGCTTGGTGAGCAGGTTCAGCGTCACCACGCCATTGCCCAGCAACGATTGAGCGCTGCCGCCTTTGCGGCGTAATACCGCACGCATGCGTGCGAGCAGTTCCGGGATATCGAAGGGCTTGAGCAAGTAATCATCGGCGCCGCCGTCAAGGCCCCGCAGGCGGTCGTCGAGGCTGTCGCGGGCGGTGATGATCAGCAAGGGCACGGGGTTGTTGCGTGCGCGAATCGTGTCCAGCACGTCGAGGCCATCCTTGCCAGGCAGGCCAAGGTCGAGCAGCACCAGGTCATAGGGATGGGTGTCGAGGGCGGCGAGGGCGGTGAGGCCATTCTTGACCCAGTCAGCGGCATAGCTCGCGTCGCTGAGCGCACGCTGGATCGCATCGCCAATCATCGGGTCGTCCTCGACCAGCAGTATTCGCATAAGTCTCTCCGCACAAAAAGCACGCGCGGCGAGGTGATCGCCGCGTGTGTATTGAAGCACCTGGGCAGGCATTTGTCCGATATCAGCCTTTCATCAGGTCGAAGGTCTTGAGCAGGTCGTCCATCGAGGCTTTGCACTCTGCCTGGTTAGGGTTGCCGTCACGCAGGGCCGAGAGGGCGCGGTCGATGGCTTTGTCGAGCACGTGCCAGTCGTTGGCGGCACGTGGCTTGATCCCGGCTTCAGCGCTGTCCCAGCTGGTTTCCAGGTCTTTGATGCGGGCTTTGGCACCTGCCAGGTCGTTCTTGGCAACAAGACCGGAAACGTCTACCGCGATGTTACGAAACGCCGACAGATCACCCAGTTGCGACATATGGCGCTGGCTGCTGGTGGGGTTGGCCGCGCTGGCAGGTTTGTCAGCCGGCTTGGAACAACCGGTGGCGATGCCCAGCATGAAAATCGCTGAAACAATTGCGGCGTGGCGGATCACATTGCGAACTTTGCTCATGGCAGTTTCCTTGGAGTGAGAATTTATTGAATGAGGGTTTTACGGCTGCCGATGCTGATTTGCGCCACGGCCACCAGCAACACGATCACGCACAAGAACAGCGCGCTGGTCCAACTGGCGCCCATGCCCAGGCCGCCGTACGTCTTGGCTTGGGTGAGCAGGTCGCCGAGGGAGGCGCCGAACGGGCGGGTGAGGATGTAGGCGATCCAGAAGGTCAGCACGCTGTTGACGCCCAGGCGCCAGGCCAGCAGTGTCACGCCGATTAAACCGGCGAAAATCACCGCGCCGAGGGTAAAGCCCAGGCCCAGGGCTTCGGTGGCCAGGTCACCGGCGGCGGTGCCTAAAGCGAAGGTACACAGCACGGTGGTCCAGTAGAACCACTCGCGCCGTGGGGTCACGATGTCGCGGATCGACAGGCTGCGCTCGGTGCGATACCAGACGATGAAGTTAAGCGCGAGCAGCACCGAAAAAATCGCCGTACTGGTGTACAGGCTGACGTCGAGCTTATCGGTGAGGATATCGGTGATCTGCGTGCCGACGATGCTCACCAGCACCACCGTCAGCCAGTAGATCCACGGCGTGTAGGCCTTGGTGCGCAGTTGGCCGAACAACGCGAGCCCCAGCAAAGCGGCCATGCCGAAGCTGGTCCAGCCGGCGCCGAAGCCTGCATCCACGGCGAGGTAATCCGCGCCGGTTTCGCCCACGGTGGTGGACAGTATCTTGATCACCCAGAATGACAGCGTCACCTCGGGTACTTTGTTCAGCCAACGGGCTGCTGTGGCATTCATCGGGGTTACCTCTCCTTGACTGCGCAGTGGTTGGCGCAGGGGAGAAGGTAAGCCCCGACACTTAGCTGAGACTGAGGGCCTGGGTTTTTTTCAATACATGCGCCGTGCCGAGTGTCGTGAGGTGCACCACACTGCCGGTGCGCGGGGCTTGCAGGCCGGAACTGCGCACCAGAATCGCCTGGCCCGGTTCATCCTCGGCAGGCTGCAACACCACGGTCAACGTGCAGGTATTGCCGCCGAATTCGCGCTCGGTCACGACACCACGACAGCCCGACAGGTCGGTGGTACTCAGCTGCAATTGTTCCGGGCGCAGCATGATCCGCGTGGCTGCGTGGTCCGCCGTACTGTCCACCGGCACACGGCCCAGCCCGCAATGCGCCCAGCCAGCTTCAATACGGGCGGGCATCACCACCGCTTCGCCGAGGAACAACGCGGTTTGCTCATCGACCGGGTATTGGTACAGGTCCATCGGGTGGCCCGCCTGCACCAGGCGCCCCTGGCGCATCACTGCCAATTGGTCGGCAAACGACAGCGCTTCACTTTGATCATGGGTGACCAGGATCGTGGTGATGCCCGCGTCGCTCAGCAGGCGCGCGACCATTTTGCGCATGGCCGAGCGCAGGCCGGTGTCCAGCGCGGAAAACGGTTCATCCAGCAACATCAACCGGGGTTGCTGGGCCAAGGCCCGGGCGAGTGCCACGCGTTGCTGCTGGCCGCCAGACAGTTCATGGGGCCAGCGCCGGGCCATGTTGGCGTCGAGGGCCACGCTGTCCATCAGTTCGGCGATGCGCGTGTGCCGGGCTTCACCTTGGGTGGCCAGGCCAAAGCCGATATTGTCGGCCACCGTCATGTGCGGGAACAGCGCGCCATCCTGCGGTACATAGCCGATCTGGCGCTGGTGGGCCGGCACCGCGTGGGTGGCGTCGACCAATACCTGGCCGTTGAGCGTGAGGCTGCCGGTGTCGGGGAATTCAAAGCCGGCGATCATGCGCAGCAAGGTGGTCTTGCCCGAGCCCGAAGGGCCGACGATTACCGTGCGGCTGCCCGTGGGCACTGCGAGGGAGACGTCCGCCAGGGCACGCTGGGTGCCGAAGGTCTTGCAGAGGGCGTGGAGTTCGAGGGCGTTCATCGGCCTGCCGTGCGTTTGGATTGATGGTAGAGAAGGCCGGTTAACGGCAGTGACAACAGGATCATGATCAGCGCGTAAGGCGCGGCAGCGGCGTAGTCGATTTCGCTGGTCAGCGCCCAGAAACCGGTGGCCAGGGTGCGCGTGCCGTTAGGCGCCAGCAGCAAGGTGGCGGTCAACTCGTTGGTGATCGCCAGGAACACCAGCGCCGCACCCGCAGCCGCAGCAGGCGCGGCCAGCCGCAAAGTGATCAGCCACAGGGCGCGGCCCGGCGAACGGCCGAGGCTGCGCGCCATGTTTTCCAGTTCTACCGGCGCCTGGGCGATACCCGCGCGCAGGCTCACCAGCGCCCGTGGCAGGAACATCAGCAAATAGGCGAGCAGCACGGTGATGGTGGTCTGGTAGATCGGCCGGGCGAAATGAATGGTCACTGTGACCAAGGCCAGCGCCACCACAATGCCGGGCAACGAGCTGGTGATGTAGTTGCAGCTTTCCAGGATGCGCTGTAAACGCCCTGGCGCCCGAATCGACAGCCACGCAATCGGCACCGCCGCACAGGTGGTCAGCACGGCACCGGCCACGCCCAGTAGCACGGTCTGCTCCAGCGCGGGCAGCAGTTCGTTGAACTGCCAGACCTCACGGCCACCGGCGATCAGCCACTTGCCCAGGGTGATCAACGGCACACCCAGGGCCAGCGCGCAGGTCAGCCCTTGCAGGCCAAGGGCGAGCAGCGTGGTGCGCGTGCGCAGGCTCACAATACGTTGCTCGCGTGCGCTGCCGGAGCCGACCCGCGCATAACGCGCATGCCCGCGTGCAGCGGATTCCGCCGTGAGCATCGCCAAACAACACAGCGCCAGCACCGCCGCAAGCATATTGGCGGCAGGGCCGTTAAAGGTGGATTTGAACTGATCGAAAATCGCGGTGGTGAACGTATCGAAACGAATCATCGCGTACAAGCCGTATTCGGCGAGTAAATGCAGGCCTACCAGCAGTGCGCCGCCGCAGATCGCCAGGCGCAACTGCGGCAGCACCACGCGAAAAAATACCGCCCAGGGCTTGAGGCCCAGGGACTCGGCCACGTCTTCAATGGCAGGGTCGAGCCGGCGCAAGGTCGCCGCCACCGGCAAGTACAAAAACGGGAAATAGGCAATCACCGAGACCAGCACGCCGGCCGGCAAACCATGCATCGACGGCACCAGGCTGACCCAGGCGTAACTGTGCACAAACGCCGGCACCGCCAGCGGCGCAACCGCCAGCAGCGACCACACACGGCGCCCTGGCAGGTTGGTGCGCTCGGTCAGCCACGCCAGCGCAATGCCCAGCACCACGCATAAGGGCAGGGTGAACACCACCAGCAACACGGTGTTGACCAGCAGTTCACCCACACGCGGACGCCACACCAACGCTTCAATCTGCGCCCAGCCGATTTGCCAGGACACGCCGATCACAAACGCAATGGGCAGCAGTGCCAGCAGCGACACCACTACTGACAAACTGGTGACCCACGTGCCCCCACGGCTTTTAAACAAACCGTGGGCGCGTTTACGCGGTTGCGCCTGCGTTAAGGCGGGAGCTAAAGGTTCAGGCAGCAATCAGAGCAGTCCGGCTTGGGTCATCAGTTCGACGGCCTTTTTGCTGTTGAGCTTGGAGGCGTCCACTTTCGGCGCGTCCAGCTGGGCCAGCGGTGTCAGCTTGGGGTTGGACTGTGCGCCCTGGCCCACGGCGTATTCGAACGAGTTGCCGTCCTTGAGGATCGCCTGTCCGTCTTTGCCGGTGATCCACTTCAAGAAGGCCTGGGCTTCCTCTTTATGCTTGCTGGAGGCCAATACACCGGCGCCGGAGATGCTCACAAAGGCGCCTGGATCCTGGTGTTTGAAGTAGTGCAATTGGGTGTTCTTGCTGTTTTCGCCGGTCTTGGATTGGTCGACAAAGCTGTAGTAGTGATAAATCACGCCGCTGTCGACCTGGCCGGCGTTGACGGCTTTAAGCACCGCGCTGTTGCCACGGTAGATGCTCGCGTTGGCTTTCATCGCCTTGAGCCAGTCGAGGGTGGCGGCTTCGCCTTTGAGTTCCAGCACGGCGGCGACGATAGCCTGGAAGTCGGCACCGGCCGGTGAGGCAGCCCAGCGGCCTTTCCAGCTTGGCGAGGCCAGGTCCAGCAGGGACTTTGGCAGCTCGGCTTCTTTGAGTTTGCTCGGGTTGTACACGAACACCGTCGAACGTGCGGCGATGCCCAGCCACTTGCCGTGGGCGGGGCGGTAGGCGGCGTCCACTTGTTCCAACGTGCTCGGCGCTACTGGCGCGAACAGCCCGGCGTTGTCCACCAGCACCATGGCCGGGGAGTTTTCGGTGAGGAACACGTCGGCCGGTGAGGCCGCACCTTCCTGCACAAGCTGGTTGCCCATCTCGGTGTCGTCGCCATTGCGGATGGTTACCGGAATCCCGGTTTCCTCGGTGAAGCCCTCAACCCAGGCCTTGGTCAGGCTTTCGTGCTGGGCGTTGTACACCACGATGCCGGCGGTTTCGGCGGCATACACTTGCCCGGCGCCAACCAATGCAGTGGCGAGCAGGGCTTTAGTGAGGAAAGACGGTAGACGGGAAGCCATACGTTGAATGCTCCGGTTTTTATGTAGGCACGGGAAGCCCGTGAGGGGTCGACTGAGACTAGACCAATAGGAATCATTTGCATATTGAGGCGCGGCGAATGTAGAGGCGCAGATGAGAAAAAAACGTCAAATAAACGGTTAACAAATGTGATGAGGCCTATTAAATGACGCAGGTCAAATGTGGGAGCTGGCTTGCTCGCGGATGCAGTGGTTCAGTCAGCATCTCTGGGTCTGACCCACCGCATTCGCGAGCAAGTCGAATCGTCGCACCGCCGCTCCCACCGTTTTTATTGTGTTCAGGCAGGCGGGGCTGTGGGTTTAAGGCACTCGATGGATCGGTCCACGGTGGTCTTGGCCATCTCCAGCAAATGCCACACCGCCAGAATCTTCGCGCGCTGGGGACTGGCCAGCAGATCACCGCAATTGAGTGCGGTAGCTGAAGCACTGTCGAGCAAGCTGGCGGTGTAGAGCAGGGCGTCTTCGAAGCTCAGGTCTTCGATTTTAACGCCGTTGGAGGGTAGGTAATGGTCGATGGCGCGGTTGAAGGCGGCGCGGTCTTTGGTGGTGTTGCGGGGTGGGTCAGGGACGACTTTTTTCATTCTTTAGCTACCTTTTGGATTCAAGGAGCCGAACCGTTCGCGACTAAACGTAGGGTGGCGGCTGTACGCAGGTTAGTCGACCGGACCAAAAGGTAAAAACCGGCGCACCCGAGGGCGCCCTGCGCACAGCCACCATAAAACCTCATGGAGGGCCATGCACCTTTTGGAATACCGAGCGACTAAACCCGATCACTGATAAGCAGTGACGGATCGCAGACTAGCCATCGATTCCAACAGGCACAAGGCGGCAAGGATTGTCTAGGAAACGTCCTGCAATTTAAAGGGACGCGCCCTGCTGGCCCTTTAAAAACCATGACCAAATGCCACTAATCTCGCCACAGATCGTTCCCGCGCTCTGCGTGGGAATGCAGCCTGGGACGCTCTGCGTCCCGCTCACAACATTCAAGTTTTGCGCAGGTGCGACGCGGAGCGTCACGGGCTGCATTCCCACGCGGGAGCGTGGGAACGATCTATCAAGTCCGGCCATTTTTGTAGGCGTTAATTTCTAGTGATGTAGGCAACTTCCCAAATATCACTCAGCCTTCCCGACCTTGTGTCCGAGCCCTGTTCGCCTGCTTATATTCCAACGCCATCTTCATTGCATTCAGGGATACGAAGCATGGCGCAGGGCTATATCAACGACCGCCTCACGGACTACATCAGCTTGAAAAACCAGTTGATGGGTCATGCCCCGGGACGGCAGCGTGCCGATCCCTACAGCGTGATCTGCTCGCTGGAAGAGGCCTGGCTTGTGCGCCATGCCGAGGCAATCGGTCGGGAGCTGGACGCGCGCGCCGCCACCCAATTGGTCAACAACTATGACCTGCTGCAAAGTCTTCTCGGGTACGGCTCGTTGGGAATGGGCAGCTCAACATCGGCGTGGGCGCGGCATCTGGACGAAGTGGCGCAGACGCTGGAAGAGATTGAGCGGCTGCACCAGCGCCTGAAAACCGCAGGCTTGGAGCGTGAGGCTTTTTTGCGCCAGCGCCAGGCGCTGTTTGGGCTGCTGGATACCCAGTTGCAAGGCGCGGCGCGATTTGGCACGGGGTTGCGAGGTAATCAGGCGTTGAAAAAGATATTGGGGGTTTCAACCAAAAGCTATCTGCACAAGGGTGAGATTGCCGGGTATGCGCAGCGGATGCGGAGCATTGCGCAGACCTCGAAGTGGTTGGGGATGGGCACCTATGTGGGCTTGGCACTGGACGTGGGCGTGGCAGGGTTGGAGATCAAGGAGGCGTGTGTGGAGGGGCGCGAGGCGCAGTGTCGGCGGGCGAAGTATGTGGAAACGGGGAAGTTGGTGGGTGGCGTAGGGGGCGCTTATGGCGGAGGGAAGGCGGGCGCGAAAATAGCCCGTCTCGGCTGCAAGGTTTTTTTGGGCGTCGTGGCTAAAGGAAACGGTGACCTGGCTTGCGCAGTGATCGGCGGCGCTGCGGGAGGGTTTGCAGTAGGCAATGTAGTTGGCGATTTCGGTGCGTTTCTGGGCGGGCAAATCGAAGAGATCGACGGTGATCTGATCTTTCAGCCAGAGGGCGCATAAGCATGGATTTTCAACTCATCCTTGCAATCATTCTATCCATAGCGACGTTCGTTTTTGGCGGACTCACTTTCTACGCCGAGTGCACAAAGCTCGAAGCCCTGGAAAGCTACTTCAGCGAAAACGAGGTGGTCTGCGCCAACAAACGGTTTTGGGGCAGAAACAAGCACATCGACAGGTTTCATCGCATGCTTGTGATCAGTGACCTGTTGGGCATGCCTAAATTTCACATCAAAAGAGGCGAGGTGACCGAGGCAGAGGTGGCGGCCGTCCCTCTGTCCCTCAAGCGTTGGGCGGTGTGGCCGTATCATTTTGGGATGGTATGGTTTGCTGGCTGTATCCTCTGGACCCTCTTGTATGGCTGGTAGCCTGCGGCCATCAGATCGTTCCCGCGCTCTGCGTGGTAACGCAGCCTGGGACGCTCTGCGTCCCGCTCACAACATTCAAGTTTTGCGCAGCTGTGACGCGGAGCGTCACGGGCTGCATTCCCACGCGGGAGCGTGGGAACGATCTGTCAGCGCATGTGCAGGATAATCGGGCTACTACTGGCCGGGTCCGTATGCCCACGCAGCTTGTTCACCGCCGCAGCCTCCACCGCGCCGCCGTTGTTGCCCCATGTGCCGCGCACGTAGCTCAACACTTGGGCGATTTCCTGGTCGGACAATTGCTCGCGGAATGCCGGCATGCGGTACGCGTCCGGCATTCCGGCGGTCACGATGCGTTGCGAGCCATTGAGGGTGATGTTGATCGCCGAGGCGCTTTCCTTGGCCAAGGCTGAGGTAGCACCGGCCAACGGTGGCATCCACTCCGGCTGGCCTTTGCCGTCCAGGCCATGGCAGGAGGCGCAGCGGGTGGCATAGGTGTGGGCACCCGGTGCGCTCGTGTCGAGCGCTGCCGTTTGGTACTGCCACGGCGAACCGTCACGCTGCGGGTCGCCCGGCAGCGACTTGAGGTAACGCGCAATGGCGGCCAGGTCGTCGTCCTGCATGAACTGCGTGGAGTTGTTAAACGCCTCGGTCATCGAGCCATACACCACTGCGTGTTTATTACGCCCGGTCTTGAGGAACTGCACAATCTCCGGCTCGCTCCAGCGGCCCAAACCGGTGTTGTGGTCCTGGCGCAGGCTGGGTGCGTACCAGCCGTCGAGCAAGGCACCGGCGAGGAATGGCGCGCCGGACTCGTCAAATGCCTTCTCGTTAAACGCCAGCCCACGCGGCGTGTGGCAACTGCCGCAGTGGCCGGGGCCTTGGACGATATAGGCGCCTCGGTTCCACAACGCGTCCTGCTCGGGTTTGGCGGCATAGGTTTTAGTCGGCGCGAACACGCCGTTCCACAGTGCGATGGGCCAGCGCATGTTCAGTGGCCACGGGATGCTGCTGGGAATGTTCGGCTCGCTGGCCGGTTGCACGCCTTGCATAAAAAACGCATACAGCGCACGCATGTCGTCGTCGCTGAGTTTTACGTAGGACGGGTAGGGCATGGCCGGGTAGAGCCGTCGCCCGCCCGGTGCCACGCCGTGGCGCACGGCGCGGTCGAAGTCGGCCAGGCTGTAGGTGCCGATGCCGACGTTCTTGTCTGGCGTGATGTTGGTGGCATGAATGGCGCCCAGCGGGGTGGCCATCTCCAGGCCGCCAGCGAACGGCGCTTTGCCCGGCAGGCTGTGGCAGGCCACGCAATCACTGACGCGGGCGACGTACTCGCCACGGCTGACCAGTGTTGGGTCAGCCGTGGCGTTGGCCTGTTCAAACGGCGAAGCAGGTTGACGGGTGACGTACCAGGCCAGCAGGCCGGCGGCGACTGCGCCGGCCAGCACCAGCCAGCCAGCGGTTCTAGCCAATCGTTGGTTGTTCATAGGCGTTCCTTGTCGATCAGGCGAAGGTGTAGCGGCTCAGGGGCAGGCTGCGGATGCGCTGGCCGGTCAAGTGCGCCACCGCATTGGCCACGGCAGGCGCCACTGCGGGTAGCGGCGGCTCGCCGATACCGCCCATCTTTTCGCCGCTCTCGACGATCTTTACGTGTACCTTGGCCATCCGCGAGGGTGGCAGGATCGGGTAAAGGTCGTAGTTGCGCGCCCGTGGTTTACCGTCCACGTACACCGCTTCTTCCACCAACGTTTGTGACAAGCCCAACGCTACGGCGCCGTTGACCTGGGCCTCGATGATCGCCGGGTTGACGATGCTGCCAGGGTCGATGGCTTCCCAGATGTTATGCACCTTGACCTGGCCGTTTTCGATCGACACTTCGGCAACCACCGCCGCATGCGAGCCAAAGGGCGAGGCCATGGCCACCCCACGGGCGCGCCGGCTGCCGTCTTCTGCGGTATACGGGCCACGTTTCCAGCCACCGGACAACTCGCCCACCGCTTGCAGCAACGTGGTCAGGCGTTTGTTGTCGCGCAGCAGGTGCAGGCGCAACTCATACGGGTCATGGCCGCCTTTGTCAGCCAGTTCATCGAGGAAGGCCTCGTAGAAAAAGTCATTCAGCGAGTTGCCCACCGAGCGCCAGTAGCCGAGCATGGCCGGGCCTTTGACGTAGATCTGGGCGATGCGTTTGTTGGGAATCGCGTAGGACTTGCCTGACAACCCTTCAAGAGCCGTCGGGTCGATTTTGTCGCCCTGTTTGCCGGCGATGGCCTCGGATGGGCCTTCGGTGGCGCTCACGGCTTCGATGGCCACCGGCAAGCCTTTGTCATCCAGCGCCGCGCGGAACTTGACCACCGCGACCGGGCGCAGCACATCGCGCAGGAACTCTTCTTCACGGCTCCAGATCAGCTTGACCGGGCGGCCCACAGCCTTGGCCAATGCGACGGCCTGCGGGTACGGGTTGGCTGAGTCGTACAGGAAATGCCGACCGAAAAAGCCGCCCAGCAACGGCGAATGCAAGGTGATCTTCGACACATCCAGCCCGGTGCGCTTGGCGATGTCGGCGCGGAACATGTCTGGCGCCTGGTTGGGCAGCCAGACTTCCAGCGTGCCGTCCGGGTTATAGCGCGCCAGGGCCGATGGCGGCTCCAGTTGGGCGTGGTTGACGTACTGGTTGTGGTAGGTGGCTTCGACCTTGGTCTTGGCGTTTGCCAGCGTGGCGTTGACGTCGCCTTCGTTTTCTTCGTCGCGGGCCGGGCCTTGCTGGGCGGCGAGGAAGTCACGGTATTTATCGCTGGAAAAGTCTGCCGGCATGGCGCGCACTGTAGAGTCAGCGGCGGCTTCCAGCCATTCGACCTGAATAGCTTCTACTGCACGCTTGGCGTGCCACCAGCGCTCGGCCACCACGGCCACGGCGCCAGGCAGTTGATGCACCGAGTGCACGCCTTTCATGGCCTCAACTTGCGCCTGATTGCGCAGGCTGCCCACGGTCATGCCCAGGCGCGGCGCATGCTGCACGGCGGCGTGGAGCATGCCGTCGACCTTGAGGTCGATGCTGTATTGCGCCTTGCCGGTGGATTTGTCGTAGGCATCCAGGCGTTTGACCGGCTTGCCGATCCAGCGGAACTGGCTCGGATCGCGCAGGGTGATGGTGGACGGGTCAGGCACCGGCATGTCGAGGGCGCGGCTGGCGAGTTCACCGTAGCCCAGCGAGCGGCCCGAGGCGGCGTGTACCACGCGGCCGGGTGTGGTGGTCAGTTGCGCGACCGGCACGCCCAGTTGCTCGGCGCCGGCCTGCAACAGCATGGCGCGGGCCAGGGCGCCCAGGCGGCGCATTACCGGGTAACTCATGCGCACCGACATGCTGCCGCCGGTGATGCGCATGCCGTTTTCCATCACCACATAGGCATCGCCCGGTGGCGCGGCTTCGACGACAAAGGTGGCAGGGTCGGCGTCCAGTTCTTCACCGACAATTTGCGCCATGGCGGTGTGGGTGCCTTGGCCGCCTTCCATAAAGGGGCTGAGCAGGCGCACCGTGCCGTCCGGGCGAATCTCGAGAAACGCCGGCACCTGCGTGCCGCGCTCCGCAGGGTTGGCGGTGGCCGCGAAGGCGCGGCCGCCACCCAGCGGCAGGCCGAAACCAATCACCAGCGCGCCCACGGCGGTGCTGGCCAGAAAGCGCCGGCGCGACAGGTTGACCGGGTCGCCCAGGGCCACATCCAGCAGTTCGTTGCGCGTATTCATCATGCGCGCTCCTTCTGCTGCGCCAGATCCTGCATGGCGGTGTGGATGGCGTTATAGGTGCCGCAGCGGCACAGGTTGACCATCGCGGCATCGATTTGCGCGACCGTCGGCGCGGGGGTGTCCTTGAGCAGCGCCGTGGCCGCCATCACCTGCCCGGACTGGCAATAACCGCATTGCGCCACCTGATGCTCGACCCAGGCGGCGACCACGTGCTTGCCCACCGCATCGTCCTCAATGGCCTCGATGGTCGTGACCTCGCGGCCGACCACACCTGCCACCGGGGTAACGCAAGAGCGCACCACATTACCGTCTACCAGTACCGAACAGGCGCCGCACTGGGCCAGGCCGCAACCGTACTTGGTGCCGGTCATGCCGAGGTCGTCGCGGATCACCCACAGCAGCGGCGTGTCGGCGTCGGCATCGACCTGGTAGGTCTTTTGGTTGATACGTAATTCCATGGCGGGTTCACCTGCTGATCATCGGTTGGTGGTGCTGAGCTCTTTTGAGCCCTTATAAGAAGAGTGGGACTTGTGGCCCATCGTTGCACTCTAGACCACGGCGCAAGGGCTATCTATCCGCCAGTCGATAAGTCGGAGGATCAGGCAAGTATTTCGCAGGAATGCACTACCGGCAGCTTGACCGTTCCCACGCTCCGCGTGGTAACGCATCCTGTGACGCTCTGCGTCACGGCGTCAGAAGCGGGACGCGGAGCGTCCAGGGCGGCATTCCTTTGCGGCGCGTGGGAACGATCCTATAGGCACTCCTTTGTGTGTAGGCAACCTCTGATCCGACCCGGCTCGCCGCACTTTTTTTGATTCTCCTGATCTATCCCTGTCACGACCCCACTCATTCAGAGTGTGGGCAGCAGAATCAGACCCGGTGCCGATGGATCGAACGTCACATACTTGTATCTCCCGCTGGCCGTTGTTTTTGGTTGTTCTTTTGGCACTGTTTACCAGTGGTTGCAGCCAGCAGCAGGGCCGCGATATCGCCAGCCAGTTCAGCAATGGCAGGCCCGATGAGTTCTTTCAGACCAGCGTTGACCGCATGGCAACCCTGAGCATGCGCGACAACTTGCAAAGCCTGTATCTGCTGATGAGCAAGCTCTACCTGCGCAACCCCAGCCAGTGGCGCCTATCCGGTTACCCGGATGCGGTGAGTGCCGCGCGGGAAATCCGCCAGGCCATCGAGCATCAGCAACCGCTGCCGGCCCTCGGCGAGCGGCGCGATCTCGCGGCCTTGAGTTACTCGTTAAGCCCCGACTTCAAAGGCGACCGGGTCGGTGCGTTTATCTACGCGATCGGCAGCATGCTGGTGACCGCTCACGGCGGCCGCACCCAGTTCTATATGACTGACTCGATCAACCCGCAGTTTGTCAGCAACGCCGCACGCAATATCGAAAAAGCCACCTGGCTGCTCAGTCAGCGCCAGGATGCCAACGGGGTGTTGCTGCTGTTTTCCAACGAGATATCGGAGGAGGGCAGTAACCTGAGCTTTGCGGTCGAGTTCGGCAAAGTGGTTGCGCGCCTGGACTTGCTCGCGCAGATGCTCGATGAACGCTACCGACGTGTGGCGCTCAACTACGCGCAGAGTTTGCTGCTGATGAATTTCTTGCCGGTGCAGTAATGTAGGTACGGTATTTCCCTTTCAGGTGTAGGAAGTGGCCTATCTTAAGTCCCCACGCTTGAAACACCCCTCGGTGGGCAATAGCCTCGGACTTTTCTCAACGGATGAGTGCCTACCTTGGGTAAGCGAAAAACGGTTTGGCCTACGGATCGCGAAGTTCGTCTGCGATTCATTCTCTTTGCGGTGATCGACGTGGCAAGCGCCCAGGGTGTTCCTGCCGAGGTGTTATTGACCGCACATAAACTGCTGCGCGACTCGCCGGCGGAGTCTCAGTTACGTAAAGCCCTGGCTGACATCCTGGCCTGCGATGAAATGGCGGGGTTCAGTTTCCTCAGGGGGTCTGAGGCGGATGATTTTATGCGCACGATCGAACCGCTCACGGACGCGACTGATCACCAGGTTTTGCTCTCGGGTTAGATCGTTTATTTCCTTAAGTAAGGTCGCAAGGCTTTAATCGCATATCCATCCTGACGTTTATGCGGTGCCAGTAGCGGCTTTAAACGTCTTTACAGCGATTTATCTGTTATCACGCCCGGTGTCGCTGTCCTGGTCACCCAAGCACGCTCCCGAACAGCCATTTGTGCTGCTCTGCCGTCGTCTTGCGCCGTCGCCCGGTGTCTCTAGAATCGGCGCCAGAACTTAGCCATTTCCTGTCGATTACGGAGTTTCGAACATGATGAACGCAATGCAGATGCCGATGAACACGTCCATGCCAATGATTCCGATGATGGGCATGCCGATGATGATGGCGACCATGAAGTGCGAAATGGCGGGCGACGCCATGATGTGCACCATGAAGCCGGCGGCCGGTATGGACATGGCGCAGTTCAAGACCAATGCCGACATGATGGCGATGATGATGAACTGCGGCATGCCGATGATGATGCAGTGCGCAAACATGTCGATGCTGTGCATGTCGGCCGATGCCATGAAGATGATGGCTGACATGAACATGCCGATGATGGCCATGGGCATGTCGATGCCGATGATGAAATGCATGATGGAATGCAGCGTGATGGGCGACAGCATGATGTGCAAAATGATGCCAATGCCAGGCATGAGCATGGCCATGATGGAAAACTGCTGCATGCTGATGAACAAACTGATGAATGACTGCGCCATGCCGATGATGATGAGCTGCAACGGCATGCCGATGATGTGCTGCACCTGCTGACCGCTGCTGCCTAAAACGCAAAAAAAAGCCCCGACTTGTCGGGGCTTTTTGCATTCAGTCCAGGCGTTCCGGGTAGGTGATCACCAAAAATGCCACCGCCTCGCTGTCCGCCGGGTTGCGGTAGCGGTGGGGCTGGTCGGCGTAGAACAGGATCGAGTCGCCGGTGGAGAGCAAGTAGCGCTCATCGTTGACGCTGACTTCCAGTACGCCCTGGGCCACCACCAGGTTTTCCTGAATGCCGGGGCCGTGACCGGCAGAAATTTCCTCGCCGAGCGCACGCAAGCGGATTTCGTAAAATTCCGATTGGCGGGCGGTATCAAAGGGAAACAACGCACGGCTGACGAATGCCCCGTCGGCACTCACCAGGCGTTTGCTTTGTTGCGCCGGCAACACCTCGACGCCTTCAAAGGCACGGTCCTCCAGAAAGGCCGCGACCGACACCTTCAAGCCTTTGGCGATTTTGCACAGCACCTTGATCGACGGCACGCTGCGGCCCGACTCGATCTGCGCCAGCATCGCCCGGCTCACGCCACACGCGCGTGCCAACCCGTCCAGCGAGAGGTGGCGCTTACTGCGCAAACGTTGCAGGTTCTGCGCCACGCACAGGCTGGTGTCGTCATCCTCAATCGCAGGTTTTGGCAGTGCTTGGGCTGATTCGGGCAGTACCTGTAAAAAATTCATCGGCGTTACGCCCGGCGCGTATCACTGGCGGTTGCGGCCTGGGCGGAGAACACCGCAAGCCCCGCGCGTGCCGCGTACATCGCCCACATCAGCTCGGCCGCGGCACGCGCCTGGCGGCGTTTACGGTGGAGGGTGAAGTCAATAACGCTGGCGGATGTTTGCATGGGGGAAATCTCGTGGGCGACTCAATGCCTCCACAGTAATGCGTGCTGGTTATTTCTTTAAATACTGAGTTTGCATGTGTTAATGCGATTTTGGACTTAGAAAATAATCCCGGTCCGATGCTGTTGTGGGAAGGGTCTGGTCCGTTAATTAAGCGTGACCTGGTGAGCCTGCCTGGCTTCCCATCACTGTTCGCGTGATGGCCCAGGCTTTGTCACGCCCCCGAATGCCAAGGATTTACCCCATGCTGTTGCGCCAACCCCCACTACTGTTTACCGCCCTGACCCTCAGTTCACTGGCGCACGCCGACACCCTGCAACTGGCCCCGGTCGAGGTCTCCAGCAGCGAAGCCAGCGCTGGCGAGGTGGCCCAGGCGCAGCTCAAGAGCGTGCCCGGTGGCACCAATTTCATCGATATGAGCAGCGTGCAACAGGGGCGCGTCAGCACCAACGAAGACGTGTTCAAGTACCAGGCCGGCGTCTACGCCAAGGCGGCGAATAATGAAGGCGTGAAGTTGTCGATCCGCGGTTCCGGCCTGAACCGCAGCCCCGGCTCCCACGCCTCGGGCCTGTATGAAATGCTCGACGGTTTGCCGCTCACCGGCCCCGGCGGCACGCCCTATGAACTCAAGGACCCGCTGTGGCAAAGCCGCGTCGAGGTACTGCGCGGCGCCAACGGTTTTGACCAGGGCGCCCTGGCCCTGGGTGGCTCGGTCAACTATGTCACGCACACCGGCTATGACGCGCCGAAGTTGCAGGTGCGCTATGAAGTGGGCAGTCGCGGTTATGCCCAGCGCGAAATCAGCTCCGGCCAGGTGCTGGGCGACGCCGACTACTACATCAGCCTCACCGACTCCGAATCCGACGGCTACCAGCACCAGAGCGCCGGCACCGGCAAGGGCATTGCGGCCAACTTTGGCTACCGGTTCAACCCGGACCTGGAGACGCGCTTCTATTTTCGCTACCGCGAAACCACCAACGACAGCCCCGGCAAGCTGACGCGCTACCAGATCAGCCACGATCCAACCGCCGCCAACAGCCTCAACGCCGCCCGCGACTCGAAACGCCTGCAGCCGGGCTCGACCTGGATCGCCAACAAGACCACCTTGCAGCTCGATGACACTTCCCGCGTCGAGGTGGGGCTGGCCTATCACGACTACCCGATGGATTTGCGCGAAGGGCTCAACCGCCTGAAAGTCGCCTACACGGATGTCAGCGGCACCCTGAACTACATTCGCCAGGACAGTTGGTTCGGCCACGACAGCAAAACCACCATTGGCCTGCGCACCACCCAGGCGATGCCCAACAACGGTGCCTCGGAATATGTGCGCGTACCGTCGAGCAACCCCGCCACCTATTACGCCCCCGGCACCAAGACCCGCGACTACAGCTACCTGGGTTCCGACACGGTGTTGCATATCGGCAACGAGCTGGAACTGGTGCAAGACCTGTGGCTGACCACCGGCCTGGCTGCGATCTACACCCGCCGCGAAACCCAGGTCAGCTACCCGCAAGGGCAGGCGCCGCTCAGCCAGCATGA
Organism: Pseudomonas sp. WS 5146; assembly: GCF_012985495.1. Taxonomy (NCBI): domain Bacteria; kingdom Pseudomonadati; phylum Pseudomonadota; class Gammaproteobacteria; order Pseudomonadales; family Pseudomonadaceae; genus Pseudomonas; species Pseudomonas sp. WS 5146. The sequence goes on from NZ_JAAQWL010000006.1 coordinate 254,928, forward strand.
TTGGGACTACGCGCCGCGCATTGGCCTGCGCTATGACTTCACCCCGCAGTTGCAGGTGTACGGCAACCTGAGTCGCTCGGTCGAACCGCCGCACGCGTGGTCGATGATTTGGGGCTCCAACAAGTATTTCACCGGCGGCCCGGCCAAGGGGCTGGCCCGCGAAGGCGTGAGCTTGCGCAATCAGACCGCCACTACCCTGGAGATAGGCGGGCGTGGTGAGCAATGGTTCGGCCAGTGGGATTTGGCGTTGTATCGCTCCGAAGTGCGTCACGAACTGCTCACAGTGGAGACCCAGGCGCAGACACAGACCAGCAGCGCCGTCGTCGCCGAAGCCAACGCCAGCCCCACCGTGCACCAGGGCGTGGAGTTGAGCCTGCTCAGCCCACTCTGGGACGGCGGTGGTAATGGCCAGTTGGCCTTGCGCCAGGCCTACACCTACAGCGATTTTCACTACCGTGACGACGACCGCTTCGGCGCCAACACCTTGCCGGGCATCCCCAAGCATTACTACCAGGCGCAAGTGCGCTACAGCCACCCGACTGGTTTCTACACCAGCCTCAACACCGAGCACGCTTCACGGGTGGCGGTGGATTACGCCAACTCTTACTACGCGGCGGCGTACACAACGCTGGGCGCCACTTTCGGCTATGACGCGCCGAAACAGGACTGGCAAGCCTGGGTTGATCTGCGCAACCTCACCAACCGGCGTTATGCCAATACCGTCACGCCGGGGTATGACGACAAGGGGTTGGATGTGGCCCGCTCCACGCCGGCCGATGGGCGCGGTATCTATACCGGTGTGTCGTGGAGCTGGCGTTAAGCCAATTTAACTGTCACCGAGGTCTAACTGTGGGAGCGAGCTTGTGTGGGGGGCTGGCTTGTGTGGGAGCTGGCTTGCCTGCGATGCAGGCGCCTCGGTCATTCAGTTGAACTGAGGCGATGCCATCGCAGGCAAGCCAGCTCCCACACAGACCAGCTCCCACAAAAGCCAGCTCCCACAAAAGCCAGCTCCCACAAAAGCCAGCTCCCACACAGACCAGCATCCACTCAGACCAATTCCCACACAAGCCCGCCCACGGCATCCAGCCCACCCGAGTGGCCCTTGCCCCGCCACAGTTTTACTGGCATTGTTCGCTCAATTGGTAATCTTTCCCATTTGAGAAGTTTTTGCGCATGCATGACATTCCGGCCGCGCCGGGCGATTGCGCCCGTCAGCAGACCCTTACGGCGATGTACCGCGAGCACCATGCCTGGTTGCACGGCTGGCTGCGCAAAAAACTTGGCTGTTCCCACTACGCCGCTGACCTGGCCCACGATGCGTTTATCCGCGTGTTGATGCTGGCCGATCCGCAGGCCATCAAGGAACCTCGCGCCTTTCTCGCCACCACCGCCGGGCGCCTGTTGATCGATGGGGCGCGGCGCCGCCGGATCGAAAAGGCCTACCTGCAAGCCCTGCTGGTGCAGTGTGAAGACGCCGGCATGCCCGACCCGGCCGCGATCCATGTGGCGCTGCAAGCCCTGGAGCGCATCGCCGAGATGCTCGCTGGCCTGCCGGCGAAAACCCGTGAAGCCTTCCTGTTAAGCCGCCTGGACGGGCTCACCTACAGTGAGATCGCCACGCGTCTTGAGGTGTCACCCAGCACGGTCAAAAACTACCTGTCCACCGCGCTGGTGCATTGCTACCACAGCCTGTACGGGGCGGACCCGTTGCCGTGAACACCGAGCAGATCATTCAACAAGCGGCGAATTGGCTGACGCGGCTGCACGACGAAGACGTCAGCGATGCCGAGCGCCACGCCTTCAATACCTGGTGTCAGGCCGACCCGCGCCATGCAGTAGCCATCGAGCGTATGCGCTCGCTCTGGGGTGGCTTCGATACGTTGCCCGCGCAACCGGCACGCATCGCCCTGAATCGCGCCTTTGCGCCCCAACGTTCGCGCAGGGTGCAGGCCTTGGGGGTGCTCGGCGTATTGCTGTGCGGCTGGTTTGGTGTGCAGCACATGCCGGTGTGGACGGCCGACCAGCGTACCGGCGTCGGCGAGCGCCGCCAGGTCGCCCTTGAAGACGGTAGCCAGTTGCAGCTCAACAGCAATTCGGCGGTGGACGTGAAATTCGACGGCCACCAGCGCGTGATCGAACTGCTGCAGGGCGAGCTGTGGGTTGACGTGGCCAAGGACGCGCAACGGCCGTTCGTGGTACGCACCGATCAAGGCACGGCCACGGCCTTGGGCACGCGTTATCTGGTCAAGCGCGCAGTGGACGGCAGCACAGTGGTCACGGTGATCGAGTCCACTGTGGCGGTCCAAGGTGACACGGGCGAGGGCGTCAAGGTCACGGCCGGGCAGCGCGCGATTCTTGATCATGGCCACGCGGGGCCTGTACAGGCGACCGGCAGCGCCGACCCGGATGCCTGGACGCGTGGCCTGCTCAAGGTCAACGACCAACCGCTGAGTGAGGTGCTGCAAACCCTGGCCAGCTACCGCCACGGCTTGGTGCGCTTCGATGCCCAGGCGTTGAAAAACCTGCGTGTGTCCGGGGTGTTCAAACTCGACGACACGGCGGCGGCGCTCTCGGCGCTGGCCGATAACCTGCCGATTCGGGTGGAGTACTTCACCGACCTGATGGTGGTGGTCAAACCGCTCTAGATCAGCCTTCGTGCTGGCGCAGGCGCTTGTACAGGGTGTTGCGGCTTACGCCCAGTTCCCGCGCCAGGTGGGAGATGTTGCCGCCCGCTGCTTTCAAGCGTTGGCTCAGGTCGCTGTTGTCTTCCAGGCTTGGCTGGGTGGGCAAGGGCGCGGTCACGTTCAGGTCGACAAAGAAATCATCCGGCAGATGCTCCGGTCGCACCGGCTGCTCCTCGGCCATCGCCAGCGCCACCTGCAACACGCTGCTGACCTGGCGCAGGTTGCCCGGCCACGGGTGCTGCTCGAACAACGCCAGCACTTCGGCACTCAGCCCGGCCCATTGGGTCGGCTCACGGTGCTGTTGCCACAACTGCTGGAACAGCGCCTGTTTGTCGGTACGCTCGCGCAAGGGCGGCAGTTCCAGGGTCAGGCCGCCGATGCGGTAGTACAAATCCTCACGAAAGCGCCCGGCCTGCACCCAGTCGCGCAGCACACGGTTGGTGGCCGAGATGATGCGCAAGTCCACCGGGAACAGCTCGCTGCTGCCCACCGGCTGCACGCAGCGCTCCTGTAGCACCCGCAGCAAACGGGCCTGGGTCGGCAGGGGCATGTCGCCAATTTCATCCAGAAACAGCGTGCCCTTATCCGCCTTGCGGATCAGGCCGATGCTGCCTTTCTGGTTGGCACCGGTAAAGGCGCCTTTTTCATAGCCAAACAGCTCGGACTCGACCAGTTCGGCGGGGATCGCTGCACAGTTCACCGCAATGAACGCCTGTTTGCTGCGCGAACTGGCCTGGTGCAGGGCTTTGACGAACACCTCTTTGCCAACGCCGGTCTCGCCGTGAATCAATAACGGAATGTCCTTTTCCAGCAAGCGCTCAGCCTGGCGCACGGCCTTTTCTACGCGCACATCGCCAAAATGCAGGGTCTGGATGCCCATCGGCGCAGGTTTTGTGGGCTTGGGCTCAGCAAAGACCCGCGCCTGCACCGGCATCTTCTGCGGCCGCTTCAATAAACACTGGAACCGATTTCGGCCCGCGGCCTGTAACGAGAACGGCAAGCCCTCGGGTTGATTCAACAATTCCAGCAGCGAGACTTTAAACAAACTGTCGATCAGCACCCGCGACAAACTGATGCCCAGCAAGTTATCGGCGCGGCGGTTGGCCGACAGCACCTGGCCGCTGTCATCAAAGATGATCAGGCCCGCCCACTGGCTGTCGAGGTTGTTCAGGCCGGTGTTGAAGGTCAGTTGAAAATGTTCACCGCGAAACAGGTTGAGGATCAGCCGGTTCTCGACGGTCTGGCTCATCATCTTGACCATGCCCAAAGTGTGGGAGGGCGGCAGGTAGCTGTCGCTGGACACATCCAGCACCGCGATGATTTCACGCTGGGCATCGAAAATCGGCGCCGCGGAGCCGGTCATGAAGCGGTTGGCCTTGAGAAAGTGTTCATCGTGCTCGATATGCACCGCCTGGGCACAGGCCAGCGCAGTGCCGATGGCATTGGTGCCGCTTGAGCGCTCCCTCCAACTGGCACCGGCACTGAAGCCGCGCGCCAGCTTCGGCTCGATAAAACGCTGGGTGCCCCACGAGGTCAGCACCTGGCCCTGGTTGTCGGCCAGCATGATCAGGCAGTTGGAATTGCTGAGGATGTTTTCGTAGTAGGGCAGCACTTCCTGATGGGTGGTCTGCACCAGGGAATGCTGGCTTTCGAGCAACTGGCTGATGCCTTCGGCGGGCAGTTGATCAAAGCTGGGGGTGCTCTGGTGGTCCAGTCCAAAGGCGCGGCAACGGCGCCAGGATTCCTGGATAAGGGTGTCGTGTGCGAGGGGTTCGGCCATGGGGGCGACCTTTTTTTATTTTTATTGTTATCAAGCCTTACGCCGTCCAACTGTGGGAGCTGGCAAGCCAGCTCCCACATTAAATCTGTGGCGCCCATCGATTGTTGTTCAGAACTGTTCAATGTCAACCCGCTTAATGTTCAGTTGTTCAGCGCTGGTTGTTCATTTGTGTTCATGCCTGAACATCCTGTTCAACCCATTTCCTTACAGATCAACCACCTGCCACTTCTGGCACGAAACTCGCTCTTACGAATGGCCAGAATCATTCCAATAATAAAAAGGGCGTGTCATGTCATTGACCCTGGAACATGTCTCCCGCGTTGTCGAAGGCCAGACCTGGATCGACGACGCCAACCTGCGTTTCGAAGCCGGTTCTTTCAACGTATTGCTCGGCCGCACGCTGTCCGGCAAGACCAGCCTGATGCGCCTGATGGCCGGGCTGGACAAGCCCGACAGCGGCCGCATCCTGATGAACGGCGTAGACGTCACCCACAAGCCGGTGCGCCTGCGCAACGTGTCGATGGTCTACCAGCAGTTCATCAATTACCCGACCATGACCGTGTTCGAAAACATCGCCTCGCCGTTGCGCCAGGCCGGTGTGTCCAACGAACTGATCCACAGCAAAGTGCTGGAAACCGCGCAGATGCTGCGCATCGAGAAGTTCCTGCAGCGCCACCCGCTGGAGCTTTCCGGCGGCCAGCAGCAACGCACGGCCATGGCCCGCGCCTTGGTCAAAGACGCCGAGCTGATCCTGTTCGATGAGCCGTTGGTGAACCTGGACTACAAACTGCGCGAAGAGCTGCGTCAGGAAATGCGCGAACTGTTCAAGGCGCGCCATACCATTGCCATCTACGCCACCACCGAACCCAATGAAGCCCTGGCCCTGGGTGGCACCACCACCATCCTGCACGAAGGCCGGGTGATCCAGAGCGGCAGGGCCGCCGAGGTGTATCACCAGCCCCAGACGGTGCTGGCCGCCGAGCTGTTTTCCGAGCCGCCGATCAACCTGATGCCGGGGCGTATCAGTGGCAATGAAGTGAGTTTTGCCAATGTCGTGCACTTCCCGTTGAACGTGGATCTGCGTCCCATCGGCGAAGGCGAGTTCCGGTTTGGCGTGCGCCCCAGCCATATCAGCCTGGTGCCGAGCAACGACGATGACCTGGAACTGGCGGTGACCGTGGAGGTGGCCGAGATCAGCGGTTCGGAAACCTTCCTGCACGTGCGCAGCGAGCATTTCCTGTTGGTGCTGCATTTACCGGGGGTGCATGAGTACGACGTCGACGCGCCGATTCGTGTGTATATCCCCACCCATAAACTCTTTGTGTTCGATGGCCAGGGGCGTTTGGTCCAGGCCCCCGGGCGCCGCGTCGCGAGGGTTGCCTGATGGCCGAGATCCATTTGCAGAACCTCGCGCACAGTTACAGCCCTACACCCAATGGCCCCGAGGACTACGCCATTCGGGCCATGAACCATGTGTGGGAGCAGGGCGGTGCCTACGCCTTGCTCGGGCCATCGGGCTGCGGCAAGTCGACATTGCTCAACATCATCTCCGGCTTGCTCAGCCCGTCCGAAGGCCAGGTGTTGTTTGATGCCAAAGTGGTCAACGACCTCACTCCCGAGAAACGCAATATTGCCCAGGTGTTCCAGTTCCCGGTGGTGTACGACACCATGACGGTGTTCGACAACCTGGCGTTTCCCCTGCGAAACCAGGGCATGGCTGAGGCGAAAATCCACAGCAAGGTGCAGGAAATTGCCGAAGTCCTCGACCTGCAAGCCCTGCTGAGCAAAAAAGCCCGCAACCTCACCGCCGATGAAAAGCAAAAAGTTTCCATGGGCCGTGGCCTGGTGCGCGATGACGTGTCGGCGATCCTGTTCGACGAACCGCTGACGGTGATCGACCCGCACCTCAAATGGAAACTGCGCCGCAAGCTCAAGCAGATTCATGAGCAGTTCAATATCACCATGGTCTACGTCACCCACGACCAGCTTGAGGCGTCGACCTTCGCTGACAAAATCGCGGTGATGTACGGCGGGCAGATCGTGCAATTCGGCACACCGCGCGAGTTGTTCGAGCGGCCCAGCCACACCTTCGTCGGCTATTTCATCGGCAGCCCTGGGATGAATCTGATCGAGGTGCAGGCCGAAGCCGGTGGCGTGCGCTTTGCCAGTACGTTGCTGCCGTTATCCGAGGCGTTGCAACAGCGCCTGCGCGAGGCGGACTACAAAAAGCTGCAGGTGGGTATCCGCCCGGAATTTATCCACGTGTGGGACGAGTACAACCCTGACGCGCTGCAGGCCGACGTCGTGCATGTGGAAGACCTTGGCACCTACAAGATCATGACCCTCAACCTCGACGGCGCGCCGTTGAAAGTGCGCCTGGCCGAAGACAAACCGGTGCCCGAAGGCCAAGCCTCGATCAGTTTTCCCGCGCAGTGGTTGATGGTGTACGCCGACGATTACCTGCTGGAGGTGCAGCCATGAACAAGGTGCAGAACAACAAGGCCTGGTGGCTGGTGTTGCCGGTGTTCCTGCTGGTGGCGTTCAGCGCGGTGATCCCGATGATGACCGTGGTCAACTATTCGGTGCAGGACATTTTCGACCAGTCCAGCCGCTACTTTGTCGGTGCCGACTGGTACAAACAGGTGCTGCTCGACCCGCGCCTGCATGATTCCTTGCTGCGCCAGTTCATCTACTCGGCCTGCGTGCTGTTGATCGAAATTCCGCTGGGCATCGCCATCGCCCTGACCATGCCGACCAAGGGCCGCTGGTCGTCATTGGTGTTGATCATCTTGGCGATTCCGCTGCTGATCCCGTGGAACGTGGTCGGCACCATCTGGCAGATTTTTGGCCGCGCCGACATTGGCCTGTTGGGTTCGACGCTCAACGCCATGGGCATCAACTACAACTATGCGGCCAACACCATGGACGCCTGGGTGACGGTGCTGGTGATGGATGTGTGGCACTGGACTTCGCTGGTGGCGCTGCTGTGTTACTCGGGGCTGCGTGCGATTCCGGATGTGTACTACCAGGCAGCGCGGATTGATCGCGCATCCGCTTGGGCGGTGTTCCGACATATCCAATTGCCAAAGATGAAAAGCGTGCTGCTGATCGCGGTGATGTTGCGCTTTATGGACAGCTTCATGATCTACACCGAGCCTTTCGTGCTGACGGGCGGCGGGCCGGGTAACGCCACCACGTTCCTCAGTCAGACCTTGACCCAAATGGCCGTAGGCCAATTCGACCTGGGCCCGGCGGCGGCGTTTTCCCTGGTGTATTTCCTGATCATCCTGTTGGTGTCATGGCTGTTCTACACCGCCATGACCCACTCCGACGCCAACCGCTGAGGCCGCCAACATGAGCAAGCGCAAGGTTATCCCGCTGCTGATCTACATCCTGTTTTTGCTGGTGCCGATCTACTGGCTGCTGAACATGTCCTTCAAGAGCAACACCGAAATCCTCGGCGGGCTGACGCTGTTTCCGCAGGACTTTACCCTGGCCAACTACAAGGTGATCTTCACTGACCCGAGCTGGTACACCGGTTACCTCAACTCGCTGTACTACGTGAGCCTGAACACGGTGATCTCCCTGAGCGTGGCGCTGCCGGCGGCCTATGCGTTTTCGCGCTATCGGTTCTTGGGCGACAAGCACCTGTTCTTCTGGCTGCTGACCAACCGTATGGCGCCGCCGGCGGTGTTTTTGCTGCCGTTTTTCCAGCTGTATTCGTCCATTGGCCTGTTCGATACGCATATCGCTGTGGCGCTGGCGCATTGCCTGTTCAACGTGCCGTTGGCGGTGTGGATCCTGGAAGGTTTCATGTCCGGCGTGCCCAAGGAAATCGACGAAACCGCCTACATCGACGGCTACAGTTTTCCCAAGTTTTTCGTGAAGATTTTTATCCCGTTGATTGGCTCCGGTATCGGCGTGACCGCGTTTTTCTGCTTCATGTTTTCCTGGGTCGAACTGCTGCTGGCGCGCACCTTGACCTCGGTTAACGCCAAGCCCATCGCGGCGGTGATGACGCGCACGGTCTCGGCCTCGGGCATTGATTGGGGCGTGCTGGCAGCGGCGGGGGTGTTGACCATCCTGCCGGGCATGCTGGTGATCTGGTTTGTTCGCAACCACGTGGCCAAGGGCTTTGCCCTGGGCCGGGTCTAGAGGATTCGATGATGGAATGGATGGCCTGGACCACCCCCACCGCACTGTTCTTTGTGACGATTGGCCTGCTGCTGGCAGGCATGACCACCTGGGAACTGCGTTCGCCGAGTATTCCTCGGCGCGGTTTGTTGCCGATCAGCACCACCCGTGGTGATCGTTTGTTTATCGGTCTTCTCGGCAGCGCCTACCTGCATTTGCTGGTGATCGGCGTTACCGACTGGAGCATCTGGGTGGCGTCTGCGCTATCCCTGGTATGGCTGTTGAGTGTGATGCGTTGGGGCTAGTGCCCTTATGAACTAGTGCCCTTATGAATAAACCACCAGGAGGTCTCTATGTTGAATAAAAACAATAAGCTGCGACATAGCATTTCATTGGCCGCCGTACTGGCCTTGAGCGGTTTGAGCGCCACGGCCTGGGCCGATGCGTACGAAGATGCCGCGAAAAAATGGATCGGCAGCGAGTTTAAACCGTCCACCCTTACCGAAGCCCAGCAGCTCGAAGAGTTGAAGTGGTTTATCAAGGCGTCGGAACCGTTCCGTGGGATGAAGATCAACGTGGTGTCGGAAACCCTCACCACCCACGAGTACGAATCCAAGGTACTGGCCAAGGCCTTCAGCGAAATCACCGGCATCAAGCTGACCCACGACCTGCTGCAGGAAGGCGACGTGGTGGAGAAGCTGCAAACCCAGATGCAGTCCGACAAGAATATCTATGACGGCTGGGTGAACGATTCCGACTTGATCGGTACGCACTTTCGCTATGGCAAGACCGAATCCATCACCGACCTGATGGCCAACGAAGGTAAGGCCTTCACCTCGCCGACCCTGGATATCAAGGACTTTATCGGCATCTCGTTCACCACCGCGCCGGACGGCAAGATCTACCAGTTGCCCGACCAGCAGTTCGCCAACCTCTACTGGTTCCGCGCCGATTGGTTTGAGCGCGCGGACCTCAAAGCCAAGTTCAAGGAAAAATACGGCTACGAGCTGGGTGTGCCGGTGAACTGGTCGGCCTATGAAGACATCGCCAAGTTCTTCAGCGAAGACGTCAAGGAAATCGACGGCAAACGTATCTATGGGCACATGGACTACGGCAAAAAAGACCCATCGCTGGGCTGGCGCTTCACCGATGCCTGGTTCTCCATGGCCGGCGGCGGCGACAAGGGGCTGCCTAACGGCTTGCCGGTGGACGAGTGGGGCATTCGCGTGGAGGACTGCCACCCGGTAGGCTCCAGCGTGACCCGTGGGGGCGACACCAATGGCCCGGCCGCGGTGTTTGCCACGCAAAAGTACGTGGACTGGATGAAAGCCTACGCGCCTCCGGAAGCGGCGGGCATGACCTTCTCCGAATCCGGGCCGGTGCCGTCCCAAGGCAACATCGCCCAGCAGATCTTCTGGTACACCGCGTTTACGGCCGACATGACCAAGCCGGGCCTGCCGGTGGTGAATGCCGATGGCACGCCGAAATGGCGCATGGCGCCGTCGCCGGTCGGGCCGTATTGGGAAAAGGGCATGAAAAAGGGCTATCAGGACGTGGGTTCCTGGACCTTCCTCAAGTCCACGCCCGAGAAGCAAAAGCTTGCGGCGTGGCTGTACGCGCAGTTCGTGACCTCAAAAACCGTATCACTGAAGAAAACCATCGTTGGCCTGACGCCGATTCGTGAGTCCGACATCAACTCCCAGGCCATGACCGACATGGCGCCGAAACTCGGCGGGCTGGTGGAGTTCTACCGCAGCCCGGCGCGGGTGGAGTGGACGCCGACCGGCACCAACGTGCCCGACTACCCACGCCTGGCGCAGCTGTGGTGGAGCAACATCGCCGCAGCGGCCAGTGGCGAGAAAACCCCGCAACAGGCGCTGGATAACCTGGCCAAGGAACAGGACGCGATCATGACGCGCCTGGAGCGTTCCAAGGTGCAGCCGGTGTGCGGCCCAAAAATGAACCCGGAGCGGGATGCGCAGTACTGGTTTGACCAGCCGGGCGCGCCGAAGCCCAAGCTGGCGAATGAGAAGCCCAAAGGGGAGACCGTGGCTTATGGTGATCTGTTGAAGCAGTGGGAGGCGGCGCGTAAGTAATCACTGGTTCGTGATGACAAAACGGCACGCTTGCGTGCCGTTTTTCAGGTTTAGAACGATGACTGGTCCGTTTAAGGGGCGTTACTGATAGGCTGGTGGGGTATTGACGACGCCGTAGCCAGCGCCCGATTGCAGATCCCGGAATGTCATATCCCAGGTCGCCCCCTTGGACGTCAGGTGATACACATGATTTTTCTGTAGATAAAGGACGGTATCAGGCGCGTAGCCACTAATGTTCGTCATCGTGAGTTCTCCGTACTGACAGTCTTGGGTAACGATCAAAACCGTTGCACCAGGCCGGGCGTTTGGAAGAACCCTATAGCGTCCCATCATGGTGGCCAGTAGAGCAATTACAGTCACATCGTTCGCACCGTTGAGGTCACTGGGAATGTCGCCTTGGCTGCCATATATCAAAGTCATTTTGATCATCCTTAATTGAGTGGGCAATTATTCAGACGTTGGTCGGGTTGTCTAGCAAGTCACGGCCTGAATGGACTGAAGGTAAGGCAGGACGAATAGGTTTCATACTGTGAGACTTGACAGTTTTTTATACTGTTTGATAAGTAGAGCAATTTTTTTTATTTCTAAAGAGTTATCGAGTGGGTTCAACTCGCCTGCGGCTGAACCTGCAACTGCCCATCCACATCCTTGACCAGCTCACTGGCCAAAAACAGCGGCGCCAAGCGCTTGTGAAGTTGCGGCTCGACAAACTCCTTCACCGTCTCCAGCACCAATACGCCACTGAGCGGCAGCTCGGCCTTGGTGTATGACAGCCACGCCTTCTTCAACACCATCAACACATCGCTGCCCGCCGTGGAGGCAAAGCGGCGGTGCGTGGGTTTGCCGTCGAAGTTGAAGGTGTGTTGGAACGCGTAGCCGGTTTCGTTACCGTTGGCGGCGCTGCAGCGCACGCAGGTGCATGGGCCATCGCCGAATGCGCTGCGCAGGTAAGCGTTGAAGTCCACCACGGGCTTGAGTGACAGGCGCTTATCGACCTCGAACAGATCCCCAGTCATTTTATCGTCAGTGTTCAACGTCCATTTCCTCGCAGGTTGGCAGGTGTATTTCAAAGCGCGGCACAATAACAGCCACACGGCATTTTGGGGATGATTAGCATAACAATAGATCCCGATATTCTTTTCCAGTCTTAAAATTCGTCGCTAGGCTCTATCACCTTCTCGAAAACGCGGCAGATTCCCATGACTTTCAAGCGTTCCTCCCTGACCCTGTTGGCCGCGTCCCTGGCGGCCGCGAGCGCCTTGCTCAGCCCCGGCGCCCAGGCCGAAGGCAAGATCAGCATTGCACAGCAATTCGGTATCGGTTACCTGATCCTCGACGTGGTGCGCGACCAGCACCTGATCGAAAAACATGGCAAGGAGCAGGGCCTGGATATCAAGGTGGAATGGAACAGCATTTCCGGCGCCACCGCCATGAATGAATCGCTGCTGGCCGGCGCCCTGGATGTGGTCTCGGCGGGTGTGCCGCCGATGCTCACCCTGTGGGACCGCACCAAGGGCAAGCAGAACGTCAAGGCCATCGCCTCCCTGGGTTCGATGCCCAATTACCTGCTGACCAATAACCCCAACGTGAAGACCCTGCAGGACTTCACCGACAAAGACCGCATCGCTGTGCCGGCCGCCGGCGTGGGTTTCCAGTCGCGCACCTTGCAGATCGAGACGGCCAAGCTGTTCGGCGATGCCAATTTCAAGAAGTTCGACGACATCTCCATCAGCCTGGCCCACCCGGATGCCACGGCGGCGTTGATTGCCGGTGGTTCGGAGATCAATTCACACTTCTCCAGCCCGCCGTTTCAGTATCAGGAGTTGTTGAACCCTAACGTGCACAAGGTGCTCAGTTCCTACGACATTCTTGGCGGGCAGGCGTCGTTCAACGTGCTCTACACCACGCAGAAATTTCACGATGACAACCCCAGGACCTACAAGGCGTTTTATGACGCGCTGGCGGAGGCCGAGAAGATCATCAAGGCCGATAAACCTGCGGCCGCCAAGACGTATATTCGCGTAGAGGAATCCAAGCTGCCGCTGGACCTGGTGGAGAAAATCGTCCAGGACCCGGAAATCGACTTCACCATCGTGCCGCAGCGTACGTTTATCTATGCCCAAAAGCTGCAGGAATTGGGCGTGCTGAAGAACAAGGCGGCGAGCTGGAAGGATTACTTCTTTGAAGAAGCCCATGGTGGTGATGGCAGCTGATTTGTAATTGGGAGCCAATGTGGGAGCTGGCTTGCCTGCGATAGCATCAACTCGGTGTACCTGACACACCGAGGTGCCTGCATCGCAGGCAAGCCAGCTCCCACAGTGGATCGTTGTTGTCTATGTGTCAGCGGAAGAATTCGCCCGGCGTAGACTCAAACTGCTGCCGAAACGCATTGATAAACGCCGACGTCGACTCATACCCACACCCCAGCGCCACATCCGTCACCCGCTCGCCTTGCTCCAGCGCGGGCAGGGCGCTGAGCAAGCGCAGGCGCTGACGCCAGGCGCGAAAGGTCAGGCCTGTATCACTCAAAAACAACCGGCTCAGGGTCTTTTCACTGACCCCAAGCTTGTGGCTCCAGTCACCCAGGGTGGTCTGCTGCTCCGGGTGCAGGTTCAGGCTGCGGTAAATCTGCCGCAGCCGTGGGTCATGGGGCAACGGCAGCATCAAATCCACCTGGGGCGCGGCCGCCAGTTGGTCGAGCACCACCTGGGCCAGCCGCCCGTCCGGGCCGTCCTCGGCATACTCCACCGGCAACTCGCTGAAACTGCGGATCAACTCGCGCAACAAACTGCTCACCTCCAGCACCTGGCAACGCTCGGCCGCCCAGGCGGTAACGCTGCAATCGAGGTACAGGCTGCGCATTTCCGTGTGCGGTGAACTGAACACCCGGTGCGGTACGCCCGCAGGAATCCACACGGCGCGCTGGGGCGGGGCGACGAAACGGCCGACACTGGTCTGGATCTCCAGCACCCCCGAAATCGCATACGACAACTGCACCCACGGGTGGCTGTGCCGGCGGGTCAGCGCTCGGTTGGGCAGCGATTCGGTGCGGCCATACACCGGGCGTGGCAGGCTGGAAAGCCCGGGCACACTGCGCCTAACCGTCTTGTCATGTCCTTTAGGCGGCATTTACTGGCTCATTGGCGTTAGTCGGTAACAGGCCGTTAAGTTAGAGTCGCAGCGATGCTCTTGGCAACCCCTGGAAGATTTGCTTATGACCCGTCCGCGTTTTCTACCTGACAACTTCACCCTGACCCTGATCGCCACGGTGATCTTTGCGTCACTGCTGCCTGCCAGCGGCCAGACCGCCGTGGCCTTCGGCTGGGTGACTAACCTGGCCATCGCGCTGCTGTTTTTCCTGCACGGCGCCAAGCTGTCGCGCCAGGCCATCGTCGCTGGCGCCGGGCACTGGCGCCTGCATTTGCTGGTGTTCAGCCTGACCTTTGTGCTGTTCCCATTGTTGGGCCTGGCGCTCAAGCCGCTGCTGTCGCCGCTGATCGGCAACGACCTGTACATGGGCATGCTGTATCTGTGTGCGCTGCCGGCCACGGTGCAATCGGCGATTGCCTTCACCTCGCTGGCCCGCGGCAACATCCCGGCAGCCATCTGCAGCGCGGCGGCCTCCAGCCTGTTCGGCATCTTCCTGACGCCGTTGCTGGTGACCTTGCTGCTTAACGTACACGGCGATGGCGGCTCCACGGTCGACGCCATCCTCAAAATCAGCGTGCAACTGTTGCTGCCTTTTGTGGCGGGCCAAATCGCCCGGCGCTGGATTGGCGAGTGGGTGGGGCGTAATAAATCCTGGCTGAAGTTCGTCGACCAAGGCTCGATTCTGCTGGTGGTGTATGGCGCGTTCAGCGAAGCGGTCAACGAAGGCATCTGGCACCAGATCCCGTTGTGGGAGCTGGGCGGTCTGGTCGTCGCCTGCTGCGTGTTGCTGGCCTTGGTGCTGGTGGCCTCCGCCGTGCTGGGCAAGGCATTTGGGTTTAACCAGGAAGACCGCATCACCATCTTGTTCTGTGGCTCGAAGAAAAGCCTGGCCACCGGTGTACCGATGGCCCAGGTGCTGTTCGCCGGGGCGACCATGGGCGTGCTGATTTTGCCGTTGATGCTGTTTCACCAGATCCAGTTGATGGTCTGCGCGGCGTTGGCGCAGCGTTATGCCAAGCGCCCGGAAAGCATCCCCGAGATGATGGGCCAGGTCGATCCGTGATCCAGCGCACACCTTGGCAAGATTGACCTCAAGTTAACGCTCGAGCAGACGACTTCCTTATTGAGAGCCCAATAAGGAGTGTCGGCATGAACGTTAAAGGTATTTCGGTATTAACCGGCCTGTTTTGCCTATGGGCGGGCGCCTGTGGTGCCGCGCAGACCATCGGGCAGGGCACCATTCAATTTCGCGGCGCCATCGTCGAACCCGGCTGTGCGACAAATGCGCGCAGTGGCGCGGTGATGGAGTTGACCGGGTGCGCCAGTTCCAATCGCGGCAGTCGCTTCGAGGTGCGCAATATGGCGCCAGTGGCCAGCGTCAACGCCGCCCATGTAAAGCTGGTGGCAGACAGCGGCGATGGGCGTTATTACAACCAGAGTTACTTGCTGGTGGATGCCGCCGGCAAACCGATCCAGTCGGGCAACTACGTGATTACCATGACCTCGCCCTAAGCCTTTGGGCGACGATCCGCGTCAACAGCGGGCCAAGAAACCTATAGAATGCCCGGCGGCGGCGCTGTTCTGCGCGGCCGTTGGATCATCGCCAGAGTATCTCGCCCGCCAATGAGCATTTCAGCCGCAACGCCCCAAGCCAATTGGCAACCGGTCATCGCCTTGGCGCTGGCCGCCTTTGTGTTCAATACCACCGAATTCGTGCCCGTCGGGTTGCTCAGCGCCATCGGTGCGAGCTTCGACATGCCCATCGCCAGCGTCGGCTTGATGCTCACCATCTATGCCTGGATCGTTTCGCTGACCTCGTTGCCGGTGATGCTGCTGACGCGCAACGTCGAGCGGCGCAAGTTGCTGATCGTGCTGTTCGGCCTGTTTATCGCCAGCCATATCCTCTCCAGCGTCGCCAACAGTTTTGGCCTGCTGATGGTCAGTCGCATCGGCATTGCGTTGTCCCACGCGCTGTTCTGGTCAATTACCGCGTCCCTGGCCGTGCGCCTGGCGCCGGAAGGCAAGCAGGTGCAAGCCCTTGGGTTATTGGCCACCGGCACGTCCCTGGCGATGGTGTTGGGCATTCCGCTAGGCCGCCTGCTCGGCGAAGCCATGGGCTGGCGCACCACCTTCCTGGTGATCGCCGCGTTCGCTGGCGCGCTGGTGTTCTGGCTGGCGCGCACCTTGCCGCCGCTGCCGAGCCAGAACTCCGGCTCGCTGCGCAGCCTGCCGTTGCTGTTCAAACGCCCAGCACTGGTGGCGCTGTACGTGCTCACCGCCATGACCGTCACCGCGCAATTCACCGCCTACAGCTACATCGAACCCTTCGTCGAAGGCGTGGCCGGTTTGGGTGGTGGCGCCGTAACTCTGATTTTGCTGGTGTTCGGCGGCGCGGGCATCATCGGCTCGCTGCTGTTCAGCCTGGTACACCGTTTCAACCCGCATATCTTCGTGGTCAGCGCAGTGTTCCTGCTCGCGGCCTGCTTGACCCTGATGCTGCCCTTGAGCGGCGCCGAGTCGTACCTGGTGATACTGAGCATTTTCTGGGGCATGGCCATCATGGGCTTCGGCCTCGCCATGCAATCGAAGGTGCTGGTGCTGGCACCCGACGCCACCGACGTGGCCATGGCAATGTTCTCCGGCATCTACAACATCGGCATCGGCGGCGGCGCCCTGATGGGCAGCTGGGTCGGCAGCCACTTCGGCTTCGCCTGGATCGGCGTGGCGGGCGGGGCGTTGGCAGCGGTGGCGTTGATCGGGTATTGCCTGGCGATTCGCAAGTTCGGGACGGGTGTGGTGCGTAACTGAGGAGTAACGATTGATGATCAAACCTGCTGTTTTCGCGATGCTTGCCAGCGTGTCTGCGCTGTTGCTCAGCCCTTCGAGCGTTGCCGCCAGCTTCGACTGTGGCAAGGCCAAAGCGCCTGACGAAATTGCGATTTGCAAGAACGTCAGCCTCAACGACCAGGACGTGACCATGGCGTTGCTCTACGACCTGAACAAGCACTTCATGGCCATGGGCGGGCGCGGGTCATTGATGGACGGGCAGGCCGAATGGCTCAAACAGCGGCATGCCTGCGGGGCGAAAGTCAGTTGCCTGAGCGCTGCTTATACGCAGCGGATCGGCATGTTGCGCGGGTTCATTGATGAGCGGGTGATGACGAAAGGGCCGTTTTGAGCCAGCAATCCTAGGCAAAAAAGCAACCTGTGGGAGCTGGCTTGTTGTGGCGAGCAGGCTTTTCTGTGGGAGCTGGCTTGCCTGCGATAGCGATCTGTCAGCCACCACCGCTATCGCAGGCAAGCCAGCTCCCACATTTGACCGCATGCGGTTTTAGTACCTTACAGCGCAGCCAGCACCGCCTCGAGCTTCTCCTGATCCCGCGCAAACTGGCGAATGCCTTCGGCGAGTTTTTCAGTCGCCATCGCATCTTCATTCGACGCCCAACGGAATTGCGCTTCGGTCAATGGCTGACGCGCTTCGCCTTCTGCACCCGGCGCCAATTTGCGTTGCAGCACGCCGTTATCGTCAGCCAGTTTTTGCAGCAGGTCAGGGCTGATGGTCAGGCGGTCGCAACCAGCCAGTTCTTCGATCTGGCTCAAGGTGCGGAAGCTGGCGCCCATCACCACGGTGTCGATTTTATTGGCCTTGTAGTAGTTGTAGATACGCGTCACCGACTGCACGCCCGGGTCTTCGGCACCGGTGTAGTCCAGGCCGGTGTTTTTGCGATACCAGTCGTAGATGCGGCCCACGAACGGCGAGATCAAAAATACCCCGGCATCCGCGCAGGCCTGGGCCTGGGCGAAGGAAAACAGCAGGGTGAGGTTGGTCTGGATACCGGATTTTTCCAGGCGCTCGGCGGTGCGGATGCCTTCCCAGGTGGAGGCCAGTTTGATCAGCACGCGGTCGCGGCCGACACCGGCCTGGTCATACAGGGCGATCAGCTGGTTGGCCTTGGCCCACAGCGCGTCTTCGTCGAACGACAAACGCGCGTCGACTTCAGTGGAGATACGCCCCGGAATCACCTTGAGAATGCCCGCGCCCACCGACACCGCAAAGTGATCGCAGGCCAGGTCCACATCGCCTTTGGACAGGCTCACGGCATTGCGCAGCAGCTCGGCGTATTCCGGGATGGCGGCGGCCTTGAGCAGCAGCGACGGGTTGGTGGTGGCGTCCACCGGGCGCAGGCGGCTGATGGCTTCCAGGTCGCCAGTGTCGCAGACCACGGTGGTGAATTGCTTGAGTTGTTCGAGCTTGGACGTCATGAGCGGCGCTCCCCAGGAAAAGAGTGAAGGTAGCTGTTGTACCATTTCCGGGGCGCCCTGTTTACCGCGCGTGCAAACCTGTCGCGGCCTTAAGGCTTCCAGGTCTGCACATCCTGCGCATCCACCGCCTTGGCGTAAGGCGTGCCTGTCATCACCGCGATTTTCTTGCGAAATAGCGCCAAGCTTAAAGTTATGAAAAGCATTCGATAAATACTCTTTCGATCTGAGCTTAGGGCGCTTTTTGCAGCGTCCGACCAATCGGGCATAACCATAGAGTTATATGATTCTTTCATAATCGTGCGTGATTAATATAATCAAAAGCGAACTTTCCCGCGAAGACGCTTTATGACCTCACGCCGCCAGATCCATTTGTCAGCCTTCCTGTTGAGCGGCCCGGTGGTGCACAGCCACGCGGTATGGCGCCACCCCGAAACCGTCGGCAATTACCTCGACCCCGAGTACTACACGCGTATCGCCAAAGTCGTGGAGGAAGGCTTGTTCGACTTCCTGTTTTTCGCCGATCGCCTGGCCGTGGGCGACCAGATGGGCGGCTCCCGTGAGTTTGCCTTGCGCTACGGCGCCCAGGACGCCACGCGCCTCGACCCGTTGCCGATCCTGTCGTACCTGGTGGGCCAGACCACCAAACTCGGCCTGGGCGCGACCCGTTCCACCACCTATTACGAACCGGCGCATATTGCCCGCGAATTCGCCACCTTGGACCACCTGTCCAAGGGCCGCGCGGCGTGGAATATCGTCACCTCGATGAATGACAGCGAAGGGCGCCTGTTCGGCAAGGCCAAGCACCTGGAGCATGACCTGCGCTACGACCGCGCCGATGAGTTTGTCGAGGTCGCGCTGAAACTCTGGAACAGCTGGGGCAAGGACGCGCTCAAGCTCGACCGCGAAAGCGGCGTGCTCGCCGACCCGGCATTGATTACCTCGGTGCAACACCAGGGCGAGTGGTTCCGGGTTGAAGGCCCGCTGAATATCCCGCGTTCGCCCCAGGGCCGGCCGGTGCTGATCCAGGCCGGGTCTTCCGGGCGGGGTCGGCGCTTTGGCGCACGGTGGGCCGAGGCGATTTTTACCATTCACCCGCACCTGGCGGCGATGCGGGCCTTTCGCGATGACGTGCGCGCCCAGGTGGTGCAACAAGGCCGCGCCGCCGACAGCTGCAAAATACTCACCGCGGTGATGCCGTTTATTGGCGGCAGCGAAGCCGAAGCCCGCGCCAAGCGCGACCAGCACAACGCCCTGGCGCGGCCGGAGTTGGGGCTGGTGACACTGGCTTCGCAGCTGAATGTGGACCTGTCGCCGTTCCCGTTGTCGGCCACCCTGGCCGAGGTGGCGCAGTCGCCGCTTATCCACGGTGCAGCGGCGGAAAAGCTGCTGATGCAAGGCCCCGAACTGAGCCTGGAACAACTCGGCCGGATCTTCGCCAGCAGCGTGCGCGTGCCGCAACTGGTGGGCACCGGCGCGCAGATCGCCGACCAATTGGCTGAGTTGTTCGAGCAAGGCGGTTGCGACGGCTTTGTGATTTCGCCGGGGTACTTGCCGGGCTCGTTCACCGAATTTGTCGAAAGCGTGATTCCGCATTTGCAGCGCAAGGGCCTGTTCCGCACGGCGTACGAAGGTTCGACGTTGCGTGAGCACCTCGGTCTGGACTGATGCGCTCTATGTGGGAGCTGGCTTGCCTGCGATAGCGGTGGGGCAGTTTGCACCGTTGTTGACTGACACTGCGCTATCGCAGGCAAGCCAGCTCCCACATTTGGGCGGCGGTGTTTTTTATTGGGTACATCAATTTAAAAAGGGAATTGCGCATGGTTGCTTTCGATCACTTGACCCGTCGCCGTTTGCTCGGCATAGCGGGCATTTCCATGGCCGGCCTGGCGCTGCCCAGCCTGGGCTTGGCGGCCGACGAGCACGCCGGGCACGGCACGCCTGCGGAACCTGCAGGCACCGGCGAGTTCATCCGCCTCGACGCGCCGCGCAAGCTCAAACTGGCGGTCAACCTCAACGCTGTGTGCCTGGCGCCAGTGGTGATCGCCCACGGCCAGGGCTTTTTCACCAAGCACAACCTCGATGTGGAGCTGGTCAACTTCGGCAACTCCACCGAAGTGCTGCTCGAAGCCATTGCCACCGGCAAGGCGGATGCCGGCATAGGCATGGCGCTGCGTTGGCTCAAGGCTCTGGAACAAGGCTTTGACGTCAAGCTCACCGCCGGTACCCACGGCGGTTGCCTGCGCTTGCTGAGTGCCGCGAACGGTGGCGTGAATAAGCTCGAAGACCTCAAGGGCAAGGCCATCGGTGTCACCGACATGGCCAGCCCCGACCGCAATTTCTTCTCGATCCTGCTGAAAAAGCACGGCGTCGACCCGGTGCGCGACGTCGAATGGCGCCTGTACCCGGCCGACCTGCTGGGCACCGCGCTGGAGCGTGGCGAAGTGCAGGCGGTCAGCGGCAGTGACCCGTTCATGTACCGCCTGATCAAGTCCGGCGTGGCGCGGGAATTGTCCACCAACCTGGTGGAGGAATACGCCAACCTCAGCTGCTGCGTGGTCGGCGTCACCGGCAAGCTGGTACGTGAAGACAAGCGCGTGGTCGCGGCGCTGACCCAGGCGGTTCTGGAGGCCCATGATTATTCCGTGCAGCACCCCGAAGAGGTCGCCAAGGGCTTCCAGGCCTATGCGCTCAATACCACGACAGAAGAAGTGCAGGCGATCCTGCACGATCACACCCACGGTCACCATGCGGTCGGCGCGGCATTGACGCAGGAAATCACCACCTATGTCACCGACCTGAAAACCGTCGAGGTGATCAGCAAAGGCACCGACCCGGTGGAGTTCGCCAAGGAGATCACCGCTGATGTCTTCAGTTGATGCAACCACCCTGAACCCAAGCCTGACATTCAAGGCCGGCTGGCAGGGCGCCACGGTGGTGGCGGCCTGGGTGGCCGTGGCGCTGTTGATCAGCTATTGGCCCAATGCCGTGCGCAATTGGCCGATGACCCAAGGGCTGGCCAATGTGTGCGTGGCGGTGGCTGCGCTGTTCATTCTGTTGAGCCTGCTGGGCCTGCGTTTTTCGCGGCTCGGCCAGCGCTTGCAAAAGGCCGGGCCGTGGTTGATTGCCTTGCCCGTGTTGCTGGGTGTCTGGGAACTGCTCACCGCCAAGCTGGCTCTGCTGCCGGTGCCGTTTTTCGCGCCGCCCCAGGCCTTGCTTGCGGTGTATGTCGAAGACTATGCGCGCCTGGCCGACAGCCTGCTGCATTCGGCCTTGCTGCTGGGTTCGGGCGTGGCGCTGGGCGCGGCGACTGGTTTTGTCGCGGGCGTCTCCATCGGCTGGTCCACGCGCATCGGCTACTGGTTGCACCCGGTGCTGCGTATCCTCGGGCCGGTGCCGTCGACGGCGTTGCTGCCGCTGTGTTTTTTCCTGTTCCCCAGCAGTTGGAGCGCAAGTGTTTTCCTGATCGCGCTGGCCACCTGGTTTCCGGTCACGGTGCTGACCTGGTCCGGCGTGGCGAGTGTCGATAAAGCCTATTACGACGTGGCGCGTACCTTGGGTGCCAAGCCGGGCTTCCTGATTTTCAAAGTGGCGATCCCCGCCGCGTTGCCCCACGTGTTTGTCGGCCTGTTCATGGGCCTGGGCGCCTCGTTTTCGACCTTGGTGGTGGCGGAAATGATGGGGGTTAAATCCGGCATCGGCTGGTACTTGCAATGGGCTCAGGGCTGGGCCGCCTACGCGAACATGTACGCGGCATTATTGATCATGGCACTGGCCTGTTCGGGGTTGATCACCGGGTTGTTCCTGGTGCGTGACCGCTTGTTGGCCTGGCAGAAAGGAGCGATGAAATGGTAGCGCTGGCACAGGCAGTTCAACCCGCGCCCGGGCTGGCGCTGCGGATTGAGAACCTCAGCCATGGCTTTGCACTGGACGGGCAGCGTTTGCCGGTATTGGAGCGGGTTTCCCTGGAGGTGGCGCCCGGTGAATTCGTGGCGTTGCTGGGGCCTTCGGGGTGCGGCAAATCCACTTTGCTGCGCCTGGTGGCCGGGTTGGAACCGGCTGACTCCGGGCGTTTGCTGGCCGATGGGCACGCCATCACCGGCCCCGACCCGAGCCGCGTGGTGGTGTTCCAGGACCCGACCCTGTACCCGTGGCGCCGCGTGTGGGACAACGTCGCGCTGGGCCTGGAGGCTCAAGGCTTGCTCAAGACCCATTCGGCCAAGGTCGATCAAACCCTGGAAAAAGTTGGCCTCAGCGCCTTCGCGCACGCCTACCCTCGACAACTTTCCGGCGGCATGGCCCAGCGCGTGGCGTTGGCCCGTGCGCTGGTCAACCAGCCACGGCTGCTGATTCTGGATGAACCCCTGGGCAAGCTGGACTCGCTGACGCGCATCACCCTGCAAAAGGAGCTTATCGACCTGTGGCAGCGCCAGGGCTACACGGCGTTGCTGGTGACCCACGACGTGGAAGAAGCCTTGCTGCTGGCCAACCGCGTGATCGTGTTCAGCGACCGCCCGGCGAAGATCCAGGCGCAGTTGACCATTGACCGGCCCTATCCTCGGCATCGCGATGATGCCTATCTGGTGGGTTTGCGCCGGCAGATTCTGGGGTTGTTGGGGTTGGGGGAGAGCTGGTAGTTGTCGGTCTGATCGTTCCCACGCTCTGCGTGGGAATGCCGCTTGGGACGCTCCGCGTCCCGCAACCCCACAGTCTGACTGCATAGCCCTTGACACCGCCAACCCCATGCGCAAGGAACAACTCAGTTTTCGAAAATTGAGTTTCAGCGATGGCGAGAACCCATAAGCCAACCGATTTCGCAGATTTGCTAAAGCAATACGGCTTGGAAGTTATCGAGCTGGCGGGCCTCTGCAAAGCGGTCGACGGCAAAAGTCGGTACTTGCACTGGGATGAATTTCGTCGATACTCCACCTGGCCAGGGATGACGCCGAAGCCAACCTGAAGAAACTCGTATCCAAGGCCTAGGTGCGCTCAAACCTGCTCCTGCGCCCGCAACTGCACGCTCATCTCATCACAACTGTTTGCCCAGTCACTCAGCCACTGCGGCATGGGCGGTGACGCTTCGGCCAAGCCGAGTTCGCGCACAAAGTCGGCCGGGGGCAGGGTGCCCTTGGCGGAGCGGAACAGGCCGCGCATCACCACCACGCCCACCACTCGGCCCTTGCTGATAAAACGATGCTCCATCAGGCTCCATTTGTGGTCCCAGCCGAGCATGCGGGTGTGTACCTCGAACACTTCAAAGAGCTTCAGCTCGCGGCGGAACTTGCCCCAGGTGTCGCCCACAATCGGCAACGCCTTGTTGCGCAGGGCCACGCGAAAAGCGCCGGTACGCAGCACAAAATCCATCCGCGCAACGTCTGCCAGGGTGAAGTACCGGCCGTTGGTGACGTGCCGGTTGATATCCAGGTCCAGCGGCCACACCCGCATGCGCACTACAGTGGTGTCCAAACCCTGCACGGGCTTGCGCCAGGGACGACGGAACAACATGAACAGCAATCGAAACCAGAGATTCATAAACGTGCCAGGCAGTTGATCAGAAGCCGCACTGTACGCAGCCGGAATCGGCTAAGGTAGGTGCGCAAATGACTTATTACATGCGAAAAACGCAAACAGGCTTTTTATGCACATTACCTTGCTCCTGGCCGATGATTGTTCTGCCGCCAACGCCACCCTGGTCCTGGAAATGCTCAGCGCCGCCAATCTGTTTGCCGACAGCCCACCCTTTGAGGTCTTGGTGGTCTCCCTGGACGGCCAGCCCGTCACCACGTGGAGCGGGCAGTGCATGCAGGTGGCGTGCGCGGCGGCGCAGGTGCGCCGCACCGACCTGATCCTGATCCCCGGTTTCCTGTTTACCCTCAAGCAGGCCCTGCCCACTTTTCCTGCCTACGGCCCGTGGCTGCGTGAGCAATATGCCCAGGGCGCGGTGCTGGCATCAATGTGCACCGCAGCTTTTTTGCTGGCCGAAAGCGGCCTGTTGCAAGGCTTGCGCGCTACCACCCACTGGGCGTTTGCCGAGCTGTTCCGGCGCCGTTACCCCGACGTGACCCTGGAGGACGCGCAGATCCTGTGTGAAGAAAACCGTGTAATCACCAGCGGTGGCGCCAGCGCGGCGATGGACCTGATGCTGCACCTGATCCGCCGCTTCGGTTCACCAGAGCTTGCGCATACCTGTGGCAAATACCTGTTGATCGACGGCGTGCGTACCGAGCAGTCGGTGTACGCCCTGTGGTCGTTGCCCAAGAACCACGGCGACGGCGAGATCCTGCGGGTGCAGCATTGGCTGGAGCAGCACTTTGCCCAGGCGTTGGTAATTGACGACGTGGCGCGGCGCTTTGGTTTTGGTGTGCGCAATTTCAAGCGGCGTTTCAAGGAGGCGACCGGCTATACGCCCGTGGGTTATGTGCAAACCCTGCGCCTGGAGCGGGCCAAGCAGATGCTGGAGTCCACGCGCATGACCCTCGAAAGCATCACCTACGCGGTGGGGTATGAAGACAGTAATTCGTTTCGCCGCCTGTTCCAGCAGCGCGTGGGGATGCTGCCGGCGGCGTATCGCAAGAAATTCCTCGCCACGGCCTGAATCAGCGACGTAGCTGCGCCTGCGCTTCAATACATTCCACCAGAAACTCCATCACCACTTTCACCGACGGTGAGCGGCGCATATCCGGGTAGACCGTCAGCCAGATATCACGCACCGGGCCGTCGCTGGGCGTAGGTAACCGGGTCAACAGCGGGTCGTGGTCGCCCACCAGGGTCGGCAGCACTACCGCGCCGACCTGCGCGCGAGCGGCCATTTGCTGGGTGATCAACTCGCTGGCGGCAAATACGATAGGGCGAGGGCCGCGCAGTTGGTGCAGCCAGGCTTGCTGGGGCAGGTGGTCGCGGCTGGCGTCGTAGGCGATGAAGGTCCATTGCGCTGCCGGCAAGTGTTCGAGCGCAGGTGCGGCGTACAAGCCGAAGCGCACCACGCCGACTTTGCGCCGCACCAGGGCTGCTTCGTCGGGGCGCACGGTGCGCAAGGCGATGTCGGCTTCGCCCTTGTCCAGCGCGGCCAGTTGAGTGGACGGCATCAGCACCAGATTCAGCTGCGGGTAGTGGGCGCGTAAACGCGCAAGCTGAGGTGCAATGCAGTGGTTGGCGATGGAGGGCGGGCAACTGACGCGCACAGTGCCGGCCAGTTCAATGGAGGCCACACGCGACAAGCGCATCACCTGCGTGGCCATATCGCCCATGCCCGCCGCCACTTGCGCCAAGGCCAGGCCTTGCGCCGTGAGCGGGCGGCTGCGGGGCAGGCGGTCCACCAGCTTTACGCCCAGGGCTTTTTCCAGTGCATCGACCCGGCGCCCGACGGTGGCGTGCTCCACCTGCAGCTCGCGGGCGGCGGCCGACAATGACTGGGTGCGGGCCAGCACGGTGAAGTAGTAGAGGTCCTGCCAATCGAACATCGGGTTATTTCCGCACAGAGGCTGGGAGGGATTGGGGAATATTCCAACCGAATAATCCCTTTTACCATGGCCGCTTCCCAGTGCAAACGGAGTTGTTCCCTGATGAAAGCCATTACCCTGCAAGCCTACGGCGGTCCCGATTTCGCCCAACTGCGCCATGATGTGGCCAAACCCCAGGTCACGGCCGGGCATGTGCTGGTCAAGGTGGCCTGCGCCGGGATTAATTTCATGGATATTCATACCCGCCAGGGCAAATACGCGGCGTCGGTGACTTACCCGGTGCGCTTGCCTTGCACCCTGGGCATGGAGGGCGCCGGCGTGGTGGTTGAGGTTGGCCCGGGCGTGAGCCACCTGGCCGTGGGCGACCGGGTGGCCTGGTGCATTGCCTGGGGCGCCTATGCCGAATACGCCAATGTGCCTGCCGACAAAGTCGCGCAGATTCCGAGCGCCATCCCCTTCGATCAAGCGGCTGCGGCGATGTTTCAGGGCTGCACCGCGCACTACCTGGTTGAGGACGTGGCGCGCTTGCAGGCAGGCAGCAGCTGCCTGATTCACGCGGCGTCCGGCAGCATCGGCCAGTTGTTGGTGCAGATGGCGCGGCGGTTGGGCGCGACCGTGTTGACCACCGGCAGCAGCGCCGAAAAATGCGCGATTGCCCGGCAACGTGGCGCCCACCGGGCCTGGACCTATGACGGCTTTGCCGATCAGGTGCTGCAAGCCACGGATGGGCGCGGAGTGGATGTGGTGTTTGATTCGCTCGGCAAAACCACCTTGCGCGAGAGTTTCCGTGCTTGCCGCACGCGGGGTTTGATCGTCAATTATGGCAACGTGTCGGGCTCACTGAGCGATTTGGACCCGATTGAATTGGGCGAGGCGGGCTCGCTGTTTTTGACCCGACCACGTCTGGCGGACCACATGGCCGACGGGGCGACCGTGCAGCGGCGTGCCAATGCGGTGTTCGCGGCGATGCTGGAAGGGGCGTTGAGCGTGGAGATCGAGGGCCATTACAGCCTGGAGACGGTGCAACAGGTACACGCGCGCATCGAGGCGCGCCAGCAGATCGGCAAGGCGGTGTTGTGGGTGGACCGAGACCTGCGCTGATTGGTGGGGTGAGTAGGCTTGTTGTGGCTAGCAAGCTTGCCACCGGCACTGCGTTAACCAGAAGTTGGGTGGGTACATGGCCAGATCGCAGGCGAAAAAAAACCGGCTGATCAGGCCGGTTTGGGGTGCCTCGCCAACAGCGAGGGTTATACGTGGTTGCTCTGCAGGCGATCCGAACCACCTTCAGCCAGGCCGCGTTCCTGCAGGCGATCAGCACCACCTTCAGCCAGGCCGCGTTCCTGCAGGCGATCAGCACCGCCTTCAGCCAGGCCGCGTTCCTGCAGGCGATCAGCACCGCCTTCAGCCAGGCCGCGTTCCTGCAGGCGATCAGCACCGCCTTCAGCCAGGCCACGTTCCTGCAAGCGATCAGCGCCACCTTCGGCTATACGGCGTTCCTGCAGACGGTCAGAACCATTTTCGGCTACGTGGTTGCCTTGCAGGCGATCCGCGCCGCCTTCAGCGACAACCGGGTGGGCAAAAGCGTTGGCAGCCAGTACCGAGAAAGCGAGGCTAAGCAAGAGTTGGCGTTTCATGGTGGTGTGCTCCGAGAGTTGTAGTTGGGTGTTGCCGGGTATGGGTTTGATGGTACGCGTTGGATTTTTTAAGAGAACTTCATTGCGCTGATGGTGACTATCGACGCCAGCGATGGCCCGTTGTGGCGGGCCATCGTGCAGGCGCTCAAGGCATCTGCGGCAGTTCCTGAGGGCGCAGGTCAAACACCAGCACCTCGGCGTCTTCGCCCTGGCTCAGGCGGATCTGCCGCTCATTGCGCAGCCGTGCGCCGTCGCCTTCCTGCAAGCGTTGGCCATTGAGTTCGACGCTGCCGTGGGCCACGTGCACGTACACATGGCGGTCCACTGGCACCTCCAGGGTGGCGGCTTCATCGCCGTTGAACAGCCCGGCATACACCCGTGCATCCTGGCGAACGTTGAGCGAGCCATCCGTGCCTTCCGGCGAGATGATCAACTGCAAGCGCCCACGTTTTTGCGCCGCGCTGAAGTGCTCCTGCTGGTAGCGCGGTTCGGCGCCGACCACATTCGGCACAATCCAGATCTGCAGGAAGTGCACGCCATGGCTCTGGCTGTGGTTGAACTCGCTGTGGGCCACGCCGCTGCCGGCGCTCATCAGTTGCACGTCGCCAGGGCGGATCACCGAACCGGTGCCCAGGGTGTCCTTGTGTTCCAGGGCGCCTTCGAGCACATAGGAGAAAATCTCCATGTCCCGATGCGGGTGCTGGCCGAAGCCTTTGCCGGCGGCGACGCGGTCATCGTTGATCACCAGCAGGTCGGAAAAACCCTGCTCCTTGGGATCCCAGTAGTTGGCAAACGAGAAGGTGTGGAACGACTTCAACCAACCGTGATTGGCGGCGCCGCGTTCCGAGGCTTTGCGAAGGGTCAGCATGGTCTTGTCCTCAAGTGAGCGCTGGCTGCGAAATGCAGGGCGCTTGCGTTGAGAAGAAGGTTAATGGTTTTCCAGTGATTCATTAATAAGCTGAAAATTGAATTAATGTCTCATTTTAGTTGACAGTTTCAAGCGTGCCATAATGCCGTCCCGACTCCCGTTACGATGGACTTGCTCTTGATGAAAACCGTGGCCATGGCGCTGTTTCCAGACTTCCTGCTGCTCGATATGGCCGGGCCGCTGGAGGTGTTTTCCATAGCCAATCGCTACTTGCCGGCGTCGGAGCATTATCGGATCCTGACGATCGGTACCGAGCCCGGTCCGCTGCGCGCCTCCAATGGCGTGCACGTGCATGCCGACCTGCAACTGGCGCATGCCGATGAGGCCTACGACCTTCTGCTGGTGCCCGGCGGGCCTGGCGCTTATAACGAATGCCATCCGGCTCTGCTGCCTTGGCTGCGGGCCGCAGCGCCTCGGGCACGGCGCTTCGGTTCGATCTGCACCGGCGCCTTTGTGCTGGGGCACGCCGGGCTGCTCGACGGCCACCGCGTCACCACGCACTGGCACTACACCGACCGCCTGATCAAAGGCTTTCCCAAGGCCACCGTCGAAACCGATCGCATTTACTTGCAGGATGGCCGCTTGATTACCTCCGGCGGGGTCACTGCCGGCATCGACCTGGCGCTGTCGATCATCGCCCAGGACCATGGCCGGCAGGTGGCGGTCGACGTCGCCAAGGTGCTGCTGGTGGTGATGAAACGCCAGGGCGGGCAGGCTCAGTTCAGCCCGATGACCGCCGCCGTCGCGCCGCTGGAAACCCCGATCACCCGCGTGCAGAACCAGGTGCTGGCGCAGTTGGATCAGCCATTGAGCATCGTGTCCATGGCCGCGCTGGCGGGCATGAGCGCGCGCCATTTTGCGCGGCTGTTCGCCAAAGAGGTGGGCATGACGCCCATGGCCTTTGTGCAAGGCGCGCGTATCGACCGTGCCCGGCACCTGCTGGAAAGCACAGACCTGCCGCTCAAGACCGTGGCTTTCCGCGCAGGCTTCGGCAGCGTGCGGCATATGCGCTTTCTGTTCAGTGAAAAACTCGGCCTTAACCCCACGCAGTACCGCCAACAGTTCAGTTGACGCCGGAATGTCCGTCTGGCTGCCCTGATTGTCCGTGTCGCTCCCTGTGCCAGCATTGTCCTGTCACGCATAGCTGGCAAGATAGCCCCAGGCCCCTTGAAAGGAGGCGCAGGCGCCCAAGGCCGGGTGTTCCAGCGCTGTCAGCAGATGAACAATGCACACTCGGTGAGCTTCGGCCCCTATACCTTTCATCGTGATCAACGTCTGGTCAGCAAGACCGGCCAGCCGGTGCCATTGGGTGGGCGTGCGCTGGATATCCTCGCGATACTGTTGGAGACGCCGGGGCAATTTGTCAGCAAGGACACTTTGATCGGCCGGGTCTGGCCGAACAGCGTGGTGGAAGACAATAATTTGCGCGTGCACATCGCCGCCCTGCGTCGTGCGCTGGACGGACAACGCTATATCCTCAATGAACCGCAACGCGGCTACTGCTTCGTGGCGCCGTCACCGGTGCCGTCACCGCGGCCTCGGCACAATCTGGCCGCACGGCTCAGCCCAGTGATCGGCCGCGACGAACTGCTGGGCAGCCTGGTGCGACGCCTGGGCGGCCAACGGCTGATGATGCTCACCGGCTGCGCCGGCATCGGCAAGAGCACCCTGGCACTGGCGCTGGCCGAACGGGTGTTGCCGCGTTATCGCGATGGCGTGTGGTGGCTGGACCTGGCAACTGTGCAGGCGCCGAACCGGTTGCTGGACTACCTGAGCGAAACCCTGCACCTCCAACCCTGTGTCGGCGCCCATGCACTGTGCGAGCAATTGGCCGCCCGGCAACTGTTGCTGGTGCTCGATAATGCCGATTTGTTGCTGGGCGCCTGCCGTCATCTGGTGCATACACTGCAAGCCAGGGCGCCTCTGGTGAGCGTGCTGCTGACCAGCCGCGAAACCTTGCAGGTGCCCGGCGAATGGGTGCACCACGTGCCACGGCTGGCGCTGCCGACATCGGCTGACCGGGGTGGTGTCGAGCAGGCCATGCTGTATCCGGCCCTGCAATTGTTTGTGGCGCGGGTGCGTGCCGGTCAGCAGGGATTTGTACTGCGGTCTGAGGACCTGGCGCCGTTGTGCGATATCTGCCGGCGTCTGGACGGCATCCCGCTGGCGCTGGAACTGGCGGCGGCCCAGGTTGAAGCCCTGGGAATACGCGGGTTGCAAAAGCAGTTACACAACGGCGTGCAAGTGTTAAGGCGTGGCCGACGCACGGCGGTCGAGCGCCATCAGTCGCTGACGGCGGCGCTGGATTGGACGTATCAACGCCTGAGCCTGCCGCAGCGTTGGCTGTTCCTGCAATTGGCGCTGTTCAAAAGCGCGGTGACGTTGCCAGCCTTGACCGAACTGGTGGCCGGCACTGAACTTGCGCACGCCGACCTGGCTTACCTGCTGGCACGCCTGGTCGCGACGTCTTCCCTGGTGGTCGAGCCCGGCCCCGGCCCGCGGCGCTATCGGCTGCTCAACAGTGTGCGCAGCTACGCCCTGGCGCAGCTGCGTGACCCGTTGCAGGTGGCGCGTTTGCAGCAGGGCTATGGGCATTATCTGGGGCCATTTTCAGGCCGGCCGTTTGTCCTGCAACTGGTCGAGCAGGCTGCGCACGCGGACTAGATCCTGGGTGGCATAGCCTTCGGTAAATTGCCCGTAGACCGAATTCAACAGCTCACGTGCTGCCCGCACACGGCCCTGGCTTTGCCACAGGCAAGCCAGTGAGGTCGCGCAGCGCAACTGCCAGGCCAGTGCGCCTTGCTCGTGCGCCAAGCCCAATGCCTCCAGCAGCAGCGATTCGCGCGCGCGCAGGTCGGGCAGGGCCTCGGCGCGCACCCTGAGAATCTCGGCCGTGCACCAACCGGCCGCGCCGTTTCTTGCGCGCTCAAATACCGTGTCATCTACCTGCGCGGCATTGAAGGTCACCAGTATGTCCTGAACCAGGCCCAGGCCTTGCAATGTCGCATGGGGTGCGGTGCCCTCGTAATGCCGCGCCCAGGTATGAAACAACTGCACCGAATGTTTCTGTGAGTGCTCCAGCAACAGCGCCAGCAGCGCGTGCGCCGCGCCGCTGCCACCGTTGTAGTGGGTAATCGGTACGCTGGCCAGGGCCAGGGTATAGCAGATAGAGGTGCCGTGGTTGATCTGCAACGCCAGCTCCAGCGCCTGGTTTGCCATTCGTGCGGCCCGCTCTGGAAACCCGCGCAGCCACAGGATGCGCGCCAGCACCGTCAGCGACGCCACACTCTGGTCGTATTGCACGCCAAAGCCATGGGTGAAACGGTTGAGATGGCCACTGTGGGCCATGCGCTGTAGTACTTGTTCGGCATTGTGCAGGGCCAGGACCTGGTTGCCCGCGAAATGCTGGGCCAGTACCCGTAAGCGCTGGGCACTCAAATCCAGCAGCGGATCGGTGCGCGGGTCGAGGCGGTCGAACTGCATGCTCTGCTCCAGCGCCTCACGGTAGCGGCCGGCACACAGGTTGACCGCCATGTGCCCGGAGACGGCTCGCAACTGGCCCCCATTGTCTTGGAGCGCTTGCGCCAGGCGCCGGGCCGCCACAAACGCAGCGATGGTCTGCGGTGCGCCGCCCAAGGCGTGATAGGACAGGCTGCCCAGGGCCAGTTGCAGTTGCATGGTCAACTGCGTGCAGGGCGCGCCCGATTGCGGCATCAGCGCCAGGGCCTGGTCTACGTACAGCCCATGTTCGCGCAGCAGCGACAACTCCTGCCACAAGGGCATGGCGCTGACCGTCAGGCGAATGCCAAGCAGGTGCGCGCCGTGTTCGCCCAAGCCCCAGTCGAGGGCGGCGCGAATGTCCTCGCGCAACGGCGCATAACGGTTGATCCACAGCTCGGTGGCAGTGAATTCCCAGTCTTCCCGCGCCTGGTCCATCAGCGCCAGACAGCGCGCCGCATGGCGTTCGCGTGTGCTGTCGAGTTCAGCTGCGTGGTCGAGCTTTTCCAGGGCATAGCTGCGGGTGACATCCAGCAGACGATAGACCATGTCATCATCGCCGGCCTCGACGTTGAGCAGCGACTTGGCCACCAGTTGGGTGATCGAACCCAGCACTTCGGCCGGTGCGATCTGCTCCCCGGCGATCACCGCCGCCGCGCTTGCCAGGCTGAACCCGCCGCGAAACACCGCGAGGCGGCGCAGGCAGATCTGTTCGCACGCGGTGAGCAGGTTAAAACTCCAATCCAGCGTGGCGCGCAAGGTTTGCTGGCGGGGCAGGTCGCTGCGCAGGCCACGGTTGAGCAGGCGCAGATTGTCCTCCATCTGCACCAGCAAACCCGGCAAGCCGAAGCGCTCGATCTGCGTGGCGACCAATTCGATTGCCAGGGGAATGCCGTCCAGGCGCTTGCAGATCTCGATCGCCAGGGGCAGTTGCGCCTCGCTGAGCTCAAAACTGTCCTGGTGCGACATGGCACGCTCGATCAGCAGTTGCAAGGCCGGGTAGCCGAGGGCCTGGGCGCGGTTCCCGGTGGCGGGTGGGCAGGCCAGCGGCTCCAGGCGTTGCACGTACTCGCCCTCGGCGCGCAGGGCTTCGCGGCTGGTGGCCAAAATGTGCAGGTGTGGCAGGTGACGCAGCAAGGTTTCGCTGATCAGCGCGATGTCGTCCAGCAGGTGTTCGCAGTTGTCGATCACCAGCAGCAACTGCCGCGCGTGCAGGCTTCGGGCCAAGGTCAGCAGCGGGTCATGTTCGGTGGGTGCGAGGTGGAGCAGGGCGGCCAGGTTGGGCAGGATCATTGACGGCGCGCTGAGCGGCGCCAGATCCAGCAGGTGAATACCGTCGCGGTAATGGCCGATCAATAATTCCGCCACACGCAGCGCCACGGTGGTCTTGCCGATACCGCCCGCGCCGGTCAGGGTGATGAAGCGTTGCTGCGGCAGTTGCTGCACCAGTGCGTCGATCAACACCTGGCGGCCAATCATCCGCGTACGGCGCAGCGGCAGGTTATGGCCCTGGTTGTGGGGAATACCGTCGATGGCTGTCGTCATCGGTTCAATGCTCAGGGGGGCGACAAAGCTGTAGCCGCGCTGGGCGACGGTGACGATATAGCGCTGCCCGGCCTGGCCATCGCCCAGGGCCTTGCGCAACGCGGCCATATGCACACGCAGGTTGCCGTCTTCGACCACCGTTTTGGGCCATACCCGCGTGATCAGTTCCTGCTTGCTCACCACATTGCCGGCGT
The DNA here is from genome assembly GCF_012985495.1 of Pseudomonas sp. WS 5146. Lineage (NCBI taxonomy): Bacteria > Pseudomonadati > Pseudomonadota > Gammaproteobacteria > Pseudomonadales > Pseudomonadaceae > Pseudomonas > Pseudomonas sp. WS 5146. Next base: position 288,291 of record NZ_JAAQWL010000006.1, read on the forward strand.
GCTCCAGCAAAATCAGCAAGATTTCTAGCGCGCGTCGGCTCAGGCGCAAGGGGCGGCCAGCCTCCAGCACCAGGCGCTGGCGCGGGTGGACACGGTAGGGACCGAAATGCACGGCCTGGTCGTTGAGGTCACGCATAGTGGCCCCTGTTCAGGAAAAGAGTTTGGCCAGCATATTCCAGGCCGGTGCAGACCACTAGGCTGCAATCACCTGTGATTTTTGACGGATGTGGTGACTTCGCCAGGTCATCGGGTTCACGCCCTCGCTGCGCGTGAACATATGGCAGAAGTGCGCCTGGTCGCAGAAGCCGCATTCGACGCTGATCTGGGTCAGGCTCAGGGACGATCCGGTGATCAGTTCCTTGGCCCGCTGAATGCGCTGTTGGCGAATCCACTCCTGGGGCGACAGCCCGGTGGTGCACTTGAACGCACGGGAAAAATGGCTGCGCGACAGCGCACAGGCCTGCGCCAAGTCGGCAATTGCCAGGCTTTCGCCGAGGTTGGCGAGGATCAGTTGCTTGGCAACTCGCTCGCGCCGGGGGCACAAGCCACCGGTGACGCCAAAGCGAGGGGCACAGTCATCAAGTCGGGCCATGACAAATATCCGTAGTCGATGGGAGCGTTCCCGGTGAATGGATGCAGTGTAGACCGCTGTATTTTTGGCGCCGGGCCGTCTGGCTGGCGAGTTAATCGTTGTTAATTTCGCCAGGTGCGCGCCCGGAAAAGACAGCACAGGCATGCAATCGTCGATCCGTGCGACATGCTTACCTGACGGCCTGATAACCGTTTGGATACCGCCATGAACCGCAACGACCTGCGCCGCGTCGACATGAACCTGTTGGTGATTTTCGAGGCGCTGATGTTCGAGAAGAACCTGACCCGGGTCGCCGAAAAACTCTTCATGGGCCAGCCGGCCGTGAGTGCCGCGCTCGGGCGCCTGCGCGACTTGTTCGACGACCCATTGCTGCTGCGCAACGGGCGCGGCATGGAGCCCACGCCACGGGCGGTGGCGATACTCAAGGAGCTGCAACCGGCGATGGACACCATTTCAGGCGCGGTCAGCCGCGCCAAGGATTTCGACCCTTCCACCAGCTGCGCGGTGTTTCGAATCGGCCTGTCCGATGATGCCGAGTTCGGTCTGTTCCCGCCGTTGCTCAGCCAGCTGCGCGAAGAGGCACCGGGGATCATCGTGGTGGTACGCCGCGCCAATTACCTGTTGATGTCTTCGTTGCTGGCCAGTGGCGAGATTTCCGTGGGCGTCAGCTACACCACCGAACTGCCGGCCAATGCCAAGCGCAAGAAGCTGCGGGACATTCCCTGCAAGGTGCTGCGCGGCGACGACGGCGCGGCGCCGTTGACACTGGATGACTACTGCACGCGGCCCCACGCTATGGTGTCGTTCTCGGGGGACTTGAGCGGCAATATCGACCTTGACCTGGCGCGCATCGGCCGGGCGCGCAGGGTGGTGCTGGCGGTACCCCAGTTCAGCGGCTTGCGCGCACTGTTGGCGGGCACGCAAATCATCGCGACAGTGCCCGACTACGCCGCCTGTGCCTTGACCGAAGGCACGGTGCTGCGCGCCGAGGACCCGCCGTTCGCAATTGAAGCCTCGGAATTGTCGATGGTCTGGAGCGGCGTGCATGACAACGACCCGGCGGAGCGCTGGTTGCGCTCGCGCATCAGTGAGCATATGGCGCGTGTGGCGTGAGCGCGCCAGGCGAAACAGCACAAACATCCAATTCCTGCCCCCCGTTCCCCGCCAGACTCCCCCCATCGCTTAGCTTTCCAGGGGGAATCACACCGTATGGACCCGACACCTGAAACCAGCCCCGACGAAGTCGTCACCCTGGTCGTCAAACACCTGATCAAGGCCGGCCGTGAAGCCGATTACGAGGCCTGGCTGCGGCGCATCGTGCGCATCGCCGGCGAGCGGCCCGGCCACCTCGGTGTGGATGTGGTGCGCGGCAAGCAGGGCGGGCAAGCACTGTTTACCTGCGTCTTGCGCTATCGCTCCACCGACGCGCTGCAACGCTGGCTCGACTCCCCCGAACGCCAGGCGCTGATCGCTGAAGCGGCGCCGATGCTGGCCGACGGCGACAAAACCGAAATCGGTGCGGCTAATGAGTTCTGGTTCGCGCCACTGGCCGACAGCGCCGCCAAACCGCCGCGCTGGAAGCAGGCGGTGGTCAGCCTGTGCGTGATTCTGCCGCAAACCCTGCTGCTGCCGTTTATCTGGGGGCCGATCCTGCGTCTGCACCCGTTCCTGTCCAACTATGTGGTTTCCACTTTTTTGGTGACCCTGACCATTGTGTTGCTGGTGGTTTACCTGCTGATGCCGGCCGCCACCCGCCTGTTCGCTCCCTGGCTTGAAGCCTCTGTAAAGGACACCCTATGAACGCCGATCTGATTCTGTTCAATGGCCAGTTCCACACCGTGGACCGCGAAAACCCACGGGCCACTGCGGTCGCAATCCACAAGGGCCGCTTTGTCGCGGTCGGCACCGACGGCGAGGCCATGGCCCTGCGCGGCAGCGGCACCCAGGTCATCGACCTCAAGGGCCGCACCGTGATCCCCGGCCTTAACGACTCGCACTTGCACCTGATCCGTGGCGGGCTGAACTACAACCTTGAACTGCGCTGGGAAGGCGTGCCGTCACTGGCCGATGCGTTGCGCATGCTCAAGGATCAAGCCGATCGCACGCCGACGCCGCAATGGGTGCGTGTGGTGGGGGGCTGGAACGAATTCCAGTTCGCCGAAAAACGCATGCCGACCCTGGAAGAGTTGAATCAGGCCGCGCCAGATACGCCGGTGTTCGTGCTGCACCTGTATGACCGTGCCTTGCTCAACCGCGCCGCCCTGCGCGTGGCCGGTTACACCAAGGACACGCCGAACCCGCCGGGCGGCGAGATTGTGCGCGACAGCAACGGCAACCCCACCGGCATGCTGGTGGCGCGTCCCAACGCGATGATCTTGTATGCAACCCTGGCCAAGGGCCCGAAACTGCCGCTCGAATACCAGGTCAATTCGACCCGCCAGTTCATGCGTGAACTCAATCGCCTGGGCCTCACCAGCGCCATCGACGCCGGCGGTGGTTTCCAGAACTACCCCGATGACTACGCGGTCATTGAACAACTGGCCAAGGACCAACAGCTGACGGTGCGCATCGCCTACAACCTGTTCACCCAAAAGCCCAAGGAAGAACTCAGCGACTTCAAGCACTGGACCGGCAGCGTCACCCTGCACCAGGGCGACGATTACCTGCGCCACAACGGCGCAGGCGAGATGCTGGTGTTTTCGGCGGCGGACTTCGAAGATTTCCTTGAGCCACGCCCCGACCTGCCGTTGACCATGGAGCAGGAACTGGAACCGGTGGTGCGCCATTTGGTTGAGCAGCGCTGGCCGTTCCGGCTGCACGCCACGTACGACGAATCCATCTCGCGCATGCTCGATGTGTTCGAGAAGGTCAACCGCGACATTCCGTTCAATGGTCTGCCGTGGTTCTTCGACCACGCCGAAACCATTACGCCGAAAAACATCGAGCGCGTCCGGGCCTTGGGCGGTGGTATCGCGATCCAGGACCGCATGGCGTTCCAGGGCGAATATTTTGTCGAGCGCTACGGCGCCAAGGCCGCCGAAGCCACGCCACCGATCAAGCGCATGCTGGCCGAAGGCGTGCCGGTAGGGGCGGGCACCGACGCCACGCGGGTCTCGAGCTACAACCCCTGGACTTCGCTGTACTGGATGGTCAGCGGCCGCACCGTCGGCGGCCTGGAGCTGCACGCCGAAGGCCTGCCGCGCCTCACCGCGCTGGAGTTGTTCACCCACGGCAGCGCCTGGTTCTCCTCGGAGCAGGGCAAGAAGGGCCAGATCAAGGTCGGCCAGTTGGCGGATGTGGCGGCACTCTCGGCGGACTTCTTCAGCGTCGATGAAGAAGCCATCAAATGGATCGAGTCGGTACTGACCGTGGTCGGCGGCAAGGTGGTGTACGGCGCCGGCGACTTCGAAGATTTCGCCCCGCCCCAAGTACCGGTGCTGCCGGACTGGTCGCCGGTGGTCAAGGTGCCGGGGCACTGGCGCCCAGGTTCACCGGTGCAAGCGCAAGTACACCACTGCAGCGGACCGTGCGGCGTGCATGCCCACGGCCATGAAAAAGCGCGGCTCTCCAGCGTACCGGTCAGCGATTTCCAGGGTTTCTGGGGCGCGTTTGGTTGCTCGTGCTTTGCCTTCTGATTTTAAAAACACCCAAAGGAGTTCACCCATGACTTACAAGCGCTTGAACAAAGATGACGCCGTTGTATTGCTGGTCGATCACCAGACCGGCCTGATTTCCCTGGTGCAAGACTTCTCTCCGAACGAGTTCAAGAACAACGTGTTGGCCCTGGCCGACGTGGCCAAGTTCTTCAACCTGCCGACCATCCTCACCACCAGTTTTGAAAGTGGCCCTAACGGTCCGTTGGTTCCGGAACTCAAGGCGCTGTTCCCGGACGCGCCTTACATCGCCCGCCCTGGCCAGATCAACGCGTGGGACAACGAAGATTTCGTCAAGGCCGTCAAGGCCACCGGCCGCAAGCAGATCATCATTGCCGGCGTGGTAACGGATGTGTGCGTCGCGTTCCCGACCCTGTGCGCCCTCGCTGAAGGCTTTGAGGTGTTCGTGGTGACCGACGCCTCGGGTACCTTCAACGAAACCGTGCAACAAGCCGCTTGGGCACGCATGACGGCCGCCGGCGCACAATTGGTGAACTGGTTCTCTGTCGCCTGTGAACTGCAAGTTGACTGGCGCAACGACATGGAAGGCCTGGCCAACCTGCTGTCGCCGCGCATTCCGAACTACCGTAACCTGATGAACAGCTACTCGGCGTTTACGGCCAAGTAAGCTGCGTTTGAAGGGGTAGATTAACCCTGTAGGAGGGGGCAAGCCCCTCCTGCATTTGATTGTGTCGTAGCGGCTGACAGGCTATAAACCAGCCAAATGTCCACCGAGAAGCGACAATGAACCCCTTCGAAGACATGCGCCTGTTTTGCCAGGTCATGGAGTCCGGCAGCTTCACCGCCGCCGCCGAGCAACTCGGCCTGTCCAAGCAGTTCGTCAGCCGCCGCCTTATCCAGTTGGAAGACCGCCTCGGCGAGCGCCTGCTCAACCGCTCCACGCGTCGGCTGGACGTCACGCCACTGGGCCAGAGTTATTACGAATCCGCTTTGCGCCTGCTCGGTGAAGTCGAGCAAGTGGAGCAGGGCATCGCCGGCCAGAACAGCGAACCGCGGGGCACGATTCGGCTCAGCGCGCCGTTGTCGTTTGCCATGGCCCATCTGGGCTGCCTGTTGCCGCAGTTCCTGCAACGCCACCCGCAGGTGTCGGTGGAAGTCGACTTGAGTGATCGCCCGGTGGACCTGATCGGCGAGGGCTACGACCTGGTCTTGCGCATCGGCACGCTGGAAGACTCAACCCTGATTGCCCGGCGCATCGCCAGTGTGCAGCGAGTGTATTGCGCCAGCCCTGATTACCTCGCCGCCCGGGGTACGCCGCTCAAGCCCGAAGACCTGGCTGATCATGACTGCCTGCCCTATGGCCATGGCCGCCAAGTGCAATGGCGCTTCAAAGGCAAGTTGCAGGCGCTCAATGTCAGTGGACGCATGCGCGTGAACAATGGCGAATTGCTGCGCGACACCGCAATCGCCGGGTTGGGCGTGACCTACCTGCCGACTTTTATTGTTGCCGAGGCGTTGAAAGACGGGCGCTTGGTAACCCTGCTGGACGACTTCGCCCCCGAAGCCCTGACCTTGTCGGCGGTGTACCCGCAGCACCGGCAAAGTTCGCGGCCAGTGCAGGCGCTGGTGGAGTTTTTGCGCGAACGCCTGGCCAGCGGTTGCTGACTCACACGCATCTATTGTGAAGACTGGCTTATGTGGGAGCTGGCTTGCCTGCGATAGCATCACCTTGGTGTGACTGACACACCGAGGTGACTGCATCGCAGGCAAGCCAGCTCCCACACAAGCCAGCTCCCACACATATTCAAGGGGCGACAAGATTGGCCAACGTTGAACCTTGCACATACCGCTGCAGATTCGCCAGGAACGTATCGGCAATCTCCTGCTGGCTGTTGGTCGAAATCGCCGAGGTATGCGGCGACAACCGCACCCGCGCATGGCTGTACAACGGGTGGCCCTGCGGCAGTGGCTCCGGCTCGGTCACATCCAGCGAGGCCAGGCCGATCTGACCGTTATCCAGGGCTTCCAGCAGGGCCTCCTGATCCAGCAAACCACCGCGCGCAATATTGATCAGGTGCAATCCCGGCTTGGCGCTGCCGAGCACATCGCGGTCGACAATATGCCGCGTGGCCTCGGTGAGCGGCGCCGCCAGCACCAGGTGGTCGGCGCGGGCAAACAGGTCGTGGATGTCCTTGGCGGCCTCAACATGGTCCACCTCAAAGGGTGCCTGGCTCTGGCGCAGCGCAACCACGTTGATCCCCAAGGCCTGGGCTTTTTGCGCCAGGCTCTTGCCGATCGCACCAAAGCCGAGAATGCCCAATGTGCTGCCCTTGAGCGGGCGCAGCGCGGTGAATGTCCACTGGGCATCCTTCACCCAGATAGCCGGCAAATGCTTTGCCGCCGCAAAGATCGCCGCCAGGGCGAACTCGGCAAGGTTATCGGCGGCGCTGCCCCGTGAGGTGGTTACCGGCGGGCCGTTGAACAGCCACTGCGGGTAGAAGTCGATGCCCGACGACACCAGGTGTACCCACTGCGCGCCATACGGCCAGCCCGGCGGCGGAGTATCGGGCGCGGTGTAGCCGCGCACATTGATAGGGCGCAGCAGCAGTATATTGGCTTGCGGCGGCAGGTCGCTGGGCACACCGGCAGGCACGCCGATCACCTGGGCATGGGGGTGGATCGAGGCAAGGCGTTCGCGCAATACCTGGTTGTAATCTTCGTCCAGCTGGCTGGCGATAATCACCTGACTCATGAGCGTTCCTTATTCATTGTTGCTCACGTTGAGCGAACACTGCTTTACCCACACCTTGCAGCACCGCGTCGTTCTGCGGCGTATGCACGCGGCTGCACAGCACGTCGCGGTAATGCCGTTGCAGCGGGCTATGGCGCGACAGGCCAGGGTTGCCCGAGGCTTCGATGGCAAGCTCCACGGCGCGGATCGCATTGCCGGTCACCAGGTATTTAAGCTGCGCCGCATTGGCGGCTGGCGTGTGGCCCTGGGCGGCGGCCTCGAGCAGGCTGCGGTTGGCAAACAGCAGGGTGTCGATATGGCCGACGGTTTCCTGAAAACGCGGCAAGCTCGACAGCGCGGCGCCGAGGTTGGACGGCTTGCGCTGCTCCAGCCAGTTCACCAGCCAGTCCCGCGCCGCCTGGGCCACGGCGTCGTACACCGACGACAGCAGCACCGACATCCACAGGAACCCCTCGCCATCCAGCTCAGGTTGCGGTGCGCTCCAGGGGCTGACGCTGACGGCATGGTCCAGCGGCACCAGGACATTATCGAGCACCACTTCGTGGCTGCAGGTGGCGCGCATGCCCAGATGGTCCCAGGTGTCGATGATGCTCACGCCGGGGCTGTTTTTCGGCACCAGCCAGGCGCCCACCAGCGGGTCGGCATCATCACTGCGCGCCCACACGCTGAACCAGCTCAGGCCGTGGCTGCCGGTGGAGTAAATCTTGCGGCCGCTGATGCGCCAGCCGTCAGCGGTGCGCACCGCCGTGGTTGCCGGCAGCCCGCCACGGGCCGGGGTGCCCAGGTCAGGTTCGACGCGCAGCGCGTTGATCAACGCTCCGTTGCGCACGGCGTCTTCGGCGACTTGTACGCGCAGGTGCTGCGGCCAGGTTTTGCTGTCTTGCAGGCGTGTGTGTTGCAGGTACTGCATCACCAGAATCAGCGCGGTAGACGGCTCGCCCCTGGCAATCGCGCTGATGGCCTTGCGCGCCTGCGCCAAGCTTGCGCCACCCCCACCCAGGGCCTTGGGCACGGTGAGGGCGACCAGGCCATGTTCATGCAGCCGCTTGAAGTTGGCGTGGGGGAAGGCGCCGCTTTGGTCATACAGGTGCGCGCTGCTGGCCAGCTCGGCGCTGAGGCGTTCGAGCAGGGCGTCGAATTGCGCCGGCCCTTGTGGGAGCTGGCTTGCCTGCGAAGGCGGTGGATCAGCCACCCGCAAGGCAGGCCCAGAGACCGCTATCGCAGGCAAGCCAGCTCCCACCTTGGCTAGTCGGTTGAGAGGTTCACTCATGCCAGCGCTTCCTGTTGCACTTCAACTTCGCTGTACCGATTGGTCGGCACCTCCAGCCCCAGGTTATCGCGCAAGGTCTGGCCGCTGTATTCGCTGCGAAACAGCCCGCGTTGTTGCAACACCGGCACCACCAGTTCGGTGAAGTACTGCAAGCCATCGGGCAGTACCGAGTTGATGATGAAGCCGTCGCTGGCGCCGGACTCGAACCAGGTTTGGATGGCATCGGTAACCTGCTCCGGAGTGCCGACAAACTCGCGCTTGGGCCGCGAAAAACGCAAGGCCACTTCGCGCAGGGTCAGGCCTTCGTCCCTGGCCAGTTGCTTGATACGGTCAGAACCGCCTTTCTGGCTGTTGCTGCCCAGGTCGCCAAGCTCCGGGAACGGTGCGTCCAGCGGGTATTGGCTGAAATCGTGGTCGTTGAACGGACGGCCCAGCGCCACAATCGCATCTTCGACGGTGACCAGGTCCACGGCCTGCTGATAGCGGCTTTCCACCTCGGCAGCATCGCGCCCGACAATCGGACGAATGCCCGGCAAAATCGACAGGCTGCCCGCATCACGGCCAAAACCCTTGGCGCGGCGTTTTAAATCAGCCGAGTACGCCTTGGCTTCTTCGAGTGTCTCCACATGCACAAAAATCGCATCGGAATGCTCGGCGGCAAAGTTGCGCCCATCTTCAGAGGTGCCCGCCTGGAAAATCACCGGCTGGCCCTGACGCGAGCGGGCGATGTTCAGCGGGCCTTTGACCGAGAAAAACTCGCCCTTGTGGTTCAGCGCGTGCAGCTTGTCGGGGGTGAAAAATTCGCCGCTCTGCTTGTTGTAGGCAAAGGCGTCGTCTTCCCAGGAATCCCACAGGCCCTTGACCACGTTCAAGTGTTCCTTGGCGATGCGGTAGCGCACGGCGTGGGGCGGGTGCTCGGATTTGCCGAAGTTGTCGGCGGTGCCGCTCAGCCAGGAGGTGACCACGTTCCAGCCGGCGCGGCCGCCGCTGATATGGTCCAAAGAGGCGAACTGGCGCGCCACCTGGTAGGGCTCGGTGTAGCTGACGGTCACGGTGGCGACCAGGCCGATGTGGGTGGTCAACGCGGCAAGGGCCGAGAGAAGGGTCAGCGGCTCGAAACGGTTGAGGTAGTGCGGGCTGGATTTGGCGTGAATGTGCAGGCTGTCGGCGATAAACACGAAGTCGAACTTGGCGCTTTCGGCCAACTCGGCCTGCTGTTTGTAGAAGCCAAAGTTGGTACTGGCATTCGGTTGCGCCTGCGGATGGCGCCATTCGCCCCAGCCGTGACCGACACCGTGGACCATAGCGCCCAGTTTCAGATGACGTGGCGTGCTCATATGCGGCTCCTTGCTTAGCGCGATGCTTGGGAAGTGGGAAAACGTTCGGCGTTAAAGCTGGTGTCGAAACCCTGGGACACGTCGATGCGCTTGGGCAGCAGGCCTTCTTGCTGATAGGTGTCGGCGGTGGCTTGCAGGCCCTTGATCACGCTGTCGTCAATCACCACGGGGTTCAGTTGCGTGTCTTTGGCCACCTCCAGGTGCACCGCCAAGGGCAGGCCGGTAATTTTGGCTTGGGCAGCGGCGTATTCATCCGGGTGTGTGTTGGCCCAGGCGTAGGCACGGTCGACGCGGGCCACGAAGTCATCCAGTTGCGGGCGTTTGTTGGCGATGGCCTGGCTGGTGGCGGCGAAATACAGGTGGTTGCTCAACAACTGTTTGCCGCTGACCAGGACGCGGGCGTGGCTTTGTGAGGTGACCACCGTGGTGTAGGGATCCCAAGTGGCCCAGGCATCAACGGTGCCGTTATCGAGTACCAGCCGGGATTCAGCGGGCAGCAGGAAAATGAATTGCACATCCTTGGTCGTCAGGCCTGCGCTGGCCAAGGCCCTGATCGCCAGGTAGTGCCCGATGGAGCCGCGCCCGGTGACGATTTTCTTGCCCTTGAGGTCGGCGGCCGTCTTGATCGGCGAGTCCTTGGGCACCACCAGGGCGGTGGTGTTGCGCCCTTCGGCGTGGATGATGCTGACCACCTTGAGCGCGGCCCCGGCGCCCAAGGCGAACACATACGGCGCATCGCCGAGGGCGCCAATGTCGACGGCACCTGCGTTCAGGGCTTCGCCCAGCGGCGAGGCGGAAGGGAACTCCGACCACTGGATTTGATAGGGCACGTTGTTGGTTTCGCCCGAGGTTTCCAGCAATGCCTTGATCGTGGATTTCTGGTTGGCCACGCGTAGCGGTTGCAAGTCGGCGGCGTGTGCAGTGCTGATCAGGCCGAGGGCCAGGGCGCTGCTCAGCAGCAGGTGTTTGAAGGGCGTGCTAAAGACCATGATGGATAAATCCCAGGCAAATTGAAAAGGTGTGGGTTACCTCCGCCTGGCAAGGGGTCGGTGCGGCCTGCTCCGGTGTGGGGCAGGCGTGAAGGTGGTTCAGATCACGTAGAAACCGTGGGTACCATCGCGTGCCAGTTGGTCGACCAGGCCGAATTCCCAGTCCAGATATGCCTGCATGGCTTCTTTCGGGCTGTCGGTGCCTTCGTACGGGCGGCGATAGCGGTCGATACGCGGTGACGCGAGATGGGTTTCGCCTTCTTCCAGCGGCAGTTTTTCGGCGATCCAGTTAAGCGTGCCCCCTTGCAACAGGAACACCGGCTTGCCGGTGATGGCTTCGACGTCGGCGACCGCCAGGCGCGCCAGTTGGCTGGTGCCGCAGGTCAGCACATAACGTTCGGCAGGCGGCACCTTGGCCAGGGCGTTGGCCAATTGCGCACGCAAGACCCAGAAGGCACCGGGGATATGGCGTTTGACGTAGTTGGCGCTGGGGGTGAAATCCAGCACCGCCGTGTCGCCATGGGGCAGCCACTCGGCCAGGGTGTGGGGGCTGATCAGTTCGGCCTGCAAGGGTGCCGGCACCGGCGCTACCCAGGCGCCTTGTTCGCTGAAGTTCGCCGCTTGCAGGTCGTCCAGCACGTACACCTCCCAGCCCAATTGCGCGAGCCATGAGGCGGACATGTTCGCCCGCACGCCGTCGTCATCGGCCAGCACCAGGCGCGCGCCGCGCACGCTGGCCACGTGGTCGGTTTCCTGCACCAACTGGCCGCCCGGTGTGGAGCGCGCGCCCGGCAAGTGGCCGGCTTCGAATTCCTCCGGCGTGCGCACATCGAACAGGTACGTGGTGCGCTTGGGTTCTTGCTGCCAGCGTTGCAGGTCGGCGAGCGTGGCGCGGCCAACCCGCGCCTTGTCGGCCACGCTGCGCGCATCCCGTGCGGCGATCTGGCGGTGTTCTTCGCGGGTCGGCGCAAAGCGGCGCGCTTGGCCATGGGCGAGTTTCTGCCCGGCCAGGGTCCAGCCGATGGTGCCGTTGCGCAGTGCCGACACCGGGTTGGCGATGCCTGAGTTGATCAGCGACTGCGTGCCGATAATGCTGCGGGTACGCCCGGCGCAGTTGACGATGATGCGGGTGGCCGGGTCCGGTGCCAGTTCACGGGCGCGCAGCACCAGTTCGGCACCCGGCACACTGATGCCGGTAGGAATGCTCATGGTCTGGTATTCGTCGAAGCGGCGCGCGTCGAGCACCACCACATCGGCCTGGCTGTCGAGCAGCGCCTGCACTTCTTCGGCGGCCAAGGAGGGCGTGTGGCGCTCGCTCTCAACCAACTCGCCGAAGGCTTTGCTCGGTACGTTGACGTCGATAAACAGCTCGCCACCGGCGCGGCGCCAACCGTCCAGGCCACCTTCGAGCAGGCTGACCTGGGTGTAGCCCAACGCAACCAGGCGTGCGGCGGCGCGTTCGGCCAACCCTTCGCCATTGTCGTAGACCGTCACTTGGGTATCGCGACGGGGAATACGCGAATACACCTCCAGCTCCAGCTTGGACAGCGGGATATTCGCAGCGAACAGCGGGTGCGACTCGGCAAAGGGCGCTTCTTCGCGTACGTCGACCAAGGCGACTTCTTCACGGTCCAACAGGGCCTGGCGAATCTGGGCGAAGCTGCGGTTCGATACGGTGGTCATAGGGCAGGGCTCTTTTCTTTGGACAAATCCCAGATGTTCGGGAGGTAGGCGTTGGAATAACCGGAGATAAACAGTTTCTCGCTGCCGTCGGGCTGATACACCGCACGGCGCACGGCACCAATATTGGCGCCGTACACGTGAATGCTGATCGACACCTGGTCGCTGTGGGCATTGCTGACCTGATGGATATCGCCGATTTTGGGCGACACCGCCTCAACCTGTCCGGGCAGCAGTTGAACCGGTGTGCCTTCGGCCACCAGGCTGCCATCCGGCGCACGCTCAAAACCCTGGGAGAACTCTGCACCACGCAACATGCCGATCAGGCCCCACACCCGATGGTCGTGAATCGGCGTGCGCTGGCCCGGCCCCCAGACAAAGCTGACGATGCTGAAACGCTGGCGCGAATCGGCATGCAGCAAAAATTGCTGGTAGCGCTCGGGATCCGGTTGGGCGTACTCGTCGGGCAGCCAGTCGTCATGGCTGACCAGTTGCGCCAACAGCTTGCCGCCACGGTGCAACAGGTCGCCTTCGCGCGGGTTGCCGTCGATCAGTTCCGCCAGGGCGCCTATAAAGGCTCTGAGTCTTTCGGGGTGTCGGGACTGGGTCATGGCAATTCCATCATGGCGGTTATGGGGATGGCTTGATGGGTTTATATAAGCATAATGTTTATAGTTAATATGCTATTTTTTAATGATTAGCTTATAGCTTTAGGTAATTTAGAACCGGTCTGAATAGCGTTAGACGTTATCGATCACAGCGCAGGCTATCCAGACCGCCGTGTGGCAACTATGCTTGCCACACATCTTAATGACTGTTCTCTATGTGCGGCCCAAATGAAAATTGACGATATCGATGCCTTTGTCGAAGTGATTCGTTGCCAGTCCATCAGCCACGCCGCCGAGTCGTTGCAGTTGACTCAACCGGCCATCACCCGCCGCGTGCAGAACTTCGAGCAGGCGCTGGGCGTGGAGCTTTTCGACCGCAACACCAAGCCGCTCAAACCTACGCTGATCGGCACCCGTGTGTATGAACAATGCCGGCTGATCCTGCGCGAGATGGATGCCCTGCGTGAGCTGGTGGCCACCGATGCGCCGCCCACCGGCGTGTTGCGCCTGGGCGTGCCGCAGACCATTGGCGATGTGGTGCTGCTGGATGCGCTCAAGCACTTGCGCAGTGAATACCCCGACTTGCGCGCCCAGGTCGCCACGGGTTGGGGCAGCCAACTGGTCGGCAAGATCGAGCGCGGCGAACTGGATGCGGCGGTGGCGTTGTTCCCGGCGGGCAAGATCTTCCCGGACAACATTGTCGGCGAGTCCATCGGCAAGATGGAGTTGGTGGTGGTGTGTGCCAAGGCACAGTTGCCGAAAAAGCCCTGCAAGTTGGCTGATGTGTACCAGGGCGGCTGGATTCTCAACCCGGATGGCTGTGGTTTTCGTGCCGGTTTGCAGCGCACCTTGTCCGACCAGGGCTTGGCGCTGCGGGTGAACCTGGAAACCTTCGGCACCGAATTGCAACTGGGCCTGGTGGCGGACGGCCTGGGCTTGGGGCTGGTGCCGCGGCCGCTGCTGGAGCGCAGTGCGCACCTTGAGCAACTGGCGGTGGTGCCGCTCAAGGACTTCAAGCCGGTGATGGATTTGTGGCTGATCTACCCGCACTTCCTGGGCAACCTGCAAGGGCCGGTGGATGCGTTTGGGACGCTGGTGGCGGCCTCTTTACACAAGATCCGCAATGCTGCGTGAGTGCAGACTGATCGTTCCCACGCTCTGCGTGGGAATGCCTCCTGTGACGCTCTGCGTCACGCTTTGGGACGCGGAGCGTCCAGGGCTGAATTCCCACGCGGAGCGTGGGAACTATCTATGTGGTAGCTGGTTTTTTTATAAAAAAAAATAATAATTAGCTTAGATTAAAATGTGATTTTTATTATTTTTGGCCATCCCCTAGGCTGACTGGAAGTCCTTAAGGCCATCCAGGAAGTTTTGCCATGAGCAGCGTCACCTCGCTTTCCAGTGTTTCCAGCAACGTCCGCCAGCGTGTCACGCCAGAAGAGTGGGAGGTGCGCGTCAAACTGGCGGCGGCCTATCGGCTGGCGGCGCTGTATAAGTGGACCGATCACATCTACACGCACTTCTCCGCCCGTGTGCCGGGGCCGGATGAGCATTTCCTGATCAACGCCTACGGGCTGTTGTTCGATGAAATCAACGCCTCCAACCTGGTCAAGGTCGACCTCGACGGCACGATTGTCGACGACCCGACCGGCCTGGGTATCAACTACGCAGGTTACGTGATCCACAGCGCCATCCACGGCGCGCGTCATGACCTGCAAGCGGTGCTGCACACTCACACCCGCGACGGCATTGCGGTGTCGGCACAGAAGGATGGCCTGCTGCCGATCTCCCAGCACGCCATCGCGTTCTCCGGGCGCGTGGCGTACCACGGTTATGAAGGCGTGGCGTTGGACCTGGATGAGCGCGAGCGCTTGGTGGCTGACCTGGGCGATAAGAGTGTGATGATTTTGCGTAACCATGGGCTGTTGACTGCCGGTATCAGCGTGGAACACGCCTTCCAGCAACTGCAAGGGCTGGAGCGCGCGTGCAATATCCAGATCGCGGCGCAGGCAGGCGGCAATGCCGAGCTTGTCTTCCCGCCGGCAGAGGTGGTGGCCAAGGTGGAGGAGCAGGCCAAGGTGTTCAGCAATGGCGCAGGGCCGGGTGTGGCGCGGCATTGGAATGCGTTGATTCGGCAGTTGGAGCGTACGGATACCGACTACAAAAACTGAACTTGAAACCACTGAAGATCAAAAATGTGGGAGCGGGCTTGCTCGCGAATGCGGTGGATCAGTCAATATTTGCGTTGACTGACCCGCCGCATTCGCGAGCAAGCCCGCTCCCACATGGGTTGTGTGGTGTTCTTTAGTTAGGCGACCTGTTTGGCTTGTTCGCGCTCGGCGACCAGCTGGCGGGTCAGTGGGATCAGCTGCTTGCCGTAGTCGATTGCGTCGTTGAGCGGGTCGAACCCGCGTATCAGGAAGGTGGTGATGCCCAGGTCGTAGTAGTCCAGCAATGCCTGCGCGACTTGTTCGGCGGTGCCGACCAATGAAGTGGAGTTGCCCTGCGCGCCCAGCAACTCGGCGATCCCGGTCCATAGGCGCTTATCCAGGCGCGAACCTTGCGCTGCCGCTGCCAGCAAGCGGCGCGAGCCTTCGTTGGGTGGTTCGCGGCGCACAAAGCCCTGCTTGTCAGCCAGTGCGGTCGCCTGTTGCAGGATTGTCTCGGCACGTGCCCAGGCCAGCTCCTCGGTTTGCGCGAGGATCGGGCGCAACGACAAGCTGAAGCGAATCGTGCGCCCGTGCTTGGCCGCTTCTGCGCGCACCTGGGTCACCACTTCGTGCACCTGCTCGTAGGTTTCGCCCCACAGCGCATACACGTCGGCATGTTTGCCGGCCACCGCAATCGCGGCCGCTGAAGAGCCGCCGAAGTACAGCGGGATATGCGGTTGCTGCGGCGACTTCACCGTCGAGTGCGCGCCTTCGACCTGGTAGTAGGTGCCTTTGAAATCGAAAGGCTGCTCGTGGGTCCATTCCTGGCGCACCACGCTGAGGTATTCGTCGGTGCGTGCGTAACGTTCGTCCTTGCCGATATGGCTGCCATCGGCGCGCAGTTCACGGTCATCGCCGCCGGTGATGATATGCACGGCCGTGCGCCCGCCGTTGAACACGTCCAGGGTCGCGAACTGGCGAGCTGCCAGGGTCGGCTGGGCAAAACCTGGGCGATGGGCGATCAGGAACTGCAGCTTTTGGGTCACGCTGGCGGCATGCGCGGCGATCAGCGTGCTGTCCGGGCTGTTGGAATGAAACGCCACCAACGCGCGGTCGAAGCCGGCCGCTTCGTGGGCGCGGGCCACGGTTTCGACGTAGTCCGGCTGCAGGGTAGGGCCGCTGCGCGGGTGAATCTCGGATGCGTGATGGCCGCCGATATAACCGATAAATTCGATGCTCATGGTCTGTCCTTGTCGATTGCGCGATTAACACCTCCTCCGGGCGTGGGGTCGGTCACTCGGGTCAAAAGTAAGGGCCGTGGCGGGGTCTGTAAAATGCCTGTTGGTTCTAACCTAATTATAAAAAGCAGAATTATCATGCGTAAATTTTATTAAATCTGTGCATTCAATGTGGCAAGCCTGCTCCCCACAGAACAGGGCGCTAAAGACTCAAACGAATCTCGGCGCACAAGCCGCCTTCAACCCGATTGCTCAAGGTCAGCGTGCCGCCGATCGCCACCGCCAGTTGCTGGGCAATCGCCAACCCCAGCCCGGTGCCGCCGGTGCCGCGATTGCGTGAGCTTTCTACCCGGTAGAACGGCTGCAGCACCTGCGCCAATTCGTCTTCGGCAATTCCGGGGCCTTGGTCCAACACCTTGATCGACAACTGCCCATTGGCTGTCGAGCCGACTTCCAGCTCGGCGTTGCCGGCGAATTTAAGGGCGTTGTCCACCAGGTTCACCAACACGCGGCGCAGCGCGTGGGGGCGGGTGTCGAGGATCAGCGCGCTTTTGCCGCGCAGGCTGACCTGCTTTTGCATGTCCTGATAGTCAAACACCAGGCTGTCGAGAAAGGCGTCCAGGTCAATGCGGTGGCTGGCCTCGGTGGCGCCGTGAACGCTGCGCGCATACGCCACGCCTTCACGCACCAGGTGCTCCATTTCGCTGAGGTCGTTCCACAATTTGTCGCGGTCGGCACTGTCATCCATAAACTCGGCGCGCAGTTTCATGCGGGTGATCGGCGTTTGCAGGTCATGGGAAATCGCCGCGAGGATCTGCATGCGTTCCTTGAGGTATTCGGCAATGCGCTGTTGCATGGCATTGAACGCCGCGGCAGCATGCGCGACTTCACTCGGGCCGGTTTCGTCCAGGGGTGTGGGGTGAGCGTTCGGGTCGAGGGTTTCGACCGCACGGGCCAGGCGTGTCAGCGGGCGCACGGCCAGGCGCACCGCGACCCAGGTGCAGCCGAGCAGCAGCGCCAGTTGCAGCACCAGCACCACCGGCAACCAATAGGCTACGGGCAGGGCGGCGGGGCGTACGTCGAGGGTGATCGGGTTGCCATCGGCCAGGGTCAGGTGCACCTGAAAGTGTTTCTGGATGCCCGGAATATCGCGAAAGGTCAGGGCGTAATGCTCGCCCAGTGCGTCCGCAATCGAGGTGGCGGCCATTGGCACATCGTTGCTAGTCATCGGTTCACCGGCCTCGCCGGCGTTGAGCAAGTACCGGTAATTCTGCCGGTCGAGACGCGCCAGCCAACTGGCGCGCTCGTTGGCGGGCAGGCGGTCGAGGATGGCCACCGAGGTGGACACGTCGTTTTCCAGGTTGCCGAGCATCACCGTGCGCGCACTGATATAGCGCTCGTAGAACTGCGCACTGAATGACAACCCATGGGCACACACCAGGCTGATCAGAAAAATCAGCGACAGTTGGGACGCCAGTGTGCGCGGCCAGCCAAGCCGCCATGGCCTCATTGCTCGGCCCCGAGGATTTGCACCGCCAGTGAAAACACATAACCCTCGCTGCGCACAGTCTTGATATAGGCCGGTTCGCGGGCGTCATCCAGCAAGCGTTGGCGCAAGCGGCTCACCAGCAGGTCGATGGAGCGATCGAACAAGTCGGCGTCACGCCCCTGGGTCAGGTTCAGCAATTGGTCGCGGTTGAGTACGCGCTGCGGGTGGTCGAGAAACACCCGCAACAGACGGTATTCGGCGCCGCTGAGGGCCACCAGGGTGTCGTCCTCGTCGAGCAGGTGGCGGGCGGTGGTGTCCAGGCGCCAGCGACCAAAGCGGATCAGCCGCCCGGTTTCACTCACTATCAGGTTCGGTGGCAGCATGCGTGTGCGGCGCAATACCGCGTTGATGCGCGCGAGTAATTCACGCGCGGCGAAAGGCTTGACCAGGTAATCATCGGCGCCCATTTCCAGGCCGATGATGCGGTCGGTTTCATCGTTGCGCGCCGTGAGCATCAGCACTGGCGTGGCTTTGTGCTTGCCCACCCGCAGTTCGCGGCACAGCTGCAAGCCGTCGTCGCCGGGCATCATGATATCCAGCACGATCAAGTCCACGGGGGTAGTGTCGAGGAAGCTGCGCATCTGGCGGCCGTCGGCGACTACGGTGGTGCGCATGCCGTTTTTCTTCAGGTAATTGCCCACCAGTTCGCGGATTTCCCGGTCGTCATCGACGATCAGGATGTGATCGACATGATCCATGCTGCCTTCCTCGTTAAATGCTCTTGGCCGCAGTCTAGCCATCGCCGCAGCCTTTGCCTTGTGCGCTTTGTATTGCAGTGTATCTGGCGCTGACCAGATACACGGCGAAGCAAAAATCAGTGGCGCACGGCCTTGAGCAACAGCGCCTCGAACACCCGCTGGGCGCGCGGTTCATCAGTGTGGGCGACATTGAAGCGCATCGAATTGAGGTGCGCCGGGTCGTAGCCGAACAGCGCGCCCGGCGCCAGCACCAGGCTGCGTTTCAACGCCTCCTGGGCCAGCAGTTCTCCGTTTACGCCCTTGGGCAGGCGCGCCCAGATAAACATCCCGCCTTCATACGCCATCGGCAGCTCGCAGCCACAGCGCTTGAGCCATTGTTCGACGCGCCCGCCGGACTCCATCAAGCGCTGGACCATACGCTTGCGGTGCTTGGCGTAGCTGCCTTCGCTGAGCATGCGGTAGACAATCTGCTCGAACAGCTCCGAGGTCACGCCGCCGCTCATCAGCTTCATGTTGGTGAGGTTGGCGGCCAATTGCGGCGCGGCCACCACGTAGCTGACGCGGGTGTTAGCGCTGAGGATCTTGGAGAACCCGGACAGGTAGGTGACCTGATCCAGCCCGGCGAGGGCGGCCAGGCGCGGCGGCGGGTTGGGGTGCAGGTCGCCGTAGAGGTCGTCCTCGACGATATGGCAATGGTACTGCTGGGTCAGTTGCAGCAGGCGAAACGCCTGGCCGGGGCTGAAGGAATGGCCGGTGGGGTTATGCAGCACGCTGGTGGTCAGGTACAGGCTGGGGCGGTGCTCGGCCAGCAGCTGTTCGAGGGCAGTAAAGTCAAAACCGTCGGGGCGCCGCTCGATGGTCACCACTTTGACCCCGTGCAGGGCCAGGTTGGCGTGGAAGTTGAAGTAGCACGGCGCGTCCAGCAGCACCGTGTCGCCGGGGCGCGCCAGCAGGCGCATGAGCATGTCCAGGCCCTGCACGGTGTTGGGCGTGGTGATGATCTGTTCCACCGGCACCGACAAGCCTTCGCCGTGCAGCTTCTGTTGCAGGGCTTGGCGCAAGGGCAGCAACCCGGCCGGCGTGCCCAGGCCGGCGATGCGCAGTGACGGCGCACGCACCACGCTGCGCATCGTTTGGCGGATGGCCTCGCCGTTCAACCAGTCCTCCGGCAAGTGCCCGCCACCGGGGCGCAGCTCGCCGCTGGCGGTGACCAGCGGGCGGCGCAGCACGCTGAGCAGGTCTTGGGGCAGCAGGTCGACCCAGGTCGCGGCGGCCGGGCGTGCGGTTTCCATCGCCACAAAATAGCCGCGGCCCTGGCTTGAGGTCAGCAGGTGGCGCCCGCGCAGGCGGTCCAGTGCTTCGTTGAGGGTGAACTTGCTGACGCCCAGGGTCTGGGTCAGCTCACGCACCGACGGCAACTTGCTGCCGGGTGCCCATTCACCGGCCTCGATGGCCTGGCTGAAGGCGTCGACGATCTGCTGCACCTTGGGCGTGCCTTCCACAAAAGCGATGGCGGATACAAACATAAACCTTCCTTGTCTTTGCCGGTGCTTTTACCGGTGAAGTTAGGCCGGATTAGGCACCACTTTACCTGCCTTGTGCAATGACGCTGCCCTAGACTGCGCGCCATCTCGCCGGAAACTGGCGAAGTTTCTTACACGCGAGCAATGGATTTCGCATTCTCATGAAGACTTATATGTGCGCCCCCTGCGGTTTTATGTACGTAGAAGAATTGGGTATTCCGGAGGACGGAATCCCGGCCGGCACCCCTTGGGAAGAAGTGCCGGAAGACTGGACATGCCCTGACTGCGGCGTGACCAAGGCCGACTTTATGGCCATTGAACTCTAATCCTCCATCAACGAAAGGAATCGCTCCATGGAAAGCAAACTGATCAACCCCACCGTGCCGTTCTGTACCGGTGTGGCGCACCAGAAATACCTCAGCGCCGAAAAAGGCCTGCAAACCGCTATCGAGGGTGATTGCACCCATTGGTACATCGACGGCAGCCTGTTCGGCGAGATGGTCGACGACTGGACCGATGCACGCATTGAGAGCCTGCAGGCGCAAATCGCCGCCACCGGCGTCAAGCCGATCTTCCACGGCAACTTCAAGGCGCCGCTGGGCAGTGACGTCGAGGCGTTCCGCGCAGCGGCGGTGGACTACGTAAAAAAAGAGATTGATATCGCCAGCCGCCTGGGCGCGCCGTTGATCATCCACGGCGGCTGCATCGTTGAGCCAAAAATGGTGCTGATGGCCAAGAAAGTTGCGCTGGAACACTACCTCAAGTCGGTACAGGAACTGGCGAGCTACGCCGAGGCCAAGGGCACGGATATCTACCTGGAGAACCTGTCCAACTACGTCAACTACCGGCCGTTCCACTACATCTTTACCCATGAGGCCGAATACGCGTTTGTGTTCGAGTGCTTGAAGGCCCATGGCAACGTGTACTTCTTCCTGGATGCGGGCCACGCCAACATCGAGAACGGCCTGCCGGCCGACGTGGTGCGCAAGTATCACCACTTGATCAAGGGCATTTCTTTCAGCAACAACAATGGCGTGCAGGATCAGCACTTCGGCATTCATGACGGCAACTGTGATTACGCCGACGTGGTGCAGGCAATAGTAGAAACCAACTGGAAGGGCCTGGTGGCGTTCGAAACCCGCAACCAGACCGCGAAGGCCGCCCTGGCCGACCTGGCGCTGATGTACCGTGAATCCCTGACCACTGAAATTGCCGTTGCCTGACAGGCGCAGGGGCGTGCGTTTCAAGCGCGCCCCGTTGTTGTTTTTACCATTCCAAGGTTCTGGCCCATGACAAGTGCGTTAACGCTGTCTTCGTTTCTCTACTTTCTGCTGTTTTGCGCCACCATGACCTTCAGCCCCGGCCCCATGACCCTGTTGCTGTTAAGCCTGGGCTTGAAGGACGGCTTGCGCAGTTCGATCCCGGCCCAGATCGGCGCCAGTGTGTCCTACCTGATTTCCATCCTGATCTTTGCCGTGGGCTTTTCGGAACTGATCAAGGGCAACCTCGCCATTACCCAGACCATCCAGTTTGTCGGTGTGGCCTATATTTTGTACCTGGCCTACAAGCAGTGGACCAGCAGCGGCGTGTCGATCAACCAGGGCGGCGCCGTGGAAGGCTCGCGCAGCCTGTTCGGCAAGGGGTTGCTCACCGGGTTTTCCAACCCCAAGACCATCATCATGTTCAGCGCCGTGTTCCCGCAGTTTGCCGGTGCAGGCGAGCACAGCTCGGCGGCGGATATCGCCATCCTCGGGTTGACGTTTCTGACCCTGCAGTTTGCCAGCGGCTGCCTGTACTGCTATTTCGGCCAGCGCATCAAGCACGTGCTGGAAAACCCCAAGCGCCGGGTGCTGTTGCAGCGGATCACGGCGGTGCTGCTATTGGGTGTTGCGTTGATGCTGGCGCGCGGGTTTTCGCACTGAAGTATTAGCAGGTAAGCAGTAGTGGCGCTTTGACGTTGCCCTGTTAGACTCCAGGCACTCATCCAGGATTACACCCCACCATGTCAGCCGCCGGAGGAAATGGACTTCCGCTCGCTTCGCGCCTGTTCAAATCGCGGCTCTTGGGGCTGACGCTCGGTTTTGTCTGCGTGGTATTTGGCATGTACCCCTTGCACCCGTCGCTGTGGGTGTGGGCCTGGATGCTGATTAACGCGTTTGTGTGGCCGCACCTGGCCTACCAGTTGTCGCGCCGGGCGAGCAACTCACTGCGCAGCGAACGGCGTAATTTACTCTTCGATTCGTTCTGCGGCGGCTTCTGGGTCGGTGCCATGCACTTCAACCCGCTGCCCAGCGTGACCACGCTGTCGATGATGACCATGAACAACGTCGCCATCGGCGGGCCGCGCTTTATGCTCGCCGGCTGGGTGGCGCAGGGGCTGGGCATCGGCGCCGCCCTGCTGGTGTTCGCGCCGGCGTTTGTCGCGGTGACCAGCGAGGCGCAGCTGTATGCGTGCCTGCCGATCCTGATGCTGTATCCCCTGGCGCTGGGCTGGATCTGCTACCGCCAGGCCGTGACCCTGGCCCGCCACAAGCGCGAGTTGCTGGCCTTGAGCCGCACCGACAGCCTGTCTGGCTTGCTCAATCACGGCGCCTGGAAGGACCATCTGGAAATCGAGTTTCAACGTTGCCGCCGTGAACAGGTGGGCGCGGCCATTGCGCTGATCGACATCGACCATTTCAAGACCATCAACGACACCTACGGGCATGTCACCGGCGACATCGTGCTGCGCCAACTCAGCAAGGTGTTGCGCCAGAACCTGCGGGCGTCCGACCTGGCCGGGCGCTATGGCGGCGACGAGTTCTGTGTGATTTTGCCAGGCATGCCGCTCAATCGCGCCACCGAAGTGATGGACGCTTTGCGTGATCGCTTCAGCGCGCTGGCCTATGCGCAAGACCCGACCCTGCGCGCCAGCTTGAGCATTGGCCTGGCGCCGTACCAGCCGGCGCACGCCGACTCCACCAGTTGGCTCAACGACGCCGACCAGGCGCTGTATGAGGCCAAGAGCAGCGGGCGCAACCGCGTCAGTTCGGTGCAAGGCAGTTGGTTACGCTCGGTTTAGTGGGGTAGGGTAGCGCAGCATACCCCCACAACAACAAGGATCGGTCCATGCTCTTCACCTTCTCCCGTACCCTGCTGGCCGCCACCCTGGCCCTGACCTTCGCCGTGCCGGCCTACAGCGCCGAACCCCACAAGCAAATCCAGGCGGATGCCGAACAGTACAAGGCCGAGGCCCTGAAACTGCTCGAACGCCTGGTGAACATCGATTCCGGCTCCGGCTACGAGCCGGGCCTGACCCAAGTGCGCGACATTGCCGTGGATGAGCTCAAGCAGCTCGGTTTCAGCATTGAGCTGGTGCCCGACAAAGCGGCTAACAACAGCCATGTGATCGCCACCCTCAAGGGCACCGGTAAAGCCAAAATCCTGCTGATGGCGCACATGGACACCGTGTTCAAGGAAGGCTCGGCCGCCGAGCGACCGTTTCATATCAAGGATGGTCGCGCCTACGGCCCCGGCGTGATGGATGACAAGGGTGGCATCGTCGCCGGCATCTACGCGCTCAAAGTCCTGAAAAACCAGGGCTTCAAGGACTACGCACAAATCACCTTCCTGCTCGATGCCAGCGAAGAAACCGGCTCAGAAGCCGCCTCCGAACTGATCCGCAAAACCGCCAAGGCCCACGACGTAACCTTGAACCTGGAACCCGGTCGCCCAGCCGACGGCCTGGTGGTATGGCGCAAAGGCAGCGCCACTGCAATGGTCGAAGTCAAAGGCAAAGCCGCCCACGCCGGCGTCGCCCCCGAACTGGGCCGCAACGCCGCCATGGAAGCCGCGCACCAGATTCTGCAACTGGGCAAACTCGGCGATGAAGAGAAGAAAACCACCATCAACTTCACCGTGATCAAGGCCGGCGACCGCACCAACGTCATCCCCGACCAAGCCACCGCCAAAGCCGACGTGCGCGCGGCACTGCCGGAAGAGTTTGATCGGATCGAAAAAGACCTGGCGCGGATGTCAGCCAATAAGCTGATCCCGGACACTGAAGTGAAAACGAGTTTGTTGCGCGGCCTGCCGCCGATGCCACAGACGCCGGAGTCGGACAAATTGGTCGCAATTGCCCAGGGAATCTACGGCGAATTGGGTCGTACATTGACCATTGAAGGCAGCGGCGGGGCGGCGGATGCGAGCTTATCGGCTGGGGTCGGGACGCCGACGTTGGATGGGTTTGGGATTGTCGGTGGGAATATTCATACGCCGGAGGAATATGCCGAGGTGGAGAGCGTGGCGCCACGGGTTTATTTGTTGAGTCGGATGATTATGGAGCTGTCGAAGCGGTGAGAGGTTCGCAGGGCTCATTGAACGGCTGAGCTTACTCATGTGGCAAGCCTGCTCGCCACAGTGGTGGGGTGTTTCAGTGGTGTAGGTGGTGTTTTCACCATGTTGATGGGTCTTCAAGGCTGGCTTTTTGGAGGTCGTCTTTCCACCACTCATTCGTCATCCTGTAGATGTCCTCGAAGAAACCTCTTGGATCCTCCATATCGCTCCATCCCCAAGGTAGAGAACAGTAAAAACCAGGAGCCTGGCTCAAAGCTTGCGAAAAATCATAAGTTTCGTCTTCAAGAGCATCGCCTAAAGTGTCGACCAGGAGTTTTCGATGCCGATAATTTAAGTCTGTACTTTTGTCTATAATGTACTTTTTGATTAGTTTTTCTCTGTCGCGTTTATGATTGATGTTGTAGGTTGAAAATATTTCGTCCAGTGTTTCTTCACGATCATAGATGTCGAAGGGGGAAAGGAAGTGTCGAAATTTTGGCTGGTAGGGCTTAGTTAGAAAAGGGTGTTTTAGCATTGGTCGTCACTCACGGGGAATACGGTGTAGAGTTTTTTGGTTTCACGGTCGAATTTTGCAACGATGGTATTCATGTCATCATCATATACTGGGTTGGTCAGATCCTCTGGGTTAGGAATGTAGCCTTCTCCACAGCCTTGCAGTTCTATGCGGACGATGGGGTTTCCGTAGTAATCCTCTCCAGTGAAAGGCTCCAGTTTGCGGGCTGTTCTTGTGGTGACTTTATTCAGTGCTGCAAGTTGCATTTTGTGGCTTTTGAATTTAGTACTTAGTTGCATAGGTTGGTTTTGCCTTTGGGTTGGGTTTAGTGGGTGCCGTCTTGTATCGGTTTAGCTGAGAGCGCTTCGCTCATGTAGCTTTTGAGGCGTTCGAGCAGCACCATCATGAAGGCTCTTTTGTCAAATATTTCATCTTCGAAGTAGGTATCGAATAAGTAAAAAACAGATTCGAAATTTTCGTCGGTAGAGAGGAAGTGCTCAAGGGTATCGATAAACCATTGTTGCTCGTCTTCTCTGTAGGAGAAAAATTCTGATTTGGTCAATGCATCGAAAAGCTCTGCAAGCTCTTTTGGGTTGTTGACGTTTTTGGAAACTATAATTTCTTCTCTGTCTAGATCTTTAGTGTTTTCTATACAATAAGTGAACAATAGGCCTCGAAGGATTTCCAAGTCTGGTTTTTTGTTCATTTGTCAAACTCCGTATAAGCAGTGATGGGTTTTCCATCTGTGTTTAGATGTACGATTGCTTTGGTTTGTTTTCCATATTCGAGTCCCTCTCTTTTATATCCTTCTCCGATTGTTTTGCCCATGTTCATTGCTTTAGGCGCTCGGGACCGGCCGTTAAGTTTGAAGATTAAAATCGCTCGATCAATAGCGTTCAATTGATCTCTATGGCTCAGGAAGCGTGTGGCGGCGCTTGGAGGCCGAGGTTGTCCTGCGTTCCTCCCTCTATCGAACGTTTCAATTTCCCCAGTGGTAGGGTTTCTAGCTGTAATCACTCGCTCAAGTTGAGATTCGAGTAACGTTTGAGCACCGTGTTTTTCCAAGAAGTGCGCCCCTGGGATTGACCTTTCCAGTTCTGATAAGCGCCGGTGAGCGTTGGCCTCTCCAAGCTCATTAATGCGTGCTTGTCGCTGTGCGCGTCCCAGTTGAGGTAAAGCGGGTTCTCCGTGTTCAACCCCTGCTATAGGATTCTGAGCAGAATTGTTTGGCTTGCACCCATCAGCCCCAGGACAAGTATTCAAGCCTAACGGATCTACCCACCCGGTAGGGTTAGGCACGTACCGGTACGCATTAATCCCACCCGCCAGCTTCACCGGGTCCGGCGTCAGGTAACGACCAATATTCGGATTGTAGTAGCGATGACGGTTGTAGTGCAGCCCGCTTTCGGCATCAAAATATTGGCCCTGGAAGCGCAACGGATTGTCGATTTTTCCGACGTCTAGACGTGCGATTTCACCGTAGGCGCGGTAGTGCGCGGACCAGACGATTTCGCCTTCGGGATTTGTGAGTTCCTGCGGCGTGCCCAGGTGGTCGAGTTGGTAGTGGAAGGGCTTGGTGTCTTCAGGGCCAAAACCTTCCAGTAGTGCTAGCGGCCGGAAACTGTCTGGCTCATAGAGGTAGCTGCGATGGCAGTCCGCGTGGTGTTCTGCCACCAGCTTGTCGCCTTGCCAGAAAAACTCCGTGGTTATGTCGTTAACGGTTTTGCTGATCCGCCGCCCAAACGGGTCGTAGCGGTAGCTGGCGGTTTGCCCGTTGGGTTGGGTAATGCCAATCAACCGATGCTGGCAGTCGTAGCGGTATTCAGTAACCAGCTGATGACCCTTGCCACGTCGCTGGCGGATCAAATTGCCGAAGGCGTCATAGTCGTAGTGATGATCGCCTTGGATCATCAACCTGTTCCCCGCCACGATGTCCGGGCCGGGGCGGTCTTGCATGAGCAGGTTGCCGGCCGGGTCGTGGCCGAAGCGTTCCTGTACGTCTTGCGAGTGGTCGGCGCGGGTCAGGCGGGCGAGGGGGTCGTAGTGGTAGTGGTGTTCGCCTTTGCGGGTGTCGAGCAGGCGGGTGAGGTTGCCGCTTTTGTCGTAGTCGTATTGGCGTTGGTAAAGCGTGTGTTGCTGTTGGCTGACCGCGTGGGCGTGCAGGCGGTTTTGGTCGTCGTAGTGGTAGTGACTGAGGAGCTGGCCCTGCTGGCGTTGGTGTTCGCGGCCGGTTTTGAACAGGTGGGAGGTGAGGGTTTCGCCATTCAGCTCGACGGTGGAAAGGTGGCCGCCTTTGTCGTGGTTGAAGGTAAGGCGGTTGTTGTCTGGCAGGCGCAGTTTGTGCAGTTGGCCGCAGGCGTCATAGCCGTAGCGCAAGGTGCCCCAGCCTTGGTGTTCGGCGGTGAGGCGGTTTTGTGGGTCGTACTCGTAGGCCAGCGCCCAGTGGCCGTCGTCGACGCTGAGGAGGTTGCCTTGGCGGTCGTAGGTATAGTCGACAACATTGCCGTCTGGCAGGGTTTTTCTTACGAGGCGCCCGGCGTGGTCTCGCTTATAGCGTGTAACGAGCTGACTGCCGTCGTCGCCGTGTTCGGTTTTTTCCGCCAGGTTGCCGTTGAGGTCATACACGTAAGCCGTGCGCTGGCCGTCAAAGCCGATTTCCTGCTGGATCAGGCCATTGGGGTGGTAATCGAGTTGGTAGGTTTCGCCTGCCTCGTTTTCGATCGAGGTCAGCAGCAGGCGCGCGTTGTCGTAGCGGTAGTTGACATGGCTGCCATCGGCATTGATACGACGGCTGATCAGGTGCAGGCCGTCGGCGTATTCGTAACGGGTGACGTGGCCGAGTTCGTCGTGTTCGGCGGTAATTTTTCCGTAGGCGTTGTAGCTGTATTCGCGCGTCGCGCCGCCTGGAAGGGTCAGTTTTCGCAGGCGCCCGGCAGCGTCCCGTTGGTACTGTGTGAGCTTGCCGTGCTCATCTTCCCGCGTGATCTGACGACCAAGATCGTCATAGCTATAACGCTTGATACCCCCATTGGGCAGCAGCTCCTCAAGCAGCTGCCCGCGCTCATTCCAGACCAGCCGATGGCAACTGTTGTCGGGAAACCAAACCCCCGTCAGCTGCCCATATTTGTTGTAGCTGTAGTCCGTAATATTGCCGTCAGGATCGGTCTTGCGAATGACGTCGCCCTGATCATTGCGCTCATATTTCCAGACGGCGAGACCACGCCTTACGACCCGTACGAACCCGTTGTCATGCTCGTAGGACGTCGGCTCATCGTCCCCCGGAAACAACGCCACCAAGCGTCCGGCTTCGTCGTACTGGTACGCCGTCACCGCCCCAAGCGGGTCCTGCTCGACCGTCAGCCGGCCCTTGTCGTCATAGGATTTGAAGTGTTCAGCACCGTCCGGATCAATCCGTTGCACCAGCCGCGCACGGTCATCATGAACATACACTTCCCGGCTGCCATCAGCGTTATGCACCGTGACACGGCCGTCATCGCCCCAGGCATACCGCGTATCCATCTGCGAAAAGCTGGCCCAATGCCGAACACACCGAGCGGCCTTGCCAGCCCGTTCCCACTCCCAAAAGAAGCTCGCGCCACCGGCCAACCCACGTTCAAGAATGACGTGCTGCTCGTCGTAGCGATAAACCTCGCTTTCACCCACAGCATTGGTCGCAGAAACCAGTCGGCCAAGGTCGTCATAGGCGTAGGAAACAATGCTCTGTTCGGTGACCCATTCAAACGGCTCATGCCCTTTGGCCCGATGAACCTGATAGTCCACCGCCACAATGCGGCCCAGCTCATAACGCAGAAACAGCGAGCGACCTACACCATTATCCAGCCGCTCAACCCGCCCCAAACGATCGTGAAAAACGCGCAGCCGGTTGTCATACGCATCGCTGATGGCAATCAGCACGCCATCGTGAAAGTGATAAAAACGCGACGCCTGAGCCAGCACTAATTCATCGGGCAACTCACCCAAATAAATCGCCGCTTCAGCCAAGCTGTTGGTAATCGCCGGTCGAGCTGCGGAGGGCAGCACAAACTCAGTACGACGGTTCTCATGATCCGTCCACACCACCGAATCACCGGAAACAGAAAGCCGCTGCGCCAGCGAATGACTCCAGCCAAACCCCAACCCGCAATCGACTTCCACCGCACTGGTGCGATACACCCGCGTCCACTCAAACGGCAAAATCCCGTCCAACGTGCCATCGGTGAGGGTCAGCAATTCCTCGCCGGTGACCATCGAAACGGGGCAACCGTGGGTGACGGTTTTGTCCGCAGGGGCCGCCGCATCGCCATTGAGGTTCTTGCCCGAAGCCGGCACATCATCCACAGGTTCCTGGCGCACCAACGCGGTCTGCTGCGTCTTGCCGCGCACCGCCGGCACCGGGTTGGCAACCAACTGGTCCCCAGCCTTCAGCGGCGCAACCGGCACGGTCTTGATCGGCGTCGGGGCACTGCCCAGCAAGATCGGCTTGGCCGCCTCGACATGCTCACCCAAGCGAGATTTACCAAATTGCCCGGCCAGTTGCTCCAACCACCGGCGCGCACGCCGAGACTTGATGCCGCCCAGCACCTGGGCGCTCATGCGTATCGCAATCCCCATACCGCCCGTGGCCAGGGCCAGCACCAGGTTGATCAGCACGTCGGCGCTGATCTCACCCAGCAACTCGTTCATGTACGCGGGCGGCAACAACCGCATCCAACTGACCATGGCCGACAGGTAGATGAACAACAGCGGCTCATCGCTGAGCACCAGCAGACCTTTCGCAAGCGCCTCGGCGCTCACATTCAGCAGCTGTTCAAACTCGGCCTGGGACAAATAGCTCAGCAGCTTTTCAGCGTTGTCCAGCGGGTGTGCAAGCCACTCAAACAGCTGCTTGAGGCTGTCCCAGAGTGAGTACAGCGCCTGGCCAAACCCCTTGGCATACGCCTGGTCCAGCAACAGATAACGCTTGAGGACATTGGCCTCGGAGTAGTCCTGCCACAGTGGTGCAAATGTGCCGCTCCACTCGCTGCGCAGCCAACCTTCCAGCGGCGCGATCACCGACTGATACGAGGCATACAGCGCTTTGAAGTGTTCGCTGGAAACGTTGGGGTAAAAATTGACCCGGTACTGCTGGTTGCGATCACACTCGGTGATTTCGAGAATGCCGCCAGGGCCGATGGTCTTGTGGATCGGATCGCCCAACGGGCCGCCATTGGGGTCGACGCGTTGCAGCACCACCGGCGTATTGCCGATGGGCACAAAGCGCGCGCTTTGGAACATGTGCACCAGGGTCAACGTGCCGTTGGCCTGGCAGGTGGCGACGGTAGTGCTGGGAATGATCGAACGGTCGATCGGCGCCACCAGCGCCACTTCGTCACCGACCTTGAACACCTGTTCGACGTCCAGCGCTGAAAAGCTGAAAAAGCTTTCTGCCCAGGCATCGTAGGTATTGAGGCAGCGCCGGAAATCGCCAAGCACGGACTCGACGTCCCGCGTCTTCGAATCCATGGCCGCCAGCACCAACAGGCCAATGGTCTGGCCGCTAGCGGCGATCAAAAGACAACCTTGTAAGTCGGAAAAACCATCTGCAATCCCTCGCACTGTGTGATCAGGCGAAGGACTTTGCAGAGATTTTCAGGACAACTCTGTAGAGCTTATCCGGTGGTTACGTGGGAAGTTTCAACGGCCTTCGTGCGCTCCCGCCCAAGCACCAGGCTGCACAGCGCCGGCAGGAACAACAGCGTCAACACGGTGCCTACCAGCACCCCGCCAATCAGCACGTAGGCCAGGGACGACCAGAACACCGACAGCGTCAACGGAATAAACGCCAGCGCCGCCGCCAGTGCGGTCAGGATCACCGGCCGCGCCCGGCGCACGGTGGCTTCGATAATCGCCTCGCGCACCGCCATGCCATGGTCCTGGTTCTGGCGGATCTGGTCGGTAAAGATCAGCGTGTTGCGCATCAGAATGCCGCCAATCCCGATCAGGCCCAGAATCGCATTAAACCCGAACGGCTGGTTGAACAGCAGCAAGGTCGGCACCGCGCCAATCAACCCGAGCGGCGCAGTGGCGAAGACCATGAACATCACGCCGAACGAACGCACCTGGAACATGATCACCGTGAGGGTCAGCAAAATCATGATCGGGAACAGTGCCGCCAGCGCCACGTTGGCCTTGGCGCTTTCTTCTACCGGGCCGCCGATCTCGATCTGGTAACCGTCGGGCAGCTTGGCGATCAAGGGTTGCAGGTCTTTGTACACGGCCATTTCCACGTCGGGCGGTTGCACGCCGTCGATGATGTCGGCGCGCACTTCCACGGTGCTTGCACGGTTGCGCCGCTTGAGGATCGGCTCTTCCATCACCGCCTGGAAGTGCCCGACCTGGGCCAGCGGCACCGAGGTGCCGGCGCTGTTGGTGAGGGTCATGTTGTTGAGGTTACCGAGGTTCTCGCGCTGGTTGCCCTGGGCACGCGCGACCACCGACACGGTGCGGTTGCCTTCGCGCACTTCGGTGATCGGGTTGCCACTGAGCAAGGCATTGAGCTGGGATTTGACCTCGTTGGGCGTGAAACCCAGCAGGCGCAGGCGGTCCTGGTCCAGCACCAGCCGATAACCGCTGGTGCGTTCGCCCCAGTCGAGGAAAGCGTCCCTGGTCAGCGTGTTGGCCGCCACGACGCGGCGCACGTCTTCGGACACCCCGCGCAGCACATCCAGGTTCGGCCCGGACACACGAAACACCACCGGGAACGGCACCGGCGGGCCAAACAGCAATTGCGTGACGCGCACCCGCGCTGCCGGGAATTCACCGGCGGCAATGCGTTCACGCATGCGCAGTTTCAGCGCATCGCGGGCATGCGAGTCGGGGGTTTGCACAATCAGCTTGGCAAACGCCGGGTCGGGCAGTTCGGGGTTCAGCGACAGGAAAAAGCGTGGCGCACCGCCGCCCACATAGGTGTCGACCAGGCTGGTTTGCGGTTCTTGCAGCAAGGCTTTTTCCAGCTGCGCCGCCACCGCTTCGGTGCTTTTGAAGGCGCTGCCGGGCGGCATGTACACCTCAAGGATCAGCTCGGAACGGTCGGAGTTGGGGAAAAACTGCTTCTTCACCACGCCCATGCCCAGCACGCACAGCACAAAGGCACCGACCACCAGGCCAGTGACCAGCCAGCGTTGGCGCACGCAGGCTTCGACCAGGCTGCGCAGTTTCTGGTAATACCGGCCGGCGTAAATCGCGTCATGCCCGCCTGGCACCGGTTTGATCTGCGGCAGCAACTTCACGCCCAGGTACGGCGTGAACACCACGGCCACCAGCCAGGACGAGATCAGCGCAAAGCCGACGATCCAGAAGATATTGCCGGCATATTCGCCGGCGCCGGAGCGGGCAAAACCCACCGGCAGAAAGCCGATGATGGTCACCAAGGTGCCGGTGAGCATCGGCGCCGCGGTGGAACTCCAGGCAAACGTGGCGGCGTGAATCCGGTCAAACCCTTCTTCGAGTTTTACCACCATCATCTCGATGGCGATGATCGCGTCGTCCACCAGCAAACCCAGGGAAATAATCAGCGCGCCCAAGGTAATGCGGTCAAATTCACGCCCGGTGAGCAGCATGATCACAAACACCACCGACAAGGTCAGCGGCACCGCGGCGGCCACCACCAGCCCGACGCGAAAGCCCAGGGCCAACAGGCTGATTACCATCACTACGGCCAGGGCGACGAAGAACTTGAGCATGAATTCATTCACCGCCAGGCTGATGTTTTTCGCCTGGTCGGAGACCTTGGCGAAGTTCACGCCCAGCGGCAGGTCCGCCTGGATTCTGGCTTCCTGGGCCTTGAGGCTTTTGTCCAGTTCCAGGCCGTTCCAGTGCTTCTCCATGATCACGCCAAGCATCAGCGCCGGGTCGCCCTGATGGCGGATGCGATAGCTGGGCGGGTCTTCATAACCACGGCTCACGGTCGCCACATCGGCAATGCGCAGTACGCGGCCGTTGACTTCCAGCGGTACGTTTTCGATCAGCGCCAGGCTGTCGAAGGCGCCGTCGATGCGAATATAGGCACGCGCGCCAGCGGTTTCGACAAAGCCCGACGGCGCCACGGCGTTCTGTGCGGCGAGGGCGGCGAAGATCTGGTCCGGCTTGATGCCCAGCGTGGCCAGGCGCTCATAGGAGAACTCGACAAAGATCCGCTGCGCCTGCTCGCCGAGGATATTGACCTTCTTCACGCCCGGGAGGTTGAGCAAGCCCTGGCGCAAGTCTTCGGCCATCTGCACTTGCTGGCGATGGGGCAGGTGCTCGGCTTCCAGCGCATACAGGGCGAAATACACATCGGAATATTCGTCATTGAAGAACGGCCCGATCACGCCTTTGGGCAGTTTCGCCGCTTCGTCGCTGAGCTTTTTGCGGGTCTGGTAGAACAGGTCCTGGATCTCACTGGGGCGCGTGGATTCCTTGTAGGTCATGCGCATCGACACAAAACCCGGCTGGGCGATGGTCTCGACGCGGTCGTAGTAGTCCAGTTCCTGCAGGCGTTTTTCCAGGCGGTCGGCGACTTGCTCCTGCATCTCCTGGGCGGTGGCGCCGGGCCAGGCGGTGGTGATGGTCATGACCTTGACGGTAAACGACGGGTCTTCAGCGCGCCCCAGCTTGCCGAACGAGAAGATCCCGGCGGCGAGGATCGCAATGATCAGAAACAGCGTGACGGCGCGGTGCTTTACCGCCAGTTCGGAGAGGTTGATGCCGCGCATGCTCAGTGGTCCTGTTTACGGTTGAGGGCCAGTGCCTGGGCCGGCAGCAGGCGCACCGTGTCGCCGCTGTGCAGCAAGTGCGCGCCGAGGGCGACGACGATTTGGCCGGGCGTTACGCCGCTGTCGAGCAGCGCGTCTTCCTGGCCAAGGCTAGCGACGTTGACGGGGGCGAAGCTGACCTTGTCGTCCACGCCGATCACCCACACGCCGGTGCCTTGCCCCGCATCCTGCAACGCGCCGATGGGCACGCGGGTTTGCTGGGCCTGGCCATTGCCTTGCAGGCGCACGGTGATGGTCGAGCCGAGGGCAAAACGGTCGACGGCGCCATGCAGCACGTAGCGTGCGCGGTAGGTGCGAGTGGTGGGGTCGGCGCTCGCCGACAGCTCGCGCAGGGTGGCCGTCACGGCCTGGTCCTGTGCGCCGAACGGGAAGGCCAGGGCTTTTTGCGCGGCTCGGTCGCGCTGGTTTTCCGGCAGGTTGACGATGGCTTCGCGGGCGCCGTCGTGGGCCAGGCGCGCCACGATCTGGCCTTCGGCGACCACTTGGCCGCGATCCACGCGAACATCGGTGATGATGCCGTCGCCGTCGGCCTTGAGCACCGAGTAGGTGCGGCGGTTTTCGATCTGGCTGGCATCCGATTGCGCCGCGGCCAGTTCGGCTTCGGCCACGCGCAGGTTGGTCGCCGACTGGTCGAAGATCTGCCGCGACACGGCGCCGGTGCTGGCCAGGCGCTGGTAACGGTTTTCGTCATCACGGCGTTGGCGCAATTGGGCCTGGGCGGCGTTGACGCGGTTTTTGGCCGAGCGCAGGGCCAGTTCGAAGTCGCCGATGTCCAGTACCAGCAAGGTGTCACCACGGGCGACATGCTGGCCGGGGTCGACCTTGCGTTCGATGACTTTGCCGCTGACCCGGAAGCCCAAATCGCTTTCGGTGCGCGCCGCGACCACGCCGGTGTAGGCGCTTTGCTGGGTGCCGGCGGCTTCTACCTTGGCGGCCAGAACGGGACGCGGCAGGGGCACTTCGGCGGCGGTGTCGGCCTTGCTGTTGCAGCCGCTGAGGACAATCAACAGGGCCAGGGGCGTGAGAAGACGCAGGGGAAGAGGGCGCATGACGGGCTCCAGGGGTGGCCAATGGATAAAAAATTATGGACATAATTTTTTGCTCATATTATGGTCGAAATATAAATTAATCCAGCCCCCGGATATTCCTTATGTCGAACGCCCCGGCCCCCTCACGAAGCCTGTTGTTTTTACTGATGGCGCTCACCGCACTCGGTGAAGTCTCGACCCAATTGCTCATCCCCGGCCTGGGCGCCATCGAGCAGGAACTGGCGGCGCCAGCGGGTTCGGCGTTGATGGCGTTGTCGGCATTTGTGGCTGCATTTGGCCTTGGGCAATTGCTGTTCGGGCCGCTGTCGGACCGCATCGGCCGTCGCCCCGTGCTACTTGGCGGCCTGGCGCTGTATGTGCTGGCAACCCTGTCGATGCTGCTGGTCAGCGACATTCAACAGTTCATTGCCGCCCGCGTGCTGCAAGGCCTGGGCGCCTGCGCCGCGCTGGTGCTGGCGCGCACGGTGGTGCGTGATGTGTGGAAGGCCGAAGCGGGGCCGGCGCTGGCGTTGACCATGATCGGCATGCTCTACGCCATCGTTGTGGCGCCGATGATTGGCGGGTTGCTGATCAAGCTGCTGGGCTGGCAGGCGCCGATCCTGCTGGCGCTGGTGATCGGCAGCGTGGTGCTGGTGTTGGCGCTGTTGTTCTTTCGCGAGAGCAATCACTTTCTGGACCCCAAGGCCGGGCATTGGCGCCCCCTCGGCGGGCAATACCTGGATCTGCTCAAGGGCGGCCAGTATCGGGCGTACGCGGTGGCGTTGGCCTGCACCTACGGCGCGATGTTCGCGGTGATCGCGGGTTCATCGGCGGTATTTATCAACCTGCTGGGGTTCAGCAGCCTTGAGTACGGGCTTAATTTTGGCCTGATCGTGTCGATGCTGATCGTTGGCTCTACCTACACCCGGCGCAATATCCTGCGCCTGGGGCCGCAACGCATTGTGTCGATGGGCGTGACGCTGGTCGCCATCGGCGGGATTCTAGCGGTGGTGATTTACGAGCTGTTCGGCCTGTCGGCGCTGGGCCTGGATATTCCGGTGGCATTGGTCACCCTCGGCGGCGGCCTGGTGTTGCCGGGCTCTGTCACGGGCGGGGTGATGCCCAACGCCCATCGTGCGGGGTTGGCGGCGGGGTTGATGGGCTTTTCGCAGATGTTTGGCGCGACGTGCAGTGGCCTGTTGCTGAGCCATCTGCGTGATGGCAGTGCCACGCCGATGATCATGATCCAGGCGAGCTTTGCGGTTTCGGCGTTTGTGGCGTTCCACCTGCTGCGCCAGCGCCAAGCGCTGCTGGCCGCGGCTTGATCGTTCCCACGCTCTGCGTGGGAATGCCGCCCCGGACGCTCCGCGTCCCGCTCTGGCAGTCGTGACGCAGAGCGTCACTGGATGCATTCCCACGCGGAGCGTGGGAACGATCAGCGGTCAGGCCATGTCGCTGTGCGCGAATTCCTCGCCGAGAAAATCAATCAGGGTGCGCACCGACGGCAACAGCCCACGGCGCGAAGGGAAAATCGCGTGCACGATCCCGGTCCTTGGCGACCAACCCGGGATCAAGTTGACCAGGCGCCCGGCAGCAATGTCCTCGCGCACCACCACACTCGGCAGGTGCGCAATACCCACCCCGGCACACACCGCGTGGCGCAACGCCAACAGGTCATCGGTGATCATCCGTGGGAAATGCCGGATCACCGCGCTGGCGCCGTTCTCGCCAAACAATTCCCACTGGTACTCACGCTGCGCCGAGCCCCAATACACGCTCGGCAACCCATTCAAATCCCCCGGCAACGGCGGGTTGGACAGGCGCGACACCAACGCCGGGCTGCCCACCAGGCACTGCGTGCTGTTGCCAAGCACCTTCATCACCAGATCGGTGTCTTCCAAGGGCGGAAAGCGAATGCGCAGGGCGATGTCGAAGCCTTCGTGAATCACATCCACGCGCCGGTTGGTGCTCTCCAGGTGCAACTCCACCAGCGGGTACTTGAGCATATAGCGGGTCAGCATCGGCCCGACCCAGGAGTTGAGCAGGGCGGTGGGGCAGCTCAAACGCACAATGCCCTGGGGCTCGGAACGGTTGCGCTCGATCACTTCGGCAGCGGCTTCGGCCTCCACCCGCATGGCCAGGCAGCGCTGGTAATAGACCTGGCCGATTTCGGTGAGCGAACAATGCCGGCTGGTGCGGTTGATCAGGCGCACACCCAGGCGCTCTTCGAGCTCGCTGATACGCCGGCTGAGCTTCGATTTAGGCATGTCCAGCGCGCGGCCCGCGGCGGCAAAACCACGGTGCTCGACCACTTGGGTGAAGTAATAGAGGGTGTTGAGGTCTTCCACTATCGTTCTCCAAATAGAACGCTAAGGGTTATTTTTGCCGTCTAGCGCGGTAAAGGTAGCGGATTTAAGCTGTGTACATGCACTGCTTTCACGCCTTTGGAGAAACGCCATGAAAAATATCATCGGTATCTACACCAGCCCACGCAGCCATTGGGTAGGCGACGGCTTTCCGGTTCGCACGCTGTTTTCCTACGACACCATGGGCAAGCACATCAGCCCGTTCCTGTTGCTGGACCACGCCGGGCCGGCCGATTTCACCCCGACCCAAGCACGTCGTGGCGTCGGCCAGCACCCGCATCGCGGCTTTGAAACCGTGACCATCGTCTACAAGGGCGAAGTCGAGCACCGCGATTCCACCGGCGCTGGCGGCACCATCGGCCCAGGCGATGTGCAATGGATGACGGCGGCCAAAGGCATCCTGCATGAGGAGTTCCACTCCGCAGCGTTTGCCCAAAAGGGCGGCGCGCTGGAAATGGTGCAGTTGTGGGTCAACCTGCCGGCCAAGGACAAAATGACCGATGCCGGCTACCAGACCATCCTCGACGGCGATATCCCGTCATTACCGCTGGCCGACAACGCCGGCAGCTTGCGCCTGATTGCCGGTGAGTTTGCCGGTAAACAAGGCCCGGCCCGCACCTTCACGCCGATCGACGTGTGGGATGTGCGCCTCAATGCCGGTAAGTCTGTGACCCTCGACCTGCACGCCGGGCGCAACACCGCGCTGGTAGTGCTCAAAGGCACGGTGCAGGTCAATGGCCAGGAACTGGTGCGCGAAGGGCAACTGGCGTTGTTCGAACGCGACGGCGACCAACTCGCCCTGGAGTCGAACAACGATGCGATGTTCCTGCTGCTCAGCGGCGAACCCATCGACGAGCCTATCGTCGGCCACGGCCCGTTCGTGATGAACACCGAGCAAGAGATCCACCAGGCTTTTGCTGACTTCCAATCAGGCCAGTTCGGCCAGATGCATCACTGATTCACCCCCGCAACACCCAACCCAGATAGCCAGGCCGGTTTACCGGCCAAGGATGGCTGTCGCCCATGGAAAAGAGGAAGCACTCATGACTACTCCCTACAAACGTCTGGACAAGGACAACGCCGCCGTTCTGCTGGTTGATCATCAGGCTGGCCTGCTGTCTCTGGTGCGAGATATCGAACCGGACAAGTTCAAGAACAACGTGCTGGCCCTGGCTGACCTGGCCAAGTACTTCAAGCTGCCAACCATCCTCACCACCAGCTTCGAAACCGGCCCCAACGGCCCACTGGTACCGGAGCTGAAGACACTGTTCCCGGACGCGCCGTACATTGCGCGCCCTGGCCAGATCAATGCCTGGGACAACGAAGATTTCGTCAAGGCGGTCAAGGCCACCGGCAAGAAACAACTGATCATAGCCGGTGTGGTAACCGAGGTTTGCGTGGCGTTCCCTGCGTTGTCGGCTCTGGCTGAAGGGTTTGAGGTGTTCGTGGTGACGGACGCATCCGGCACCTTCAACGAAATCACCCGCGATTCGGCCTGGGACCGAATGTCGGCCAACGGCGCGCAACTGATGACCTGGTTCGGCCTGGCCTGTGAGCTGCACCGCGACTGGCGCAACGATATCGAAGGCCTGGGCACCTTGTTTGCCAACCATATCCCGGACTATCGCAACTTGTTTACCAGCTATAACGCGCTGACTGGCGCCAAGTAAGCGCAAGACCCAAGGGTTGCCACATACCCCATGTGTGGAGCGGGTTAGTGTGGGAGCTGGCTTGCCTGCGATGGCATCACCTCGGTTTATCAGTCATACCGAGGTGTCCGCATCGCAGGCAAGCCAGCTCCCACACAAAGCCTGTTCCCACATTTTGTTATTCAGTATTGCCGATTCATGCGATCTTCTCGCCATACACCCTGGAGTCGCCTGGATGCCCTCATTTATCGCTGATCACCCGATGCTGTGCGCCGTGGCGCTGATCTTTATCGACATCGCTGTGTGGCGGCTTATTTCCGCCAACCTCGCCAACTGGAAGCTGGCGGCGCGCCTGGCGATCTTTGCGGTGTTCAGCGCCGTGCTGTTCAACGACGGCATGAACCCCATGCAGCTTGCGCCCTATGGCGACAACACCGCCTTGCACCTGGCGGCCACGGCGTTGCAGATCGGCTGGTGGCTGTTCGCAGCGCGCACCCTCACGGTATTGCTCGGCACGGTCATGATGAATCGCGTCGGGCACGGCGGGCGCTTGCTGCAAGACCTGCTGGGCGCAGTGATCTTCCTGATCGCGATCATCGCCGCCATGGCCTATGTGCTCGACTTGCCGGTCAAGGGCGTGCTCGCTACCTCCGGCGCGGTGGCGATCATCGTCGGCCTGGCGCTGCAAAGCACCTTGAGCGACGTGTTTTCCGGGATCGTGCTCAACACCACCAAGCCGTATCAGGTGGATGACTGGATCTCCATCGACGGCACCGAAGGGCGCGTCACTGACATCGACTGGCGTGCCACACGCCTGCAAACCTCCCAGGGCAGCATGGCGGTGATCCCCAACTCCCTGGCGGCCAAGGCCAAGATCATCAACTTCTCACGCCCGGCGGACATGTTCGGCCTGGCGGTCAGCCTGCAAGTCAGCCCGCATGCGCGCCCGCAAACCGTGATCGAAGCGCTGGAGCGCGCGATGCAAGGCTGCCGGCCATTGTTGACCAAGCCCGCGCCCAGCGTGGCGTTCAAGGCTTCAGCCAGTGGCGGCGTGGAATACGAGATCAGCGGGTTTGTGCCGGCCATGGGCCAAAAGCGCGAAGTGCGTAACCAGCTTTACGACCTGGCGTTCCGCCACCTGCAAGCAGCGGGCGTGGGCCTGCTGTCGGCCACTGAAAGCAGCGCGCCGCCGGTGATGTCCCACGCACGGGCATTGCTGGAGCGTTCGTCGATTTTCTCCACGTTGCGCCAAGAGGAAAAAGACACCTTCAGCCAGAACATGACCCTGCACACCTACCGTGCCGGCGAGATGATCCTGCCGGCGGGGGAGGTCAGCGACCATTTGTTTATCGTCGAGTCCGGCGTGGTCTCGGTGATGTTGATCAAGGATGGCCACACGTTCGAAGCCGGGCGCATGGGGCCGGGCGAGGTGATTGGCGAGTCGGGGATTTTGTCCGATCAAGCGGCGCTGGCGGACTTCACCGCCAAGACCTTCTGCACGCTGTACCGCATCGAGAATGAATACCTCAAACCCTGCCTGGACGCGCGCCACGACATCAGCGAAGCGATGAAGGCACTGCTGGATTTCCGTGTGCACGCCGCGCAAGCCCTGACCCAGGACGCGCCGGTGGTGCCGGTCAAGAAAGGCTTTTTGCAATGGCTGCGTAACCGCGGGTTGTGAGGCCGTAACGCCATATCTTCGGGATATAACGCGATCTAAATGTGGGAGCGGGCTTGCTCGCGAATACGGTGGGTCAGTCGCCTATGCATCGACTGACACTACGCATTCGCGAGCAAGCCCGCTCCCACATTCAGACTGAGTTGTTTCAGTTGGAAGGTGCGCACCGGGTTCGGCGCGCACTGCTGGTTGCTCAATGACTCAAATACACCGGGCTGTCGGTGGACAGCGAAGCTTTTACCGCGTGGGTCATGTCGGTGATCAGCGCTTCTTCGCGGTCCTCACTTAATGCCTTGAGGGTAATGGCCACCACTTCCTGCGGGGTGCTTTTTGGCGCCTGCACATCCGCCACCATGTCAGTGTCGATATAGGCCGGGTGTACGCCGATCACCAAGGTGTTCTGCTCGCGCAATTCACCACGCAGGCCATTGGTAAGACCCCACTGCGCCGACTTGGAGGTGCTGTAGCCGCCGGAGCCGGGAGGGCTCAGCCAGCTCAGTACCGAGAGGATATTGATCAACGCGCCACCGCCGTGCCGGGCCAGGATCGGTGCAAAAGCGCGGCTCAGGCGCAAGGTGCCGAAGGTGTTCACCTCAAAGTGCTGCTGCAGGTTCTCGATGCTGTCTTCGGCCAGCAACGAGCCGTACTTGAGCCAGCCCGCGTTGTTGATCAACACGCTGACATCGCCGCACTGCTCGGCGGCGCGCTGCACGCTGGCCGGGTCGGTAATGTCCAGGGCAATCGGCGTGCTGCCGGGGATATCCACACTGGCCGGGTCACGTGCACCGGCATACACCTTGGCCGCACCCGCTGCCAGCAGCGCGGTGACAAACGCTTTGCCCAGGCCACGATTGGCACCGGTAACCAACACCACTTTTCCACGAATATCCATGATGCACTCCAGGCAACGAATTAGGTTTAATAATGAAACCGTTTTTATCTTGAGCCTGTTGGTCCTATAATGCAACCTAATATTTATGCATGCCCGGAGGCCCGACGATGAAACGCAAATGCCTGGAAGGCGACTGCTGCCCGGTCGCCCGCGCGCTCGACGTGGTGGGGGATTGGTGGACGCTGTTGATCATCCGCGACGCCTACGCCGGGGTGACGCGCTTTGGCGACTTTCAAAAACGCCTGGGCGTAGCGAAAAACATCCTCGCCACGCGCCTCAAGGACATGGTCGAACAAGGCCTGTTGCAAACCAGTGAAGTGGGCGCGCGCAGCGAATATCAACTCACCGACAAAGGCCGCGCGCTGATGCCGGTACTGGTAACCCTGGCGCAATGGGGCGAAACCTTCACGCAGCCGGCCGATGGCAGCACCCACTTGCTGGATGCGCGCTTGCTCAAGCCGCTGCGCAAGGTTGAGATCGTGTCCGAAGACGGCCGGGTGCTGGGCCTGGAAGACATCATCACCCAGATGCCAGCGGCATAACGACTGGGCCATTGTGGCGAGCAGGCTGTTGTGGCAAACAGGCTTGTTATGGAAAACAGGCTTGTTGTGGCGAGCAGGCTCGCCACAAAGGGAACATGGCGACCTGAAACGCTCTCAGGCAAAGCCTCCAAGACCTCAGGGGCATTTTCTTCAATACCACCGCAGCTCAGCCCTTTACCGTGAAGTCATCGTCACTCGGCATCACCAAAA
Organism: Pseudomonas sp. WS 5146; assembly: GCF_012985495.1. Lineage (NCBI taxonomy): Bacteria > Pseudomonadati > Pseudomonadota > Gammaproteobacteria > Pseudomonadales > Pseudomonadaceae > Pseudomonas > Pseudomonas sp. WS 5146. The sequence continues at coordinate 330,276 of NZ_JAAQWL010000006.1, forward strand.
GGAACTGCAATGAGCTTGATCATCTCCATGGCCGCCTTCGCTTTGGCCACTTCCATCACCCCCGGCCCGGTCAATGTGGTGGCGCTCAGCTCCGGCGCGCGCTTTGGCTTTGCCGCCAGCCAGAAACACGTAGTCGGCGCCGCCGTGGGCTTCACCTTGCTGCTGGTGCTGATCGGCCTGGGCCTGCATGAAGTGCTGGTGCGCTGGCCGATCCTCACCCAGTTGATCCAGTGGGGCGGGGTCGCCTTTTTGCTGTACATGGCCTGGAAACTCGCGGTCGACGATGGCCGACTCGACGCCGAAGGCACTGCCACCGCGCCCTCGATGCTCTACGGCGCGATCATGCAATGGCTCAACCCCAAAGCCTGGCTGGCCTGTGTGGCGGGCATGGGCTTGTTCGTGGCCGATGGCGATGCGCGCCAAGTGTGGCTGTTTGCGGCGCTGTACCTGGTGATCTGCTACCTGTCGGTGGCGTGCTGGGCCTATGCCGGCACGTTTTTGCGGCGCTACCTGAGCAACCCGCAAGGCGTGCGGCTGTTCAACCGCTCAATGGCCGCGTTGCTGGTGGCCAGTGTGGGTTATTTGCTGATGGCTTGAGCAAGTCGCGGTACTGGCCCGGCGTAGCGGCGAAATGCAGTTTGAAGGTGCGCTGAAAATGCGCCTGGTCGGCAAACCCGGCGGCCAGGGCTACATCGGCGATCAGCTCGCCATTGCGCAATTGCGTGCGGGCAAACTGAATGCGCCGGTTGACCAGAAACGCATGGGGCGTGAGCCCGTAATACTGCTTGAACGCACGAATCAAATACGACGGCGACAGCTCGGCCGCCAGGCAAATATCTTCCAGCTTCAACGCCTCGGTGCAGTGCGCGCGGATGTACTCCGCGGCGCGCTCCAGCTTGTGGTTGACCTCACGCAGCGGCGTCAGCGACGGGTTCAGGCGCTGCTGCACTTCGGTGAAATAACTCACCAGCGCACTCTCTTTTTGCAGCAGCTCGGCCTGCTCATCCAGCAGAATGCCGTACAGCTCGATCAGGCCGTGATACAACACCGTGTCGGGGGTATGCGGCGTATTGAACGGCCGATAACCCTGCTCGGTACTGAAACCCAGCTGGTATTGCAGGTCCGTCAGCCACGGTGTGTCGAGGTAAATCATGTGATACGACCAATGCTGGTCGTGGATCGGGTTGCACGCGTGCACATCACCGGGGTTCATCAACACCACCGTGCCGGCGCTGATCTCGAAGGTCTGCGCGCCATAGTGGTAATAACTGCGCCCGCTGGTGATGGCGCCGATGGAAAAATGCTCGTGGGCGTGACGGGTGTAAGTGACCTTGCGCCCGTCGGGGATGGTGCGCGCCTCGATGAACGGCAAGCGTTCGTCACGCCAGAAGCGTGGCGCGTGCGCGAGGTGAGGCGGGGTGTTCAGCGACATGGCGGTGGCTCCATCCCTTGAGGCGAGTTGCGATCATTGCACAGACCGCCGGGGGCGTCAGCTTCAAAGCTGCTTGGACAAAAACACCCGGCTGCTGCCTTCGGGCTGGCAGGGTATTTCACCCAACCGCACCCACCCCTGTTTCTCGTAAAACCCCGGTGCCTGAAAACTCAGGGTGTACAGCACCGCATGCTGGCAGCCCCGGCGCCGCGCCTCGTCTTCGAAGGCCTGCAGCAACCGGCTGCCCAGGCCCGAACCGCGCAGGGCGTCGGGCAAGTGGAACAGGTCGAGGAAGGCCATGCCCAGGGTGGTTTTACCCGTGATGCCACCGAGCAGCTGCTGAGTGTCCGGGTCTTTGAGCAACACCATCAACGGCCGACGATCATTGCCGCCGGTGACGGCCTCATTGAACGCGGCAAGGCCATCGCCCAGCAGGCGCTCGGCGTCGGGGTTGGGTTGGTCGCTGATTTCAATCATGCTCATGCGTTCTCGCTCCTCAAAGCCGCTGGCGCACCATGTGCATCAGCCGTTCACCCACCTGATCAAACCTTTTGTTTTGCGCCACTACCTGCGCGCCTTCCATCAGCAGAGACAGCTCCTGTGAGCGGCCGAAGGTGTGGGCCGGGTTCGTCTAGCGCTTAGAACACCCTCCACCGAGCCTAACACCGTCAGCGACTCACACTCGCTGCCAACCGCCCATGTTGTCGGCCTTGATTTCGAAATCGATGGCTTCGCGGTAAGCGTCGCCAAGATTGGCGTGCAGCCCCCCGCCGAGTGCTTGGGTAGGCTGCCATGTTTGCGTCTCTGGATCGAACACTTCGGCATCGTCACCGGCAGTGTCATCCATCTTGTTGCGCAAGGGCGTGTCGCTATCAATTCGGTGTTCGAGGCTGACCCAGAGTTTGGTATTCGAATTGACCAGCGGGAAATCTGCCTGGTTTTCCGTCTTGCCCCTTGGGGACATGATTGTATGCGAGGCCTGGGGCTCGCGATCCAAGGGAGCACGGTGAGCTGCCTCATGCATGTGTTGGATGTGCGAAGGGGGAGTGTAGGGCGTACGGGTGATTGGAAACATGGACGTACCTCGGCGATCTTTAAGAAAAAGTATCGCCAGAACCTGATCCGGCGATTCCTTTCGAAAACTACAGAGCCCTGCCAAGGCATTCAATAAGGTGATTTTTTGCAGATGTAACTGCTCAAAACTGCTGGTGACTGCGCTCATGTAACGATGGGTGCGGTCTATCGGCCGTGGCTCAAAACCGCGTATGACGTTTCAACTTGGCTGTCAGAAAAGGCAATAGAGGCGCGCTTCTTACCTGTTGCAACACAGTTGCCCGTTCAATGATGGCTGACGGGCGTAAATCCCGTTACATAAACACGACCAGAAAGTTAACGGCCTAAAGGCCCATCACCATCTCATGCCACGCCATCCCGCCATGCTCCGACGGCGACGGCTGCACATAGCCGTAACCCATGCGCGTATACAACGGTACATGCTGCTCCTTGCACATCAAATGAATCGTTTGCTTGCCCATCGCACGCATGCGCTGCACAAACTCAGTCATCAGCAGTTTGGAATAGCCCTTACCCTGCTGCGCCGGGTCGACCACCACCGACATGATCACCACATTCGGCGCCTCGGCCGCATGCCCCACCAACTCCTTGAACGCCTCATCCGACATCACCACCTGATGGGCGCAGCCACAATTGATAAACCCCACCACCGCGCCATCCGCCTCCAAAATCAAAAAGCCCTCGGGGTACTGCGCAATACGCGTGGCGATCTTCTCCAGCGTCGCCGCTTCATCGCCTTCGTAGGCGCTGGTTTCGATTTCAAAGCAACGCGCGGCGTCGGCGGGCAGGGCGTTGCGGAAGGTGAGGGCGGGCATGGGAGTTTCCTGGGGCATTAAGCGAAAGGCCACATCATAAAGAAACATCCAGTGCCTGACACAGATTGTGGTGATGGCAAACAAGCTCACTGTGGCGAGGGGGCTTGCGCTAATGCCAGTCAGTTAAGGCATAGCCGGTAATTGTGGCGAGGGAGCTTGCTCCCGTTGGACTGCGTAGCTGTCCCATTTTTTGGGCCGCTTCGCGCCCCAGCGGGAGCAAGCTCCCTCGCCACAGATGCCGGGGTTTCCAACAGCCATTTTCGCCAATAAAAGAGGGGAGTGTGAATCGAGCATCACGCCTATCACCGCGTACCTTAGTCGAGAATACAAGCGCCTGTTTGGCGAGCCGCCTAGAAAAAACGTTGTGACCATCAAGACCGCCAGGCAGTAGTCGCCCCAAAAACCAGAAAACCCGCCAAAGCGGGTTTCCTTACAGCTCACATCACCTCAACTCACAGCAGGCACATCAAAACCGCGCCGCTCCATCACCGTAAACACATCCGACACGTCCTGGATCATGATCCGCGCGGTATTGGCGACGGTATTAACGTCATGCTCGGCGTAGTCGGACACATTGGAACAGGCCATCAGGTGCAGGTAGGCGAGGGCAGCATTGAGACGCTCGCTGGCGCAGGCATGGAGCTCGCTGAGCGGGGCGTCGCTGTCGATGAGCAGGACAGGGTATTCGGTTGCGGTTTGGGACATGGGGGTGAAGCGGCGGGGCGGGTGTTGAGTAGTCATGGTAATAGTCCTTAAAAAAGAAAAATTGCCACCTTTTGCTGCGAAACAAACGGGTGGCAGCTGTGCGCGGGTTCGCAGACCGGAGGACTATTACCAGACCCGGCAGACCCGAAGGTCTCCCACGCACAACCGCCATAAAACGAGAGACAGCTGTGAATCGGCTGCGTCGAGTTTGACGGTACAGGTAATAGTTTTTAGGGCTGCGAAACCCTGTCGCTGGCCAAGGCTGGCGACGGGGCGAACTATAAGGTGTGGTTAGCCAGGGTGCAACTGAGAGGATGTATCAACCTCAGTCATTAACTTTTCCATCCCTAGGTCAGGAAGATTTGGTTAGTTTCACAGGCCAGCGCAGTCAAGTGCGTTCGGCCTGCACAGTCGTTTGCAGCGGGAGCCTCAGTAGGTCTGCGTGCATAGCTGGCAGAAATCTCCTGATTGGCTACTAGCGTTACCTGGTGCAAATAGCTTAGATCCATCGAAGGTGAACGGCGGCAAACGGCCAGAACCGGTCATTCATACGCGTCTACCAAGTTGGCATTCAGAACGGCGCGACAGGCTAGAACCTACTATTCAGTGCAGTCGTCCTGTAAATCGCTCTTCAGGGGATCCGGCAGCTAAAACGGCTTCGGCTTTTATCAGCGTGCTATCGAAATCTGCCGGCTTATCCAGCCCTATCCGTGCGCTGGTGCAGTAAAGCGTTTTATAACCAGGTCCCGCTAACACCGGGCAAGTTGTCTGAATACACGGGGAGTCGATCACGCTGTCAACTTTGCCGTCAGTCGCGTAACGCACGACTCTGCTACCGCCCCATTCCGCATTCCAGAGAAAGCCCTGGGCATCAATACAAGAACCGTCTGGAGCACCCTGACCGTTGACTGTAGTGAATACACGCTGGTTTTCTAGCGACGGGTAATCGCAGCAGAAAATGCATTCTTGCAGGGAGTCCGCGTAGTACATGGTGGAACCGTCCGGGCTAAAACAGATGCTGTTCGGGATCGCCACTTCGGGAAGGTCCAGCGTTTCAGTCTTGAGCGTCGCGGCATTGAACCGGTGAAATCGCCCTATAGTTTGCACCGGCTCACCGGCATCCATAGTGCTAAACACAAAGTTGCCCATACGGTCGCAGCGGCCATCATTGATCCGGGTTCCTGCCACGCCAGGGGTGGCTGTGATTTTGCTGAAACGACCAGTGCTCAGGTTGTAGTAGCCCAGGCAGGATGCCAGTCCCATCAGCAATATGTCTTCGTCTGCCGTGAGGGCAAATGACCCTAGCGGCTCTGGCAGGGACCAACGCTGCACTTCGCCGTTTTCGGGGTCCAGAGCACGCAACTCGCAACCGGAGATGTCGGTCCAGAACAGGCGTTCGGTTCTTTCACACCAGATAGGGCACTCGCCAAGAAGACTTGTGGTGCCGGTTAGGGTTTTAAACATGGTTGCGTCCTACGAAACAGGATGGGGCAAACAAGGCAGTCAGTTGGAGAAAAGCGCTGACCACCTATCACCGAACAAGGCGATTGCCAGGCCTGCGAGCATCACCATCGCCCCGGCCAACTTGACGAGAGACACCGGCCTTTCCGATGCCCCCATCAATCCGAAATGATCGATAACCAGTGAAGAGATAATCTGACCTGCGATAGCGAGGCCCAGCAGGGCTGACAGACCGATTTTTGGCGCAAGCACCACATAACTAAGCAAGGCACCGGCACCCAGCAGACCGCCCAACAGGCTCCACCAGGGCTGGGCAGGTATAGCCGCCAGTGAGGCCACTATCCCGCCGCGCATCAATGAAAAGAAGCCCAGGCATACCGCACCTGCAGTAAATGAGAACAGCGCCGCCGCTACGGAATCTCCACCCACACCTTTAGCGAGTTGACCATTCAGCGTGGTCTGCAGGGTAATGCCAAGCCCCGCGGCGATGGCCAGCAGGTAGTAAGCTGCGTTCATCTCGCGCCCCCTTACTTGGCTGACTCAAGCGGCATGAATGTCTCGGCAAAAATATCGGGCTGGTAGCCTGCGGCAGCAAACAGATGCTCACGGGACTCGTCGATTGCTGCACGCAGCCTTGCGCTGTCCACGCCCAGCACCTTGCCGCCGCGTTTGACGATGCACCCGCCAATCATGACTGTGTCGACATTGCTGCGTTCGGCCGCGTGTACCACGGTGCCGAATGCGTTGCCTGACGGGTAAAGGTTGATGTCCTGCGTGTTTATAAGGATCAAGTCGGCCTGTTTGCCGGGGGCCAGGCTGCCGACTTTCTCCTGCAATCCGGCGCAGGCAGCGCCGTCGAGAGTGGCGGCTTTGAGCAGGCCATGAGCAGGCAGGGTCACCGGATGATGTTCTGCGCCGCAGCAGCGCTGCTGATGCATGCCCATGACGCGCTGCAGGTAGAAAGCCACCCTCATCTCCATGAACATGTCACCGCTGTAGGAGGTTTCGTTATCGACACTCAGCCCCGGGCTGATGCCGTGGCGCTGGGCCGACTGCATGGCGAACATTCCATCTTCAATGCCGTAGTGGGCATCTGAACGCGGGCATACGTTGACCCGAACGCCAGCCTCGCTAAGGATTTTCCAGCCGGCGTCCGGCAGCGAGGTGCAGTGGTTGAAGATGTTATCGGGACGCAGCAGGCCCTCGCGATGCAAACCCTCCAACTCAGCTGCCATGTCCCCGCCAAAAAATTCGGTGATGATCGGCAGCCCCAGACGCCTGGCCTCAGCCCACAGCTCAGGTTCAAGCTGTGCCATCACCGCCAGCGAGAGCAGCGGGTTGTCACCGTTATTGACGTATTTTTCCTGGAGACGCTCCAGGTTGCCGGGCCAGTGGGCTTTGTCCCACTCACCGGAAACTGGCGCACCGGAGGCGTGTACAGATCGGATACCAGCATCAAGCAGCGCCTCTACCGCAGCATCGGAGTGCGCGCCGGTACGGCTGTTGTGCGAGTTATCGACCACGGTCGTGATGCCCGCATCGATGCAGCCCAATGCAGTCAGCAGGTTGCCGATATACATGTCAGCCGGGCGATAGTATTTGGCGAACGAGAAGTGCGTGGCGTTGCAGTAGTCTTCCAGGGTTTCGGCATTCGGATTGATTCGACGCAGTTGGCCCTCCCATGAGTGACGATGCGTATCGACCATGCCAGGCATGGCAATCATACCGGATGCCTCGATAACAACGGCGTCGCCAGCCTCGATGTTTTCACCTATGGCCGTGATGGTGCTGCCTTCGATAAGGATATCGCCGCGCGCCAGATTGCCAATATCGCCATCCATGCTCAGCACAGTGGCGCCGCGGATAAGGGTGCGGGCGGCCGGAGCGGCCGGGGCCTGCACAATGCTGCGGTTATATTCAGCCATTTTCTGTACACCTCTTCAAATTTCGTTGGAAGCAATGTACGCAATGCGGTACCGCGGGAAAAAGATGGTTAAACTGTTTTTATTATTCAATATTTACGAATAATAACGACTTCCCCCGATCACTGCTTTGAGGCTGCTAACAGTCATGGACCGTATTCAAGCGATGCAGGTTTTCGTACGTGTGGCTGAAGCAGGAAGCTTTATCCAGGCGGCGCAGACGCTCTCACTGCCGGCCTCGACAGTTACCAGCAGCGTTAAAAATCTTGAGAAGTACTTGCAGGTACGCCTGCTGAACAGAACAACGCGGCGTGTCAGCCTGACCTCTGAGGGCGCACAATATTTGGCGCAATGCCGGGAAATATTGGAGCTGATCGAACACACAGAGACCAGCCTGACGGATTCCGTAAAACGGCCACAGGGGCGTTTGCGTGTCGATATGCCGGGTGGCATTGCACACTTCATCGTCATGCCAAACCTGCAAGACTTCTACAGGCGCTACCCAGATATCTACCTGATGATAGGCGTCAACGATCGGCAGGTTGATCTGGTTCAAGAGGGTGTCGATTGCGTTATTCGTACAGGCGAGCTCGATGACTCAACGCTCGTTGCGCGCCCACTCGGTCGGTTTCGCTGGGTAACCTGTGCGTCTGCCGCCTATCTCGAAGAGAACGGCACTCCGCAAAATCCGCAAGATTTGTCTCACCACCGGGCCATCCATTACTTCTCGGGCCGCGCAAGGCAAGCAGGTGAAATGCGTTTTGCCCGTGGTACCGAAAAAATCTCAGTCCCGGTGAACGGCACAGCGGCCGTCAACGAGACTGGGCTTTACATCAAAATGTGCCTTGAAGGCTTCGGGCTGGTGCAGCTCGCTGAGAATGTGGTCAGCGAGCATCTGCGAGAAGGGCGACTGGTCGAAGTGCTTGCTGACTGGCAGCCCGCATCGGTTCCTGTGCACCTGCTATACCCGCATCAGCGCTTTTTATCGCCAACTGTGAGCGCATTCGCTGACTGGATTGCTGGGCTTGTTCGCGACGATGATTCAGCAGATTCAAGTTGAACGTTGCGCCCGGCCAGCATGCCGGTGAATGCGCCGGCTACGGAGATTGCGGCTGTGATCAGCAGCGGTGCTGTCCAGCCACCGGTCCAGTCGTGCAGTTGGCCCAGCAGCAAGGGGCCTGCGGCTGCCATCAGGTAGCCGACGCACTGCGCCATTCCTGAAAGTGCCGCCGTGTCACCGGCATTTTTTGTGCGCAAGCCGATGAAGGTCAGGCCGAGCATCATGCTGGCACCAGAGCCGAAGCCCAGGACCGCGGCCCACAACATGGCGTAGTCTGGCGCGTAAATGAGCCCGATCAGGGATGAGGCGGTTAACAGGCTGACGGTAGCGGCTGCCAGTTTCTGGTCTTTGAGACGACGAAGCGTGGCCGCCAGAATCAAGCCGGGAATGGCCGTGGTCAGTTGAAGCGTGCCGTGTACCGTGCCTGCTTGCTCCGGGGATATGCCATGGTCCATCAGAATGGTCGGCAGCCAGCCGACGGCGACATAAAAAGGCATCGCGTTCAGCCCCATGAACAGCGTGACCTGCCATGCCAGCGGCGAACGCCAGACGGCCACGGTTGGCGCTTGTTTCGGACCGGACAGATTTACGTGTTCGTGTTTTTTCAACTGCGGAAGCCACACCACCATCGCCAACAGAGGGGCTGCGACCAACAAACTCAGGGCAATCGGCCATTCCCATGATTGGGTCAGCGGAATTATCACAGCTGAACCGACAGCGCCTGCTGCGCCCATTGTGATGGAGTAAGCGCCGGTCATGGACGCCATTTTTGTTGAAAAGTCGCGTTTGATCAGGCCGGGCAGCAGCACGTTGCCCAGGGCGATCCCGGTGCCTATCAATACCGCACCGGCGTACAACGCCCAGGCACTGCCTGCGGAGCGGAGCAGGATGCCCGCTGAAATGACCAACAGTGCACCGAAAAGCGTGCGCTCGATGCCGAACCTGCGGGCGACCGATGCGCTGAGCGGGGAGAAGGCTGCAAAGGCAAGTAATGGCAGTGAAGTAAGCAGGCCTAGAGCTGAGGCGCTCAAGCCAAAATCATTCTGGATCAGCGGCAAAACGGGCGCGATGCTGGTAAAGGGAACGCGCAGGTTCACGGCGATAAGCAGAATGCCTGCGACGAGCGCGATGGCATGCCACTTGTTTTTTGTATCTGACATATTCTTTATCTGTCCTCTTAAAAGAAGACAAATGTAGAGAACTTCAGAATCGTCTAATATAGATATCAAGACACCTGATATCTAAATTATGCCAAGCTCAAAAAATGTCGTTTCCTCGCCGGAAGATTTCGATTCAGACCTTTTCGCCCAGGCAGCGATTGCGCTCAAGGTTGCGCCTGACCTCAATGGTTCGGGTGCCCGTCCGCATGATCATCGCAAAGGCCAGCTGATCCTGTCTTTGCATGGCGCAGTGAGCTGTGAGGTGCAAAATGCACTCTGGCTTGTCCCTCCCCAGCACGCCGTATGGATCCCGGGCGGCACGCCGCACAGTTGCCGAGTGACCGAAAACGCCCGGACCTGCTTTCTGTTCGTTGAGCCCGGTGCGGCAGCCATGCCTGAAGAATGCTGCACGGTTGCCATTACGCCCCTTGTTCGGGAGATGATCCTGCATCTCGCTGAACAGGAACCTGCTTACGATTCCGAGGGCAAGACAGCGCGGCTGGTTGCAGTGCTGCTTGAGCAGCTTTCCGATGCTCCGCTGAAAGAGCTGCATTTGCCGATATCAGACCACCCCAAGATCAAACAAATCGCGGATATGCTCTTCTCCGATCCAGGCGACCGAACCACGTTGCGCGAGTGGGCCACTCGGCTTGCAACCAGTGAGCGAACGCTGGCCAGGCTTGTAGAAAGCACGACCGGGCTGAGCTTCGGACGCTGGCGTCAACAATTGCATTTGATGATCGCACTGAGTCATTTGGCGGAGGGGGTATCCGTGCAACGTGTGGCGGGCATCCTGGGATATGACTCTGTTAATGCATTCATCACTATGTTCAAGAAAGCACTGGGTAAACCGCCTACTCAGTATTTTTCCTCTCTGCGCTAGTGCTCTGCTGGCTGATACAAAGCGCCGAGGCTGTAGAACGATCTGTCTGCTATTGGCCGATTGCTGACTGTAAAGAAGGGCTGCAAGCGGCTATCAGCGACATTACCGCTTTTTGCCTTACGCCCACTGCACGCAGCCAACCTCGTCGGCGTTAACCCTATTTTTAGCTTGCTGAAACGTTTCATCAAGTTTATAAAAATGGCACAACTCCAAGAAAGGCTGCCGCCATGACCCCGCTCAAACTCTTCGTTGCCCTCAGCGCACTGTCCGCTGCCTCCCACGCCATGGCCTGGGATTACGTTCTGCTCGACACCGACAAAGCCGCCCAGAGCTGGCAGATCACCAGCCAGCAACTCGGAATAAAAACCGACAAGCCCTTCAGCGTTACCCTGCGCACCTTGCACGGCGGTCGGCAGGAGGGCGTCAGCATCGTCGACATTGATAACGGCACGATGAAGCTCTCGGTAGTGCCGACTCGCGGCATGAACGTCTTGCAGGCCTCGGTCGGCAGTGTGCGCATGGGCTGGGATTCTCCGGTCAAGGAAGTGGTCAATCCGTCCTTCATTGAACTCAATGGCCGCGGTGGTCTGGGCTGGTTGGAAGGTTTTAATGAACTGGTCGCCCGCTGCGGCTACGAATGGGTCGGCCACCCCGGCGTCGACAACGGCGAACTGCTGACCCTGCACGGTCGGGCCGCCAACATTCCTGCGAACAAAGTCACCCTGCATATCGATGAAAAACCACCGTACGCCATCACCCTGCGCGGCGAATTGAAAGAGCAGGCGTTCAAGAAGGTCGACTTCTCGGTCGCGACCGAACTGGTCACCGAACCTGGCAGCGTCGTGTTCGCCCTCAACGACACCCTGACCAACAACGGCGACTATCCGAAGGAATACCAGGCGCTGTATCACAGCAACTTCAGCACCCCGTTCCTGGAGCAAGGCGCTCGTTTCGTCGCGCCGGTGAAACAGGTGTCGCCGTTCAACGACAAGGCCAAGGGCGATCTGCCCGACTGGCAAACCTACCGCGCACCGACCAAGGACTACGACGAAACAGTTTACAACGTGGTGCCGTATGCCGATGCCAAGGGCGATACGTTGACCGTGTTGCATAACAAGGCCGGCAGCCTGGGCGTTTCGGTCGGCTTCAATACCCAGACATTGCCGGTGTTTTCCCTGTGGAAAAACACCGATACCCAAGGCCAGGGCTATGTCACGGGGCTGGAGCCAGGGACAAGTTTTTCCTACAACCGCCGTTACCAGCGGCCACTGAACCTGGTACCGACAATTGGGCCCAAGGAACACAAGCAGTTCCGCATCAGCTACAGCTTGTTAGCGGATAAGGCAGCGGTGGATAAGGCCCTGAAGCAGGTGAGCGAGATTCAGGATGGGCGGGAGACTGAAGTGCGGCAGACGCCGTTGGTTGATCTGACCAAGGAGTGACTCCGGCTGGAGCATTGTCGGCCGATATTGCAGCTCCTCGGCCAAGTGTCGCGTCTGATTCCGTTGGCTTGTTCAAGGTCCGCCCGCGAGCGCGTGACCTTGGGCCTGCGACTGGCAGCAATAGATCAATGCCCTGCGGATGTCATCGGACAGCGCTCACTGATGCTCTGGATAT
>NZ_JAAQWL010000007.1:0-338559 GCF_012985495.1 Pseudomonas sp. WS 5146
CACCTCTTTTTCAACTTCCTTTTGGCTTCGATGAACTGAAGCAACTTGCTGCCGAAAACTTCGTAACTCGTTGTTTACCAAGGAGTTTTCCGTTTCGACTGCGCCGGAAGTGGGGCGAATTATAGACAGATATAAAACGCCGTCAATCCTTAATTACGCTTTTGTCGCAGAAAGTGGTTTTTTCGCAATAAGACGGGGAATCCGGCGCATCACTGGCGGGATCCGCAGCAATAGCAGCAGCGCGCCTATAGATGCATAGATCGCCCATTCCTTCAGGTCGGCCCGCACAATCCACAACATGTGCAACAAACCAAGCCCAAGAATCACGTACACCAGGCGATGCAGCTTCTTCCAACGGCTACCCAACCGGCGCTGGCTATAACGATTGGACGTTACTGCCAGCACCAATAAGCCAAGGAACCCCAGCGCACCGACAATAATGTAGGGCCGCTTACGCAGCTCGACGCCGAACTGCGACCAATCCAGCCCGAGGATGAATACGCAGTATGCAGCCAGGTGCAGTGCCACATACGCAAAACACCACAATCCCAGCTGCCGACGCACGGCAATCCACCCTGCCCACCCGCTGAGTTTCTGCAACGGCGTCATACCTAGCGTTACCAGCAACAGGATCAGGGTCCCAAGCCCCAACCGATCCATCAACACTTTGCCTGGATCAGGCCCGAGCACAGAGCTCCACGCCTCATACAGCCAGAAAAATGGCCAGATCGCCGCGGCCATAAAGACGCCAATGCGCCAGATCGGATAACGCATCAATAGTTCTTCCGCAGGTCGAGGCCCGTATAGAGAGAAGCGACCTCATCCGAATAGCCGTTGAACATCTGCGTCTCTCGCACATTCGGGCTGAACAGACCGCTCGGCAAACGACGCTCACGCGCCTGGGTCCAGCGAGGATGGTCGACGGTCGGGTTCACATTCGCGTAGAACCCATACTCATTGGCCGCAATGCTTTGCCAAGTCGTCTTTGGCTGCTCGCTGACCAGGCTGATCCGCACAATCGACTTCACGCTCTTGAAACCGTACTTCCACGGCACTACCAGACGCAGTGGTGCACCGTTCTGGTTCGGCAACTCCCGCCCATACATACCCACAGCCAGGATCGCCAACGGATTCATTGCTTCATCCAGACGCAGCCCTTCTACATAGGGCCAGTCGATCAAGCCGAAGCTGGAGCGCTGTCCCGGCATGCTTTTGGGGTCCTGCAGCGTTTCAAAGCGGATGTACTTGGCTTTAGCGGTTGGTTCAACCTGCTTGAGCAAGGCTGAAATAGGAAAGCCCATCCACGGAATCACCATCGACCACGCCTCGACACAACGCAGTCGGTAGATACGCTCTTCCAATTGATAAGGCTTCATGAAGTCTTCCAGGGCATAGCGCCCAGGTTTACCGACTTCCCCATCGATCACCACACTCCAGGGTTCGGTCTTGAGTGAACCGGCGTTCTTCGCCGGGTCGCCCTTGTCCGTACCGAACTCATAGAAGTTGTTGTAGTGGGTGGCGTCCTTGAACGGGGTGATGGCTTCGTCTTTTACCGTAACCGCCTGCCATTGGGTGCTGGGCAGCTTATCTGCAAACCAGCCTGGGGCATTGCCCGGCTCGACATCGGCATAACGCGCGGCATCTTCGGCACTCGCCCAACGCGGCAACGCAGTGGCCGCAACACCGGCCAGCGCACCACCGAGCAAGCTGCGACGCGAAAGATAGAAGGATTCAGGCGTGACATCCGATTCATGACAATCGGACGCTTTGGGGATCTTGATTAACATGGCAACTCCGCAGCATTGGAGAACTGATGCACCAATAGACTGCGGAGTATGGGGGAAATTACATTAAGGCAATGTTTTGTCGCGGCGCAGATGCAGCAGGTACTGAATCGGCCCCGACGCGGCATACACCAGGAACGCCAGCAGCAGAATACGTGGCGGATCACTGAACACGACCGCAAACACCAGCACCACCACCAGGATAGCCACGAAAGGCACGCGCCCCTTGAGGTCAAACTCCTTGAAGCTGTTGTACTTGATATTGCTGACCATCAGCATGCCGGCGGCTGCAACCATCAAGGCCACCAGGAACGACATCTTCGAACCCTGGATGCCGTAGTCACTGAACGCCCAGACGATACCGGCCACCACACCTGCCGCCGCCGGGCTGGCCAGGCCGATGAAGTAACGCTTGTCAGCAGTACCCACTTGGGTGTTAAAGCGCGCCAGACGCAACGCCGCGCCGGCGACATAGATGAAGGCAACCATCCAGCCGACCTTGCCCATATCACCCAGCGCCCAGGCAAATGCCAGCAATGCCGGCGCAACGCCGAAAGCTACCATGTCCGACAGCGAGTCGTACTCGGCACCGAAAGCGCTTTGGGTATTGGTCATACGCGCCACCCGGCCATCCAGGCCGTCGAGCACCATGGCCACGAAGATGGCGATAGCCGCAAAGCCGAAATACTTGCTGGCACTCGCCGCATCACCCGCCGCCAATGCGCTTTGCGCACTCATGGAGTTGATGATGGAGTAGAACCCGGCAAACAGGTTCGCCGTGGTGAACAGATTGGGCAGAAGATAGATACCACGATGCCGGACCTTGCGACCTTCCGCATCATGCCCTTCTTCGACATGCTCATCGATCGGTAGCAGGCTTTCGGCGTCAGAGGCCTGGTTTGGCTCTTCGGGACGTTCGGTCATGGACTTTACCTTGCAACGGTGTGAAAAGAATTCGACAAATACTTGCAGCGCGTGTTCGCCCGCAAACGATGCAGCTTTATACCAGAACCCGCCCCCAAACGAAAAAACGCGGCCTAAGCCGCGTTTTTTCTGGATACGTACGACTTAGTTTTTGGCTTTGTCGACGATCTTGTTGGCACCGATCCACGGCATCATGGAGCGCAGTTGCTCGCCGATCACTTCGATACCGTGAGCGGCGTTGTTACGACGCTTGGCGGTCATCGAAGGGTAGCCGGTAGCGCCTTCGCTGATGAACATTTTGGCGTATTCGCCGTCCTGAATACGTTTCAGGGCGTTGCGCATAGCCTGACGGGACTCGGCGTTGATGACTTCCGGGCCGGTCACATACTCGCCGTATTCGGCGTTGTTGGAGATCGAGTAGTTCATGTTGGCGATACCGCCTTCGTACATGAGGTCAACGATCAGCTTCAGTTCGTGCAGGCATTCGAAGTAGGCCATTTCTGGCGCGTAGCCAGCTTCAACCAGGGTTTCGAAACCGGCTTTGACCAGCTCAACGGTACCGCCGCACAGTACGGCTTGCTCGCCGAACAGGTCGGTTTCGGTCTCGTCCTTGAAGGTGGTTTCGATGATGCCGGTACGACCGCCACCAACGCCAGCAGCGTAGGACAGTGCCACGTTCTTGGCGTTGCCGGATGCGTCCTGGTAGATCGCGATCAGGTCAGGGATGCCGCCGCCTTTGACGAACTCGGAGCGCACGGTGTGGCCCGGCGCTTTCGGCGCGATCATGATCACGTCGAGGTCAGCGCGTGGCACAACCTGGTTGTAGTGAATCGCGAAGCCGTGGGAGAAGGCCAGGGTGGCGCCTTTCTTGATGTTTGGCTCGATTTCGTTCTTGTAGAGCGCGGACTGGAATTCGTCCGGGGTCAGGATCATGACCAGGTCGGCAGCGGCAACGGCGGAAGCAACGTCAGTCACTTTCAGGCCGTGGGCTTCAGCCTTGGCAACAGTGGCCGAGCCTTTGCGCAGGCCAACAGTCACGTCAACGCCGGAATCTTTCAGGTTGCACGCTTGGGCGTGGCCCTGGGAACCGTAGCCGATGATGGCGACTTTCTTGCCCTGGATGATCGACAGGTCACAATCTTTATCGTAATAAACTTTCATGAGGTTCCTCTATATATCCAGGCCGTAAGGCCATTCGCTAATTTGGGTTAGATGCTGAGTACTTTGTCGCCACGGGCAATCCCGGTGACACCACTGCGTACGGTTTCCAGAATCGAGGCCGTCCCGATCGACTGGATGAAGCTGTCCAGCTTGTCGCTTGTACCGGTCAGTTGAACGGTATAAACGCTGGCGCTCACATCGACGATCTGCCCGCGATAAATGTCGGTGGTGCGTTTGATCTCGGCACGTTGGGCACCCGTGGCCTTGACCTTGACCAGCATCAGCTCGCGCTCGATGTGGGCACTTTCCGACAAGTCGACCAGCTTGACCACTTCGATCAGCTTGTTGAGGTTCTTGGTGATCTGCTCGATCACCTCATCGTGACCAACAGTAGTCAACGTCAGGCGCGACAGGGTCGGGTCTTCGGTCGGCGCCACGGTCAGGCTTTCGATGTTGTAGTTGCGTTGCGAAAACAGGCCGACAACACGAGACAGAGCGCCGGGTTCGTTCTCCAGAAGCAGGGAGATAATGTGCCGCATGATTAGGTACGCTCCGTCTTGTTCAGCCACATGTCGCGCATAGAGCCGTCTTTGATCTGCATCGGGTAGACGTGCTCGCTGGTGTCCACTTGAATATCGAGGAACACCAGGCGGTCCTTCATGGCGAACGCCTCTTCCATCTTCGGCTTCAGATCTTTCAAATCGGTGATGCGCATGCCGACGTGGCCGTAGGCTTCAACCAACTTGATGAAATCCGGCAGCGATTCCATGTAGGAATGGGAGTGACGGCTGTTGTAGCTCATGTCCTGCCACTGACGAACCATGCCCAGCACGCCGTTGTTCAAGCACACGATCTTCACCGGAAGACCGTACTGCAGGCACGTCGACAGTTCCTGGATGTTCATCTGGATGCTGCCCTCACCCGTCACGCAGGCGACGTCGGTGTCCGGGAAGCTCAGTTTCACACCCATGGCCGCCGGGAAACCAAAGCCCATCGTGCCCAGGCCACCGGAGTTGATCCAGCGGTTAGGCTTGTCGAACTTGTAGTACTGCGCAGCGAACATCTGGTGCTGGCCCACGTCGGAGGTCACAAAGGCGTCGCCCTTGGTCACTTCGCACAGGGTTTCGATCACGGTTTGTGGCTTGATGATGCTGCCGTCGCCCTTGTCGTAAGGGAACAGGCCGCGGTCGCCGCGCCATTCGTCGATCTGCTTCCACCAGCTGGCAACCGATTCCTTGTTCGGCGTTTCGCCGATGTCCTTGAGCGCCGCAACCATTTCGGTCAGCACGCTTTCTACCGGACCTACGATCGGCACGTCGGCCTTGATGGTCTTGGAGATGGACGCCGGGTCGATGTCGATGTGGATGATCTTGGCATTCGGGCAAAACTTGCTCGGTCCGTTGATCACACGGTCATCAAACCGCGCGCCCACCGCCAGGATCACGTCGGCGTGGTGCATGGCCAGGTTGGCGGTGTAGCTGCCGTGCATGCCAAGCATGCCGACGAACTGACGGTCCGTACCCGGGAATGCGCCGAGGCCCATCAAGGTGTTGGTCACTGGCAGGTTAAGCAGCTTGGCCAATTCGGTCAGAGGTGCAGAACCGCCGCCCAGAATCACGCCACCGCCGGAGTACAGCACTGGGCGCTTGGCCGCCAAGAGCATTTCTGCCGCCTTGCGGATTTGACCCGAGTGCCCACGAACGGCCGGGCTGTAGGAACGCAGTTTGGCTTTTTTCGGGAAGACGTATTCGAACTTTTCCGCCGGGTTGGTCATGTCTTTCGGGATATCGACCACCACAGGGCCCGGACGACCGGACTGTGCGAGGTAGAAGGCCTTTTTCATGACTTCCGGGATTTCCGACGCGTGCTTGATCATGAAGCTGTGTTTCACGATCGGCCGGGAGATACCGATCATGTCGGTTTCCTGGAATGCGTCGGTGCCGACCATGGTGCTAGGCACCTGGCCAGAAATGATCACCATCGGGATGGAGTCCATATAGGCAGTCGCGATGCCGGTAATGGCATTGGTTGCGCCTGGGCCGGACGTTACCAGTACCACACCGGCTTTACCGGTGGCACGGGCATAGCCGTCAGCCATATGGGTCGCGGCCTGTTCGTGGCGAACCAGGATGTGGGTAACAGCCGGTTCCTTGAACAGTGCGTCGTAAACATGCAGCAGAGCACCACCTGGGTACCCGTAGATATAGTCGACGCCTTCGTCACGCAAAAAGCGGACGAGCATCTCACCGCCAGATAAAAGCTCCACGTTGTTCACCTCTAAAACGCCAGAATACCGTCCGTTAAAAACCGACGGGTCTTAATAGGTTTACTTCTCAACAGAGCATGAGCGACGGTGGTCGCCGACTACGTCAGCACTGACTGAGCAAGTATTGGGATCGTCCCAAGTGTTGCGGGCTTTTCCCACCCAGCGCGAGGTAACGCGTTGCGGGTGTTACAGGTCGGCGCGGATATGCGCCTCATGATCTGCTGAGCGGGCCTGCTTCTGGCAGTCCCGATACAGCGGACTTTGGATTCTTCTGTTTCAGCCCCTTCAAGTCAAGCAATAATTGCGCTTTTTTCCAACTAAGCGCATGAGAACGAAGATTAAAGGGGCTTGAGGAGGGATAAAACTCGCCTGAATGTCGTCAAGCGGTAGAAATGTGCGCAAGACTGCCGAAAAACCCGGCAGTCAGGCAATTAACGAGCGTCGACGATCAATTGGTCGAACTTTTTCAGCGCATTGCGTAAGCCTATGCTTTCAAGCGGGCGATCGGCGTAAACCATCTCCGCCATCTCGAGGATCCCCGAAGCATTGGGCAATGGCAGGTCCTGCTCGAGGATCTGCTTCATGCGCACCAGGAAGATCCATTGCAGCCACTGGTGAAAGTCCAGGGTGTCCACCGAAAACGGCTCGACGCTGCTAAGCGCTTCAGCGCTGGGGGGCACTTCGTCCCACCAACCCTGCACACGTAACTCACGCTCAATCAGCAACAGCTGTTCGGCAATTGCCGGAAACCGTGCATCCATCAGAGGCTGACCTTGGCTTTTTGCCGCGCCTGGGCAGCACCGGCGGCGTCGCCTTGTGCGGCACGCGCGTCACCAATCAAAGCCCACAGGTTGGCTTGCAGGTCGGGGCGACCGTTGGCCAGGGTCAGGCCGCGACGGGCGAACTGCTCGGCTTGCGGCGCGTCGCCCTGGGCCATGCGCACCTGTGCCAGGCGATACAGCACTTGCGGCTCACGCGGCGCCACACGCTGGGCACGCTCAAGGCTCGACGATGCCCCGTTCAGGTCACCACCGGCCTGTTGCTGCTGCGCGGTGGTCAGCAAAGCCAGCACCGGCCCGTCCAGTTGCTCGTCAGCCGACAGGCCACCCGCGTTAGACGACGACGGAATACCGCTCGGCGTGGACGGCGGCATGTTGTAAGTGCCCTGGTTGATCGGCGCCGTCTGGATCGGCGCGGAGTTGGCCGGCCCCGAAGTGCTTGGCCCTGGCGTCCAAGGCTCGGCACTGATCGGCGCCGACGTCGCAGCACCGCCGCCCGGCACCATCACCACCACGCCCGAATCCTGCGGTATGGCCTGAGGCGTGGCTTGTGCAGGACGCTTGACCACGGTCTGACGGAAACCGCCAGTGGCCGAGATACGGTCGTTATTGGAAACGTTCGTGCTTGAGTCCACCACGGGAATCGAACCGCGCTGCACGCTGGAGCAACCGCCGAGCATAACCAAGGCGGTAATAGCTGGAATCCACAACTTGTTCACTTGAAACCCTCTTTGCTTAATGCATCCAGCCCTTGACCCAATCCATCACCGAATCCGCGTCAGCGGGGGCACTGCCACCGCACGCAGCACCGGCGGGTGGCTCGCTGCCGCGAATATACGGCATCTGTACCGCGCCCGGACAGTTGGCATCGGAACCCTGCCCGGTATGCGGATCAATCCAGGCCTGCACGATGTTGTCCGGCTGCGGCATGTTAAGCGGCAACGGATCGGCCTTGCGCATGAAACTGGTCCACACCTGCAGCGCACCGGTCGCACCAGTGAACGGGGTTTTGCCGTTATCGTCGCGGCCCAGCCAGACCACGGCCAGCACATCCTGGCCGAAGCCTGCGAACCAGCTGTCGCGCGAATCGTTACTGGTGCCGGTCTTGCCCGCCAGCGTCAGGTTCGACGGCAGCACGCTGTAGACCGAACGCCCGGTGCCTTCACGCATCACGCGCTGCATGGCGTTCTGGATCAGGTAGATGGAACCCGCGTCAAAGCGCTGCTGGATCTGGAACGGGTAACGCTTGAGCGGTTCGCCATCGGCGGTCAGCACACTGCGAATGCCGCGCATCGGGGTATTGAAGCCACCGTTGGCGAGGGTCTGGTACATCGTCGCCACTTCCATCGGGGTCATGGCGCCAGCGCCCAGCAGCATAGACGGGAACGCCGGGAACTCACGGGTGATGCCCAGTCGCCCCAGGGTTTTCAGCACATTCGGCACGCCCACTTCAAGCCCAAGGCGCGAGGTGGAGATGTTGTAGGAATGTGCCAGGCCCTGGTACAGGAACACGGTGCCGTGGGAGCGACGATCAAAGTTCTGCGGCGTCCACACCTGGCCATCCGCCCCTTTGACCGACAGCGGGTCATCCGACAACCAACTGGTCAGCGTGTATTTGCTTGGTTTTTCCAGGGCCGTGAGGTAGACCGCCGGCTTGACCAGCGAACCGATCGGCCGCACCGCATCCAGCGCACGGTTGAAACCGGCAAAACTGGCCTGGCGGCTGCCGATCATGGCCTGCACTTCACCGGTTTCCGGGTTGGTCACGACCATGGCTGCTTCGACTTCATCCGAACCTTTACGGCCGGTCAGGCGTTTGAAGGTGTCGTTGACCGACGCTTCGGCTTTCATCTGCAGGATCGGGTCGAAACTGGTAAAGATCCGCAGGCCTTCTTCGGTCAAGTCTTCGTCGCGGTAATCTTCACGCAACTGGCGTTTGACCAAGTCGATAAAGCCCGGGAATGAACTGTCGGCCAGCTTGCCGCGCGTGGTCACACCCAGTGGCATTTTTTTCGCCGCCGCAACTTGTTCAGCGGTGGCTACGCCCTGCTGTTCAAGTACATCCAACACCAGGTTACGGCGCTCAAGCGCACGTTCCGGGTTGCGGCGCGGGTTGTAATAGGACGGCCCCTTGACCATCCCCACCAGCAACGCGACTTGATGCAATTTCAATTCGGACAAGGGCTGGCCAAAGAAGAACTGGCTGGCCAAGCCGAAACCGTGCACCGCGCGCTGGCCGTCCTGGCCGACGAACACTTCGTTGAGGTACGCCTCGAGAATCTCCTGCTTGCTGTAATGCAGCTCCAGCAGCATGGCCATCATGGCTTCGGTGAGTTTACGGGTGAGGCTGCGCTCGTTGGTCAGGTAGAAGTTCTTGACCAATTGTTGCGTGAGCGTACTGCCGCCCTGGGTCATCTTGCCGCCGGACGTGTTGACCCAGATGGCGCGGGCAATCGACTTGGGCGACACACCCCAGTGGCTGTAGAAATCGCGGTCTTCCACGGCGATCAGCGTATCGAGCAGGTACGGCGGCACCTGATCAAGCTTGATCAGGATGCGATCTTCAAGGTTCTTGGGGTAAATACCGCCGATCAACAGCGGTTCCAGGCGCACCACGGGCAACTTGGAGCCATTGAGCGACGACAGTTCGGCAACGTAATCGCCGGAGAAGCGCACGCGCACCGGCTGGGCTTTCTCCAGGCCTTCATAGAACTGGAAGCCACGGGTATTCAAATCGACGGTATTGCCGCTGACAGCAGCGGCGCCGGGGCCATTGCTCACGGGTTCGCGGCGATAGCCCAAGGCGTCGAGTTCGGTAAGGAAGTCTTCCTTGCTCAGCTTTTGGCCGGTGAACAATTCCAACGGGCGTGCGTATACCTTGGCCGGGATGGTCCAGCGCTTGCCGGAGAATTTCTCCTGCACCACGGCGTCGAGGTACACCGCGAAGCCTGCGAGCACCACAAGGCCTACCAGGCTCAGCTTGATGGCCCAGCCCAGCCACGGGCGCAGGCCGCGTGAAGGAGGTTTTTTACGGGAACGGGGAGATCGGGTTCGAGTCATGGCGGCGGATTATACGCACTTTATTGAGGATCAACATGAGCCGGACAGCGGTTTGCACGACCGACCGTAACCGCCATAATGCCGGCCATGATTTCCCCCAGACTTTGAAGGATCGCCCGTGAGCCAGTCCCTGATCGCTGCCCTGCAAAACCCGGCTTTGTATCCCCATCCGGTTGAAGCGTTTCAAGTCATTGAGACCCATATTTCCTGGGTCATACTGACCGGCCCCTATGCTTATAAGCTGAAGAAGCCGATGAACTTCGGCTTTCTGGATTTCACCCAACTGGATGACCGCGGCCACTTCTGCCGCGAAGAGCTGCGCCTCAATCAGCGCCTGACCGAAGATTTGTATCTTGACGTGTTGCCAATCACCGGCAGCGCCGAAGCCCCGCAATTGGGCGGTGATGGCCCAATCATCGAATACGCGCTGAAAATGCGCCAATTCCCGCAGAGCCAGTTGCTCAGCACACTGCAAGCCAATGGCGAGGTTACCAGCGCGCACATTGATGATATGGCCAAGCAGATTGCGCACTTCCACCTCACTGCGCCGAAAGTGCCGCAAGACCACCCTGCTGGCACGCCGGATGAGGTGATGGCACCGGTTCGGCAGAACTTCGACCAGATCCGCCCGTTCCTCAGCGACAAAGCCGACCTGGCTCAACTCGAAGCCCTGCAAGCCTGGGCCGAAGCCAGCTTCGAACGCCTCAAGCCACTGCTGGCCCAGCGCAAACTCGAAGGCTTCACCCGTGAGTGTCACGGTGATATCCACTTGGGCAACGCCACCCTGATCGATGGCCAGGTGGTGATCTTCGACTGCATCGAGTTCAACGAGCCGTTCCGCTTCACCGATGTGTATGCCGACACGGCCTTTCTGGCGATGGACCTGGAAGACCGCGGCCTCAAATCCCTGGCGCGCCGTTTTATCAGCCAGTACCTGGAGCTGACCGGCGACTATCAGGGCCTGGAAGTGCTGAACTTCTATAAAGCCTACCGTGCACTGGTGCGCGCCAAGGTGGCGTTGTTCAGCATGCCGAGCGAGGCCAGCCCGGTGCAACGCGCCACCACCCTGCGCCAATACCGCAACTATGCGAACCTGGCGGAAAGCTACAGCACTATTCCATCGCGCTTCCTGGCGATAACCCACGGTGTTTCGGCCGTCGGTAAAAGCCACGTGGCCATGCGTCTGGTGGAAGCCTTGGGTGCCGTGCGCCTGCGTTCGGATGTGGAACGCAAGCGCCTGTTTGGCGAACAAAAGGTCGAGAACACCCCGCAAGCCGGTATCTACGCCGCCGAAGCCAGCGCTGCCACCTACGCTCGGCTCAACGAAATCGCCGATACCGTCTTGCGTGCCGGCTACCCGGTAGTGCTGGACGCGACCTTCCTGAAAGGCGCACAACGCGACGCCGCCGCCAGGATTGCCGAGGCAACGGGCGCGCCCTTCCTGATCCTCGATTGCAACGCACCGCAAGCCGTTATCGCCAGCTGGCTGGCGCAACGTCAGGCGGATAAAAACGATCCTTCCGACGCGACGCTCACCATTATCGAAGAACAGCAGGCCAACCGTGACCCGCTGACCGCCGAAGAGCTGCTGCTGAGCAAACGCGTGGAAACCAACGAAAGCGGCACACTCGACGCTCTGGTAGCGCACATTCGCCAGCGCCTGCCCGGTCTGTAAGAAATATTTCTTGGTCGTGTCACCGATCTTCGGTGCACGACCGAGCAATAGTGGCACTATAATGGCGTCATAATTCCAACAGGAGTCGCCGTCATGAGTCAGCCCAAGCTTCTTGATACTCCGCTCTACGCACTCCTGCATAAAGACGACATCCGCGGCTTCAACCAGGAACGTCCCAAAGACGGCCCCATCGACATGCGCGGTGGTGACTTCCGTGGGTTGGACCTGCGTGACCTGAATGCCACGGGCGTGGATTTCACCGACGCCTACTTCCGCTCTGCCGACCTGCGCGGCCTGGACCTGCGCGAGTGCTCGCTGGAAGGCGCCAGCCTGGCCCATGCGCAGATTTCCGGCACCTACTTCTCCCCCGAACTGACGGCTGACGAAATCCTCATGTCGGTCAATTTCGGCACTCGTTTGCGCTACCGCACCAAGTAACTTCATCTTTCGGGCCCCAGCTACGCCTCACGCGTAGCGGCGCCTCCTGCCTGCTTGTCGGCAACACCCTCAAAAATTCTTATAAGCTTTTCAGCCGTTCCTGACCAAAGAACCACGCTTTTCCTACTGAGCGCTACACTCCTTTTCAGGCTTGCCTGGTCACGATACCCACCGCACCATTCGGCCGTCGCAAGGAGGCTTGATGAACGATGAGCTGCAACACCTGAAAAACCTGGGCAAGACGTCGGCGCAGTGGCTGCATGCGGTGGGCATCCACAGCGCGTCCGACTTACGTCGCCTGGGAGCTGTCGATGCCTACCGAGCCGTGCGCACTCGCGGGTTTCGGGCCTCGAAAGTGCTGCTGTATGCAATCGAGGGAGCCTTGATGGACGTGCATTGGAACGACATCCCGACGGAACGCAAGGAGGCATTGAACCGTCAGTTGGAAGCGATTTCAGCGCGTCAGAAAATTTAGGTCTGCAAGAATCCCCAATGTTCATGGGCAGTTCGAACACGTGTTTGAGAAAAACGGCAGATCGTTGAAAAACAGATGTTGACTCTCAAATGAGAATCGTTATGATTATCACAACTGATCGCGAGATCAGCCGATAACTGAAAGACCATTGGTTCGGACTCTCAGATTATCTCCTCATCAGGCTAATCACGGTTATTTGACCCGGCTCTTGCCGGGTCTTTTTTTACCTGTAAAAAAGCCGATTCAGCGCGCGATGATCAACGGATGCCCACGCTCCGGGTGCGGCTGTACCAGCACCTCCAAACCAAACACCGCCTTAAGTGGCTCGGGCCGCATCACCTGCGCCGGCGTATCCAACGCGTGTGGGCGCCCCTGCTCCAGCAACAGAATCCGGTCGCAATAACGCGCCGCCAGGTTCAGGTCATGGAGAATCACCAGCACCGCAGCGCCGCGATCCGCGAAAGTACGTATAGCTTGCAGGGTCGTGTGTTGGTGCAAGGGGTCAAGCATCGAGGTCGGCTCATCCAACAGCAGCGTCTGCCCGGCTTCCCCCGGCCATAACTGCGCCAACACTCGCGCCAGATGCACACGCTGGCGTTCGCCACCCGACAGCGCCAGGTAGCTGCGCCCGCTTAAATGGCCCACGTCTGCCGCGTGCAGCGCCGCCTCGATGATTTCGTCATCACGCACGCGTCCGGTCTGATGGGGCAAGCGGCCCATGCCTACAACCTCCTCGACACGAAATGCGAAATCCAGCGTGGAAGTCTGCGGCAACACTGCCAAACGTTGGGCACGTTGCGGCCCGCTCCAGTCCGTCAAGGCTTGCTGATCCAGCCACACCTTGCCCTGATCCGGCTTCAGCTCGCCGCACAACGCACCGAGCAGCGTGCTCTTGCCTGCTCCGTTAGGGCCGAGCACACCGAGCACTTCACCCGGCAGCAAGTCCAGGGTGACATCCGCCAGCACGGTTTTATCGCCACGCCGGACCTGCAACGCTTCTACTCGCAGCATCAGGCGCGCCCTCGCAACAATAAATAAAGAAAAAACGGCGCGCCGATAAAGGCCGTCACGATGCCGATCGGCAGTTCAGCCGGCGCCAGCGCCAGGCGTGCCACCAGGTCAGCAAACAGCAACAGGCTCGCGCCCGCGAGCACAGACGCCGGCAACAACACCCGATGATCCGGCCCGGCCAACAAGCGCACCAGATGCGGCACCACCAGCCCGACAAACCCGATCATGCCCGCCGCCGCTACCGCCGCGCCCACACCAAGGGCCGTGCAAAACACCAGTTCACGCTTGAGCCCTTCAACATCAATGCCAAGGTGATTGGCTTCGGACTCGCCGAGCAACAATGCATTCAAGGCTTTTGCACGGCGCGGCAACCACAGCGCCACACCGGCGCTCACCAACAGCAATGGCCACAACCGCGAATAGCTGGCGCCATTGAGGCTGCCAAGATTCCAGAACGTCAGCGTGCGCAAGGTGGCGTCATCGGCCAGATAGGTAAACAACCCCACCGCCGAACTGGCCAGGGCGGTAAGCGCGATACCGGCAAGCAGCATCGTTGCAACGTTGGTCTGGCCGTTGCGGCGCCCCAGGCGATAGACCAGGGCAGTGACGCCCAAACCGCCAAGAAACGCGCACAACGACAGCAGATAAGGCCCGAACGCATCCGGCAGGCCACCAAAAAAAGAACCGCCGACGATAGCAATCGCCGCCCCGAGCGCCGCGCCGCTGGACACACCGACCAACCCCGGATCGGCCAGCGGGTTGCGAAACAAGCCCTGCATCGCCACACCCGACAATGCCAGCACACCACCTACCGCCAAACCCAGCAAGGTTCGCGGCAAACGAATCTGCCCCAGGATCAATTCGGCCTGCTCCAGGCCCTGGGCTTCAATCGGTACGCCCATCAGGCGCAAGGCGGCCTTGAGCGTATCCAGCAACGGCAGGCTGACCGGCCCCAGGGCCAGTGAAAGCCAGATTGCCAGAAGGCATAACAGCGCCAGCCCGATAAACAGCGTTTTCGGTTTAACCAGAGTCGTCATGGGGCAGGTTTAGCCTGGGACGGATAAAACCCGGCAGACAATTGCACCAGGCTTTGCGGCAGACGCGGCCCGAGCCCGCCGACCAGCAGGGTCGGGTCCAGCTCAAACACGCGGCCGTTTTTGGCGGCCGGGGTCGACGCCAGAATCGGGTTTTCCTTGAACAAGGCCGCCCGAGCGGCATCGCCAGTGAGTGCGCGATCAGCAAACACCAGCACATCAGGACTCAGCCCGGCCAGCGACTCCACCGAAAACGGCTTATAGCCCGTGTGGGTCGCCAGGTTATGCCCGCCCGCCTGCTGCAACATCCAATCGGCGGCCGTGTCCTTGCCTGCAATCAGCGGTTTGCCACCTGCATGCCCTAGCAACAAAAGCACACCCGGCGCCTTTTGCGTGGCCTGGGCCTTGGCGACCCAGGCTTGCTGCTGATCCAGCTTTTGTTCATATCCGGTAAACAATTCGTTGGCCTTGGCTTCATCACCCAACAGCTTGCCCAAGTGCTGAAGGTTGCCTTTCAAGGTCGGCAAATCCGGCTCTGCCGAGAACATCTCCACCTGCACGCCCGCGCCGCGAATTTGCGCCAGCACCGGCGGTGGGCCCATCTCTTCAGTCCCGACCAGAACCTGCGGACGCAGGCTTAAAATCCCTTCCGCCGACAGTTGCCGCTGATAACCGATGCTCGGCAACGCCTTGAGCGATGCTGGATGCTGGCTGGTGGTATCCACCCCCACCAGCTTTGACTCCCCGCCCAGCGCCGTGACCCATTCCGATAGCGCCCCACCGGCGCTGACCCAGCGTTGCGGCAGTTCAGAGGCTTGCGCCCCGTGGTTGACCAGCAGTGAGGCAACAAGCGCAATAGCGCTGGTACTCAGGCGCATAACAGGGTTTCCTTCCAAGGGCGGGGCCACTCAAGCACTCATGGATGTGACAGATAAACCCTGTCTGGCATCGTACAGAGCACCCAATCAGCTAACGGGCGAAGCCGGCATTTGATAATTGTTTGCATTTGAACGTCAAGGCACTTAAGGATTGTTATGAAGCTTCTCTGCCCCTCAGATGCCCTGGCGCCCAACAGCAGCCGTGGTTTTGAAATAGACGGTTGCAAAGTGTTGGCCGTGCGCCGTGACGGCGTGGCGTACTTCTACCTCAACCGCTGCCCCCATCGCGGCATCCCGCTGGAATGGCAGCCCGACCAGTTCCTGGACAGCAGCGCCAGCCTGATCCAGTGCGCCACCCACGGCGCCTTGTTCCTGATCGAAAGCGGCGAGTGCATCGCCGGGCCGTGCGCGGGCCAAAGCCTTAAAGCCCTGCCCGGCCGTGAAGACGCGCAAGGCCTGTGGGTGCAACTCTAGTCGCCGATCATCACGTCCAGGCGCCGGTCGATGATAATTTCCTGCGGCGTGACCCGCGCACCATAGGCCAACACCTCCACGCCGGCCGCCTTGGCCTCGCGCAGCGCAGCGGCGTAGCCCGCATCGATTTCCACCGCCGGGCGTACAGCGTCAATCCCCGACAGGTTCACGCAATACAACTGCACCGCACGCACGCCCTCACGCGCCAGGTGTGCCAACTCGCGCAAATGCTTGGCGCCACGTTGGGTCACCGCGTCGGGAAACGCTGCCACCGGCGAGCCATCAAAGCCCAAGGTGACGCTCTTGACCTCCACATACGCCGCGCCGTGTGGGTACTCCAGGCGAAAATCGATACGGCTTTTTTCCTGGCCGTAAGGCACTTCGCGCTTCAAGGCGGTAAAACCGTTGAGTTCAGTGATCACCCCGGCGCGCAACGCCTCCTCCACCAGTTGGTTGGCACGCGCGGTGTTGACGCATGCCAGCCGGCCTTGGGGGGTTTCGGCAATTTCCCAGGTACCCGGCAATTTACGCTTGGGGTCTGTGGAGCGACTGAACCAGACCTGGCCGCCCTCCACCATGCAATTGAGCATCGAGCCGGTGTTGGGGCAGTGAATGGTCAGCAACTCGCCGGTCAGCGTTTCGATATCGGTGAGAAAGCGCTTGTAGCGGCGGATCAGCCGCCCTTCTTCGAGGGGAGGATTAAAGCGCATCAGCCTTGCCAGCTCCGCAAGCCACGGGCGATGCGTTCCACCGCCTCCTGTAGCCGATCGAGGTTTTGCGTGTAGGCAAAACGCACATGGTGGCCGGCCTGATAACGACCGAAATCCAGGCCCGGCGTAAACGCCACATGCTCGGTTTCAAGGAAATGACGGCAAAACGCGAAGGCATCACCGCCGAACGCGCTGATATCGGCGTACAAATAGAACGCGCCTTCGGGCTCTACGGCGATGCCGAAACCCAACTCGCGCAAGGCTGGCAGCAGGAAATCCCGGCGGCGCCCGAACTCGGCGCGGCGCTCTTCCAGAATGCTCAGGGTTTGCTCGGTGAAACACGCCAGCGCCGCGTACTGGGCCATGCTCGGCGCGCTGATGTAGAGGTTTTGCGCCAACTTCTCCAATTCGCCCACCGCCGCCGGGGGCGCCACCAGCCAGCCGAGGCGCCAGCCGGTCATGCCGAAATACTTCGAAAAACTATTTAAGACGAAGGCATCGTCGTCGACTTCCAGCACGCTGGCGGCATCGGTGCCGTAGGTGAGGCCGTGATAGATCTCGTCCACCACCAAATGGCCGTTACGCGCCTTGATTGCACTCGACAACCCCGCCAGTTCGTCGCGGGTCAGAATGGTGCCGGTCGGGTTGGCTGGTGAGGCCACCAGCGCGCCAACGCTGTCTGCATTCCAGTGTTTGGCCACCAGCTCAGCGGTCAATTGGTAGCGCACGTCCGGGCCAACCGGCACCAGCTGCGCAGCGCCTTCCACTAGCCGCAGGAAATGTCGGTTGCACGGGTAGCCTGGGTCGGCCAACAGCCAGTGCTTGCCCGGATCGACCAGCAGGCTGCTGGCCAGCAGCAACGCGCCAGAGCCACCGGGCGTGATCAGAATACGCTCAGGGTCGACGCTCAGGCCGTAGCGCTGCTGGTAAAAACCACTGATGGCCTGGCGCAGTTCGGGCAGCCCACGGGCCGCGGTATAGCGCGTCTTGCCGTTGGCCAGCGCGGCCTGGCCAGCCTGGATAATCGGCTCGGCCGTGGTGAAATCCGGCTCGCCGATCTCCAGGTGGATAACATCATGGCCAGCCGCCTGCAGCTCATTGGCTCGCGCCAGTAACGCCATAACGTGAAAAGGTTCGATGGCGCGACTGCGCGCACTGTAGGGCTGGGCCATTAGCCTTCCTTAACGGTGAGGACAAAATCAGGATTCTACCGAACCCGCGCGGTAAAACATGCTCTATTGCCTGCTCGGTCCTCCGTGCTGAACCGGGCAAGCGCCTGCAAAACGACTAAAATCAACATTCGAGACACGCTATACCCAGCCATGGCGGGCCATGACAGTTTGCAAGCCTGCCACGTTGGGCCTCGACAACCGGGAGTGGCGCACCCCGAATCTATCTGGTAAGTTCGCCCGCTTGCAGCCGCAGGGCCGGCAGGTGTCGGTGACGTTGCAATCCTGCGCAATGGATTAGAAGAGTGAGAGGCGGTCTATTCATGTCCACCCAAGCAAAGCAACAGCAGACTCAAGGCCTCGGCGGCTTCGAACCCTATGTGGAAAAAAAGGGCGAGGAGTACATGGGCGAGCCCATGCGCGAGCACTTCACCAAGATCCTGAACAAGTGGAAACAGGACTTGATGCAGGAGGTTGATCGTACCGTTGACCACATGAAGGACGAAGCAGCCAACTTTCCTGATCCGGCCGACCGTGCGAGCCAGGAAGAAGAGTTCGCCCTTGAACTGCGAGCGCGTGATCGAGAGCGCAAGCTGATCAAGAAGATCGACAAGACCCTGCAACTGATCAAGGACGAGGAATACGGCTGGTGCGAATCCTGCGGCGTCGAGATTGGTATTCGCCGCCTGGAAGCCCGCCCAACCGCGGACCTGTGCGTAGACTGCAAGACCTTGGCTGAAATCAAGGAAAAACAGGTCGGCAAGTAACCCTGCCGGGCTGAACGCGACAAACAAAAAATGGGGCGTGCAAACGCTCCATTTTTGTTTCTGGCGTTCAGCGGTTTTCCAGTAGTATCCGGCCCATGACAGCCTCTACTTATATCGGGCGTTTCGCCCCCACGCCCAGCGGCCACCTGCACTTCGGTTCGCTGGTTGCCGCGCTCGCCTCCTACCTCGATGCCCGCGCCAATCACGGCCGCTGGCTGATGCGCATGGAAGACCTCGACCCACCCCGTGAAGAACCCGGCGCCCAGGCGGCGATCCTGCACGCCCTGGAAAGCTATGGCTTTGAGTGGGATGGGGAACTGGTCCGGCAAAGCGAGCGGCATGATGCCTACGCCAAAGTCTTGAACGACATGTTCAACCACGGCCTGGCTTACGCCTGTACCTGCTCGCGTAAACAATTGGAGCCCTACCACGGGATCTATCCAGGCCTGTGCCGAAACCTCGGGCACGATCAGCAAGACGCGGCGATCCGCCTGCGCGTTCCGGAGCTGGAGTATCACTTTACCGACCGCGTGCAAGGCGAATTCCGACAGCACCTGGGCCGTGATGTGGGCGATTTCATCATCCGCCGTCGCGATGGCCTGTATGCCTACCAACTGGCAGTGGTACTCGACGATGCCTGGCAAGGTGTCACCGACATCGTGCGCGGCGCCGACCTGCTCGATTCCACGCCGCGCCAGCTTTACCTGCAGGAACTGCTGGGTCTGCGCCAGCCGCGCTACCTGCACGTGCCGCTGATCACCCAGCCGGACGGCAACAAGCTGGGCAAATCCTACCGCTCGCCGCCGTTGACACCCGACCAGGCCACACCTTTGCTATTGAGAGCGTTGCGCGCCCTCGGCCAGCAACCCGGCAGCGAAATGCTGCACGCCAGCCCACGGGAACTGCTGGATTGGGGCATTGCACACTGGGACGCCAGCCAGATTCCGCGCACACTCACGCTGGCCGAAGCGCAATTGAGCTGAAGGCGCTTGCAGCTTGCCAAGCATCCGTTACCATCGCGGCAGTTTTTTAATCAGAGGCCAACATGTACATCTATCGATTGGTCCTGCTGCTGGTCGTCGGGATCTACCTGTTTTCCCCGGCCATCATGGATTGGTGGATCGACGCCACGGGCGCCTGGTATCGCCCTTATCTGCTGTGGTTGATCCTGATCGTCGTGACCTTCATCCTGCAGA
Organism: Pseudomonas sp. WS 5146; assembly: GCF_012985495.1. Lineage (NCBI taxonomy): Bacteria > Pseudomonadati > Pseudomonadota > Gammaproteobacteria > Pseudomonadales > Pseudomonadaceae > Pseudomonas > Pseudomonas sp. WS 5146. Next base: position 19,802 of record NZ_JAAQWL010000007.1, read on the forward strand.
GCCAAAAAGATGCCGATGAGCTTTAGCCTCACCCAGATGCTGCTGATCAGCGCCGCCTACCTGGCCGCGTTGTTCGGGGTTGCCTGGATCAGTGAGCGCGGAATGATTCCGCGGGCGATCATTCGCCATCCGTTGACCTACACCTTGTCCCTGGGCGTCTACGCCAGCGCCTGGGCATTTTATGGCACGGTGGGGCTGGCCTATCAGTATGGCTACGGCTTTCTGTCCAGCTACCTGGGCGTGTCCGGCGCGTTCCTGCTGGCGCCGGTGTTGCTGTACCCGATCCTGAAAATCACCCGCACCTATCAACTGTCGTCCCTGGCGGACTTGTTTGCCTTCCGCTTTCGCAGCACCTGGGCCGGCGCGCTGACCACGATCTTTATGCTGATCGGCGTGCTGCCGTTGCTGGCCCTGCAGATCCAGGCGGTGGCGGACTCCATCAGCATCCTCACCCGCGAACCGGTGCAGCACCGCGTCGCCCTGGCTTTTTGCGCACTGATCACGCTGTTCACGATTTTCTTCGGCTCACGCCATATCGCCACCCGCGAGAAACACGAAGGCCTGGTGTTTGCGATTGCCTTCGAGTCGGTGATCAAGCTGATCGCCATCGGCGGTGTCGGCCTGTATGCGCTGTATGGCGTATTCGACGGGCCGCAACAGTTGGAGTTGTGGTTGCTGCAAAACCAGACCGCCCTCGCCGCTTTGCACACGCCGTTGCAGGAAGGCCCATGGCGCACGCTGCTGCTGGTGTTCTTTGCCTCGGCCATCGTGATGCCGCACATGTACCACATGACCTTCACCGAGAACCTCAACCCGCGCTCATTGGTCAGCGCCAGCTGGGGTTTGCCGTTATTCCTGCTGCTGATGAGCCTGGCGGTGCCGCTGATCCTGTGGGCCGGCCTCAAGCTCGGCGCCACCACCAACCCCGAATACTTCACCCTTGGCGTCGGTATTGCCGCCAACAGCAAATCCCTGGCATTGCTGGCTTACGTAGGCGGTTTGTCGGCGGCCAGTGGCTTGATCATCGTCACCACGCTGGCACTCTCCGGCATGGCGCTCAATCACCTGGTGCTGCCGCTGTATCAGCCGCCAGCCGAAGGTAATATCTACCGCTGGCTGAAATGGACGCGCCGCGCGCTGATCGTCGCCATCATCATGGCCGGCTATGGCTTCTACCTGCTGCTGGGCGCTGGGCAAGACCTGGCCAACCTCGGCATCGTCGCGTTTGTGGCGACCTTGCAGTTCTTGCCGGGTGTGTTGTCGGTGCTGTACTGGCCAACCGCCAACCGTCGCGGCTTTATCGCCGGGCTGCTGGCAGGCATTCTGGTGTGGATGGTGACCATGCTGCTGCCGCTGGTCGGCAACTTGCAGGGCTTCTATATTCCGCTGCTGAACATGATCTACGTGCTGGATGACACCAGCTGGCACATGGCAGCGATCGCCTCGTTGGCCGCCAACGTGCTGATGTTTACCCTGATCTCGCTGTTCACCAACGCCAGCCCCGAAGAAACCAGCGCCGCCGAAGCCTGCGCGGTGGACAACGTGCGCCGCCCGCAACGCCGCGAGCTGCACGCCGCCTCACCGCAAGAGTTCGCCACCCAACTGGCCAAGCCGCTGGGCGCCAAGGCTGCGCAAAAGGAAGTCGAGCAGGCACTGCGCGACCTTTACCTGCCGTTTGACGAGCGCCGGCCCTACGCCCTGCGCCGTTTGCGCGACCGCATTGAGGCCAACCTGTCCGGCCTGATGGGACCGAGCGTGTCCCAGGACATGGTGGAAACCTTCTTGCCCTACAAGGCCGGCGGCGAAAACTACGTCACCGAAGACATCCATTTCATCGAGAGCCGGCTGGAGGATTACCACTCACGCCTCACCGGTCTCGCCGCCGAACTCGATGCCCTGCGCCGCTATCACCGTCAAACCCTTCAAGAACTGCCGATGGGCGTGTGTTCCCTGGCCAAGGATCAAGAGATCCTGATGTGGAACAAGGCGATGGAAGAACTCACCGGCATCGCCGCACAACGTGTTGTGGGTTCACGCCTGAACACCTTGGGCGACCCTTGGAAAGAACTGTTGCAAGGCTTTATCAACCTGCCCGACGAGCACTTGCACAAACAGCACCTGGCGCTGGACGGCCAGACCCGCTGGCTCAATCTGCACAAAGCGGCGATCGACGAGCCGCTGGCGCCGGGCAACAGTGGCCTGGTGCTGCTGGTGGAAGACCTGACCGAAACCCAGATGCTCGAAGACAAGCTGGTGCACTCCGAACGCCTGGCCAGCATCGGTCGCCTGGCTGCGGGTGTGGCCCATGAAATCGGCAACCCGATCACCGGTATCGCGTGCCTGGCGCAAAACCTGCGCGAAGAGCGCGAAGAAGACGCTGAAATCACCGAAATCAGCGGGCAGATCCTCGAGCAGACCAAGCGCGTGTCACGCATCGTGCAGTCGCTGATGAGCTTCGCCCACGCCGGCGCGCATCAGAACCATGACGAAGCGGTGTGCCTGGCGGAAGTGGCGCAGGATGCCATTGGGCTGCTGGCCTTGAACCGGCGCAATTTCGAAGTACAGTTTTTTAACCTGTGCGACCCGGACCACTGGGTTGACGGCGACTCCCAACGCTTGGCGCAGGTGCTGATCAACCTGCTTTCAAACGCCCGTGACGCAACGCCCGCCGGCAGTGCGGTACGCGTCAAGAGCGAGGCTTTCGAGCACACGGTCGACCTGATCGTGGAGGACGAAGGCAGCGGTATTCCACAGAACATCATGGATCGATTGTTCGAACCTTTCTTCACCACCAAGGACCCGGGTGAAGGTACCGGTCTGGGCCTTGCACTGGTCTATTCCATCGTTGAAGAGCATTATGGACAAATCACCATCGACAGCCCGGCTGACACCGAAAGCCAACGCGGCACCCGTATTCGGGTGACCTTGCCGCGTCATGTCGAAGCGACGTCCGCTGTGAACTGAGACCGTCGAGAGAATTGAATCAATGCCGCACATTTTGATCGTCGAAGACGAAACCATTATCCGCTCTGCCTTGCGTCGCCTGCTTGAACGTAATCAGTACCAGGTCAGCGAAGCCGGCTCGGTGCAGGAAGCCCAAGAGCGTTTCAGCATTCCCACGTTCGACCTGATTGTCAGCGACCTGCGCCTGCCGGGCGCGCCGGGGACCGAGCTGATCAAGCTTGGCCAGGGCACGCCCGTGCTGATCATGACCAGCTATGCCAGCCTGCGCTCGGCGGTGGACTCGATGAAGATGGGCGCGGTGGACTACATCGCCAAGCCTTTCGATCACGACGAAATGCTCCAGGCCGTGGCGCGCATTCTGCGTGACCGTCAGTCGGCTGGCAGTACGCCGGCCGAACAGCGTCCTGCCGGCAAGGCTGCCGAGAAGCCGGGGGCCGACAACAGCAACGGCGAGATCGGCATCATCGGCTCTTGCCCACCGATGCAGGATCTGTACAGCAAGATCCGCAAAGTGGCGCCGACCGACTCCAATGTATTGATCCAGGGCGAGTCGGGCACCGGTAAAGAGCTGGTGGCCCGCGCTCTGCACAACCTGTCCAAGCGTGCCAAGGCACCGATGATTTCGGTGAACTGCGCGGCGATCCCCGAATCGCTGATCGAGTCCGAACTGTTCGGGCACGAGAAAGGCGCATTTACCGGCGCCAGCGCCGGGCGTGCTGGGTTGGTCGAAGCGGCGGACGGCGGCACCTTGTTCCTCGACGAAATTGGCGAACTGCCCCTGGAAGCCCAGGCGCGCTTGCTACGCGTGTTGCAGGAAGGCGAGATTCGCCGTGTCGGTTCGGTGCAATCACAGAAGGTCGATGTGCGCCTGATCGCCGCGACCCACCGTGACCTCAAGAGCCTGGCCAAGATCGGCCAGTTCCGGGAAGACTTGTATTACCGCCTGCATGTCATCGCCCTCAAGCTGCCGGCCTTGCGCGAGCGTGGCGCCGACGTGAATGAGATCGCCAGCGCGTTTCTGCTGCGCCAGAGCGCGCGCATCAACCGTACCGACCTCAAGTTTGCCGCCGACGCCGAGCAGGCGATTCGGCATTACTCGTGGCCGGGTAACGTCCGCGAACTGGAGAACGCGGTCGAGCGTGCGGTTATTCTGTCGGAGAGCCCGGAAATTTCTGCCGAGCTGCTGGGTATCGATATCGAGCTGAGCGACCTGGAAGACGACGACTTCATCGGCCTGGCCCCGCAACAGGGCGGTGGCAGCAATACCAGCCATGAGCCGACCGAAGACCTGTCACTGGAAGACTACTTCCAGCACTTCGTGCTTGAGCATCAGGACCATATGACCGAGACCGAGCTGGCTCGCAAGCTGGGGGTAAGTCGCAAATGCCTGTGGGAACGGCGCCAACGCCTGGGCATTCCACGGCGCAAGACCGGGGTGGCCAGCGAAAGCTGAGGGCGCGCCCCCACAGGTAACACCCTCAGATGTGAAAAAACTGTTACCGCAGCTTTTTCACGTAACAGAAGCCGGGGCTTACGGTAACGAAGCCCCGGCTTTTTTTCGCCCTTCCAAAAGCCAAAACCAGCTCAAACCCCCGGTTTTGCTGGGCGGCACAAAAGTTGGCACGCACCCTGCTATATGCTTAGTACAAAAACAATAACAAGCTTTGTACAAGACAATAAAAATAAGACGAATCGACTCACGCATAACAAAAACAACACGGCGGAGGCGCAGCTAACTGATTCTTTTGGAGAGGCGTTGCATTTGGGGCTTGCCCCGCAACCAGGCCGAGAACAACAAAAACTGCCCTAAGGCAGAGCCTGAACTGGTTGGATCGTAGATCAGCAACACAGCGACCAAAGCAATCCGTTTGCTCTTGGCTCCCGATTGGGAGTGTCATGAAGGTGAAACTTCATGGCGAGGGCGATCAACAAAAACAAAAAGCCCGCAACCATAATAAAAATAGAGCACGCAACTACTTCTGGGGGAGCTTCGGCTCCCCTTGTAGTTTCCGGCATTTGACCCGCTCACACCCTTCTTTAAGCTTCTGGCTCAAGCCTTGCAGCTTGTTCCTACACCATCCCTCGACTAAATGCTAGAATCCCGGCCCATCATGCGGTCATTCTTCGTTATGGCCGAACATTCCTTCAAACAGTGCATCCCATGCTGAAGAAGTTGTTCCAGTCATTCCGTTCCCCCTTGCGTCGTACGCAACACATTCGCAGCACGCCTGAAGTGCTTAACAGCAATCAGCATTCATTGCAGCGCGCTCAATTCAGCCGCTATGCAGTGAACATCGTCGAACGTTTGCAGAACGCCGGCTACCAGGCTTATCTGGTGGGCGGCTGCGTACGTGACATGCTGCTCAATATCACGCCCAAGGATTTCGACGTCGCCACCAGCGCCACGCCGGAGCAGGTGCGTGCCGAGTTTCGCAATGCGCGAATCATCGGTCGCCGCTTCAAGTTGGTGCACATCCACTTTGGTCGCGAAATCATCGAGGTCGCGACGTTCCGCGCAGGCCATCCGCAAAACGATGATGAGGAAGACACCAATCAGTCTTCCCGCAACGAGAGCGGCCGCATCCTGCGTGACAACGTGTACGGCACCTTGGAAGAAGACGCGCAGCGCCGCGACTTCACCATCAACGCCCTGTATTACGACCCGGTCAGCGAGCGCATTCTCGATTACGCCAACGGCGTACACGACATTCGCAACAACCTGATCCGCCTGATCGGCGACCCGACGCAGCGTTACCAGGAAGACCCGGTACGCATGCTGCGCGCCGTGCGCTTTGCCGCCAAGCTGAACTTCGGCATCGAGAAACACACCGCCGCGCCGATTCGCGAGCTGGCGCCGATGCTGCGGGAAATTCCTTCGGCACGCCTGTTCGAAGAAGTGCTGAAGTTGTTCCTCTCGGGTTATGCCGCCGATACGTTCGAAATGCTGGTCGACCTGCAACTGTTCGACCCGCTGTTCCCGGCCAGCGCCGAGGCACTGGAATACAACCCCACGTACACCCACACGCTGATCAGCGAAGCGTTGATAAACACCGACCTGCGCATCAAGCAGAACAAACCGGTAACGCCGGCGTTCCTGTTTGCCGCCCTGCTGTGGCCTGCCCTGCCCAAGCGCGTATTGCGCCTGCAAGACCGTGGCATGCCGCCGATTCCGGCCATGCAGGAAGCCGCACATGAGCTGATCGCCGAGCAGTGCCAGCGCATCGCCATTCCCAAACGCTTCACCATGCCGATCCGCGAGATCTGGGACATGCAGGAGCGCCTGCCGCGCCGCAGTGGCAAGCGCGCCGACCTGTTGCTGGACAACCCGCGCTTCCGTGCCGGTTACGACTTCCTGCTGCTGCGCGAAAGCGCCGGCGAGCAGACCGACGGCCTGGGCGAATGGTGGACCGACTACCAGGACGCCAATGACAGCCAGCGCCGCGACATGATTCGCGACCTCGGCAGCAAAGGCGATGGCGAAGGCACTGGCCCGAAAAAACGTCGTCGCAGCGGCACCAAGCGCAAGCGCAGCGCGGCCGATGCCTCGGGCGCTGCGGGCGAATAAACGTGGAACGTGTCTACATTGGCATGGGCAGCAACCTGGCTGCCCCGGACCAGCAATTGCGCAGCGCTGTCGAAGCCCTGGCGCAATTGCCCGGCACGGCCCTCGTTGGCGTGTCGGCGTTCTATCAAAGTGACTCCCTGCTCCCGGGCCAACCGCGCTACACCAATGCGGTCGCCGCCCTGGACAGCGATCTTGCGCCACTGGATTTACTCGATGCCCTGCAAACCATCGAGAACGACCAGGGCCGCGAGCGCCTTGAACGCTGGGGCCCGCGCACCCTGGACCTGGATATCCTGTTGTTTGGCGATCGCCTGATCGACACGCCGCGGCTGAAGGTGCCGCACTATCAGATGCATTTGCGCGCGTTTGTGCTGTACCCGCTGGCAGAGCTGGCACCCGCCGACCTGCAACTGCCCAATGGCCAAACACTTAGCGACTTGCTGGCCGCCTGCCCGTTTGTTGGCCTGGAGCGCGTGCCCCGAGACTGACTCGGTCAATGTGGGACCCGGCTTGCCTGCGATGCGGGCAACTCGGTACACCCGCTATTGCGCGATGCTGCCATCGCAGACACGCCAGCTCCCACCCGTAACAGGGGTAACACCCCACTCGTAACAATGCGGTAACACATCCAATTGACTTCCCGTGTCCTCATCACGACTATAGGCGTCCCGCTGCCGCCAACCCGGCGCTGAAGGGCGCAATCCAGGCCTTATAAGCACTGCTCTCAAGACAGTGCGCCTGTATAAACGAAGACTCACGCGCGTTACTCGCTGTTTCCAAGCGCCTGAACGAGGACCCTTTCCATGCCAGACATTACCCTGACCACCTTGCAGAGCCTGAAGCTCAAAGGTGAAAAAATCACCATGCTGACCTGCTATGACGCCACCTTCGCCCACGCCAGCTGTGAGGCCGGGGTTGAAGTGCTGTTGATTGGCGATTCACTGGGCATGGTTCTTCAAGGGAATGACAGCACCCTGCCGGTCACCACTGACGAACTTGCGTACCACACGGCCAGCGTCAAACGCGGTAACAACGGCGCCTTCATCATCGCTGACCTGCCGTTCATGGGTTACGCCACCCTTGAACAAACCTTCCAGAACGCCGGCAAGCTGATGCAAGCCGGTGCACACATGATCAAAGTCGAAGGCGCGGTATGGCTGGCGGAGTCGATCCGGTTACTGGCTGAGCGCGGCGTTCCAGTGTGCGTGCACATGGGCCTGACGCCGCAGTCGGTGAACATCTTCGGCGGCTACAAGGTGCAAGGTCGCAATGAAGCCCAGGCGCGCCAGATGCGTGCGGATGCCATTGCCCTGGAGCAAGCCGGCGCCGCGATGATCCTGCTCGAATGCGTGCCCAGCGAACTGGCGGCAGAAATTACCCAGGCAGTCAAAGTGCCGGTGATCGGCATTGGCGCAGGCTCGGCCACCGACGGCCAAGTGCTGGTGGTACACGACATGCTCGGCCTGTCGCTGACCGGCCGTGCGCCCAAATTCGTGAAAAACTTCATGGCAGGCCAGGACAGCATCCAGGCAGCCCTGGCCGCCTACGTGAGCGAAGTCAAAGCCATGACGTTCCCTGGCGAAGAACATGGGTTCTCTGCATGAACACCGTTAAAACCGTAAGAGAACTACGCGCCGCCGTCGCCCACGCGCGCAGTGCCGGCAAACGCATTGGCTTTGTGCCCACCATGGGCAACCTGCACAGCGGCCACGCCACCTTGGTGACCAAGGCCGCACAGCAATCGGACTTTGTGGTGGCGAGCATTTTCGTCAACCCGTTGCAGTTCGGCGCAGGCGAAGACCTGGACAAGTACCCGCGCACGCTGGCTGCCGACCAGGAAAAGCTGCTGCAAGCCGGTTGCAACCTGTTGTTTGCGCCCACCGTTGACGAAATGTACCCCGGCGGCATGACCGGCCAAACCCGCGTCAGCGTTCCGCAACTGTCCGAGGGCCTGTGCGGTGCCAGCCGACCCGGGCACTTCGAAGGTGTGGCGACGGTGGTGAGCAAGCTGTTCAACATGGTCCAGCCGGACATGGCCGTGTTTGGCCAGAAGGACTACCAGCAACTGGCGGTCATCCGCGCCATGGTGCATGACTTGAACATGCCCATCCAGATCATCGGCGAGCCCACCGTGCGTGCCGCCGACGGCCTGGCGCTGTCGTCACGCAACGGTTACCTCAACGAAGAACAGCGCGCGATTGCGCCGGTGCTCTACCGCAGCCTCAGCCAGATTGCGGCGGCTATAAAAGGCGGCGAGCAGGATTTCGCCAAGCTGCGTGCCGAGCAGATCGCGCAGATTGAAGCTGCCGGGCTGCGCATGGATTACCTGGAAGTGCGCCAAGGCGTGCACCTGCGTGCGGCCACGCCTGAGGATCGGGATATCGTCATCCTCGTGGCGGCCTATCTGGGTGCGACACGCCTGATCGACAACCTGCATTTGACTCTCAACTGACCCCGCCAGGCACTTCGCCTGTTGCCCTGATCGCTGTGCCGGTATAAAAAAGTACCGGCAACAGCGCAGACAAAGCCAAGACATATCGACACGCTAGGTTTAATGTAATCGCCCTGCGCCATTGTTGGCGCTGACCGGACTCAAACGCCTGATGAAAGACTCAACGTTCCGGATTTAGAAGTGTCCTAAAGGCAAGTCCCCGTAATAAAAGGAAACCCGCAGCGATGGCGTACTACCGCACTCCTCATGACGTTACCGCTCTGCCCGCTTGGCAAGCGCTCAATCAACATCGCCAAGCCATGCAGGATTTCAGCATGCGCGACGCGTTCAATGCCGATCCCCAGCGCTTTTCCCAGTTCACCTTGAGCAGCTGCGGGCTTTTCCTCGATTACTCGAAAAACCTGATCACCAGCGAAACCCGTGACCTGCTGGTGGGCCTGGCCAAAGAAGTCAACCTTAAAGCCGCGATTGACGCGCTGTACGCAGGCGAGCCGGTCAACTCTTCCGAAGGTCGCCCCGCCCTGCACACCGCGCTGCGCCGCCCAGTGGGCGACAAGCTGTCGGTCAACGGCGTAAACATCATGCCGGACGTGCACAAGGTGCTGAACCAGATCACTGACCTGGTCGGCCGCATCCACGACGGCCTGTGGCGTGGTTACACCGAGAAGCCGATCACTGACGTAGTGAATATCGGCATCGGTGGTTCGTTCCTCGGCCCGGAGCTGGTCTCCGAGGCATTGCTGTCCTACGCTCACAAAGGCGTGCGCTGCCACTACCTGGCAAACATCGACGGCAGCGAGTTCCACGAACTGACCCAGAAGCTGCGCGCCGAGACCACGCTGTTTATCGTTTCGTCCAAATCCTTCAACACCCTCGAAACCCTGAAAAACGCCCAGGCCGCCCGCGCCTGGTACCTGGCCCAGGGTGGCTCGGAAGCCGAACTGTACCGTCACTTTATCGCCGTATCGAGCAACAACGCGGCGGCCGTGGCGTTCGGTATCCGTGAAGAAAACATCTTCCCGATGTGGGACTGGGTCGGCGGCCGTTACTCGCTGTGGTCGGCCATTGGCTTGCCAATCGCCCTGGCCATCGGCATGTCCAACTTCAAAGAGCTGTTGTCCGGTGCCTACACCATGGACCAGCACTTCCAGAACGCGCCGTTCGAGCAAAACATGCCGGTGCTGCTGGGCCTGCTGGGCGTGTGGTACGGCAACTTCTGGGGTGCGCAGAGCCATGCGATCCTGCCGTATGACCACTACCTGCGTAACATCACCAAACACTTGCAACAGCTGGACATGGAGTCCAACGGCAAAAGCGTTCGCCAGGACGGCACACCGGTGTCCACCGATACGGGCCCGGTGATCTGGGGTGGCGTAGGTTGCAACGGTCAGCATGCTTACCACCAGTTACTGCACCAGGGGACTCAACTGATCCCGGCCGACTTCATTGTGCCGATCGTCAGCTTCAACCCGGTGTCCGACCATCACCAGTGGCTGTACGCCAACTGCCTGTCCCAGAGCCAGGCACTGATGCTCGGCAAGACCCGCAGTGAAGCCGAGGCTGAGTTGCGCGAAAAAGGCCTGCCGGAAGCCGAAGTGCAGAAGCTGGCGCCTCACAAGGTGATCCCGGGCAACCGTCCGAGCAACACCATCGTGGTCGAGCGCATCAGCCCACGTCGCTTGGGCGCACTGGTCGCCATGTATGAACACAAAGTGTTTGTACAAAGCGTGGTCTGGGGCATCAACGCCTTCGACCAATGGGGCGTGGAGCTGGGCAAAGAGCTGGGCAAAGGTGTCTACAACCGCCTGACCGGCGCCGAAGAAACCCTGGCTGACGATGCGTCGACCCAGGGCCTGATCAACTACTTCCGCGGTCGTCACCGCGGCTGAGGCCGGTACACCAAGGCCAACGTCCGTTTGGACGTTGGCCTTGAACCCTCTCCCCACAGCGTGCATCTTTATGCCTTGTCGCTAAAACAAGAATAAGGACCGCTCATGTTCGATATCCGCACATTCCCCCGCGCCGATGCCGTCCGCCAGGCCGCGCAGCTCAGTCAAGACGAGTACCAGCGCCTCTACCGCCAATCCATTGAGCAACCCAATACGTTCTGGGCCGAACAGGCCAAGGGTTTCCTCGACTGGATCAAACCCTGGCACACCGTGCAACACTCGGACATCACTACCGGCGCAGCCCAGTGGTTTGCCGGCGGCCAACTGAACGTCAGCTACAACTGCATCGACCGTCACCTGGCACAACGCGCCGACCAGCCGGCCTTTATCTGGGAAGGTGATGATCCTGCAAAGTCCTCCAAAATTTCCTACCGCCAACTTCATCAAAACGTCAGCCGCCTGGCCAATGTGCTGAAAACCCGTGGGGTGAAAAAAGGCGACCGGGTGTGCATCTACATGCCGATGATCCCGGAAGCCGCCTACGCGATGCTGGCCTGCACCCGGATCGGCGCGGTGCACTCGGTGGTGTTCGGCGGCTTCTCTCCGGATGCCCTGCGCGACCGCATCCTCGATGCCGACTGTCGCACCGTGATCACCGCCGATGAAGGCGTGCGCGGCGGCAAGCCGGTGGCCTTGAAAAAGAATGTCGACAAAGCCCTGGCCAGTTGCCCGAACGTCAGCACGGTACTGGTGGTGGAGCGCACGGGTGCGAAACTTGACTGGGTAGAAAGCCGCGACCTCAAGTATCAAGCCGCCCTGGACGCCGCCAGCGCTGATTGCCCGCCCGAGCCGATGGACGCCGAAGACCCGTTGTTTATCCTCTACACCTCCGGCAGCACCGGCAAACCCAAAGGCGTGCTGCACACCACCGGTGGCTACCTGCTGCAAGCGGCGATGACCTTCAAGTACGTGCTCGACTACCGTGACGGCGAAGTGTTCTGGTGCACCGCCGACGTGGGCTGGGTCACCGGCCACAGCTATATCGTGTACGGCCCGCTGGCCAACGGTGCGACGTCACTGATGTTCGAAGGCGTGCCAAGCTACCCGGACAGCTCGCGCTTCTGGCAGGTCATCGATAAACACCAGGTGAATATCTTCTACACCGCGCCCACCGCATTGCGCGCGCTCATGCGTGAGGGCCACGGGCCACTGCAGAACACCTCGCGCGCCAGCCTGCGCCTGCTGGGCAGCGTCGGCGAGCCGATCAACCCGGAGGCCTGGGATTGGTACTTTAACGCTGTGGGCGAGCAGCGCTGCCCGATTGTCGATACCTGGTGGCAGACCGAAACCGGCGGCATCATGCTCAGCCCGCTGGTCAGCGCGCAACGGATCAAACCTGGCTGCGCGACCCAACCGATGTTTGGCGTACAACCTGTGCTGCTGGATGAACATGGCAAGGAACTCAGCGGTACCGGCAGTGGCGTGCTCGCTATCAAGGCCAGTTGGCCGGGGCAAATCCGCAGCGTCTACGGTGACCCGCAGCGCATGCTCGACACTTATTTCAAACCCTATCCCGGCTACTACTTCACCGGCGACGGTGCGCGCCGCGATGAGGATGGCGACTACTGGATCACCGGCCGCATCGATGACGTGATCAACGTGTCCGGCCACCGCATCGGCACCGCCGAAGTGGAAAGCGCGCTGGTGCTGCATGATCAAGTGGCCGAAGCCGCTGTGGTCGGTTACCCCCACGACGTCAAAGGCCAGGGCATCTATGCGTTTGTCACCCCCATGAATGGCGTCGAGCCCAGCGATGAGCTGAAAAAACACTTGCTGGCGCTGGTCAGCAAGGAAATCGGCAGCTTTGCCAAGCCGGAACTGATCCAATGGGCGCCGGCCTTGCCGAAAACCCGCTCGGGCAAGATCATGCGGCGTATTTTGCGCAAGATCGCCTGCAACGAACTCGACAGCCTCGGCGACACCTCGACCCTGGCCGACCCGAGCGTGGTGGACGGCCTGATCGATAAACGCCTGAACCGATAGGAGCCACCCAGAGTCGCCATGGAATTTATCCGCAGCCGTATCGAAACCCAGTTGATGAGCCTCACCGGCTTGTCACTCGGCCAACTGGACCTGGAAAACCCCAAGGGCGACCCCGGCCTGTTCGGGCCGGACTCTGTGAGCTGGCAGGTGCATGGCGACTTCAGCAGCATGCTGATCGGCGGCATCAGCGCGTTGATGCTGCAAGCCTTGCACCCGCTGGCCCTGGCCGGCGTGTGGGACCATTCCAACTTTCGCCAGGACATGCTCGGGCGCCTGCGCCGCACTTCGCAGTTTATTTCCGGCACCACGTTCGGCTCGCGCCAGGACGCCGAATGGCTGATTGAGAAGGTGCGCACCATCCACCTGCAAGTGGTCGGGCATGCGCCGGATGGGCGAGCCTATGCGGCCAGTGACCCGGAGCTGCTGACGTGGGTACACGTGGCGGAGGTCAGCAACTTTCTGGCGGCACACCTGCGTTATCGCAACCCGCATCTGTCTGGGCGCGACCAGGACCGCTACTACAGTGAAATTGCCTTGGTTGCCGAGCGACTGGGCGCACGGCACGTGCCGCGTTCACGCCAGGAAATTTCCGATTATCTGGCGCGCATTCGTCCACAACTGCTGTGCGACGATCGCAGCCGCGAAGTGCTGCGCCTGCTGGTCAATGCACCTGCGCCCAGCACCTTGGCCAAACCCTTTGGCAGCTTGATGATGCAGGCCGGCATCGACCTGCTGCCGGACTGGGCCAGCGCTATGCTCGGGCAACACCAAAGCTCGATGCAACGCTTGGTGATCCGCGCGGGAGTGAAGCGCAGCGCGCCCTTGCTGCGCTGGGCGATGCGCAACGGTTCGGTGCAACGCGCCCAGCGGCGGATGGGGTTGATGTAGACGGCGGCCCATAGCTGTTAAACTTCGCGCCCTCTTTTACCCGCAAGGCGCGCTCCATGACTCCCTTGAATCAGGCGCTGCGCGCCGCTCTCAACCATCGCCAAGACCTGATCAACGAGTTGCACGCCCAAGGCACCGACTGCTACCGGCTGTTCCATGGCAGCCAGGAAGGCGCCGGCGGCTTGACCATTGACCGTTACGGCCCGCAATTGCTGGTACAAAGCTTCCACCAGTCGCTGCAAACCGAGGAGCTGCTGGACCTGCATCAACAGGTCAACCAGTTCATGGGGCTGGAATTGCAGCTCGTGTACAACGACCGCTCCCGTGGCAACTCGCGCATCGACCGTGAAGACACGGTGTACCGCGCCGAGCCTGCGGCATTGGCAGATCAGGTCGGCCACGAATGGGGCCTCAACTACCGTGTACGCGGCCGCCATGCCGGGCAAGACCCGCTGCTGTTCCTGGACCTGCGCAACACCCGTGGCTGGGTCAAGGACCACAGCGCCGGCAAAAGCGTGCTGAACCTGTTCGCCTACACCTGTGGCGTAGGCTTGAGCGCCGCAGCCGGGGGCGCGCATGAGGTGTGCAACCTGGACTTCGCCGAAGGCAACCTGGCGGTCGGGCGCGAAAACGGCCTGCTCAACCCGCACTTGCCGACCATGGAATTCGTGCAGTCCGACTACTTCCCGGCGATTCGCCAACTGGCCGGTTTGCCGATCACCCAGCGTCGTGGCCAGAAGCTGCCGAGTTATCCACGCCTTGAGCAGCGCCAGTTCGACCTGGTGCTGCTCGACCCACCGGCCTGGGCCAAGAGTGCTTTCGGCACCGTCGACCTGTTGCGCGATTATCAGAGCCTGCTCAAGCCCGCACTGCTGACCACCGCCGACAATGGCGTGTTGATCTGCTGCAACAACCTGGCAAAAGTCAGCATGGATGACTGGCGTGAGCAGGTGCTGCGTTGCGCCGAAAAAGCCGGCCGCCCGGTACGCGAGTGGCAAATCATGACGCCTGGGGCTGACTTCCCGTCCCTGGATCAGCAGCCACCGTTAAAAACACTGATCCTGCAGTTGTAGTACTTTTCCCAAGGAGTCCAGTACTTCGGAACCGAAAACCCGTGCCATACTCCAAGGCACTCTCGTTCTACATAGATGGCGTCACTCATGCCCAAAGGATTGATCCGCGCCGCTGGCGCCTTGTTGACCGCCCTGGCTCTGTACAGCTTGCTGGGCTTTCTGATTCTGCCGGGCATTGCCCTTCGCATTGCCAACCAACAACTGGCCAATTACGCCACGGTGCCGGCCCGTATCGAGCGTATCGAGCTCAACCCGTTCAGCCTGGAACTGACGGTGTGGGGCCTGAAGCTCGGCGAGCCGGGTAAGGAGCAAGTCGGTTTCGAGCGCCTGTACGCCAACCTGCAGATCGACAGCCTGTGGACGCGCGCGCTGCACCTGGCAGACGTACAACTGGACCAGCCGAAGACCGAAGTGCTGTTCGACAAAACCGGCCAGTTGAACCTGGCGCAGCTGTTCAAGCTGCCGCCGAGTGAGCCGACCCCGGCTGACCCGAATGCCAAGCCGTTCCCGCTGCGCATCGACAGCATCAAGCTGGCCGGCGGCTATGTGTACTTTCGCGACTTGCGCCCCAGCGAGCCAATCGAATTTCTCTACGACAAACTCGACTTCGAGCTGAAAAACCTCAGCACGTTGCCCGAAGACAATGCCGACATGACCCTGGTGGCCGCCGGCCCCGAGGGCGGTCAGATCGATTGGAAAGGCAATTTCAGCCTGGTGCCGATCACTTCCGAAGGCACCTTGAAAGTCACCGATGGCAAGATGAAAGCCTGGTGGCCCTATGTGCGGGATGCCCTGCCGCTGGTGCTTGAAGACGGCGTGCTGAACTTCAGCACCGACTATAAATTCAGCCTGGCCAAAGAAACCGAACTGAACCTGACCAACACCGCCGCCAGCATCGCGCCCTTTGCGATCAAGGCGCCGGATGGCCGGCCACTGGTGCGCCTGGAGCGCCTGGACGTCAGCGACACCACGGTGGACCTGGCCAAGCAGCAAGTGGTGGTCGGCAAGATCCGCAGCAACAAACTGGAAACCTGGGCCGCCCGCGAAGCCGATGGGCAACTGGACTGGCAGAAACTGTTTGCCAGCCAACCGAGCAAACCGGCCAAGGAACTCAAGCCTGCCAGCGCGCCTGCAACCGCCGATACGCCAAACGCCCCACCTGCCGCACCGAGCAAACCCTGGCAAGTGCTGCTCAAGGACGTGCAACTGCGCAACTATCAAGTACACCTGGCGGACCGAGCTGCCAAACCGGCAGTTGCATTGGAGCTAGGCCCGCTGAATGTCGATATGCAGAACTTCGACAGCCTCAACCGCAGCCCCTTTACCCTGAAGGTCGACTCCGGCCTGGGCAAGCAAGGCAAGGTCAGCGCAACCGGCGAGGTCAACCTCAACCCGGTCAGCGCCAAGTTGAAAGTGAACACCCAGGACATCGACCTGCGCGTCGCGCAATCCTATATCAGTCCGTTTATTCGCCTGGAGCTGCGCAGCGGTATGCTGGGCAGCAACCTCGATGTGAACCTCAAAAGCACCGAGCCTTTGGCCCTGCAGGTCACCGGCCGCGCTCAGGTCGACCAGCTGCACACCCTGGACACCCTCAAGACCCGCGACTTCCTCAAGTGGCAGCGTCTGGTACTTGAAGGTGTGAACTACCAGCACGGCGACAGCCTGTCGATCGACAAGGTCAACCTGCTGCAGCCGTATGCGCGCTTTATGATCAACGATGACCGCACCACCAACATCGATGACTTGCTGATCCCGCAACCGGCCGACAATGGCGCCAAGTCGGCAACCAAACCGGCGGCGAGCAAAGACAAGCCATTGGGCATTCATATCGGGCAGATTGCGATCAATGACGGCTCGGCCAACTTCGCCGACTTCAGCCTCACGCCCAACTTCGCCACGGCTATCCAGCAACTCAACGGGCAGATTGGCACTATCGACAGTCGCCAGGCCAAACCGGCCAGCGTCGACATCAAGGGCAAAGTGGATCGCTACGCGCCGGTCACTATCAAGGGCAGCGTCAACCCGTTTGACCCGATGGCGGCGCTGGATATCGCCACCAGCTTCAAGCGTGTCGAACTGACCACGTTGACGCCATATTCCGGCAAGTTCGCGGGTTTCCGCATTCGCAAAGGCCGTCTCAACCTCGATTTGCACTACATGATCACCAAAGGTCAGTTGAAGGCTGAAAACAAGGTGGTGGTTGAGCAATTGCAACTGGGTGAGAAGGTCGACAGTGCCGATGCCGTCGATTTGCCGATTCGCCTGGCCATTGCGCTGCTCAAGGACACTGACGGCAAGATCTCCATCGAACTCCCCGTGACCGGCGACTTGAATAACCCGCAGTTCAGCGTCATGCCGATTGTGTGGCAGACCCTGCGCAACCTGGTGGTGCGCGCAGCCACGGCGCCGTTCAAGTTTATTGGCGGGCTGGTCAGCGGTGGCGGCTCGGAAGACCTGGGTAACGTGTCGTTTGCCGCAGGCTCCAGCGAACTGAACAAAGAGGCCGAGGGTGCTCTGAATACCTTGGCCAAGGCACTGAAAGAGCGCCCTACCCTGCGCCTTGAGATTGAAGGCACGGCAGCGGCCAGCAGCGATGGTCCGTTCATCGCCGCAGATCGCCTGGAGCGTGAATACCAGTACAACTATTACAAAATCCTCCAGCGTCGCGGCGACAAGGTGCCAGCCCAGGCGTCATTGCTGGTGGTGCCGGAGAAGGAAAAAGCGCCATTGCTCGAAGGCATCTACCGCACCCGTCTTAAGCAACAACCACCGGCCGAATGGAAAGACCTGAGCAGCGATGACCGCACTGCGAAGCTGCGTGATGGCTTGATCAAGTTCTGGGCCGCCAGTGATGTACTGCTGCGCCAACTGGGGCAGGACCGTGCCAGCACTATCAAGGACTACCTGGTGGACAAAGGCCAGCTGGAAGATGACCGGGTGTACTTCATTGACGCCAGCCTGGGGCAGGCGGAGAAAGACGGTCGAGTGGTAACGCCGATGCATCTGGATGCCGAGTAACCCCTAAGGCCCTATCAAAATGTGGGAGCTGGCTTGTGTGGGAGATAGATTGTGTGGGAGCTGGCTTGCCTGCGATAGCATCACCCGGGTTTAACTGAATAACCGAGGTGTTTGCATCGCAGGCAAGCCAGCTCCCACACAAGCCAGCTCCCACAGTTGATCGTCAGCTGCCCTGCGCAATCCTATTTCCCACACAATAGAACAGGCCCCGACACAAGTGCCGGGGCCTGTAATGACCACATCCGTGTGGTCGGTCGCATGAACTTTAGAGGTGCATCGGGTGGATAACTAACTCACCCTAAGCCGCCGCCGTCTAGCTCAGACGATTCTTTTAGCGTTACTGAACGGTCAGACCATCAGCCGATACAGATTTAACGCCTTTGATTTTCTTGGTGATCGCAACTGCGGTGTCTTTCTGAGCCTGGGTCACAGCAGCAGTCGACGACAGCGACACTACACCGTGGTTGGTTTCGACTTTGATGTCGGTACCAGGAATGCCTTTCTCAGTAACCAGATCGGATTTCACTTTAGTGGTGATCCAGGTGTCCGAAGTGCTGGTCTTGGCTTTGTCGACGTTGTCGGCTTTAGCTACGCCGCCAGCCATCAGGCCGTCAGCAGAAACAGCGGTAACACCTTTGATTTTCTTGGTGATCGCTACAGCCGTGGCTTTCTGGGAATCAGAGATAGCGACGGTGGAGGACAGGGAAACCACGCCTTTGTTGGTTTCAACCTTGATGTCCGAACCAGGAATGCCTTTCTCGGTCAGCAGATCAGCTTTTACTTTGGTGGTGATCCAAGTGTCCGAAGTGGACTCTTTAGCCTTGGTCATTTCACCGGCCGCCAGGGTCATTGGGGCTTGGGAAGTCTGAGCAAAGGCTACGTTAGCACCCATGGCCAGAGTCAGAGCGGTAGCAGTAGCGAGAGCGAACTTCTTCATACGAGTAACTCCTGTTTTATTAAAAGTCTGCAGCGTGTAAACCTTGATGCTGCAGCGTTAACAGGGTTATTGCAGGCAGTGTGCCAAGTCGCGAAATCGTAATAAACTCTTTATAAACAACAACTTATAAAAACAGGCAATTTTCGAAATCGTGCAACTTGCATGAAGTCGATCGTGCCTGCATGCAAGTTGCGGCTTTTAGAATTTACTAAGCGACTGATTTCCCGCTACTTTCCTATGGGCATAAAAAAAGGACTCCGAAGAGTCCTCTTTTTCAGCGTAAAGCCTGCGGGTGATTAAACGCCCGAAGCCTTGGCTGCTGCTACGTCCTTGATGGACAGCTTGATACGGCCGCGGTTGTCCACGTCCAGTACCAGCACTTCCACTTCCTGGCCTTCTTTGAGAATGTCGGTCACTTTCTCAACGCGAGCGTCACTCAGCATGGAGATGTGCACCAGACCGTCTTTGCCCGGCAGGATGTTGACGAATGCGCCGAAGTCGACGATGCGCTCAACCTTACCCACGTAGATCTTGCCGATCTCGGCTTCAGCGGTGATGCCCAGAACGCGCTGACGTGCAGCTTCAGCAGCTTCCTTGGTTTCGCCGAAGATCTTGATCGAGCCGTCGTCTTCGATATCGATCGAAGCCTTGGTTTCTTCACAGATCGCACGGATGGTCGCGCCGCCTTTACCGATAACATCACGGATTTTGTCGGTGTCGATTTTCATCGCGATCATGGTCGGAGCATTTTCCGACAGTTCGGTGCGCGACTGACCAATGATCTGGTTCATCTGACCGAGGATGTTCAGGCGCGCTTCCAGGGCTTGGCCCAGGGCGATTTCCATGATTTCTTCGGTGATGCCCTTGATCTTGATGTCCATCTGCAGCGCGGTAACACCTTTGGCGGTACCGGCTACTTTGAAGTCCATGTCACCCAGGTGGTCTTCGTCGCCCAGGATGTCGGTCAGGATGGCGAACTTCTCGCCTTCTTTAACCAAGCCCATGGCGATACCGGCAACCGGTGCCTTCATCGGTACACCAGCGTCCATCAGTGCCAGGGAAGCACCGCAAACGGAAGCCATGGAGCTGGAACCGTTGGACTCGGTGATTTCCGACACAACACGGATGGTGTACGGGAACACGTCAGCAGCAGGCAGCATCGCGGAGATCGAACGACGAGCCAGGCGGCCGTGACCGATTTCGCGACGACCAGCGCCACCCATGCGACCACACTCGCCCACCGAGAACGGAGGGAAGTTGTAGTGCAGCATGAACGGGTCTTTTTTCTCGCCTTCCAGGGTGTCCAGCAGCTGTGCATCACGGGCAGTACCCAGTGTTGCAACGACCAGAGCCTGGGTTTCGCCACGGGTGAACAGCGCCGAACCGTGAGTCTTCGGCAGAACGCCGACTTCGATGTTCAGTGGGCGCACGGTGCGAGTGTCGCGACCGTCGATACGTGGCTTGCCGTTAACGATGTTTTCGCGAACGGTGCGGTATTCGATTTCACCGAAGGCCGCTTTGACTTCGCTGGAAGAAGGCTGGCCTTCTTCACCGGACAGCTTGGCTACAACCTGATCCTTCAGCTCGCCCAGGCGCGCGTAACGGTCGGCCTTGACGGTGATGGTGTAGGCGTCGGAGATGGCAGCACCGAACTCGGAGCGGATAGCGCCCAGCAGTTCAGTCGCTTCAGCCTGTGGAGCCCAGGCCCACGTTGGCTTGGCAGCTTCGGCAGCCAGTTCTTTAACGGCCTTGATCACGGACTGGAATTCGTCGTGAGCAAACAGTACAGCGCCCAGCATCTGGTCTTCGGTCAGCTCTTTGGCTTCCGATTCAACCATCAATACGGCTTCAGAGGTACCGGCAACGACCATGTCCAGGCTCGAAGCTTTCTGTTGCTCGTAAGTCGGGTTCAGCAGGTAGCCGGTGCTTTCATGGAAAGCAACGCGCGCAGCGCCAATCGGGCCATCGAAAGGAATGCCGGAGATGGCCAGGGCAGCCGAGGTACCGATCATCGCAGCGATGTCCGGATCGGTCTTCTTGCTGGTGGAAACGACGGTGCAGACAACCTGCACTTCGTTCATGAAGCCTTCTGGGAACAGCGGACGGATCGGACGGTCGATCAGTCGGGAAGTCAGGGTTTCTTTCTCGGAAGGACGGCCTTCACGCTTGAAGAAACCGCCAGGGATCTTACCGGCAGCGTAAGTCTTTTCCTGGTAGTGAACGGACAGAGGGAAAAAGCCTTTGCTCGGGTCTGCGGTCTTTGCGCCAACAACGGTCACCAATACGGTAACGTCGTCGTCAACGGTAACCAGCACTGCGCCGGAGGCTTGACGGGCGATACGGCCTGTCTCGAGGGTAACGGTCGACTGACCGAACTGGAATTTTTTGATAACCGGGTTCACGGTGTCCTACCTTCTTTGTGGCTCTTGGGGGAACTTGTCTTCTTGCGAAATTCTTGGGCAATGCCGGGAATCGGCCCGACGCTCGTCCAGGGTAAAGCGTGTATCCAGATAAAACTTGAGGCTGGGAGCCTGCCATGGGCCAGCGGAAATCCCACTGACACACGGCAGACAACCAACCTCTAGCGCAATCGCTTATTAGCGACGCAGACCCAGGCGACCGATCAGAGCCTGATAACGACCCAGATCCTTGCCTTTCAGGTAGTCCAGCAGCTTACGGCGCTGGTTTACCATGCGGATCAGACCACGACGGGAGTGGTGATCTTTACCGTTGGCCTTGAAGTGACCTTGCAGCTTGTTGATGTTGTGGGTCAGCAGTGCAACTTGCACTTCTGGCGAACCAGTGTCACCAACAGCTTGCTGATAGTCAGCAACGATTTGTGCTTTTTCTTGAACGTCGAGAGCCATGAGGCAATCCTTTTTTCAGGAAACCACCCAAAGGGCAGTTTCAACAGGCCAGGGACAAATCCCTGTATCTAAAAATGAGTGTTGACCGTGCCTGTTAACAGCCACACTCGTTCGGTCATTCTGACCGAATCAGTCGACGCGGCGCTATACGCCCGTCTTCGCTCACTTCACCGATACCGATAAAGCGACCGTTATGATCCTGTACCCGCACCATACCGAACTTCGGAGCGTCCGGGGCACGTACCGGCTGACCGTTTAGCCAGTAGAACGCGCTGTGCTCCGAGAAGTGCAGCAATGGCCAATCCAGCAAACCGCTGTCCGATGGCATCAGGAAGCGATCAACCGCTTCATTGCCGCCTTCGGCATGTACCGCTTCCAACTCTTCCAGCGTGACCGTCTGGGCCAGGGTGAAAGGTCCGGCTTGAGTACGTCGCAGCTCTGCAACGTATGCACCACAGCCCAGTTGCTCACCGATATCTTCCACCAGGGTACGAATATAGGTGCCTTTGCTGCAGTCCACCGACAATCGTGCGGTGTCGCCCTCACTGGCGAGCAATTCAAGCCGCGCAATAGTAACAGAACGCGGTTCACGCTCCACTACTTCGCCCGCACGTGCCAGCTTGTAAAGAGGCTGGCCATCACGCTTGAGCGCCGAGTACATCGGCGGTATCTGACTGATTTGCCCACGAAAAGCGGGTAAAACGGCCTCGATATCAGCACGACCAACGGTCACGTCGCGAACCTGCAGAACATCACCTTCGGCATCGGCCGTGGTGGTGGTCTTGCCCAGTTGCATGAGGGTTTCGTAACCCTTGTCGGAATCGAGCAGGTATTGCGAGAACTTGGTGGCCTCGCCAAAGCACAACGGCAGTACACCGGTGGCCAATGGGTCGAGGCTGCCGGTGTGCCCGGCCTTCTCGGCATTGAGCAGCCAGCGAACCTTCTGCAGCGCGGCATTGGAGGTAAAGCCAATGGGCTTGTCGAGCAGAATGATGCCGCTGACGTTGCGACGGATACGTTTGACCTGAGCCACCGCTTACTCCTTGGCGTCTTCAGGTGTGGACGGGTGCTGGCTGTCTTCAGCCACAGCGCGCTCGATCAATGCCGACAGGTGCGCACCACGCACGACGCTTTCGTCGTAGTGGAAGTGCAACTGGGGAACACTGCGCAGCTTCATTTCACGGGCCAACTGCATGCGCAGGAAGCCTGCAGCCGAGTTGAGCACCTTGATGCTTTGCGCGATTTCTTCGCTGTTGTCCTGCCCCATCACGGTGATGAAGATCTTGGCGTGACCCACGTCACGGCTCACTTCAACGGCGGTGATGGTGACCAGGCCAACGCGCGGGTCTTTGACTTCGCGACGGATCAGTTGGGCCAGCTCACGCTGCATCTGATCGCCGATACGTTGGGTACGGCTGTATTCTTTTGCCATGTCTTGTTACCTGTTACTGCCACACGGTGAAACCCGTGGGGTCTGAAAGCGGCAAACGCCCGGCCTGACAAAAGCCAGACCGGGCGTTGCGTTTAGAGTCCGTACGCTGCGCGGGGCATTTGCATGCCCACACGCGGCGTGGCTCCGGAAGTGCGCGAGTTAGAGGCTGCGAGCAACCTGGACCTTCTCGTAGACTTCGATCTTGTCGCCAGCCTTGACGTCGTTGTAGCTCTTGACGCCGATACCGCATTCCATGCCGGCACGTACTTCGGAAGCGTCATCCTTGAAGCGGCGCAGGGATTCCAGCTCGCCTTCGAAGATAACGATGTCTTCACGCAGTACACGGATCGGACGGTTACGGTACACAGTACCTTCGATAACCATGCAACCGGCGATCGCACCGAATTTCGGCGAGCGGAACACGTCACGCACCTCGGCAACACCCAGGATGTTCTCCCGGACATCGCTGCCAAGCATGCCGGTAAGGGCTTTCTTGACGTCTTCGATGATGTCGTAGATGACGTTGTAGTAACGCATGTCCAGGCCTTCCTGCTCGACGATCTTGCGAGCGCCAGCATCGGCACGCACGTTGAAGCCGAACAGTACAGCGTTGGAAGCCAGTGCCAGGTTGGCGTCGGATTCGGTGATACCACCGACACCGCCACCCACAACGCGCACTTGCACTTCGTCGTTACCCAGGCCGTTCAAGGCGCCGTTCAACGCTTCGAGGGAGCCACGAACGTCAGATTTGAGGACGATGTTAAGCGTCTTCTTCTCTTCCTGGCCCATGTTCTCGAAGATGTTTTCCAGCTTGCCGGCGTGAGCACGGGCCAGCTTGACTTCGCGGAACTTGCCTTGACGGAACAGAGCCACTTCACGGGCTTTCTTCTCGTCGGCAACTACGCTCATCTCGTCGCCAGCGTCCGGGGTACCGTCCAGGCCGAGGATCTCGACCGGGATAGCCGGGCCGGCTTCCTTGATTGGCTTGCCGTTCTCGTCGAGCATGGCACGTACACGGCCGTAGTTCGAACCAACGAGCACCATGTCGCCTTGGCGCAGGGTACCGTCTTGAACCAGAACGGTCGCAACCGGGCCACGGCCCTTGTCCAGACGCGATTCAACCACAACACCACGACCAGGGGCCGATGGAGTAGCGGTCAACTCGAGTACTTCGGCTTGCAACAGAACAGCTTCGAGCAGTTCGTCAACGCCAGTACCCATTTTTGCGGATACCGACACGAATGGCGTCTCGCCACCCCACTCTTCAGAAGTCACGCCGTGAACCGACAGTTCGCTACGGATGCGATCGAGATCAGCGCCCGGCTTGTCGATTTTGTTCACTGCAACCACCAGCGGTACGCCAGCCGCTTTCGCGTGCTGAACGGCTTCGATGGTTTGCGGCATCACGCCGTCGTCCGCTGCAACTACCAGGATCACGATGTCGGTAGCCTTGGCACCACGGGCACGCATTGCGGTAAACGCAGCGTGACCAGGGGTGTCGAGGAAAGTCACCATGCCACGCTCGGTTTCAACGTGGTACGCGCCGATGTGCTGGGTAATGCCGCCGGCTTCGCCTGCAGCAACCTTGGCACGACGGATGTAGTCGAGCAGGGAAGTTTTACCGTGGTCAACGTGGCCCATTACGGTCACAACCGGTGCACGGGAAACAGCCTCACCTTCAAACTTCAGGGACTCAGCCAGGGAATCTTCCAGGGCGGTGTCGCTGACCAGGGTCACTTTGTGGCCCAGCTCTTCAGCAACCAACTGGGCAGTTTCCTGGTCCAGTACCTGGTTGATGGTGGCTGGAGTGCCCAGCTTGAACATGAACTTGATGATTTCAGCTGCCTTGACCGACATCTGCTGGGCGAGATCGCCAACAGTGATGGTCTCGCCGATCTTCACTTCACGCACGACAGGGCCGGTTGGGCTCTGGAAACCGTGGGCGTTGCGTTTTTTCAGCTTGGCCTTGCCGCGACCACCACGACGGAAGCCATCGCTTTCTTCGTCGGTAGTACGTGGGGCAACGCGTGGAGCAGGCGCTTTCTCTTTGACCGAAGCACGATGCGGAGCGTTTTTACGCTCACCATCGCCACCACCACCGCGACGATTGTTATCGTCGGCACGTGGTTTGTCCGGACGACGAGGTTCGTCGCGCTTGCGAGCGTCAACTGCAGGAGCTGCGGCAACCGGGGCGGCCTCACGCACAGCTTCTACTGGCGCGCTAGGCGCAGCGGCTGCTTCAGTGGCAGCAGGTTGCGCAGCAGCAGGCTGGCGACGCGCTTCTTCTTCGGCGCGACGCTTGGCTTCTTCTTCAGCCTTCTGACGAGCAGCATTTTCTACTGCGCGACGTTCTTCCAGCTCGCGCTTGCGCTCGGCTTCGATTTCTTCCGGGCTGCGCTGTACGAAGACTTTCTTCTTGCGCACTTCAACGCTGATGCTTTTGCTACCAGCAACACGCAGGGTGCTGGTGGTTTTGCGCTGCAATGTAATCTTGCGCGGTTCTTCCACTTTCGCCTTGTGGCTGCTCTTCAAGTGAGTCAGCAAAGACTGCTTCTCACTATCGCTCACACCTTCATCGGCGGCGGTGTGCGGCAGACCTGCCTCACGCATCTGCTGCAACAGGCGCTCTACCGGTGTTTTGACCTCATCGGCCAGTTGTTTCACCGTGACTTGCGTCATGCACTTCTCTCCTCAGGCCGCGCCTAGTTACTCGAACCAATGGGCTCGGGCGGCCATGATCAACTTGCCGGCACGATCTTCGTCAATGCCGTCGATGTCGAGCAGATCGTCAATAGACTGCTCGGCCAGGTCTTCGCGGGTAATTACGCCGCGCACCGCCAGTTCCATCGCCAAATCCTTGTCCATACCCTCAAGCGAGAGCAGGTCTTCGGCCGGATGGGCGTCTGCCAGCTTTTCCTCAGTAGCGATGGCTTTAGTCAACAAGCGATCCTTGGCTCGAGCGCGAAGCTCGTTGACGGTGTCTTCGTCAAAGCCGTCGATGTTGAGCATTTCTTCCAACGGTACGTAGGCAATCTCTTCCAGGCTGGTGAAGCCTTCATCTACCAGCACCTGCGCCAGGTCTTCGTCGACTTCCAGCTCGTCGATGAAGTTGCGCAGGATGTCACCGGTTTCAGCTTGCTGCTTAGCCTGGATGTCCGATTCGGTCATCACGTTCAGGGTCCAGCCGGTCAGTTGGCTGGCCAGACGCACGTTCTGACCACCACGACCAATGGCCTGAGCCAGATTGTCTGCGCCAACGGCGATGTCCATTGCATGGGCATCTTCGTCAACGATAATTGCCGCCACTTCAGCTGGCGACATGGCGTTGATCACGAACTGCGCCGGGTTATCGTCCCACAGCACGATATCCACACGCTCACCGCCCAACTCGCCCGACACTGCCTGGACGCGCGAACCGCGCATACCAATGCAAGCGCCCTGCGGGTCGATGCGTTTGTCCTTGGAGCGGACCGCGATCTTGGCGCGCGAACCCGGGTCGCGGGACGCAGCCATGACTTCGATCAGGCCTTCGGCGATTTCCGGCACTTCGATGCGGAACAGTTCGATCAGCATTTCCGGCGCGGTACGCGACAGGATCAACTGAGGGCCGCGGTTCTCGGTGCGGATTTCCTTGAGCAGCGCACGCAGACGCACGCCGACACGGAAGGTTTCGCGAGAGATGATGTCTTCGCGGGCCAGCAACGCTTCAGCGTTGTTGCCCAGGTCAACGATCACATTGTCACGAGTAACTTTTTTCACGGTGCCGGAGATGATTTCACCCAGGCGCTCGCGATAAGCGTCAACGACTTGAGCGCGCTCAGCTTCGCGAACCTTCTGCACGATGACTTGCTTGGCAGTCTGTGCAGCAATACGGCCGAATTCGATCGACTCGATCTTTTCTTCGACGACATCACCGACCTGGGCGCCCGGATGCGTTTGCGCAACCTTGCTCGGCCAGGTTTCGATGGCCGGATCATCAAGATCGGCTTCTTCGACGACCGTCCAGCGACGGAAAGTCTCATAGGCACCGGTGTGGCGGTTGATTTCCACACGCAGATCAACTTCGTCTTCAAAACGCTTTTTGGTAGCAGTGGCCAGGGCCAGCTCCAGCGCTTCAAAAATCACGTTTGCCGGTACGCCCTTTTCATTGGATACCGACTCAACAACCAGCAGTACTTCTTTGCTCATCGTACGCCTCGCCTTTCGCAAGCCATTGGATCCGCGGGATCCGCGTCTCAGTCAAAACTGGGAATAATGTTGGCCTTGTCGATCATATCGATCGGCAACAGGAACTCATGGTCTTCTACCTGCACCACGACATCCTGTTCTTCTACACCGCGCAGAAGGCCCTGAAAGTTGCGTCGCCCTTCAAAGGGTGAGCGCAGCTTGATCTTCACTTGTTCACCGGCAAATTTTGCAAACTGATCAATAGTGAACAGTGGGCGTTCCATGCCTGGCGAGGAAACTTCGAGGGTGTATTCAACGGCGATTGGATCTTCAACATCCAGCACACCGCTGATCTGACGGCTGACAATGGCACAATCGTCCACCAGCACGCCGCCCTCTTTATCGATATAAACGCGCAACATTGAGTGGCGACCTTGAGCCGAAAACTCAATACCCCAGCATTCATAGCCTAGGGCCACGACCACCGGGGCCAGCAAGGCCTGCAACTCTTCTAGCTTGCTCGACACCTGAACCCCCTCGTGCATGTATGTGCATGCTGTGCAAAATAAAAAAATGGGCGAAACGCCCATCCTTGAAACGCCGTCGAACAGCGGCGTTGAAAGTGTCCAGCTAACAAAAAGCCCCTTAAAAGGGGCTCCGCTAAAACTGGTTGCGGGGGCCGGATTTGAACCGACGACCTTCGGGTTATGAGCCCGACGAGCTACCAGACTGCTCCACCCCGCGACAAAGCTGGGGCGGAAGTATACGACCGATCCCTTACAGGGTCAATGTAACCTTCCACCTACAAGAAAGCCCGCAACAGCGGGCTCTCCTGATAATTGGTACCGAGAAGGGGACTCGAACCCCTACACCCTATGGGCACAACCACCTCAAGGTTGCGTGTCTACCAATTCCACCACCTCGGCAATACAGCGTTTACAACCCTTCTTACTTCTGCTCTTGAGCTGGAGGTACGTCAGTCGCTGGAGTAGCCGACTTTTGCTCTTGAAGCACCGGGACATCATCAGAAGCCGGTTTTGCTTTTGGTACTTCCAACACTGCTGGGTTTGGGAGACCTACCTGAGTCAGCACATGAGCTTTCTCTTTAGCAAAGTAACCTAACCCCAAGCTGGTTATGAAGAAACCGGCGGCAAGTATAGCAGTAAACTTACTAAGAAAGGTAGAGGAACCTTGGCTTCCGAACACAGTATTTGAAGCACCTGCACCGAAAGACGCACCAGCATCCGCACCTTTACCCTGTTGCAACAAAACCAGGGCAACTACGCCCAGGGCAGCCAACAGATGAAAAACGACTACGACTGTTTCCAGCATTTTTTCAGTTTCCCGCGGCGCGACAGATCGCACCGAACTCATCTGCATTCAGGGAAGCTCCACCAATGAGCCCCCCATCGATATCCGGCATGCCGAACAGTTCGACCGCATTGGCCGCCTTCACGCTGCCGCCGTATAGAAGCCGCACACCTTGCGCGACTTCAGAATTCTCTGCCGCTAACTGCGCGCGGATGGCTGCATGCACATCCTGCGCTTGTTGCGGCGTAGCAGTCAGCCCGGTGCCAATGGCCCAGACCGGCTCGTAAGCAATTACTGCCTTTGCAAATGCACCAACACCCAGCTCCTCGATGATGCTGCCCAGCTGACGCGAGACAACTTCAAGAGTCTTGCCCGATTCACGCTGCTCCAGGGTCTCCCCTATGCACAACACTGGAATCAAGCCACAAGCCTGTGCCGCTGCGAACTTGCGGTTGAGTGTCCCATCACGCTCGCCCATCATCTGACGGCGCTCGGAGTGCCCGACAAGCACATAGGAACAACCCGCATCAACCAGCTGACTCGGTGAAATCTCACCGGTCAACGCACCCTGCATGGGTTCCACCGCAGAGTTCTGCGCGCCGACCTGAATCGACTTGCCTTTCAAACCATCAACCACCTGGTTGATATGCAAGCAAGGCGGGAAAACCGCAACATCAACACCGCTAGGCAAGGCCAAGTGACGAAGGCCATTGATCAGCTCAGCGACACTGGCGCGGGTACCGTGCATCTTCCAGTTACCAGCTACCATAGTGCGACGCATGCTGTACCTCGTCGGTCAAAGTGGGCGCAGATGTTACCCAACCACACCATCACTGGCAAGCCGAATTCAGGCGCAAATTTCAGTTACCAGTTTTGCCAGGTCTTCGGCGTGGCCGCGAACCTGTGTTTCGTCCTCGCCTTCGACCATGACACGCACCAGCGGCTCTGTGCCGGACTTGCGCAACAACACGCGGCCACGCCCAGCCATTGCAAGGGTCACACGCTCGCAGGCGTCTTTGACAGCAGGGTGCTCGATAGGGTTTTCGCCACCGGCAAAGCGCACATTCAGTAGAACCTGCGGGCACTTGCGCAGCGCCTGGCGCGCTTGAGCCAGACTCTCTTTGCGACGACGCAAGGACAGCAATACCTGCAGCGCAGCAATAATGGCATCGCCCGTGGTGGTGTGCTGGAAGCAAACCACATGCCCCGAGTTCTCTCCGCCCACCAGCCAGTTACGCTCCAGCAGCTCGGCGATGACATAGCGGTCACCGACATTGGCGCGTACAAACGGAATCCCAAGCTCGGCCAAGGCCAACTCAAGCCCGAGATTGCTCATCAGCGTGCCAACCACACCGCCTTGCAGCTTGTCACGCTCATGCAGGTCGCGGGCAATGATGAACAACAGCTCATCGCCATCAACCACCGCACCGGTGTGATCCACCATCAATACGCGGTCACCGTCGCCATCGAAGGCAATACCGAGGTCAGCGTGCTCGGCCAGGACAGCAGCCTGCAGTTGCTCCATATGCGTCGAGCCGCAGTTATCGTTGATGTTCAAACCATTTGGCTGGGCCGACAGCACCGTCACATCGGCACCCAGCTCCTTGAATACGCTGGGCGCCACTTTGTAGGTTGCACCGTGAGCACAGTCGACAACAATTTTGAGGCCGGCAAAGTTGGTGCTGGTCGGCACACTGCTCTTGCAGAACTCGATGTAACGGCCTGAGGCGTCATTGATACGCGAGACCTTGCCCAGCTTGCTGGACTCAACCACGGTCATCGGCGCGTCCAGCAACTCTTCGATCATCAGCTCGATCTCGTCCGGCAGCTTGGTGCCCTGGCCCGAGAAGAACTTGATGCCGTTGTCATCATGGGGATTGTGCGAGGCACTGATCACGATACCGGCTTCAGCGTGGAAGGTACGCGTCAGGTAAGCGATTGCCGGCGTCGGCATGGGCCCCAGCAGCATGACATCGGCGCCTGCGGCAGACAGCCCCGCCTCCAGCGCAGATTCGAACATGTAACCCGAGATGCGAGTGTCTTTGCCCACCAGGATGCGGCAAGCGCCCATGCTGCGGAACGCCATACCGGCCGCCCAACCCAGCTTGAGCATGAAATCAGGAGTAATCGGGAATTCGCCGACCCGACCACGAATACCGTCGGTGCCAAAATATTTTTTAGTCATAAGTGCTCCATCATTCTTATTCGGCTGATTCTACCGCGGCCAGCATGCGCACCACATCAACCGTCTCGGCGACATCATGCACCCGCAAAATACGCGCGCCCTTGGTCACGGCGAGTGCCGCCAACGCCAGGCCACCGTACAACCGCTCACCCACAGGGCGATTCAGGGCCAGCCCTATCATGCTCTTGCGCGACACGCCGACCAACAAGGGTCGACCAAGGGCGTGCAAAGCTTCCATATGCTTGAACAGGCTCAAGTTGTGTTGCAGGGTCTTGGCGAAGCCAAACCCGGGATCCAGGATAATCTTTTCGGCTGCGATGCCCACCTTGGCGCATTGAGTCATTCTTTGCGCAAGAAACCCACTCACCTCACCAACCAGATCATCGTAATGCGGGCTGTCCTGCATATTGCCGGGCTCTCCCAACATATGCATAAGGCACACCGGCAGTCCGGTTGCCGCCGCCGCATCCAGCGCGCCATCACGCTGAAGGGAGCGCACATCGTTGATCAGCCCCGCACCGAGGCGCGCTGTCTCGCGCATTACTGCGGGAGTCGAGGTGTCCACCGAGATGATCACATCCAGCTCACGGGCAATCCGCTCGACGATTGGCGCGACCCGCTCCAGCTCCTCCAAGGGAGAAACCACGCGAGCGCCCGGTCGAGTTGACTCACCACCGACATCAATCAAGGTCGCGCCGGCCGCCACCATCGCCTCGGCATGACGCAACGCGGCATCCTGCTGATTGAAGCGGCCGCCGTCAGAAAAAGAATCGGGGGTTACATTAAGAATGCCCATGACATGCGTATGGGCCAAATCAAGAACCCGGTTGCCGCAAGGCAACCGGGTGGAGGACAGCGCAGAAGTCATTTCAAACCTTAGTGGTCAGCTGCGGGGCCGCCGATCGGGGCTTCAGGACGTTCGTTCTGTACCACAGGCGGGGTGCCCGAAGTGCCCGAACCACCTTCCCAATCACGAGGCTCACGCGGTGCGCGACCCGCCATGATGTCGTCAATCTGATCGGCATCAATGGTTTCGTACTTCATCAGCGCATCAGCCATTGCATCGAGCTTGTCGCGGTTATCCGTCAGGATCTGCTTGGCCGTGCCGTAGCACTGGTCAATGATGCTGCGCACTTCGGAGTCGATCAGCTTGGCCGTCTCACCCGAGAAGCTGGCAGCTTGACCGCCGCCACCACGACCCAGGAACACTTCGCCTTCTTCCTCGGCATACATCAAAGGACCGAGTTTTTCCGACAACCCCCACTTGGTCACCATATTCCGCGCAATCTGGCTGGCACGCATGATGTCGTTTGAAGCACCGGTGGTCACACCGTCGAAGCCAAGCGTCATCTCTTCAGCAATCCGGCCGCCATACAGAGAACAGATCTGGCTGATCAGCGCACGCTTGGAGAGGCTGTAACGATCCTCTTCCGGCAGGAACATGGTCACACCCAGCGCACGGCCACGAGGAATGATCGACACTTTGTAGACCGGGTCATGCTCAGGCACAACGCGACCAACAATGGCGTGACCGGCTTCGTGATAAGCGGTGTTCTGCTTCTCTTTCTCGGACATGACCATGGATTTGCGCTCGGCGCCCATCATGATCTTGTCCTTGGCCAGTTCGAACTCTTTCATTTCAACAATGCGCTTGCCGGTACGGGCAGCGAACAACGAAGCCTCGTTGACCAGGTTGGCCAGGTCGGCACCGGAGAAGCCTGGCGTACCACGGGCAATCACGGCCGGAGCCACGTCGTCACCCATTGGCACTTTGCGCATGTGTACTTTCAGGATCTGTTCGCGACCGCGAATATCCGGCAGCCCCACCACAACCTGACGGTCGAAACGGCCTGGACGCAGCAACGCTGGGTCGAGCACATCCGGACGGTTAGTCGCGGCGATGACGATGATGCCGTCATTCATTTCAAAGCCGTCCATCTCAACCAGCAATTGGTTGAGGGTCTGCTCACGCTCATCGTGACCGCCACCCATGCCGGCGCCACGATGGCGACCCACGGCGTCGATTTCGTCGATGAAGATGATGCACGGTGCGTGCTTTTTGGCCTGTTCGAACATATCGCGAACACGGCTGGCACCAACACCGACGAACATCTCGACGAAGTCAGAACCGGAAATGGTGAAGAACGGCACCTTGGCTTCACCGGCAATCGCCTTGGCCAGCAAGGTTTTACCGGTACCCGGAGGACCGACCATCAGCACGCCGCGAGGAATACGGCCGCCCAGGCGCTGGAACTTGCCCGGATCACGCAGGAACTCAACCAGCTCACCGACTTCTTCCTTGGCTTCATCACAACCTGCGACGTCAGCCAGGGTGGTTTTCACCTGATCTTCAGAGAGCAGGCGCGCCTTGCTCTTGCCGAAGCTCATCGGCCCGCCCTTGCCTCCCGCACCACCTTGCATCTGGCGCATGAAGAACATGAACACGGCGATAATCACCAGGATCGGGAAGCTCGCTACCAATAGCTGAGTCCAGATGCTCTGCTGTTCAGGCTGCTTGCCTTCAACCACTACGTGGTTATCCACCAAGTCGCCGATCAGACCGTTGTCCTGGATTGCCGGACGAATGGTCTTGAAGCTGTCGCCATCGTTGCGCTTGCCGGTGATCACGTAGCCATCAACCGCTACGCGCTCGACCTTGCCATCCTTAACTTGCTGGATGAAGTCGGAATAGTTGAGGGTCTGCGGCTCGTTAGGGCTGGAGAAGTTGTTCATCACCGTCACCAGGACAGCCGCGATGATCAACCACAGGATCAGATTCTTTGCCATATCGTTCAATTAACTACCCTCTGAAGCAAGCTCCGCTACTGGCGCGCGCTTCGCATGATATTCACCGGCCTAACTTACTACATTACCTACAACTCTGGCAGGCGCCGTCTGTAACCCTTTGTGAAACTTTGACTACACAATATTCGTAAAGCTTCGTGACGAAAGCGATATAAAAAAACCTATCGCCCTCCTCGAATTCCTCAAAAACGCTCTTCGCTCTCCGCCCCTTCGACACCACGGAAGCCGCGGCACAGCAGGTATTGCTCGCGTGACCGGTCTCGCGAAGAGTCTGGTTTGCGCGTCTGTACCTTGTCGAACAATTTGCGAATGTTCTTGTGGTACTCGTCAAAACCTTCGCCCTGGAAGACTTTCACCAGGAAATCACCACCGGGACGCAAAACCCGACCCGCCAGATCCAGTGCCAACTCGCACAGGAACATGGCTCGCGGCATATCAACGGCCGGTAATCCACTCATATTGGGGGCCATGTCGGAAATCACAAGGTCTACCTGCGAATTTCCCACAGCCTCAAGGATCTCGGCCAACACCGTGTCCTGGGTGAAGTCGCCGTGTACAAAGGTCACATCCGGGATGCTGTCCATCTCAAGGATGTCTGAAGCGATCAATCGACCTTGCCCACCAATCAGACGACTGGTCACTTGGGACCAGCCACCAGGGGCTGCGCCAAGGTCGATAACGCTCATGCCTGGACGAATCAATTTATCCTTGTCCTGGATCTCCAGCAGTTTGTAGCTGGCCCGGGAACGGTAGCCGTCCTTTTGCGCCTTTTTGACGTAAGGATCGTTGAAATGTTCTTGTAGCCACTTAAGGCTGGTTTTGGAACGGGCCACGGGCCACCTCGAAAATAAAACGGGTCGTGATTAACTGGGCGGTCCCGGACTCGCTCGGGTAAACTGGCCGCCGCTTTTTACAAGATCAGACGCAGGGGTCAGATTATGCCGCTCACTCAAGAGCAGAAGAAACAGTACAAATCCATTGGCCACCATCTGAAACCAGTTCTGATTGTGGCAGACAACGGTTTGACTGAAGGTGTGTTAGCCGAACTGGAACGCGCATTGGGCGATCATGAACTGATCAAGATCAAGGTCAACATCCTTGACCGCGAAGCGCGTTTGGCCGCCATTGCAGAACTGTGCAAGGTCGGCAAAGCGGACCTGGTACAGGTCATCGGCAAGATGGCACTGCTGTATCGCAAGAACTTCAGCGTCAACAAGCAGCTGTCGAACGTACACCGCTTCAAGTAATACAAGGGTCACGGGCGTGCTTCGCGCGCCCCGCCGCTCCATCCCGGTGCCGGCTGTATAACCAGCACCAGGCCGGAGAACCCTAGCACAAGATAGCTGAATAGCTGCCAGCGCAACGCTTGCGGCAGCCACACATGCACCACGCAAAACATTGCGCACGCATACAGCGCCATCAACAGCAGTTGGCCGCGAATATCCCGCCACAAGCTCCTCAAACCCTCGGTCTTGACCAGCACCAATGCCTGGAGCGTCACGCACGCCGCTGAAAAACCCACCAGCAGCGCACTCAGCATTTCGTTGAGCTCATCGATCAGCAGCGGTGCCAGGCCAATCAGGCCCAACACCGGCAGCACACCGATGTGCAACAACCATAGGCCACCCACCCAAAGCATCTGGGCGAGCTGCCAAAGCATGGCGCCCGCACGAAGCGGGCGCCGCCTTTCAGACGTGACGAACTTCAACAATCTCGTACTCGGTAACGCCACCTGGCGTCTTAACGGTCACCACATCACCCTCTTCCTTCGCAATCAAGGCGCGGGCCAGTGGCGAACCGACGGAGATCTTGCCGAGCTTGAAGTCAGCCTCGTCCTCACCGACGATGTGGTAAACCACGCTTTCGTCCGTTTCGACGTTGGCGATTTCCACGGTGGTGCCGAAAATCACCTTGCCGGTTTTAGGAATGGTCGTTACGTCGATCACCACCGAGTTCTGCAGGCGGCCTTCGATATCACGGATCCGCGCCTCAACCATACCCTGCTGCTCTCGAGCAGCGTGGTATTCGGCGTTTTCCTTCAAGTCACCCAGCTCGCGGGCCGTACCGATGTCCTGGCTCAGCTTCGGGCGGACGACCTTGGTCAGATGGGCGTGCTCCTCTTCCAGGGCCTTGAAGCCCTGGACGGTCATTGGGTATTTGGTCATGCCTTCAATCCTGCGTGTAGATCCTGCAAGCGACGCACGGTCTTTTCCGGACCGAACTTGAGCGCTTCGCAGATGGCTTCGCCAGCAGCAATGGTGGTGGTGCAGTAGATCTTGTGCTGCAAGGCATTTCGACGAATGGAGTAGGAGTCCGCGATCGACTGGCGACCTTCGGTGGTGTTGATGATCAGCGTGACTTCGTCATTCTTGATCATGTCGACCACGTGCGGACGGCCTTCCGTCACCTTGTTCACGCGACGTACTTTCAGGCCGGCAGCTTCGATCAGCTTGGCGGTCCCGGCAGTTGCCACGACTTCAAAGCCCAAGTTGATCAGATCACGGGCCACGCCTGCAACCAGTGGTTTGTCATCATCACGCACGCTGATAAACGCAGTACCGCCGGTCGGCAGCACTTCGCTGGCGCCCATCTGGGCCTTGGCGAATGCTTCACCGAAAGTGTCACCCACACCCATCACTTCACCGGTGGACTTCATCTCTGGGCCCAGGATCGGGTCCACACCAGGGAATTTGGCGAATGGGAACACCGCCTCTTTCACGCTGTAGAAGTTAGGAATGATTTCCTTGGTGAAGCCGATTTCCTTCAGGGTCTTACCCGCCATCACGCGGGCAGCGATCATGGCCAGGGACACACCGATGCACTTGGAAACAAATGGCACGGTACGCGAAGCACGCGGGTTCACTTCGATGACGTAGATGTCTTCGCCTTGCAGCGCCAACTGAACGTTCATCAGGCCGACCACGCCCAGTTCCAGGGCCATTTTCTTGACCTGTTCGCGCATCTCGTCCTGGATGTGCGCTGGCAGCGAGTACGGCGGCAGCGAGCAAGCGGAGTCACCGGAGTGAACGCCAGCCTGTTCGATGTGCTGCATGATCGCGCCGATGACTACGTCGGTACCGTCGCACACCGCATCCACGTCCATTTCGATGGCGCAGTTGAGGAAGTGGTCCAGCAGCACCGGGCTGTCGTTCGACACTTTCACCGCATCACGCAGGTAGCGCTTGAGTTCTTCTTCTTCGTAGACGATTTCCATCGCCCGGCCGCCCAATACGTAGGACGGACGCACCACCAGCGGGTAGCCAATCTTGCTGGCGGCGCGGATGGCTTCGTCTTCGCTGCGCACGGTGGCGTTTGGCGGCTGACGCAGGTTCAGGCGCTCGACCATTTGCTGGAAGCGCTCACGGTCTTCGGCACGGTCGATGGCGTCAGGACTGGTGCCGATGATCGGCACGCCGGCCGCTTCCAGGGCACGCGCCAGCTTCAGCGGGGTTTGGCCGCCGTACTGCACGATCACGCCTTTCGGCTTCTCGACGCGGCAGATTTCCAGCACGTCTTCCAGGGTTACCGGCTCAAAGTACAGACGGTCGGAAGTGTCGTAGTCAGTCGAAACAGTTTCCGGGTTGCAGTTGACCATGATGGTCTCGTACCCGTCTTCGCGCAGCGCGAGGGCGGCGTGTACGCAGCAGTAGTCGAACTCGATACCCTGGCCAATACGGTTCGGACCGCCGCCCAGGATAATGATCTTGTCGCGGCCCGACGGCGCGGCCTCGCACTCTTCCTCGTAAGTGGAGTACAGGTACGCGGTGTCGGTGGCGAACTCGGCCGCGCAGGTATCAACGCGCTTGTAGACCGGGAAGATTTCCAGCTTGTGGCGGTGGGTGCGCAGGTTCTTCTCGGTCACACCCAGCAGCTTGGCCAGACGCTGATCGGAGAAACCTTTGCGCTTGAGGCGGAACATCAGGTCGCGGTCGATAGAGGACAGACCGAGGGTCTTGACCTTCTCTTCTTCCTTGATCAGATCTTCGATCTGCACCAGGAACCACGGATCGATCATGTTCATGCCGAAGATCTGTTCGACGGTCATACCCGCGCGGAAAGCATCGGCCACGTACCAGATACGCTCGGCGCCCGGCACGGTCAGCTCGCGCTTGAGCACGCTCATGCTTTCCGGGTTGCTCAGGTCGAGCTTTTCATCCAGGCCGCAAACACCCACTTCCAGGCCGCGCAGGGCTTTCTGCAGGGATTCCTGGAAGGTCCGGCCGATGGCCATTACTTCGCCAACCGACTTCATCTGAGTGGTCAAGCGTGCGTCGGCCTTGGCGAACTTCTCGAAGGCAAAGCGCGGCAGCTTGGTCACGACGTAGTCGATGGACGGCTCGAAAGACGCCGGCGTAGCGCCGCCCGTGATTTCGTTTTGCAGCTCGTCCAAGGTGTAACCGATCGCCAACTTGGCGGCGATGCGCGCAATCGGGAAGCCGGTCGCTTTCGATGCCAGTGCCGAAGAGCGCGACACACGCGGGTTCATCTCGATCACGACCATGCGGCCAGTGTCCGGGCAGATACCGAACTGAACGTTGGAACCGCCGGTTTCAACGCCGATCTCACGCAGTACCGCCAACGAGGCGTTACGCATGATCTGGTATTCCTTGTCCGTCAGGGTCTGCGCCGGAGCAACGGTGATCGAGTCGCCGGTGTGCACGCCCATCGGGTCGAAGTTTTCGATGGAGCAGACGATGATGCAGTTGTCCTTTTTGTCGCGGACAACCTCCATCTCGTACTCTTTCCAGCCGATCAGGGATTCGTCGATCAGCAGCTCTTTGGTCGGCGACAGGTCCAGGCCACGGGCGCAGATTTCTTCGAACTCTTCACGGTTGTAAGCAATACCGCCACCGGTGCCGCCCATGGTGAAGGACGGACGAATGATGCACGGGAAGCCCAGCTTTTCGAGAACCGCGTTGGCCTCTTCCATGCTGTGGGCAATGCCGGAGCGCGGGCAGTCAAGGCCGATGGACTTCATGGCCTTGTCGAAACGCGAACGGTCTTCAGCCTTGTCGATGGTGTCGGCGTTGGCGCCAATCATCTCTACGCCGAACTTCTCCAGAACGCCTTCGCGCTCCAGGTCCAGGGCGCAGTTGAGTGCGGTCTGGCCACCCATGGTCGGCAGCAGCGCGTCGGGACGCTCTTTCTCGATGATCTTGGCAACGGTCTGCCACTTGATCGGTTCGATGTAAGTGGCGTCGGCCATGTCCGGGTCGGTCATGATGGTGGCCGGGTTGGAGTTCACCAGGATGACGCGGTAACCCTCTTCGCGCAGGGCTTTACAGGCCTGAGCGCCGGAGTAGTCGAATTCGCAAGCCTGGCCGATCACGATCGGGCCAGCGCCGAGAATCAGGATGCTTTTTATGTCTGTACGTTTTGGCATGGGTTTGTCACTCAAATCCGCAGGTCAGTCGGCAAGCCGTCTTGAACAATCGTTGAAGAGCCTGCGGGGGCCACCGAGGTTCGGGGCCGCCCGCAGGCCTCTCAGTCAGCGTCGCTTGGCCATCTCATTGATGAAACGGTCGAACAGCGGCGCTACGTCGTTCGGGCCAGGGCTGGCTTCAGGGTGGCCCTGGAAGCTGAACGCGCTCTTGTCGGTGCGCTCGATGCCTTGCAAGGAGCCGTCGAACAGCGACTTGTGAATGGCGCGAACGTTGCTCGGCAAGGTTGCTTCATCCACCGCAAAACCGTGGTTCTGGCTGGTGATCATCACAACGCCGGTGTCCAGGTCTTGTACCGGGTGGTTGGCACCGTGGTGGCCGTGGCCCATTTTCAGGGTCTTGGCGCCGGACGCCAGGGCCAGCAGTTGGTGACCGAGGCAGATGCCGAATACCGGAATCTCGGTTTCCAGCACGTCCTTGATTGCCTGGATGGCGTAGTCGCATGGCTCAGGGTCACCCGGGCCGTTGGACAGGAACACGCCGTCCGGTTGCAGGGCCAGCACATCGCTCGCAGGCGTTTGCGCCGGCACCACGGTCACGCGGCAGCCGCGCTCAACCAGCATGCGCAGGATGTTGTACTTCACGCCGTAGTCGTAGGCCACAACATGGTATGGCAGCTCGCTGGCGTCGATGGTCGCGTGACTGTCGGTCTTCAAGTCCCAGACAGTGGAGCGCCACTCGTACTTCTCTTTGACGCTGACAACTTTCGCCAGGTCCATGCCCTTCAGGCCAGGGAAGCCTTGGGCAGCGGCAATCGCCGCCTCTTCGGAGATATTGTCACCGACCATGATGCAGCCGTTCTGCGAGCCTTTTTCACGCAGGATGCGTGTAAGGCGGCGCGTATCGATACCGGCGATCGCCACAACATTGTTGGCTTTCAGGTAATCGGACAGCGACATCGTGTTACGCCAGTTGCTCGCAACCAGTGGCAGATCACGAATGACCAGACCGGCCGACCAGACACGATCAGACTCAACGTCTTCCGGCGTTGTACCGGTGTTGCCGATGTGCGGATAGGTCAGGGTAACGATTTGCTGGGCGTAGGAAGGATCGGTAAGGATTTCCTGATAGCCGGTCATGGCAGTGTTAAACACTACCTCTCCAACGGTTTGACCGTCGGCTCCAATGGCTTCGCCGCGAAAAATGCTGCCATCAGCAAGGGCGAGTATGGCTGGCTTAGTCAAGAAGACCTCCCGTAAATAAAGCCTGAAAGGGCGATCGCAGGTTGTAAAAAAGCGGAGTGACGTATGGACACGTCACCCCGCTTCTTCACTGAATTATTCTGCGCGCTTTTAGTGGACACACTAAAGCTGTAGCTTACAGAAAAAGGCTTTTTTGGTCCACCGCTAATGAGCCTTAAAGGCAGGGGAATGCGACAGGACGTCGCCTAGCGGGTAAAAACGGGGCCTAAGCATAAGCTTGAGGCCCGGTTTTGGCTACTCTTAGTGCAGATACAGCACGTCGCGCATGTCATACAGACCAGGCTCACGACCTTCCAGCCAGAGCGCCGCACGCACCGCGCCCTTGGCAAATGTCATGCGGCTGGAGGCTTTGTGTGTGATCTCCAGGCGCTCGCCTTCACTGGCAAACAGAACGGTGTGATCACCCACCACATCACCACCGCGCACAGTGGCAAAGCCGATGGTGTCATGGGCACGCGCACCGGTATGGCCTTCACGCCCGTAAACAGCGACTTTAGACAGGTCGCGCCCCAGGGCATCGGCAATCGCCTCACCCATGCGCAGCGCAGTACCCGACGGCGCATCGATCTTGTGGCGATGGTGGGTCTCGATGATCTCGATATCCGCCTCATCACCCAACACGCGCGCGGCCAGGTCCAGCAACTTGAGCGACAAGTTCACGCCGACGCTGAAATTGGCGGCGAAGACGATCGGAATATCCTTGCCCGCCTCCACCAGCAACTGCTTCTGCTCGGCATTCAAGCCTGTGGTGCCGATGACCATGGCCTTGCCAGCCTTGCGGCAGAACGCCAGGTTTTTCAGCATCACTTCCGGCAAGGTGAAGTCGATCAGCACATCAAACTCGTCAGCCACCTGCTCCAGGTTGCCCGACAACGAAACGCCGATGCGACCCAGCGAAGCCAGCTCACCGGCGTCCGCACCGATCAGCGTGCTGCCAGGGCGAACAATCGCCGCCGTCAGCCCGGAGGCCGGCGAGCGCTGCTGCACCGCCTCGACCAAGGTCTTGCCCATGCGCCCAGCAGCGCCCATTACGGCTATACGTCGCATATTCACGTCCTTACAAGTCGCCGAAGAAGCGCTTAACGCCATCGAAGAAGCCGGTGGTTTTCGGCGAATGGGAGTCATCGCCTTCCAACGAGCTGCGGAACTCTTCAAGCAGTTCGCGCTGACGACGGCCGAGGTTGACGGGCGTTTCCACCGCCACACGGCACATCAAGTCGCCAGCACCGCCACCGCGCACCGGCGCAACGCCTTTGCCACGGATACGGAACTGCTTGCCGGTCTGGGTGCCTTCCGGGATCTTGAGCTTGACCCGACCATCAAGGGTCGGAATTTCCAGCTCGCCGCCCAATGCCGCGTCGACAAAGCTGATCGGCACCTCGCAGAACAGGTGTTTGCCATCACGCTGGAAGATCGAGTGCTCACGCACATTGATCACCACGTACAGGTCGCCCGTCGGGCCACCTTGAGTGCCCGCCTCGCCTTCGCCAGACAGGCGAATACGGTCACCGGTATCAACACCCGCCGGCACTTTCACCGAAAGGGTCTTGTACTCTTCGACACGACCTTCGCCGTGGCAGGAGTCGCACGGATCGGAAATGATCTTGCCCTGGCCATGGCAGCGCGGGCAGGTCTGCTGCACCGAGAAGAAGCCCTGCTGCATGCGCACCTGGCCAATACCGCCACAGGTCGGACAGGTAATCGGCGAGGACCCCTTCTTGGCCCCCGAACCGTCGCACGGCTTGCAATTGACCAGTGTCGGTACACGGATATTGACCGTGGTACCGCGCACAGCCTCTTCCAGGTTCAGCTCCAGCGTGTAACGCAAGTCACTGCCACGCTGGGCACCGCCGCGCTGACCGCCACGGCCGCCACCAAAGAAGTCGCTGAACACGTCGCCGAAAATATCGGAGAAGTTCTGACCACCAAAACCGGCACCGCCGCCACCCATGCTCGGGTCGACACCGGCATGACCATACTGGTCGTAGGCCGCGCGTTTACTGGAATCAGACAAGCATTCGTAGGCCTCATTGGCCTCTTTGAACATCTCTTCGGATTCTTTGCTATCCGGATTACGGTCCGGGTGGTGCTTCATCGCCAGGCGACGGTAAGCCTTTTTCAGGTCCGCCTCGCTGGAGCTGCGCTCCACACCCAACACTTCGTAATAGTCACGCTTTGCCATAAGTCTTTGCACTCTTAAGGACGTTCAGCCCGGCCCTCCTGAGCCTTGCCGAACTCGTTGAGCCCCAATACAGGCCCGGACCCAACTCACGTCAATTCAACGATCCTGGTCATAACTACTTTTTAGCCAGGGACCCGGCCAAAAATGCGGTATTTACTGCTCGGAAAGCAGGAGCATTCCCGATCACACCGCCAGCACCCGAACCTTGTCGCATGCTGTAAAAATTCACATACCCCAGACACGCCAACGCGGGAGCAAGCTCCCGCGCGGCGACATCCTACCAGTCACCGCTTGATAGCGGTCAACCGGGCAACCAACTTACTTCTGCTCTTTGACTTCTTCGAACTCGGCATCGACAACATCATCGTGCTTGGCTTCAGGCTCTGCGTGCTGTGCAGCGCCTTCTGCCGGCTGGCCTTGCTCGGCGTACATTTTCTGGGCAACCGGCGCGGAGACTTTCGACAGCTCCTCAACCTTGGCTTCGATGGCAGCCTTGTCGTCACCTTTAACGGCGGCTTCCAGGGCAACCAGAGCAGCCTCGATCGCGGTTTTCTCTTCGGCGGTTACTTTGTCGCCCGCTTCGGAGATCATTTTGCGTGTCGAGTGAACCAGTGCATCACCCTGGTTACGGGCAGCGGCCAGCTCTTCAAACTTCTTGTCAGCCTCGGCGTTGGTTTCAGCATCACGAATCATCTGTTGAATTTCTTCATCAGACAGACCGGAGTTGGCCTTGATGGTGATCTTCTGCTCTTTGCCGGTCGCCTTGTCTTTGGCACCTACGTGCAGGATACCGTTGGCATCGATGTCAAAGGTCACTTCAATTTGCGGCACGCCACGTGGCGCTGGTGGAATCTCAGCCAGGTCGAACTTGCCCAGGGACTTGTTCTGAGCGGCTTGCTTACGCTCACCTTGCAGCACGTGAATGGTCACAGCGCCCTGGTTGTCGTCGGCAGTCGAGAACACTTGCGATTTCTTGGTAGGAATCGTGGTGTTTTTCTCGATCAGCGCGGTCATCACGCCACCCATGGTTTCGATACCCAGGGTCAGCGGGCTGACGTCCAACAGCAGAACGTCTTTCACGTCGCCGGCCAATACCGCACCCTGGATCGCAGCCCCCATGGCAACCGCTTCGTCCGGGTTCACGTCTTTACGTGCTTCTTTACCGAAGAACTCGGTGACCAGCTTCTGAACCAGTGGCATACGGGTCTGACCGCCAACCAGGATCACGTCGTTGATCGAGCCAACATCGATACCGGAGTCTTTCAGCGCAATGCGGCAAGGCTCGATGGTGCGTTGTACCAGGTCTTCAACCAGCGCTTCGAGCTTGGAACGGGAGATTTTCACGTTCAAGTGCTTAGGACCAGTGGCGTCTGCAGTGATGTACGGCAGGTTCACGTCGGTCGACTGAGCCGAAGACAGCTCGATCTTGGCTTTTTCAGCGGCTTCTTTCAGGCGCTGCATCGCCAGCGGGTCACCTTTAAGGTTCATGCCGCTTTCTTTCTTGAATTCGTCAACGAGGTAGTCGATCAGACGAATGTCAAAGTCTTCACCACCCAGGAAGGTGTCGCCGTTGGTGGCCAACACTTCGAACTGGTGCTCGCCGTCAACTTCAGCGATCTCGATGACGGAGACGTCGAAAGTACCACCACCCAGGTCATAAACGATCACGGTGTGGTCGCCCTTGGCCTTGTCCATACCGTAGGCCAGAGCGGCTGCGGTGGGTTCGTTGATGATACGTTTTACGTCCAGGCCAGCGATGCGGCCGGCGTCTTTGGTCGCCTGACGCTGGCTGTCGTTGAAGTAGGCCGGAACGGTGATCACCGCTTCAGTCACGGCTTCACCGAGGTAGTCTTCGGCGGTTTTCTTCATCTTTTTCAAGATTTCAGCCGAGATTTGCGGCGGCGACATTTTCTGGCCGTTTACTTCAACCCAGGCGTCACCGTTGTCAGCCTTGGCGATTTTGTAAGGGACCATCTTGATGTCTTTCTGTACGACTTCTTCGTCGAACTTACGACCGATCAGACGCTTAACCGCGTACAGGGTGTTGTGCGGGTTGGTGACAGCCTGACGCTTGGCCGACTGACCGACGAGGATTTCACCGTCGTTGGCGTAAGCAATGATCGACGGCGTGGTACGCGCGCCTTCGGCGTTTTCGATAACTTTAGCAACGCCGTTTTCCAGCACGGAGACGCAGGAGTTGGTAGTC
Organism: Pseudomonas sp. WS 5146; assembly: GCF_012985495.1. Lineage (NCBI taxonomy): Bacteria > Pseudomonadati > Pseudomonadota > Gammaproteobacteria > Pseudomonadales > Pseudomonadaceae > Pseudomonas > Pseudomonas sp. WS 5146. Next base: position 64,432 of record NZ_JAAQWL010000007.1, read on the forward strand.
CCCAGGTCGATACCGATAATTTTGCCCATGATTTACTCTCCCGAAACTTTAATTAGGTTGCCGCAGCAGTGGTGGCTAACTGCGGTAGCACTTAAACGCTTGACTTATAGATGGGGCCGTTACGACTGATTTCAAGCCTGCTCATCAATAGAAGGTGCAACGGGTGCAGGAGCCTTGCTCACCACTACCATCGCCGGGCGCAGCAAGCGACCGTTGAGCTGATAACCCTTCTGGAACACTTTCAGTACACTGTTGGGCTCCAGGTCATGGCTTTCCTGCATGGCCATGGCTTGGTGATGCTCAGCATTGAACGGCTCACCGCCTTGCGGATCGATGGCTTCCAACTGATAACGCTTCAGGGTGTCCTGGAACATTTTCAGGGTCAGCTCGATCCCTTCGCGCATCGGACGGATGTTTTCGTCATCCGGGTTGGACAACTCAAGGCCACGCTCCAGGCTGTCGATAATCGGCAGCAGGTCGTTGGCGAATTTTTCCAGCGCGAATTTGTGAGCTTTCTCGACATCCTGCTCGGCACGGCGGCGGACGTTCTGCAGATCGGCGGCAACACGCAAAGATTGATCCTGCGCAGCGGCCAATTGCTCTTCGAGCACTTGCACACGAGTTGCCAGTTCATCACCGGCAGCCGAATTGGCGTCTGGAGTTTGCGTATCCTGCGTCTGTTCGTCAGCCATAGATTTCTCCTTTCAAAATCATGCGCGAACTCAACTCGCGCTTCTGTTCCGGTATATGGGGCCACAATTTTCAGGTTCAAGGGCGCAGGCGTTACCAAAAGTCTTTCGCTTGCTCTGGATCAATTCCGGCAGCGTCATTGCGCTTTGCGCTAAAAAATCCGCGCACTCAAGCAAATTGAGCTAAGCACCAGGATTGCCAGCCCTGAATAAAACACTGTATAAATAACCAGACCTAAAGCCTGGGAGCGGCCGTCATGCTGGTGCACCTGTCCGTACATAACTACGCCATCGTTGAACACCTGGATCTCGAACTGGATCGCGGGATGAGCGTAATCACAGGCGAAACCGGCGCCGGCAAATCGATCATGCTCGACGCCCTGGGCCTGACCCTGGGCGACCGCGCCGACAGTGGCGTGGTACGCCCCGGCGCAGACAAGGCCGACATTCTGGCCACGTTCGACCTGGCCGATATTCCCGAAGCCGAGGCCTGGCTGGCCGAGCGCGACCTTAATAATGAAGGCCCGTGCATCCTGCGCCGCGTCATTACGGCGGAAGGTCGTTCACGCGGCTACATCAATGGCACGCCCTGCCCGCTTGGCGATTTAAAGGCACTGGGCGATTTGCTGATCGATATCCACAGCCAGCACGAACACCAATCCTTGCTGAAAACCGACACTCATCGCCGCCTGCTCGACGAATACGCCGGCGCCACCGACCTGGCGCGCCAGGTGCAGCTTGCCGCCCAGCGCTGGAGGCAAACCCGCCAGGAGCTGGAGCGACTTTCCAATTCCGGCGACGAACAACGCGCTCGCCATCAACTGCTCAGCTATCAGCTTGAAGAGCTGGAGAGCCTGGGCCTTGGCGAAACCGAGCTGGAGCAACTTGAGCAGGAACACAAAAACCTGACCAACGCCGAAACCCTGCTGGGTATCTGCCGCCAAGTGGTGGAGCAATGCAGCGAAAGTGATTCGGGCAATGTACTGAACGCACTGACCGCCAGCCTCAATCGCCTATCGAGCGTGAACAGCGGGTCGGGCTCCTTGAGCGAGGCCACCACCCTGCTGACCAGTGCGCAGATCCAGGTAGAAGAAGCCGTTGGGGAACTGAATCGCTTCCTGGACCACTTCGACGCCGACCCCGCGCGCCTGCAAGAAATCGAAGAGCGCCTGGACACTATCTATACCCTGGCGCGCAAACACCGCATCCAGCCGACCGAAGTGGCGACGATGCAGCAAAAGCTGCTGGATGAGATCGAAACCCTCAACGCCAATGATGAATCCATTGAAAGGCTGGGCGATGAACTCGCCTCCTTCGCCCGCCATTACCAGGAAAAGGCCCGCGAGCTCAGCCACCTGCGCCAGCAAGCCGCTACCAGCCTGGCCAGTGCCGTGGAGCAGGAAATTCAACGCCTGGGCATGCCTGGCGGGCGCTTCACCATTGAGCTGCACGCCAACACCAGCAACGAGCTGCAACCCCATGGCCTGGAACAGGTGGAGCTGCTGGTGAGCGCCAACCCTGGCCAGCCGCTCAAGGCACTGGCGAAAGTGGCGTCCGGCGGTGAGCTGTCGCGGATCAGCCTGGCGATTCAGGTCATTACCGCCCAGACCTCGCGGGTACCCACCCTGGTATTCGACGAAGTGGACGTGGGGATTGGCGGGCCAACGGCGGAGATTGTCGGCCAACTGCTGCGCCGCCTTGGGGAGCGTGGCCAGGTGCTCACCGTGACTCACTTGCCGCAAGTGGCCGCCCAAGGGCATCAGCATTTATTTGTACACAAAGTGCGCGGCAGCGATGCGACGCATACGGCCGTGTCCAAGCTGAACAAATCGGAGCGGGTAGAAGAAGTGGCGCGGATGTTGGGCGGCATCGACCTGACGAAAGAGTCCCTGGCCCACGCGAAGAAGATGGTAGTGGCAGCCAAGGCTTGAACCGAGCTTTTTTCGCTCTATTTTCTCTCTTATAGAAAGCACGAAGGCGACCCTAGGGTCGCCTTCTATCGTTTCACAGAGCAAATCTGTGTCGATTTTTACTTTTTCTTACGGATGTACAGGACCAGATTATGGTCCACCAAATCGAATCCATGCTGCTCAGCGATCTGATGCTGGAGCTTCTCGATTTCCGGGCTGGTGAACTCGATAACCTCATTGGTATCCAGGTCAACCATGTGATCGTGATGACCACCGTCAGCCAATTCGAACACTGCATGACCGCCGTCGAAATTATGACGAACCACCAGCCCTGCGGCTTCAAACTGGGTCAGCACACGGTAAACCGTGGCCAGGCCAACGTCCTCGTTAGACTCCATCAGCGCCTTGTAAACATCCTCGGCACTCATGTGGCGCTGCTCAGCAGAATCGAGCATTTGTAGAATCTTGACTCGTGGCAGAGTCACTTTAAGACCGGCTTTGCGTAGTTCGCTATTTTCAACCATGGTTAGCTTTCTCGCGGATGCTGCTTCGCAGCTTCTCTTAATACGGGTATGATCGGCGTTTACGTTGTCCCAGCCAAGATAGTGGAAGTCGCCCACCGATGCAAAACACCAAGCTCTTGCTAACCAGTTTCACCCTTGTGGGACTGCTCGCACTCGCCGGTTGTTCATTCCCCGGGGTTTACAAAATCGACATCCAGCAGGGCAATGTCGTCACGCAGGACATGATAGACCAGTTACGCCCGGGAATGACCCGACGGCAAGTACGGTTTATTATGGGCAACCCCCTGCTGACCGACACTTTTCATGCCGATCGCTGGGATTATCTCTACAGCATCCAGCCAGGTGGCGGTGAGCGCCAGCAGGAGCGCGTCAGTGTCATCTTCAATGGCAATGACCAGCTTGTGAGCCTGTCCGGTGACTTCATGCCCGGCGTAAGCCGTGATGAAGCCTTGCTCGGCAAGGACAACGGCACCAATGTGACTGCGCCAGCGCAGGAAGCAGAGAAGCCTAAGTCCGAAGTACCGGCCAAGCCTGGCTCCTTGCTGGATCAGATCCAGAAGGACGTCGACGGCGTGCAGACCGTTCCTGTCCCGACGCCACAGCCTCTGGACACCAGCCCGCAGTAATTTTGCGGCGCTCGATAAAAAGCCCGGCATGCCGGGCTTTTTGTTGCCTGCCGATTGGCAGCCTTATGGGTTCTGCTGCCGCGCCAAGGCCGCCTTGGCCGCACGCAGCCTGCGCACTTCCTTGGGGTCTGCCAGCAAGGGCCGATAAATCTCAATTCGATCACCTGGCTGCGCAACACGCACGTGCGCATCGGCGACCACTTTGCCGAATATGCCCAGTTGGCAATCCGCCAATACCAAGCCTGGAAATTGCTCAGCAATCCCCGACGCCAGCACCGCGGCCCTCAGGCTGGTGCCCGCAGGCACCGTCACCGCCAGCAATACCTGGCGGTCCTCAGCGGCGTACACCACTTCAATCTCAACCATGCAGTTGTTTGGCCCGCTGACAGAATGCATCCACCAGGGTGTTGGCCGCCTGGTTGAACAAAGGCCCCAAGGTCGCCCGCACAATCGGGCCGGCGTAATCAAAGGACAGGTCCAGGCTGATCTTGCAGGCCTTGTCGGTCAGCGCCTTGAATACCCATACCCCATGCAACTGGGTGAACGGCCCTTCCTGCAGGTTCATCTCAATGGATTTGCCCGGCACCAGCACATTGCGCGTAACAAAATGCTGGCTAAGCCCACCCTTGGCTACCCCGACACTGGCGACCATATGCTCATCACTGCTTTCCAGCACTTCGGCGGTTGAGCACCAAGGCAGGAATTCCGGGTAACGCGCTACGTCATTGACCAGGTCATAGAGCGCCTGAGCCGGATAAGGCAATAAAGCCGAACGTTGAATATGCGTCGTCATGTGAGCGTTACTTCCACTGCTTGAGGCAAACATCGCGAAAGAACAGCCCGATCCGCGAGAGAAAAAAACCAGAGAACTGCCGGTATTGTCCGGGATTCGTCCAACACGCTCAAGCACGCAGGTTGACCGTAGCCGATACGCTCGCAACTCCCTATAATGCCGCCCCTATGGCTAAACAAAAGAAACACCCCACAGGGACCATCGCGCAAAATAAAAAGGCGCGACACGATTACTTCATCGAACATCGGTTCGAGGCTGGTCTGGTCCTGGCCGGCTGGGAAGTAAAAAGTCTGCGCGCCAGCAAGCTGCAACTGGTCGACAGCTACGTATTGCTCAAAGATGGCGAGGCATGGCTGCTGGGCAGTCATATCACCCCGCTGACCACCGCGAGCACCCACGTGATTGCCGACCCGGTGCGCACGCGCAAGCTGTTGCTCAACGCCCGCGAACTGGAAAAGCTCGCTGCCGCCGTACAGCAGAAAGGCTATGCCTGTATCTGCCTGTCCTGGTACTGGAGCAAGCACCTGGTCAAGTGCGAGATCGCGCTGGGCAAGGGCAAGAAGGAATACGACAAGCGCGATACCGAGCGTGAGCGCGACTCCAACCGTGAGTTGCATCGCGCCGTGCGCAACAAGGGCAAGGAAGAGTAATCCTTGTGACGGTGTAGCCCACGCGGGCTACATCCCTTTACGTCGCTCCGCCCGGGCCACACGCTGAACTTCCTGACGCACCTCCTCCAACACTTCCTGCACATAGAGCAGGTGACGTGTTGAGACTTCCCGTGCCTGCTCGGCGCGCCCTTCGATAATCGCCAAATACAAATCCCGATGCTGACTGATGAGCATGTCGCGGGTTTCTGTACGCTGCTGGTACATGCCGCCGATATTGGTCACCACGTTACGCTTGAGCAAATCGAACAGCCCACGAATGGTGTGCAGCAACACGGCGTTATGGCTGGCCTCAGCGATGGCCAGGTGAAAGCGCGCATCCGCTGCGCCCTCTTCCAGCCGGCTAACTTCATCGGCGCGGGTGTAGCAATCCTGCAGCGCCTCAAACGCTGCGGTCAGCCGCTCGCGGTCGACCTCAGTAGCACGCAATGCGGCGTAGTAAGCACAGGACGCTTCCAGAGTCTGACGAAACTCCAGCAAATCCCGCTGAGCCTCCGGGTTATTTTCCAGCAGGTGCAGCAACGGATCACTGAAGGTCGAACCCAGAGAATCCGCCACATAGTTACCGCCGCCCTGGCGGCTGACCAACAACCCCTTGGCCGCGAGTTTCTGAATCGCCTCCCGCAGCGAAGGGCGCGACACGCCAAACTGTTCAGCCAAAGCGCGTTCGGCTGGCAAGCGTTCGCCCGACTTGAGCGTGCCCTCAAGGATCATGCCCTCAAGCTGCTCGACAATATCGTCAGACAAACGGCGCTGACGCACCTGATCAAACCCCATAACTCACTCTCCACAAACCCGACCACTCGCCAGGCCCTCTATTCTCGCCTATCGCCGCGCTTGCGGCACCTATCAGAACGCCTTCGATTGACCCAACCAGAACACCTCACCCACACCGCTACGACCAAAGTTTCGTGGGCGGCAAATTGACACACCCCTGCCAAGGCTTTTACTCTAGCCGACAGCGACTGTAAATTGGTATTACCAATTATCCAAGCTGACCAAACAACAACAATCAGGGGCCACCCCATTATGCAAACCTGGCAACAGCTCTACAGCCCACTCGGCAGCCTTGGCCTGTCCGCACTGGCCGCCGTTATCCCGATCGTGTTTTTCTTCCTGGCACTGGCCGTGTTCCGCCTAAAAGGCCACGTGGCAGGCAGCATCACCCTGGCGCTGTCGATCCTGGTGGCGATTTTCGCGTTCCAGATGCCGGTAGACATGGCGCTGGCCGCCGCCGGTTATGGGTTTGCCTACGGCCTGTGGCCCATCGCCTGGATCATCGTCGCCGCCGTATTCCTCTACAAACTGACGGTCAAGAGTGGGCAGTTTGAAATCATCCGCAGCTCGGTCCTGTCGATTACCGATGACCAGCGCTTGCAGGTGCTGTTGATTGGCTTCTGCTTTGGCGCCTTCCTTGAAGGCGCAGCCGGTTTTGGGGCCCCTGTGGCAATTACTGCCGCACTGCTTGTGGGCCTGGGTTTCAACCCGCTGTACGCCGCCGGCCTGTGCCTGATCGCCAACACCGCGCCTGTAGCGTTCGGCGCGCTGGGCATCCCGATCATCGTCGCCGGGCAAGTGACCGGTATCGATTCGTTCAAGATCGGCGCCATGGCCGGCCGCCAGTTACCGCTGCTGTCGCTGTTCGTGCCGTTCTGGCTGGTGTTCATGATGGACGGCCTGCGCGGCGTTCGCGAAACCTGGCCAGCCGCATTGGTTGCGGGCCTGAGCTTTGCCGTCACCCAATACTTCACCTCCAACTTCATTGGCCCGGAACTGCCTGACATCACCTCGGCCCTGGCCAGCCTGGTAGCGCTGACCCTGTTCCTGAAAGTCTGGCAGCCCAAACGCAGCGCCGGCGCACAAATTGCCGGCGCCACCTCCGGCGCAGCGGTCACCGCCAGCGCAGGTGGCTTCGGTCAACCACGCCAAACCGTCGCCTCGCCTTACAGCCTGGGGCAGATTTTCAAAGCCTGGTCGCCGTTCCTGATCCTCACCGTGCTGGTCACTATCTGGACGCTCAAGCCGTTCAAAGCGATGTTCGCCGCCGGCGGTTCGATGTACAGCTGGGTGTTCAACTTCGCGATCCCGCACCTGGATCAACTGGTGATCAAGGTCGCCCCGATCGTCACCAACCCCACGGCGATTCCGGCCGTGTTCAAGCTGGACCCGATTTCAGCCACCGGCACCGCGATTTTCTTCTCTGCACTGATTTCGATGCTGGTGTTGAAAATCAACCTCAAGACTGGTCTTACCACTTTAAAAGAGACCTTCTACGAACTGCGCTGGCCGATCCTGTCCATTGGCATGGTGCTGGCGTTTGCCTTCGTCACCAACTACTCCGGCATGTCCTCGACCATGGCCCTGGTATTGGCCGGCACCGGCGCTGCGTTCCCGTTCTTCTCGCCGTTCCTCGGCTGGCTGGGGGTTTTCCTGACAGGCTCCGACACTTCGTCCAACGCCCTGTTCAGCTCGCTGCAAGCCACCACGGCGCATCAGATCGGCGTCAACGACACCTTGCTGGTAGCAGCGAACACCAGCGGTGGCGTGACCGGCAAGATGATCTCGCCACAATCAATCGCGGTGGCCTGCGCCGCCACCGGCCTGGTGGGCAAAGAGTCCGACCTGTTCCGCTTTACCCTCAAGCACAGCCTGTTTTTTGCCACCATCGTCGGGCTGATCACGCTGGCGCAGGCCTACTGGTTCACCGGTATGCTGGTGCACTAAAACCTGCGCGTAACAGGGTAAGAATCGACGCCGGACAACGATGCCGGCGTCAGCTATTTCTGGAGGACCGATGAGCCTGCCTGCTGCTTTCCTGAGCGACGTCGCACAACTGATCCCGAAAGATCGTCGCTTCGACGACCCTCTTTCCACCCTCGCCTTCGGCACTGACGCCAGCTTTTACCGGCTGATCCCACAGCTGGTGGTTCGCGTGGAGTCAGAAGACGAAGTCGTGGCGCTGCTGCATCTGGCCCAGCGCGACCGCGTACCCGTGACCTTCCGCGCGGCCGGCACCAGCTTGTCCGGCCAGGCCATCAGCGACTCGGTGCTGATCGTGCTGGGCGACAATTGGAATGGCCGCGAAATTCGCGGCCAAGGCACGCAGATCCGCCTGCAACCCGGCGTGATCGGCGCCCAGGCCAATGCGTGGTTGGCGCCGTTCGGACGCAAGATCGGCCCCGACCCGGCCTCGATCAACGCCTGCAAGATCGGCGGCATCGTCGCCAACAATGCCAGCGGCATGTGCTGCGGCACCGCGCAAAACACGTATCACACCCTGGCCGGCATCCGCCTGGTACTGGCTGATGGCAGCCGCCTGGATACCGAGGACGCGGCCAGTGTCAGCGCCTTTCGCCAACAGCATGGCGAGCTGCTGGAGCGCCTGGCCACGCTGGGCCGGGAGACGCGGGCAAATGCCGAACTGGCTGCAAAAATCCGCCACAAATACCGTCTGAAAAACACCACCGGCCTGTCACTCAACGCCTTGGTGGATTTCGATGAACCTCTGGATATCCTCAGCCATCTGCTGGTGGGCTCCGAAGGCACCCTTGGTTTTATCAGCGCAGTGACCTACGACACGGTGATCGACCACCCGAACAAGGCCTCGGCGCTGATTGTGTTCCCGGACGTGGAAACCTGCTGCAATGCCGTGACGGTGCTCAAAACCCAACCCGTCTCCGCCGTTGAGTTGCTGGACCGGCGCAGCATGCGCTCGGTGCAGGACAAACCCGGCATGCCGGCTTTCGTACAGCAGCTATCGGAAAACGCCTGCGCGCTGCTGATCGAATCCCGTGCCGCATCACCTTCATTACTCCAGGAACAACTGGCGCTGATCATGGCGTCCCTGGCCGCCTTCCCGGTAGAAAAACAGGTCGACTTCACCCAGGACCCGCTGGAAAACGCCCGCCTGTGGGCCATCCGCAAAGACACGTTCCCGGCCGTCGGCGCCGTGCGTAAAACCGGCACCACGGTGATCATCGAAGACGTGACCTTCCCGGTCGAGCAACTGGCCATCGGCGTAAACCGCTTGATCGAGCTGTTCGACAAACATCACTACGACGAAGCAATCCTTTTCGGACACGCCCTGGAAGGCAATCTGCATTTCGTGTTCACCCAAGGCTTCAACAGCAGTGAAGAAGTCGCACGCTACCAGGCGTTCATGGACGATGTGGCGCAGTTGGTAGCCGTGGAGTTCGGAGGTTCGCTGAAAGCCGAACACGGCACCGGCCGTAATATGGCGCCCTTCGTCGAGCTGGAATGGGGCAGCGATGCCTACCAGTTGATGTGGCAGCTTAAACGCCTGCTCGACCCCAACGGCATCCTTAACCCCGACGTGGTGCTGAGCGAAGATCCGCAAATCCACCTTAAGCACCTTAAACCGCTGCCTGCGGCCGACGAGCTTGTGGATAAGTGCATCGAGTGTGGTTTTTGTGAGCCAGTGTGTCCCTCCAAAGGCCTGACGCTCAGCCCGCGCCAGCGCATCGTGATCTGGCGCGATATCCAGGCAAAGAGACGCGCAGGCGTCGACACCACCGAACTGGAAGCGGCCTACCATTACCAAGGCATCGACACCTGCGCCGCCACCGGGTTGTGTGCGCAACGCTGCCCGGTCGGCATCAATACCGGCGACCTGGTGAAAAAGCTGCGTGCTCGCGACGCCGACCGTACGAAAACCGCCGACTGGCTGGCCGGCCATTTCTCCACGGCCATGCAAGGTGCGCGCTTTACCCTGCATGTCGCCAATGGCGCGCGCATGCTGCTGGGCGCGCCTCGCCTGGCGAAGCTCTCGGCAAAAATCACACAGCTGTCCAAGGGGCAGATCCCGCAGTGGAGCAATGCCATGCCACAGCCGGAAAAAGCCATCCGCTTCAGCCCGGCAGTTGAAGACGAGCGCCCGCGCGTGGTTTACCTGGCCGCCTGCGTCTCACGCGCCATGGGCCCATCAGCCGACGATAAAGAGCAGATGTCGCTGTACGACAAAACCCGCGGCCTGCTGGAAAAAGCCGGTTACCAAGTCGTGTTTCCCGACAACCAGGACAGCCTGTGCTGCGGCCAGCCATTTGCCTCCAAAGGCTACGCCGAACAAGCCGAGCACAAGCGCCAGGAGCTGATCGGCGCCCTGCTCCACGCCAGCCGTGGCGGCCTCGACCCGATCTACTGCGACACCAGCCCCTGCACCCTGCGGCTGGTGCAAGACCTCGGCGAAACCCGCCTGGACCTCTACGACCCGGTGCGTTTTATCCGCACCCACCTGATGGACCGCCTCGACTTCACGCCACAGCAAGCCCCCATCGCCGTGCATGTCACCTGTAGCACCCAGCACCTGGGCGAAAGCCAGGCCTTGATCGACCTTGTGCGGCGCTGCGCCACCACCGTGGTGATCCCGGAAGGCATTCACTGCTGTGGCTTCGCTGGCGATAAAGGCTTCACCACCCCGGAACTCAACGCCCACTCACTGCGCTCGCTCAAGGACGCGGTGCAACATTGCAGCGAAGGCATTTCCACCAGCCGCACCTGCGAGATCGGCCTGAGCCAGCATGGCGGTATCGATTACCACGGCCTGGTCTACCTCGTAGACCGCGTCACCCAGGCCCGCGCCCATGAAACCTGCAAATAAAACAGAACCCCTGCGTGCCGGCGCAGTCACTTGAATAGGCCTCGGCGAACGAGGCTCATCCGTGACCTCGCTGGCTGCCCCGCCTCGGCGCAGCATCGAGCCTTATTTGCTCAAGGAGATACCCCATGAAGCGTACTGCTCTTGCTGGCGTGTTCATCACCGCCGCGATGTTGGCCTCGCCTGTTTTTGCTGCCGGCGAGCCGGACCTGTGCAAAATCAACCTGGATAAAATCAACAACGGCCAAGCCCTGCTCGCCACCGACACCAGTGGCAAAAAGGGCGAAATCGACACCGCCGTGTCCCAGGCCAAAGCCGCGCACGCCGCTGGCGATGACAAAAAATGCATCGAGATCACCTCCAAGGCCCTGCAAGATCTGCAGAACGGCGACAAAGGCGGCCAATAAGCGGTTCACTCGCTGAGGGCCAACCTTCGGGTTGGCCTTCCGTGACGGTTTGGCGTACACTGCACAGGCTTGTCACTCACTAAGAAACAACGAGTTACAAGCACGGGGCCGTTTAGGATTCGACGCCGGTCGCGAAACTTTAGGTGCATGCCGAGTTGGTAACAGAACTCGTAAATCCACTGTTGCAACTTCTTATAGTTGCCAATGACGAAAACTACGGCCAGGAATTCGCTCTCGCTGCGTAAGCAGCCTTAGCCCTGAGCTTCTGGTACCTTCGGGTCCAGCAATCACCAGGGGATGTCTGTAAACCCAAAGTGATTGTCATATAGAACAGAATCGCCGTGCAGTACGTTGTGGACGAAGCGGCTAAAACTTACACAACTCGCCCAAAGCACCCTGCCCTTCGGGTCGCTGAGGGTTAACTTAATAGAAACGGCTACGCATGTAGTACCGACAGCGGAGTACTGGCGGACGGGGGTTCAAATCCCCCCGGCTCCACCAATTCGAAGCATCGACAAAACCCGACTAGTGCGGGTTTTGTTGTTTCTGAAGGCTGGAAAGCCCAGCCGGCGGGCCTTCGGACTTTTCCTTCAAGATGTCGCGCTGTTGATGAACTGGCGCAGCCCCCACCACAACGCTAACGTTCCCCCGTCGCTGCTCATCAGCGACCGGCTTTGACAGGCCGAAAAGTGTAACCTTTCACACCCCATGATTTAACGGCATGCTTCACGCATCCCGTCTCGTTCATGGCGGCTGTGCGTGGGGCATCTTCGGGTGCGCCGGGTTCCTACACTTCCGGTCTGTCAACCCGCGTACAGCTGCCACCCAATCCTGTTTGACAGCAGGGGGCGGCAGCTCCTTAAACAGTGTGGGAGCTTCATCATGAAAAAAATCACCCCGAATCCCCCAGCGAACCTTTTCACGGTCGCTCAAGATATCGACACCGAAACCCTCCTGATTCAAGCCAGCGAAACTCTGGCTTCGCTGAACGCTATCACCACTGACCTGGCTTTCGAACTGGAAGGCGAAAACCGTCAGAAGCTCTTGGGTAGCCAACAATTAATCGTGCTGGGTGAGTTATTGATCGAGCGGGTGTTGTCCGTACTTCACCCCACAACCGGCACGTCACCGTCCCCGCAGTAGCAAAAATACAAGGGCCGAGTCGCTATGCAGCAACTCGGCTTTAAGAATCTTCAATCCTCAGCGTACCTTCGTTCACTCGAAATAAACCTGGTGCCCCCCCCCCCCCCCCCAATTCCCCCATTGCAAATGGCCTTTCACGCCTCACCGGCCGCCAGCCGCAATTTGCTGGCCGAAGGTGAAAGCTATGCGACTTTCCTGCGGCAGACGGTGCGGCCCGCTCGCAAATTACTACAGAGGCAGGGAGTAAAGGGGTTTCATGAGTTGCGAGCGGCATATGCCTGCAAACGTTACGAGCAACTCACCGGCCACGCCGCTCCGGTCAATGGTGGTCCCTGTTATCGCATGGATCGCGTCCTTTTTCGATGGGCACGACAACGGATCAGCACTGAGCTCGGGCATAATCGGGTCGATGTGGTTTCGGTCGGACATGACCAAGCCCTTCGATATGGCGCTGTTCCTGAGCGGCGCATTGACCGGCTCGACAGCCACGCAACAACGACATCTACGGCAAGCCTGAATCATGCAAGCCGCCATTCAACAACGATGGCAGCGAGACAATCCTTGGCGCTGGCAACTCAAGCACATGCGATGGTTTTTCACTCAGCATCTGAAGAACCGCTCGGACGCCACTCGATATCACTATCGACTCACCGCTCTGTTAATCGAGAAACGAGTAGGTGCTGAGCGGGATGTTATTAACGCGCAACACGGTTAGGAAGCGATCGTTTGCACGATGTGATGCTAGGATGATGTCACCTATCATTATTGGAGATGCTCTAAAATGGATACCCCTGAGTTGAAGGCCTCCGAGGAGCGAGGAAAGGTCAGCGATGAGCAAAAGCTTCGGATGTCTAGCCTTTGGGACAGCCTAAAAAGATTTGACGCATACATTGGGACAGTGAATTTCAAAAGTGGGTTATTAACGACTCTAAACGCAGCAATATTCGGCGGCGTTGTTCTCAAGGCAGACAGCTTCATTCAGAAGGAAAGCCATTATCTATACTTATTAATTTTCATCCTAACAATAATAACGCTTCTTTCGCTATTAAGTATTTACTACGTAATCAAAAGCATCTGGCCCAATTTAACAAGTGCCAGCACTGGCCCCAGGGGGACTGAGCCTCATTCAATATTTTTCTTTGGCTCTATTGCCAAAAACTTCACCGCTTCTGAATTTGCGAACTCCGTCAAGATAAAAAACGCCGACGAGCTTGAACGTGACTTGTCAATTCAGGTCCATGAAGTTGCCATTATAACAAATTTAAAATTCAAAATAATTTCCAAGGCAGCAAACCTAACCAAATGGAACCTTGTGGCTCTGCTTACCTTTGGTTTAATTCAAACACTTGAAGTCGCAGGATATTATATATGTCACGGATGAATAAAATATTTGGCTCCTTTGAAATGGATCCCACACTCACAAAATCAGCTCGCACTTTCGACTCTACACAATCACCGAAAATGGTGACAGAATCAGTATCACTTGAGTCAGTAGAGCAAATACATGATTACGGCATTCAAAACAATATACGCAAACTTTATGGCAAACCTGGTATAAAAAACGCTGTAATTGGCGGACATCCAGACTTCGACCATTTAGTCGAATCAGGCGAATGGCAGAAGGGCTTTGTAACATCACTATTCGTTGACATACAAGGTTCAACCCGACTAGGGGTATACTATTCACCGGAAATGGTTTTTTACTTCAAAAATCAAATTATAAAATGTGCTATTGAATGCGTACTTGCATTCGACGGCCACGTCCATCGCATAATGGGAGATGCCGTCCTCGCATTTTTTAGAGGTGAAGGAAATACGAATAACAGCGCAATTGATGCTATCAACTGTGGCGCCGTCCTTGTTCAATATATCCGCGAGGAAGTAGTTCCGAAGCTACGCGAACGCGGCTTAGCCGAGGATGTCGGGATTCGAGTTGGCATAGACTACGGAACTCACGAACAAGTTTTATGGGGAATGTATGGTTACGCTGGTGTATCGGAGGTAACAGCAACCTCCTTCCATGTCGACGTTGCAGCAAAACTGCAGCAGAGTGCTCCACGAAATCGAGTCATGCTTGGACAGTCAGTTGTTGATCTTCTAGATCTACACGATGAAGTCGTGGAAGTGAGACGCGCCACAAGTGCAGGTGAGAAAATAACATTACCTTATGTCTCCCCGAATTACAGAGACGCTGACGGTCGGCCGATGAACTACCGCCAGTATGTTCTTTCTCAGGACAAATACAGCGCTTTACTTCCGTATCCCGAGGATGACAATTACCCGATAAAAATAACTAGCACAATAAAGCGAGAGAAAGGTATACAATCAGATGAACACTACTACAAATGCTCGCGATCAGTGCCGTTGCATCAAGGCATAGAATTCAAAGCGCTCTTCAGGCCAATTACTTCATCTAACAAAATAGAAGTAAATTTTCGTGTCGAAAACAATGGAAAACAGGCCGGGATTGCTAACGACAAAGGGAATCATGCAACGCTCGTCAAAGCAATACAGCGCGATAACGGCCTCTATTTTGCTAAACGCTGGGAAGGAGCCTCCTATCTAGGGCTACATCATATGTTTGTATCCGTACTTGAGGACGGGGTCTTAACGTATCCTGAGCAAAAATACAGCGTATTCATTGGATAGATTGACAATCTGCGGCCCTCTCCTTATCACCCTTTGATCAGTGATAAGGAAAGGACTGTTTCTACAACCAACCTTCACATAGCATTGCTGCCTGGTCGAGTATCATCTGCGCCGCATCCTCAGCCTTATCCGGTGGATACTTGTACTTACGCAAAATCCTCCGCACCAGGATCCGTAGCTTAGCCCTAACGCTTTCACGACTACTCCAATCGACACTCACATTGGCCCGCAGACTGGCGGTCAGCTCATGGGCGATTTTCGCCAAAATTTCATCGCCCAACTCCCGTACAGAAGCCTCGTTAGTCGCCAAAGCATCGTAAAACGCTAACTCATCATCGTTCAGCCCAAGCACGTCACCACGTTTGCTGGCCTGGGCGAACTTTTTGGCCATTTCAATCAGCTCTTCAATGACCTGCGCCGTTTCGATGGAGCGGTTCTGGTAGCGCTTGATGACGTTGCCCAGCAACTCAGAAAACTTCTTCTCTTGGGTCAGATTAGAACTGTAACGGCTTTTGATTTCGCCTTCGAGCAATCGCTCCAGAAGCTCCACTGCCAGATTTCTTTCTGGAAGGTTGCGCACCTCTGCGAGAAACGCGTCATCGAGCAAGCCGATGTTGGGTTTCTCCAGGCCCACGGCCTCGAAAATATCCACAACATCACCAGAGACCACGGCATTGCCGATGATCTGCCGAATGGCTAACTCACGCTCTTCGTCGGTTTTTTTCTGCTGACTGACTTCGCGCTTGATCAGAATGACTTTAATAGCCTGAAAGAATGCCACCTCTTCGCGAACGGCTTTGGCCTCATCCAGCGTGCAGCACAAAGTAAATGCCTTACCCATGGCCAGCGCGTTATCAGCAAACCGCTTTTTGCCATCTTCCATTCCCAGGATATGGTTAGCTGCGCCGGCCAGTAGTTTGTGTCCGCCCGTGAGGAAGTCACCGTAATCGAAGCCATGTAGCAGACTGCGTAGAACGTCGAGTTTCTCCTCTAATACCGAATAAGCCTCGTAGGCATCCACCGTCGGCCGACCTTTACCTTTGCTGCCGGTGTACTCCTTCAGCGCTGCCTTCAGCTCGTTGGCAATGCCGATGTAGTCCACCACCAGACCACCCTGCTTGTCCTTGAAGACACGGTTAACCCGGGCAATGGCCTGCATCAGGTTGTGGCCCTTCATGGGTTTGTCCACGTACAAGGTATGAACGCAAGGTGCATCAAACCCGGTCAGCCACATGTCGCGGACAATCACAAGCTTGAGGGGATCCAGTGGATCTTTGAAACGCTTCTCCAAGCGCTTTTTGACCTGCCCAGAATAGATATGCGGTCGCAGCAAAGCCTTATCAGACGCGCTGCCAGTCATCACGATCTTGATCGCACCTTTCTCCGGATCCTCGTCGTGCCACTCAGGACGCCGAGCGACGATCTCGTTGTATAGGTGCACGCAAATCTCGCGACTCATGGCTACCACCATGGCTTTGCCGGGCATCTGTTCCATACTGACCAAACCCAGATTACGCGCCTCAAAGTGCGTGATCAGATCCGACGCAATGCTCTGAATCCGTGGTTCTGCCCCTACGACTTTTTCCAACGCGGCCCAACGGCTTTTCAGTCGCGACTGCTGGTCGTCTTCTTCATCTTCTGCCAGCTCATCGACCTGATCGTCGATCGTAGGTAGCTCACTCTCTTTCAGCGAAAGTTTGGCCAAGCGCGATTCATAGTAGATGGCGACGGTCGCCCCATCTTCAGTCGCCTGCTGCATGTCATAGACGTGAATGTACTCACCAAAAACCGAGCGCGTGTCGCGGTCCTCACCGGATACTGGAGTACCAGTGAAAGCGACAAAAGTGGCGTTCGGCAGCGCATTGCGCAGGTGATGAGCAAAACCAACCTGATAACGCGCTTTGCTCTCAGCAACCTGAAGCCCCGTGGGTACTTTCAGCTCAGCGTTAAAACCATATTGAGTGCGATGAGCCTCATCGGCGATAACAACAATGTTTGGCCGCAAGGACAATACCGGGAAGCTGTCTTCATCGACTCCAGGCATAAACTTCTGGATGGTCGCGAACACGATACCGCCACTAGGACGGTTGGCCAGTTTGGCACGCAAGTCCCCACGCGATTCCACCTGAACGGGTTGCTCACGCAGCAAATCCTGGGACAACGAGAACACCCCGAATAACTGACCATCCAAATCGTTGCGGTCAGTGATCACCACAATGGTTGGGTTTTCCATCGCAGCTTCCTGCATCACCCGAGCCGCAAAACACGTCATGGTGATGCTTTTACCCGAACCTTGCGTATGCCAGACAACCCCGCCCTTATGACTACCGCCGGGACGCGATGCCGTCACTACCTGCTGAATGGCAGCGCGAACGGCGTGGAACTGGTGATAACCAGCAATTTTCTTTACCAGGCGGCCGTCGTCTTCGAACAACACGAAGTAACGCAGGTAGTCGAGCAACATCTCTGGCACCAGAGCACCGCGTACCAATGTCTCCAGCTCATTGAATTGCCCCAATGGGTCGAGGTCCTGGCCGTCGATGGTCCGCCAGTTCATGAAGCGCTCGAGATCCGCCGATAATGAACCCATGCGGGCTTCACTACCGTCGGAAATCACCAGGATTTCGTTGTATTGGAACAGGTCCGGAATCTGCTCTTTATAGGTCTGGATTTGATCAAAGGCTTTACCCAGATCAGCCTTCACATCTGCAGGATTTTTCAGTTCGAGCAATACCAACGGCAGCCCGTTAACGAACAAGATGATGTCCGGACGCCGAGTGTGTTTCGGCCCCTGGATACTGAACTGATTGACCGCCACCCAGTCATTGGCCTTCACATCCGCCCAATCGATCAGGCGAACGAAGTCGCCTCTTGTTTCACCGTCTTTCTGATACTGCACGGGTACACCGCCGACCAGCAGGCGATGGAACAAGCGGTTAGCCGACAACTGCACCGGCAGCCCCAACTCAAGTACCTGCTTCAATGCATCCTCACGCGCAGCTACTGGGACCTTTGGATTGAGCCTCGCCATGACATTGCGCAAGCGCTCGGCAAGCACCACCTGGCGATAGTTTTCACGTTCAGGTTGCTCACCATCATGAGCGATATTCGGCCCGTACAAATGCGTATAACCCACCTCTGCCAGCCAGCCGAGGGTTTCCTGCTCCAATTGGTCTTCGGTCATTCCAACTCACTTCCTGTGTTCAGATCACCGGCCAATTCGGCCTCAATCTCGGCAATGCTCGGCAGATTTCGACCCAGGGTTTCGGGCAAGTCGCGCAGCAATTGGTATTCGGCAACGCCGATGGGTTTTTCGATGCCCGACAAAGCGTACTCGGCCACCAGGCGGTTTTGCTGTTTGCACAGCAGCAGGCCGATGGTGGGTTTGTCATCCTCGGCTTTAATCTGAGCATCCACGGCCGCGAGATAGAAATTCAACTGGCCGGCGTGCTCGGGTTTGAAAGCCGTTGCTTTGAGCTCTACCACCACATAACACTTGAGGCGGGTGTGGTAGAACAGCAAATCAATGAAGAACTCATCACCGCCCACATCCAGGCGAAACTGGCGGCCGACGAAAGCAAAGCCTGCGCCTAGCTCCAGCAAGAAACGAGTGATATGACGGATCAGTCCATCTTCAATATCACGCTCGTGAGCATCCTCGCCCAGGCCGAGAAAGTCGAACAGGTAGGGATCTTTCAGGGTTTCGTGAGCCAACGCCGACTCAGCAGCCGGTAAACGTGCAGCAAAGTTAGTGACTGCCGCGCCTTGGCGTTGCTGCAAGCAGTTCTTGATATTCTGCTCCAGCGTGCTGCGTGACCAGCCGAGCAAGACAGTTTGCTGCGCGTACCACTCACGCTCGACAGGGCTGGCCAGCTTGGTCAGCAGGGTCACCACATGGAACCAGGGCAATTGGGCAGCAGGCTGCTGCCCAAATAGACCATTGGGGCAATGCTGAGCAAAAAACGCCATGTACTTGAGGTTACGGCTGGAAAAACCACGGATATCGGGAAAGGCATCGGAAAGGTCGCGCGCCAATCGCTCAATGACTTTCGCGCCCCAAGCGTTAACCTGCTGACGTTGCCTGATTTCCGCTCCGATTCGATGATACCGCTGCACCAACTCTGCGTTGACAGCCAGTGCAGCACGTTGCCGAGATTGAGCAATATCGACTTTAAGTTGAGTCAGCCAGTCGGCGTAGCCTTCGGGCAGTGCGGAAATCGTTTCTTTAGTCACTCACTAGCCTCCCACTCCTTGGTCGACACTTCACCGGTCTGGTGAAAACGACGTATACGGCCGATGAACTCGGCGAAGTCGCTATTCTCTTCAGTCAGTCGGTTGCACATATCCCAGTCGATTTCGCTGCGTTCGCGAGCAGGGATCAAAATTTGGCTTTCCACGGGATTCTGTACGTCGAGCTGTATCACACCAATGCCATGGGCTGAAGCGAGCATACGTAACTCTTTGAGCGTGCCGTCGCCCTCTACCGTCGCCGCCACCAAGTAGCCAAAATTTGCCCATGACGAATTGGATACAGCCTGAAAAAAGCTTTTGCGGGCGTTGGAGCGATTGAGCAGCAACTTGACCTCAAAGGACCACATGCGGGCACGGCGCTCGCCCTGTACACCGACACATTCGCGTAACTCGCGAGTCCAACCAGCGGTCAGATCTTCCAGCCCCACCAAATCGGGATGCAACCATTCATTACCCCCGCTGCCAACACGATTGGAGGAACGTTTTTCGTTAATCCGCATGGCGAACACCCGCTGCTCGTCCGTCAGCAGGTATTCGGCCAGTAATGGGTAAAGTGCGTGCTCACGCAACGGCGAGGGCTCGGGTACGTCTGACGTCGCGAGGGCTACCCCTTCAGCCGCCGCCACTTCAGCGTTGGCGTCCATATCCGACCAGTAATAATGACGAGGTCGGCCTTCGGTTGTTTTCAATTGAGGATGCATCTGTTGCCAGCGTGGGCGTGAACCCGAAATCTCCGCTACCAGTTGCTGTACCAAGTCACTGTCGGTCTGTATGTAGCTGGCACTGCCAGCTTTTTTGACCGCGCATTCAGCGGGAAACTGCTCGAAGATCCATTGAGCAAGTTCGCGGGCGGTTTGCTGGGTTTCGGGTAGGCATTGCAGGCGATCAATGACGCGTTGGCGGAGGTTTAGAGCCATATCAGATAGCCTCCGACAACATATTTTCGAGGGAGGCTTGCGTTTCCGGAGGGCGCAGTTGGCCGGAAATCAGGCGCGGCAGCAAGATATCGCGGAGTTGGGTGAGGATTTGGGCTTGGCGTTCGTTTTTAATCAGGCGCTCGAAAAGTGGCTCTGCTACGTTCGCGAAAGCGGCCAATACATCAGCTGACGGCACTAATGCCGGAATTGGCCGGAACGCCTTTTTGCTGATTTCCATAAAAGTCGAGCCATTGGCGCGTGCTTTGATCCCGTCCATGTTCAGTCGGCACCAGAACAACAGATACAACGGAGACAAATCGCCGCCGGATGGAATGGCAATATATCCCTGGTTCACCGCAATAGGAATTTGGGCTATAGCTAAATAGCCAATCGGTGCACGAGAAGACAGCAACAAAGTTCCCGCAGGCAATAATCCGGAACTCACTTTTGCCAGCCCTAATGTCGAGAGTTTGCGTTCAGTACCAAGCAATACTGGCGATTGCAACCCTGACAGATCTTTCGGTGTAGTCCAAGCATGTTCAGCTGGCTCCCAATAACTTGGGTCTTTTGTATTAGGGGTACCGCCTCCGATGCACTCGACAGCATCACCAATCGGCTTAACAAACCACCCTCTCGGCACGTAGCCCAGCTCGGTCTCTTCGAAACTGTCGGGAAACAGCGCCGCCGTCGCCGGGTCCAAACCTTCTGGCTCAAGCCCTTCAGCCTTGGCGTACACCGGGTCAAAATCGACAAACCAGGATTTGAACAGCGCTTGGGCAATAGCTTCCAAGGTCGCGTTGGTTTCGCGCAGCAGGATTATACGGTCGTCTAGTGCACCCAAGATGCTGGCAATCTTAGCCTGTTGGTCTAGTGGTGGAATGGTTAGCTCAAAGTTGGGAATATCTCGACAGCGCAGGCTGTCGAATACAGCGCCCACATTGATGAACTTGGATACCTGATACCACCATTGCGGACCTTTGAGTAACCAGCGTAGGAAGCTGGGAAGAACTCTATCGCCACTTGCTCGAAGTATCACAAGGTTTTGTCCTATCGCACAGTCCAGCCCAGCAGGAACATGAGCGCTATCACCGGAACTGCATCGACGTACGACAATGACATCATTAGCTTGGGGTTTGAGCTTTTTTGTCCAGTCAATGTAATCCGCTTGGGAGATCAGGCGAGCGCCATCAAGCGCAATATGACCATTCTTAAGTTGCGGTATTGCGATATACGGGTAACCCTCGTTGGCTGCTGGTGGTGTCCGATGGTCGCAGTCGATTAAAACAACACCTGCTTCTTTAAGCGTAAGGCTGCTCCACTCAGAATTCATACCCCAGCCCTCCCAGCTTCTGCCGGATCAACTGATCGAGCTCCGTGCCCTTGGCCAACTGCTCACCCAACTGCGCTGTCAGGTTCTGCATCTTATCGGCAAAAGCTTCGTCGTCGTTCTCGACCGCCTCGGCCCCGACATAGCGGCCAGGCGTCAGTACATGGCCGTGCTCGGCGATTTCGGCGAGCGTCACGCTGCAGCAGAAGCCGGGGACATCGGTATATTCAGCGATCTCACCGCCGACGTCCAGCGGCACCCCGCGCCAGTTGGCGACGGTTTGCGCAATACGCTCGATGTCGCTGTCGAGCAGTTCGATCTGCACTCGACTGACATTGGTACCGAGATTGCGGGCATCAATAAATAGTACTTCGCCAGGGCGGGCGACTTTTTGTTTTGCCAAAAACCACAGGCAGGCTGGGATTTGAGTGTTGAAGAACAACTGACCAGGCAGCGCGACCATCACTTCCACCACATCGGCCTCAACCATCGCCTTGCGAATCTCGCCTTCGCTGTTCTGGCTAGAGCTCATCGAGCCATTAGCCAGAACGATGCCGGCACGGCCGCCGGACTTGAGGTGAAAAAGCATGTGTTGCAACCAAGCATAGTTGGCATTACCTTGCGGTGGCAGGCCGTATACCCACCGAGGATCATCTTCAAGGGTCTTGTGCCACCAATCGCTAATATTGAACGGAGGGTTGGCCAGGACGAAGTCGGCGCGCAGATCTGAGTGCTGGTTACGGATGAAGGTGTCGGCCGGTTCACGCCCGAGGTTGAAGTCGATGCCACGGATGGCCAGGTTCATCGCCGCCAGGCGCCAGGTGGTAGGGTTGGACTCCTGACCATAAATGGAAACGTCGCCGAGTTTGCCGCCGTGGGCTTCGATAAACTTTTCCGACTGCACAAACATGCCGCCAGAACCGCAGCAAGGATCGTAGACCTTGCCGTGGTGTGGGTTGAGTACCGCGACCAAGGTTTTGACGATGCTGGCCGGGGTGTAGAACTGCCCGCCCTTTTTGCCCTCGGCACTGGCGAATTGGCCGAGGAAGTATTCATAGACCTGGCCAAGCAGATCGCGAGCCTGGTTGGCATCACCACCGAAACCAATCGTAGAGATCAGATCGACCAACTCACCGAGCTTACCGTCAGGTAGCTGGGCACGAGCGTATCGCTTATCGAGGATGTTTTTCAGGCTGGAGTTTTCCACCTCGATGGCAGACAAAGCCTCATCAATGCGCTTGCCGATATCTATCTGTTTCGCGGCAGCACGTACTGACTCCCAGCGCGATACTTCCGGCACCCAGAACACATTCACTTCTTTGTAGTAGTCGCGCTCCTCCAGCTCTTGAGCCAGTAGTTCAGCATCGTCACTGTCCAGATAGTAGTCGTCGCTAGAATCGGCAAAACGTCGCATCAACTCTGCGCGGCGGCCAGCAAAACTGTCTGAGATGTATTTGAGGAAGATCAGACCGAGTACGATGTGCTTGTACTCAGCAGCATCCATGTTGGCGCGCATCTTATCCGCAGTGGCCCACAGAGTCTTTTGCAGGTCCTGCAGGGTATTACTGGTTTGGTGGGCTGTAGCCTTGCGCCCAGGCTTCTTCTTTACCGAGTCAGGCTTTGGGGTGGCTGGACTTTCGCTCGACGAAAAACGAGCACGTGCCTGATTGAGCGCTTCTTCAGCAAGACTGCTGGCAGTCTGTTCGGCACCCTTTTGATCCGTCATGGATTACTTCCTACATTCGACGCAGATGAATTGCGCGGTAAAAATTGAAAACCCAACCACAGAGGTCAGGCGAAGATTGCCCGCATGATAACGGGTCACCACCTGTTTCGTCTGAGTTGTAACGACCAAGAGAACACGCACTACCTCGCAAGGCAGGGAATACACCGAGTCGGGGTCAGTCCAGCGAGCTTGCAAGGCGTCTAGAGAACCCCGGGCGATTCAAACGGTATTCCAACCAAAAAAATCGACCTGACACTCAGTAAAAAAATCAACAGCCTACAGAACGAATTCAGAATACCCCGGCTCCACCAATTCGAAGCATCGACAAAACCCGCCCAGTGCGGGTTTTGTTGTTTCTGGAGGCTGGAAAGCCCAGCCGGCGGGCCTTCGGATTTTTCCTTCAAGATATCGCGCCGTTGGTGAACTGTTCCCACTCCACCTACACGGCTAACCTCCTCCTGTCGCTGCAAAATCAGCGACCGGGTTTAGCAGCTCGGTTAATATCAAGGCCTGCAACGCCACCATCCGTTCAGCATCTACTGGACTACGTTATGGCGGCTGTGCGTGGGGCACTTTCGGGTGCGCTGGGTTCCTTGATTCCTGGTCTGCTAACCCGCGTACAGTCGCCACCCTCTTCGTTTAGCAGCGATGCCTGGCGACTCCACCAATCAAGGAGTTTGCGCCATGAAAAAAATTACCCCCAATCCCCCAGCGAGCCTTTTCACGGTCGCTCATGACATCGACACCGAAACCCTACTGATTCAAGCCAGCGAAACCCTTGCCTCGCTTAACGCTATCACCACTGACCTGGCATTCGAACTCGAAGGCGAAAACCGTCAGAAGCTCTTGGGTAGTCAACAATTAATCGTGCTGGGTGAATTACTGATCGAGCGGGTGTTGTCCGTACTTCACCCCACAACCGGCACGTCACCGTCCCCGCAATAGCAAAAATCAAAAGGCCGAGTCGCTATGCAGCAACTCGGCCTTGAGAATCTTCAATCCTCGGCATACCTTCGTTCAGTCGAAATAAACCCGGTCTGAACCCAACATCCACAGATTACCCCGCCCCACCACCTAAACAAAAAAAGACGTCCACAGACGTCTTTTTTTGTACCTGAAACTCGCCCCCAATCACCCCCGCGCCGGATCTCTACGCACCACCAACATCCCCACAAAAACCACCCCCACCACCCCCACCGCTATCATCAACCCATGCCCACTCACATAAGAAACCACCACCCCCGTAGCTATAGGCCCCAACACACTCCCCAACGTATAAAACATCGCAATCGCCGTCATCGCCGTAGAGACCTGATGCTCCCCCACCCGATCCCCCGCCTCAATCACCGCCAGGGTGTTCATGCCGCCAATCGCCCCGCCCCACAGAAACACGATGAGCGTCGCCAGCCAGGGAAGCGGCTGGCTGAATGGGATGGCGAGGGTGCCTAGCAGCAGGATCAATCCGCAGACCAGTTGGCCGATTTTGTAGGAGCTGCGGTCGGCCATCCAGCCGATGGGCAGTTGCAGCAGGGTGCCGCCGATGCCGAAGACTGAGATCAGCAGGGTCGCGGCGGTGAGCAGGTAGCCGGCCGAGAGGCTGTAGCTGGCCAGGAATGATACGGATGAGGTTTCGGCGAAGCCGGCGATAAACGCGCCGCAGAGTGCGGTGGGGATGACGCTGAATAATTTGCCGTGGCGTTTTTCTGCCGGGGTTTGTGGTTGGGTGTCGTAGGGTTTGAGGGTGAGTGCCAATAGGCCGGAGAGCAGGACGATGACGGCGCAGGCGTAGTAAGGCGCGGCGCTGCCGACGCCGAAGGCCACCAGCAGCAGCGGGCCGACGGCGATGCCCAGGCCCATGAGGGTTTCGTGTACGCCAATCGCGCGGCCGCGTTCATCTTTGGAGGCGACGGCGACGATCCAGGTATCGCAGGCGATCCAGCGCAGGATCAGGCCGATACCGAGGACAAAATTCAGCGCAAAAATCAGCACCAGGTGGTGGGTCAAGGTCATGCCGATCAATGCGCCAACGGTGAGCAGCGCACTGAGGATGTTGGTCTTGACCAGCCCCAGGTGGGCGAGCAAACGCGGCACCCATTTGTACAGCAGCAGGATCGCCAGCCACGAGGCGCTGACAATCACGCCGATCTTGGCCGGCTCCACGCCTTGCTGTTCCAGCGACAGCGAAAGCAGTGGCGTAACGGTGCCGATCTGCACGATCTGCGAGAGTGCCGAGAGGGTATTGATCTTGGTTAAGGCAAACCAGCGCTGTTTGTCGGTGTATTCGATGCTCGGACTTTCCATGGGTGACAGGCCTTGGTTAAGCAGCAGTAGAACGCCCGAACTGCCAAGGGGCAAAGTAGCGATTAGTACCCTGCCAACCTGCCAGGCACCAATATTCTTAATGACTAAGGATATAAAAACCGAGAGTTACCTTATCTAAAAAGAAGGTGTTTGAATCGCCCCAGGTTTCGTAGACACCTCTTTCCCATTACCCTGACGACCTTTATCAGACAACCGGAAGTCAGATACCCGTGCTCAAGCCCCTCGCCGTCATCGCCCTCGCCTTCACGCCCTTCCTCGCCAACGCCGCCGACCTCGCGGGCGTGTGGCAGGGCACGCTGGGTAAATCCGCCATCACCGCCTGTTTCAACGGCGCCGACGGCGAACAGGGCAGTTACTACTACCAGCGCATTCTCACACCGATCCAACTGACCCAGGCCAACGACAACGCACCGTGGGTGGAAGCCGGCAATACCGGGCTGTGGAAGCTGGACAAACCTCAGGGCGATACGCTCGCGGGCGCCTGGAGCAAAACCAAGGACGCCAAATCGCTGCCACTGGCCTTGAAACGCATCAGCACCGACGGCTGCGGCAGCGACGCCTACAACGCGCCCATGGAAGCCGCGCCGCTGCCGGTGAAGACCGAGAAAAAAAGCTTCGAAAACCACGCGTATCTGCTTAAGGCCCAAGGCGCACAGGTCACGATCAAGCTCGAGGGCGACAGCCCGGCGATTCAGAAGATCAACCAGCAACTCGCGGCTCTGGCCGTCAACGATGAGGCGCAGGCGGATTACTTCCAGGAACGCCGTGAGTACCTCGCACGAAACGGCTCGGGCTACACCAGCGAAATCGACGTCGAGCCTACGTATTGGTCATCGCAATTCATCACCGTAAAGTTCTATCGCTGGGCGGCGGGTACCGGCGCGCGGGGCATCAGTTGGGGGCTGCACTCCTGGAACCTGCAAACCGGCGAACGTGTTGACCCGTGGACCTGGCTCGGTGGCCAACAACAAGGGTATGACGTCTACTCCGGGCACGTGAAGTTGCCTGCCACCTTCAGCGCCTGGCTGGCCAAACAAACCACCACCGACGAGGGCTGCCCGGCAATCACCAGTTACGACAGCTTCGACCTGAGCTTCAACACCCAAGGCTTGCAACTCTCCACACGCGCCACGGGCGACGGCTGCGACAATGAGTTGAGCTTCACCTGGGCGCAATTGGAGCCGGTACTCACCGAGCCAGGCAAAGCGGCGCTGCCCAGCTTGAAACTGCCTTGAATACGGGGCTGAGCGAGCCGTACAAAAACCCCACACTCGTTCACGAAATGTTAAGAAACGGATACATATACTGACCGATTAACATGGCCGCTCCCCCGAGCGGTCCCCTGCTTCGGTAGCCAGAACCATGACGCGTCCCGTTCCTCTGCTGCTCCTTCTCGTTGCTGTGTTGTTCTTCTTCGCCCTTGGCAGCCATGAGCTGCAAGGCTCCACTGAAGCCCGCGTCGCCGGGATCGCCATGGCCATGCACCTGGACAATGACTGGGTGATCCCGCGCCTGTTCCGTGAACCCTTCCTGGAAAAACCACCCCTGAGCCTGTGGCTGGATGCTGGCGCCATTCGCCTGTTTGGCGGCACCAGTTGGGCGGTGCGCCTGGCGTCGGCGTTCGCCGGGTTGTTCAGTGTGATGCTGTTTTACGCGATGCTGCGCAAGTTCGGGCGGCCGCAAACCCTGGCGTTCTGCGCCGCGCTGATCCTGGCGACCATGGCCAGTTACTGGGGCAATGTGCGCGGCGTGGGTGAGGACTCATTGCTCAGCCTCGGCGTGACCACAGCGCTGCTGGGGTTCTACCAGGCCGTGCGGACTGATCGCGAAGGCTCAAGTGGTTGGGCCTGGGCGATGTTTACCGTCGGCATGGTCATCGCCACGTTGAGCAAAGGCGTGCTGGGCCTGGCGATGCCGGGCATTGTGATTTTTGTGTATTTGCTCAGCACCAGCCTGATGGATAAACGCCTGCGCATCGGCGACTGGCTCAAGCCGGCGTTGTTCACGCTGCTGGCGCTGGTGCCGCTGTTGATCTGGCTGGGCTTCCTGTTCCAGCGCGGCGGTATGCAGGCGGTGGCTGAAGTGCTGTGGACCAACAGCGTAGGACGCTTCAGCGGCTCCTTCGTCGAGGCCGGGCATTACGAACCGATCTACTACTACATCGCCAAGCTGCCCGAAGCCTTTTTGCCGTGGAATATCCTGGTGTACCTGGGCCTGTGGCACTTTCGCAAAAGCCTGGTGCGCAACCGCTACCGCCTGTTTTTCAGCGTGTGGCTGGTGGCGCAGTTCACCCTGCTGACCCTGGCGTCGAGTAAACGCACGGTTTATTTGATGGCCCTCACGCCAGCCGCCGCCGTGCTGGCCGCGGAATATGCCGGGGTGTTGCTGGAATGGCTTAAAGCCCACAAACCGGCGATTTACCGCTACCACCGGCGCGTGATCGTCGGTGCTTTTACCCTGGCCATCCTCAGCTATATGAGCGCCGCGTTCTGGTTCGCGCCAAAGGCCGACAAACGCGAGTCGTTCGTGCCGGTGATCAGCCAGGCCAAAGCCTTTCAAACCGAAGGCAAGGACGTGGTGCTGTTCCAGCCTAACGAGCGTATCGCCGGGGCCAGCGTGTTCTATCTGCAGGCGTACTTGCCGATCCTGCAGACCGAAGCCGAGTTGCGCAGCTTCCTCACCGCCAAGCCCGGCAACATTGCGTTGCTGGACCGCACCGAACAGTTGAGCGAGAAGGTCAACGTGATCAAGGAAATGAAGATCGGCCGCCAGCCTTACTACTTTGTGACGCAGTAAGGCTAACGCGGGGCATCAGTGCTTGGTGAGCTTGTCCAGGTAACCCATGGCAAACGCGGAGACCACGAAGGTCATGTGGATGATCACGTACCACATCAAATGCTGCGGATCGACGTTCTTGGCGTCCATGAAGATGCGCAGCAGGTGGATGGACGAAATCGCCACGATGGAAGCCGCCACTTTCATCTTCAGCGACGAAGAGTCCATGGTGCCCAGCCAGTTGAGCTTTTCTTTGTTCTCATCGATATCCAGCTGCGAGACGAAGTTCTCGTAGCCGGAAATCATCACCATCACCAGCAAACCGCCGACCAGCGCCATGTCGATCAACGACAGCAGCAACAGGATCACTTCCGATTCCAACATGGTGAAGATGTTGGGCAGGACGTGGATGATTTCCTGGAAAAACTTCAGCGCCAGGATCAGCAGACCCAACGAAAGCCCCAGGTAAATCGGCGCCAGCAGCCAGCGCGAGGCGTACATCGTATTTTCGATAAAGCGTTCCATCAGATCTCACACAGCCAGGCTAAAAATGGCCGCGAGTATACCAGCCGCCTCCAAACAGCTGGAACCACGAGAAAACTGATCTGTACGGCATCTGTAAGAGAATTTTTCTGCTAGTGTCGAGTCCTCTCACTCGGCTCGATGATGTCGGACAGGAAGATTCAGATGACGGATGTGCGATCCCCTTTGGCCACCCTTGGCCTGTGTGCGGTGTTGCTGATGGCTGGTGGCTGCTCCCCGAAAGAAGAGCAGAAGCAGGCCACCCTCGAA
This sequence comes from Pseudomonas sp. WS 5146, assembly GCF_012985495.1. NCBI lineage: Bacteria > Pseudomonadati > Pseudomonadota > Gammaproteobacteria > Pseudomonadales > Pseudomonadaceae > Pseudomonas > Pseudomonas sp. WS 5146. The sequence continues at coordinate 93,565 of NZ_JAAQWL010000007.1, forward strand.
GAGAAAACCGCAAAGTTCGAACAATCGCTGGACAGCATTCAAGACCCTAAACTCAGAGACGCCATCGCCGACCTCGGCGGCTCCCTGCTGTTGCTGGAACGGGCGCGCGTCAAGCTCGCCAACAAGCCCATCGAAGCCGAATACGGTGAAGATACCCTGGCCCTGCTCACGCACTACCCCACGCCCCAAGCCTTGGTCGACACCTACATCAACGGCCTGTTCGTGCTGCGCAAAGCCTCGCACTCCGACTACCTGACCGATTTGCAGCCGGTATTCCCGTTCAGCTTCAACAGCCCCGACCAGTTCCCCTTCCCCCACGGCCTGGAATGGCAGTCGGTGACCTTGAGCAACAATAAAGTCATCCCCTTCCAGCCGGAATGGTCGGAAACCGACCCGGGTATCCAGTTGAGCCCCAGCAGCTCCAACCTGACCAACCCCGATGACTTGACCGTGACCTACCCGTTTATCGAAGGCGTCGAGACCGACAACAAGAGCCAGCCGCAGCCCGTCAGCCTCAAAGGCTCGGTTGAAGTGGTCGCGCCGGGCAAGGTGCTGACCTTCGACCTGTCGAAAAAAGACGTAGGCCACAAGCGCACCGAAGGCAATATCACCCTCAACCTGCTGTTGCTTGAAAAAAACTACGCCGAGATTGAACTGACCAACAGCGAACCGCTGGCGCCGGAAGTCGGCGATGAATCGCCCAACCCATTGCTGGTGCAGGCCCGCGACAGCACCGGGCAGTACCTGACCCGCTCGGGTTCAATCAACGAAAATGCCGCGCAAGTGGCGTTCTACGAGAAACAACTGGCCGAGATGCAAAAGCAGAATGCCTGGTCGGATGCCTTTGAAAAACAACTCACCGACGAACAAAAAGCCTTCGAGCACAAACAGAGCAGCCACTACGCCAAGGTGTATTTCAATGGCCTGATCGACACCCTGCAGGTCGATGTACTGGACTTCTCCAAAGCCACCCTCACCCGCAAAGACCTGGACCTGCCGGTGCAGCGCTTCGACAAGAACAGCCTGCAAAGCAGCGTGCAAGCGCTGCCGATGCCGGTCACCGTGTACGACGACAGCGCCGCCAGCTGGCTTAAAGACGCCGCCATGACCGAGGACCAGCTGAAAAAAAGCGTGACCATCACCCAGTCGACCGAAGACGCCAGCGCGGCGAAGATCGTGTTTGACCACCCGTTCACGTTCAATGACGACCTGGTCGGTGCTGATCGCAACAACAGCGACGCGCCCATCACCTTCTTCACGGCGGACGACAAAGGCGAGCGCGGCGAGCCGATTGAACTGCCCACCGAGGCCTTCGAGCTGAACGCCGGCAGCGGCACACTCACCTATGACCTCAACCTGTTCCCGGAAAACCCGGCCTTTGTGGTGGGCTCGGTGCCGCTGTTTTTGGCCACCATCGAAAAAAACACGATAGACGTGGCCAAGCTGCCTAAAGGCCTGTCGCTCAAGGACAACGCGCTGATCGTCGACCAAAAGGAATTCCCCGCCGACAGCTGGCGCTTCTACGCCAAGGACGCCACGGGCAAGTACCTCAAGGAAATCCTCGGCGTGAGCCACCGCGCCGAGGAATACGGCACGGCGCTGTTTGATGTGCATTACTTCTACGGCCAGCCGACCAGCCTGGAAAGCTACCAGCGCACCGAACTGAACACCGTGCAATACGGTTTTGAGGTCAAGCTGGATAAGCCCGAGAGCAAGTAACCCCGCCGATCGTCCCCACGCTCCGCGTGGGAATGCATCCCGTGACGCTCCGCGTCACCTGCCCACGGCTTGAACCTGCGCTGGCTGCGGGACGCGGAGCGTCCGGGGCGGCATTCCCACGCGGAGCGTGGGAACGATCATCACAGCGCCAATCGCCCTCGCCCGCCGTTGAGTTGTCGCAGATCTGCAGGTCATCAGCAGCGCATAGCCATGCAACGTCAGGCTATCGATCGTTCCCACGCTCCGCGTGGGAATGCATCCCGTGACGCTCCGCGTCACCTGCACACGGCTTGAACATGCGCTGGCTGCGGGACGCGGAGCGTCCGGAGCGGCATTCCCACGCGGAGCGTGGGAACGATCAATGGTGAGTATCGCTGACCGGATGCGAGCGCCCGCCGTTGAGTTGTCGCAGATGGGCCTGCAGGTGCAGGCACCAGATCTGCGGGTCATCGGCCAGCGCATAGCCATGCAAGGTCAGGCTTTGCACAATCGACTCCAGAATGGTTTCTGCCACGAATGGCCCATGGAAAGGGCCTTGGGACTTGATGGTGGACGGCTGCTCGCCGGTCATGCCGGCCGCAAACAATAAGGTCCACATGCCGTTATCCCCCGCGAGCGGGCGAATGGAGCATTCGATACGGGTGACCAGGCCCAGGCATTGGCGGGTAAGGCAAAGGTTGCGCGACATGGCGGCGCCCCTCGGTAGATCGGTGTTCAGCCTCAATCACGCGGGGAGGCTGTCTCTGTCCTGCGACTCCTGTGGATATCCCTAAAAGTCAGAATAGAAGAAAACCAGTACAAACCAAGGTTGTAGGGACCAACGGGCGTTGGTCCCTGAAATGGGAGTCAATTTTGTGACGAAACACCACCGATCCAATGTGGGAGCTGGCTTGCCTGCGATGACTGACTCATAGCCGACACTTCTGCTGGCTGACCCACCGCTATCGCAGGCAAGCCAGCTCCCACATTTACCGCGTTCCGAACTGCAGATCAGGTTGGCTGGGTTTGCGCCAACGCCTGCTGCGCCAGCTCCTTCTCCGCCTCCTTCAAATCATCCTCACTGATCATCTCGGCGATCGCACGCAAACGCTCAACCACGCGCGCATTCACTGTGCCTTCGGAGAATTGCCCTTCTTCGTCCGGCTCACCGGCAGGCTCGCCCACCAACAGGCTCAGCGCCTCGTCGGCCTGACGCACGGCATAGATATGGAACTGCCCGTCGCGCACGGCTTGCAGCACCTTCTCGTCGAGCATCAGCGTGGCCACGTTGGCCTGCGGGATGATTGCGCCCTGCTCGCCGGTCAAGCCGCGAGCTTCACAGAGGCGGAAGAAGCCTTCGATCTTCTCGTTGACCCCACCCACCGCCTGCACTTCACCGAACTGGTTGATTGAGCCGGTGATGGCAAAACACTGCTTGAGCGGCGTTTTCGACAAGGCCGAAATCAAGGTACACGCCTCGCCCAACGACGCACTGTCACCGTCCACGTAACCGTAGGACTGCTCCAACGCGATACTGGCCGAAATCGCCAGCGGGAATTCCTGGGCATAACGACTGCCCAGGTAACCGGTGAGGATCATCACGCCCTTGGAGTGGATCGGCTGGCCGAGGTTAACTTCGCGCTCGATGTCGACAATGCCGCTGCCGCCCGGGTACACCGTGGCGGAAATCCGCGCCGGCACGCCGAACGCCGAATCACCGACTTCCAGCACGGTCAGCCCGTTGCACTTGCCGACCGCCGCACCGGCGGTGTCGATCAGGATGACCCCGGCGAGCATGTCGTCGAGAATCCGCGCCGATACACGCCCGGTGCGCGTGGCCTTGGCCTTGAGCGCCCGTTCGATATGGCCGGCATCAGTCATCTCGTCGCCCGCCAGGTGGCGGATAAAGTCCGCCTCGCTGACCAGTTGGAACAAGTCGCCAATGCGCGCCGACAGACGCCCTTGGTGCTCCGCCAACCGTGCGCTGTAAGTGGCCAACCGCGCCACCGCGTCCGAGGTCAACGGCGCCATGCCTTCTTCCGAGGTGCGGGTTTTGAGCAACTGGGCGAACTGTTCCAGGCTTTCGTCGACCATCGGGATGTCTTCGTCGAAGTCCACCAGCACGCGGAACATCTCCTGGAAGTCCGGGTCGGCGTCCTGCAACGCGTAGTACAGCTGGCGCGAGCCGATGATGATGACCTTGACCTGCAACGGGATCATCTGCGGGTTGAGGGTCACGGTGGCCAAGCGGCCCAGCTCGCCCAGCGGCGACTCCATCTTCAGCTTGCGCGACTGCAAGGAGCGCTTGAGCGCGTCCCACACAAACGGCTCGCTGAGCATTTTCTCGGCTTCCAGGATCAGGAAACCGCCATTGGCACGGTGCAACGCGCCCGGACGCAACTGGCGATAGGTGGTGTAGAGCGCGCCTTGGTCGGTGCTGTATTCGATACGGCCGAACAGGTTGTCGTAGGTAGGGTGCGGTTCAAACACCACCGGCGCGCCGCCATTGACCGAATGGCCCACCACCAGGCTTGGGCAATATTGCTCTTCGAGCAGCTTGCGCGCCTGGGCGTCGGTCTTGGCGTCGTCGACCAATTGCTCAACCACGGTTTTCAGCAGGTAGACCTGCATGGCTTGCAGGTAACCGCAAACGCCTGCGTTCTCTGCGTATTTTTCCGACAGAGGCGCCAGCAAAGGTTGCAGGGCCAGGGTGATGGTTTCTTCGTTGAATTGGCGCAGTTGGTTGTTGGACTCACGCTTCCACTGCGGCAGGCTGGCCAGTTCTTCGTTGAGGCGCTCTTCCAGCTCGGAAATATCCGTGTGGAAGCGCTCGCGATCGACTTCCGGCAGTTGCGAGAACTCGGCTTCGTCCAGCGCCTTGCCGTCGAGCATCGGCGTGAAGGCGATGTTGGAGCTGTCGCGGTACAGCGCCACGTCTTTTTCCAGCGCCAGGCGCTCGATCACGTCCAACGCCTTGTCGTAACGCTGGTTGAAGGCGCGGTCGATGGCGCTTTTGCGCTGTTGATAGGTCGGGTGTTCGAACACGGCCGGGAACGTGGCGACAAGGTTGTCGACCAAGCCGTTGATATCGGCGATGAACGCCGCCGCAGCGCCGCCCGGCAATTCCAGGGCACGCGGTTCGCGCGGCTCGTCAAAATTGTTGACGTAGACCCAGTCCGCCGGGGTCTGCAGGCGTTTGCCTTCGGCTTTCAGGTAGCGTTTGACGAACGAAAAGCGGCCTGTACCGGGCTCGCCCATGACAAACACGTTGTAACCGGGGCGTGGCATCGCCACACCGAACTGCAACGCTTCTACTGCGCGTTCCTGGCCAAGCACACCGCGAAAGGGCTCCAAATCATTGGTGGTCGAGAAGCTGAACTGTTCAGCGGAGAAAGGGCGAGTCAGCGCTTCGGGCGCTAGACGCAAGCTGGCAGCAACAGGATCAGGCATCGGGCTTCCTTACATCAGGCGGGGCAGATGACGGCATTCTGGCTCTCGCTGACGCGCTCTGGCAAGGCGAGCCTGTGGGAAAGCATAGACAGGGGATGCGTCTTACAAAAAAATCGCTGCCACGCTCGACAACCACACGGATTGTTTTATAAAAAATAACGGAACCCTAGGAACGTGCCTAAACTCCAAACTGCGCGGGTTGGACTAATAACTGGCCCCTAGGGCGCTGCGACGCGCCTGAACCCTTGTCCATTGGTTTGCACACAAAGAGAACAAAGCTATGAAACGGATCCTTCTTGGTACTCTCTTCACCGTTGTCTCCCTCAATGCAATGGCTGAATCGCCAGGTGGCCCGAACTGCGGTTGGGGCAACATGCTGTTCGAAGGCCAGCGCGGCACTCCCGCTCACTTCCTCGCTTCCACCACCAACGGCACCTCGGGTAACGCCACCTTCGGCATGACCTCGGGCACCAACGGTTGCAGCACCAACAGCGCCCTGACCTACGGCGGCAAGTCCTGGATTGCCATGAATGGCATGATGAACGAGCTGTCCGAAGACATGGCCAAAGGCAACGGCGAAGCGCTTACCACTTACGCGGTGGTACTGGGCGTTGCACCGGAAGATCGCGAGCACTTCGCGGCCGTGACCCACGAGCACTTCCAGCAGATCTTCAGCAAAGCTGACGTGACCGCCGACGACGTGCACAACAACACCCTGGCTGTACTGAAAAGCGATACCCGCCTGGCCAAATACGCCACCCAGGCTTAAGCTCGACTGGCCCGCGCCTTTCGAGGCGCGGGTTTTATTTCTGGCTTTATTTTTGGTTCTATTTTTGGGCCCGCCTCCCCTTTGGGTCTCACTACTTCCGACTTAAGTTGCCCTTATGCTCAAACGCTTTGCCTGGCTGGCACTCTTCGCCTGCGCCCCGCTGTACGCGGCGCCGCATATTGATGATCAACGTTTGCAGCAACTGGCCAACGATCCGTTCTGGCTGTCTTTGGGCCATTACGAAGCCGGCAAGCTCAAGGGCTGGCGCAGCTATGTCAGCGACAAAAAGTTCTTCCTCGCCCCCGATGGCGCCCACCACCCGGACCAGGAACTGCAGGCCACCGTGGAGGCGCTGTACGCCCCGGCCAGCCTCGGCGAAAAGCACGCCCAATGCGTTTACCCCGCACGTACCCGCTGGCTCAAGAGTCAGTTGAACCTCACCGACTTGCCCGCGCTGGAGTGCAAAGAATTCACCCAATGGTTCAAGGACGTCGCGCCCCACAGCGCGGTGATGATCTTCCCGGCGGCCTACCTCAACAGCCCGTCGTCGATGTTCGGCCACACCCTGCTGCGTATCGACCAGGCTGACGTGCAGAGCAACAACACCGCGCTGCTGAGCTACGCGATCAACTTCGGCGCCTATATCGAAGGCTCCGACAACAGCATTCTCTATGCCTGGAAAGGCCTGATGGGCGGCTACCCCGGCCTGTTCGCGCTGGTGCCGTACCAGGAAAAGCTCTCGGAGTACCGCAGCCTCGAAAACCGCGACCTGTGGGAATACCGCCTGAACCTCACCGAAGTCGAGACCAAGCGCATGGTCGAGCACGTGTGGGAGCTCAAGCAGATCCAGTTCGACTACTTCTTCTTTGATGAAAACTGCTCCTATCGCCTGCTGGAGCTGCTGCAAGTGGCGCGCCCGAGCCTGCGCCTGACCGAGCAATTCCCGCTCACGGCGATCCCCACCGACACCGTTAAAGCGGTAAAAGAAGCGGGTTTGGTGGAGAAAATCGACTATCGCCCGTCCCGCGAACGTGAACTGCTCGAACGCGCCAAACCGTTGGATGGCGACGAGCAGCAATGGGTGCTGAAAATCAGCGACGACCAGAAGCAGTTGCAGGAACCGGCCTTCAAGGCCCTGCCCCGCGAGCGTCAGGCGTTGATTATCGACGCCGCCTATCGCCTCGGCCGCTACCGCGCCAATGGCCTGGAGCGCGACACCGAACGCTCGCAACGCAGCTTCGAACTGTTGCGCGCAATCAACCAGAACCCGGCGCCCGACCTTAAAATCGAACGCCCTGGCCTGCCCGAAGACGGCCACGAGTCGCGCACCTGGCAAGCCGGCATCGGCACCCGCGGCAGCAAAACCTTCGGCGAATACGGCCTGCGCATGGCCTACCACGACCTCAACGACAACGCCGAAGGCTTCCCGCTGGGCGCGCAGATTGAAATTTTGCAGATGAAACTGCGCCAATACGAAGGCAACCACTGGCAACTGCAACAGCTGGACCTGGCCACCATCCGCTCCCTGACCCCGCGTAATGCGCTGTTGCAGCCGTGGTCATGGCAAGTGACCGGCGGCCTGGAGCGCGTGCCGGGCAAGCACGACGACGAAACCCTCGTCGCCCACGTCAACGGCGGCGCCGGCGGTACCTGGCAACTCACCGACGACATGCTGGGTTTTGCCCTCGGCACCGTGCGTGTGGAACATAACAACGACTTCAGCGAAGCCATCTCACCGGCTGCCGGGTTCAACACCGGCGTGCTGTGGAAAAACCCGCTGGGGAATCTGAGCCTTGAGGCCAAGGGTGATTTCTTCACCAATGGCGAAGTGCGGCGCAGTATCAGCCTGAACCAGCAGTGGGAGTTGTCGCGCAACCTGGGCCTGCGGTTGAGTGCCCAGCGTGAGTACAGCCATTTGTCGACGCCCGTGAATGAAGTGATGCTTGAAGTGAAGTGGTATCACTACTAACCACCCCGGATCGCTCCCACGCAGAGCGTGGGAACGATCAATGGCGGAGTGTCAGTTGTTGATTTTTGGCTGACATACCGCCATCACAGGCAAGCCAGCTCCCACACTTTTTTGCGCCTGACTTGAGCTCTGCGCCGTTCACAGTTCAAAGGTGGGAGCCGGGCTTGCCCGCGATGGCGGTCGTCCAGGTAATGATGCATTGACTGACCCACCGCTTTCGCGAGCAAGCCCGCTCCCACATTTGGTCCGTGCATATCCCGACACATCGCAATCAGGAGTTCCATCAACATGGCTGTTAACTGCACCTCCCTTGAACAAGTCCGCGAAAACATCGACCGCCTCGACCAACAAATCGTCACCCTGCTGGCCGAGCGCGGCCACTACGTTTCCCAGGCTGCGCGCTTTAAGAAAGACGCCGATGGCGTCAAGGCGCCACAACGGGTTGAACAGGTGATCGCCAAAGTGCGGGGTTTATCCGAGGCGGTGGGCGCCAACCCTGAGGTCACTGAGCAGGTGTATCGCGCAATGATTGCGGCGTTTATTCAGCAAGAGCTGGCTGAACATGCCGCATTGACGACCGACCAGACGACATAACCCCCTTTGTGGCGAGCAGGCTTGCCCTGCGTTGGGCTGCGCAGCAGACCCGATCTTTTGGGGCCGCTCCGCGCCCCAGCGGGAGCAAGCTCCCTCGCCACAGGACAGCGCCTGTCTTTAGATCGTTCCCGCGCAGAGCGTGGCCTGGCCCTTTAACTCAACACTTTTCTCACCGCCCTTTCACGCCTCCCCGACAAATCCCTGACTAGACTTCCCCTATCAGCCGTAAAGCGGCCAGGGAGTACGCCATGTGGCGGTCTGCGGTAATGCTGTGTGCGCTAGTGTGGTTGTCGGGTTGCCAGTCCACCCATCAGGATTTGATCGCCAAGGGTTATCCTCCGGCCTTTGCCGATGGCTTTGACGACGGTTGCAGCAGTGGTCGCCAGGCCGCTGGGGTCATCAGTGGGGAGTTTCGCAAGAATGTGCCGCGCTATCTCAAAGACCGTCAATACGCCGAAGGCTGGGAAGATGGCTTTCGCCAGTGCAAGGCCATGCGTGAGAACGAGGAGTTGCGCGACTACAAGGACAACCACTGGGATGACCGTGAACGCGCCTGGCAACAGGAGAAGGATCGCGACGCTGCCCGCGTCTATCGCCAGTAGTAGGTGGTTTTTCTGAAAAGCGGACGCAGAGCGTCCAGGGCTGCATGCCCACGCAGAGCGTGGGAACGATCACGCGGCGATCATGGCCCAAACTCCATAGAGGGAGAACTCCATGAGCCGAGCTTTTGTAAATGAGGACAACGCCGCCGCCCAGGCCGACCAGCCGGTGGAGCGCCTGGTGAGTGAACAGCCCAATCGTCTCACCGCGCAAGGGTTAGCGCAGTTGCAGGCCAAGGTTGCGCAGTTGCAGCAGGAATACAGCCTCGAATCCGCCCGGGACAATAAGCAGCGGCTGGCGGACCTTGAGCGCGATTTGCGCTACTTCAACCAGCGTGTGCAAAGCGCCCAGGTGATGCCACCAGCGACGTCTACCGACAAGGTGCAAATCGGCAGTTGGGTCACCTTCGCCAACGAGCAGGACGAGCAGCAGCGCATTCAACTGGTCGGCGAAGACCAGGCCGACGCCCACGCCCGCCTGATCAACTGGGGCTCACCGCTGGGCCGCGCATTGCTGGGCGCCCAGGTCGGCGACGAAGTACTGTGGAAGCGCCCCGTCGGCGATCAGTTGATCGAAGTGCTGCGGGTCGAACCCGAGGCCTAGACGATGCCTTGGGCCAGCATCGCATCAGCGACTTTCACAAAGCCCGCGATGTTCGCGCCCTTCACGTAGTTGACCCGGCCGTTTTCTTCGCCGTAATGCACGCAGGCATGGTGGATCGACTGCATGATGTTGTGCAATTTGCTGTCGACTTCGCCCGCGGTCCACAGCAGGCGCATGGCGTTCTGCGACATTTCCAGGCCACTCACGGCCACGCCACCGGCGTTGGAGGCTTTGCCCGGTGCGAACAGAATGCCCGCCTCGATAAAGATATCCACAGCCTCCAAAGTGGTCGGCATGTTGGCGCCTTCGGCCACGCAGAGACAGCCGTTGCGCAGCAGCGTGCGGGCGGCGTCGGCGTCGAGTTCGTTCTGGGTCGCGCAGGGCAGCGCGATGTCGCAGGCCAACTCCCAAGGGGTTTTGCCTTGGCGGAACTCCAGGCCGAAACGCACGGCCAGTTCGCTGATGCGGCCGCGCTGCACGTTTTTCAGCTCCAGCAGCGCCGACCATTGCTCCTCGGTCAAACCGCTTTCGGCGTACAAGGTGCCTTCGGAGTCGGAGAGGGAAACCACCTTGCCGCCCAGGTCCATGACTTTGCGCGCTGCGTATTGCGCGACGTTGCCGGAACCGGAGACGGCCACGCGCTTGCCCTCAACCCGCTGGCCGTTGCGCTTGAGCATTTCTTCAGCGAAGTACACGCAACCAAAGCCGGTGGCTTCAGGGCGGATCAGGCTGCCACCGTAGGCCATGCCTTTGCCGGTCAGCACTGAGGTGAACTGGTTGCTCAGGCGTTTGTACTGGCCAAACAGGAAGCCGATTTCACGCGCACCCACGCCGATATCGCCAGCCGGCACATCCACATCTGCGCCGATGTGGCGGTACAGCTCGCTCATGAACGCCTGGCAGAAGCGCATCACTTCGGCGTCGCTCTTGCCCTTGGGGTCGAAGTCCGAGCCGCCTTTGCCGCCGCCCATGGGCAGCGAGGTCAGAGAGTTTTTGAAGGTCTGTTCGAAGGCGAGGAATTTCAGCACGCCCAGGTTCACCGACGGGTGAAAACGCAGGCCGCCTTTGTAGGGGCCGATGGCGCTGTTCATCTGGATGCGAAACCCGCGATTGACCTGCACCTTGCCGTGATCATCCACCCACGACACCCGGAAGGTGATCGCGCGTTCCGGCTCGCAGATGCGCTCCAGAATGCCCGACGTCAGGTAGTGGGGGTTGGCTTCAAGAAACGGCCACAGGCTGCGCAGGACTTCCTCTACGGCCTGGTGAAATTCCGGCTGGTCGGGGTCGCGTTTCTTGAGGCGCGAAAGGAAGGATTCGACAGATTCGATCATGGAGAAGTCTCGGCAAATTGATTGTTTTTAAATGAGATTGAGCCGGACCTTAGCAATTCATGTTGCACCTGAAAAGCGCAAAATGTCGCCTTTGTGAATTTAAATGGTGCTTTATATATAAATTACTATGATTTTTTGCACCATTAAGGGGATTTCAAATCAGTAAATGCACCATCCGTGAAACCGCTATCGCAGGCAAGCCAGCTCCCACATTTGATCGGGTTGCCAATGTGAAATGCGGTCGAAGGTGGGAGCTGGCTTGCCTGCGATAAATCCACCTCGGTCCTCCTGAAACACACGCAAAAAAAAGCGGAGCCCGAAGGCTCCGCTTTTTCAAACCAACCCAACTCAGGCCAGTTTTTTGTGCCGTACACGGTGCGGCTGGGCAGCAGCATCACCCAAACGCTTCTTACGGTCCGCTTCGTACTCGGTGTAGTTACCTTCGAAGAACACCGCTTGGGAGTCATCTTCGTACGCCAGGATGTGCGTCGCGACGCGGTCAAGGAACCACCGATCGTGAGAGATCACAATGGCGGCGCCCGGGAAGTCCAGCAGGGCTTCTTCCAGGGAACGCAGGGTTTCAACGTCGAGGTCGTTGGACGGTTCGTCGAGCAGCAACACGTTGCCGCCTTCTTTCAGGGTCAGTGCCAGGTGCAAGCGACCGCGCTCACCACCGGACAGGTCCTTGACGAACTTCTGTTGATCGCCGCCCTTGAAGTTGAAACGGCCGACGTAAGTGCGCGACGGAATCTCATAGTTGCCGATGCGGATCTGGTCGGACCCCTCGGAGACTTGCTGGAATACCGTTTTGCTGCCGTCCAGGTCTTCGCGGCTTTGATCCACGCAGGCCAGTTGCACGGTTTCACCGATTTCGATGCTGCCCGAATCCGGGGTTTCCTTGCCCATCAGCATGCGGAACAGTGTGGATTTACCCGCACCGTTACCACCGATAACGCCGACGATCGCGCCTTTTGGCATGGAGAACGACAGGTTGTCGATCAACACGCGGTCGCCATAGCCTTTGCAGACGTTCTTGAATTCGATGACCTTGTCACCCAGGCGCGGGCCGGCCGGGATGTAGATCTCGTTGGTTTCGCTGCGCTTCTGGAATTCCTGCGACTGCATTTCTTCAAAGCGTTGCAGACGTGCCTTGGATTTGGACTGGCGGGCCTTGGCGCCTTTGCGCACCCACTCCAGTTCTTCCTTCATGGCTTTTTCGTGGGCCGATTGCTGCTTGGATTCGGCGGCCAGACGGTCGGACTTGGCTTCCAGCCAACCGGAGTAGTTGCCCTCGTAAGGGATACCGGCGCCACGGTCGAGCTCGAGGATCCAGCCGGCGACGTTGTCCAGGAAGTAGCGGTCGTGCGTGATCGCTACCACGGTGCCCGGGAAATCGTGCAGGAAGTGCTCCAGCCAGGCGACGGAATCGGCGTCCAAGTGGTTGGTCGGTTCGTCGAGCAGCAGCATGTCGGGAGCCGACAGCAGCAGGCGGCACAGGGCCACACGGCGTTTTTCACCGCCGGAGAGGAATTCGACCTTGGCATCCCACGCTGGCAAACGCAGCGCGTCGGCGGCGACTTCCAGCTGGCGCTCCAGGTTGTGGCCGTCGCCAGCCTGCAGGATGGCTTCGAGCTTGGCCTGTTCAGCGGCCAGCTTGTCGAAGTCGGCATCTTCTTCGGCGTAGGCGGCGTAGACCTCGTCCAGGCGGGCCTGGGCGTTCTTGATCACGGCCACCGCTTCTTCGACCACTTCACGCACGGTCTTGGTCGGGTCCAGGATCGGCTCTTGCGGCAGGTAGCCGATGTTCAGTTCGGGCATCGGGCGCGCTTCGCCTTCGAACTCGGTGTCGACGCCGGCCATGATTTTCAGCAGCGTGGACTTACCCGAACCGTTGAGGCCGAGCACGCCGATCTTGGCGCCGGGGAAGAAGGACAGCGAAATATTTTTCAGGATTTCCCGCTTCGGCGGAACAACTTTTCCCAGCCGATGCATGGTGAAGACGTATTGAGCCATGGTGAACCTAGCGTCAGTGACTGATGAATTAAGCGGGCGAAGCCCGTGCAGGCCATGCGCCGCGCGGGCCGTTGACTATCATCAATGCCTGCGAGCGGAAAAAGCCTGAATGTCTGGGGCTGGAACGCCCCCGCGTAACCGGCAAAGCTACCTGAATGCGCTTGGGCAGTCCAGCCAAGCGGGGCTGGCACTTTGCCACAAGGCAAGGCATGCTAGCCGCCCTCCGGGCGTCCGGCTTATAGTGCACGTCGCGCGCCAGTCCAGCCAAACCGCAGGATCACAGCTTGTCCAAAGTCACGCCGCCCACGCCCTTGCGCGCCGCTCATATAGCGCCGGGCGCGCCCCTGCACGGCACTTTAAAAGGCGCACTGGCGATGCTGGTGCTGGTGCTGCTGGCGTTATTGTTCTGGCAGCTGTTGGACCAACTGCAGCAAAACCAGAAAAACCAACAGCAATACACCATCGATTACAGCGCCGACCTGGCTGAACAGATCAGCCTGAACATGGCCCTGAGCGCGAAAATCGCCTTGAACCTGCTGCCGATGGTCGAGCCGCCGCGCAACGACGAGCAACAACAGGCGCTGATGCGCACCTTGCAACGCTCGTTGCCGGAGCTGCGCAGTTTCGCCCTGCTCGCCCCCAGCGGCGCGCTGATCAGCGACAGCGCCAAAGGCAGCCAGGACCGCGCCTGGCTTGAAGAGCTGGTGCAGCGCAGCCACTCGCAACCTTATTACTTGAGCAACAGCCCCGACGGCACCCTGATCTATCTGTTGCTTCAGCAGCCCAGCGGCGGCTCGAAAATGTACTGGGCCTTGCGCCTGGCGCCCAGCTACCTGAGCAACCTCACCCGCCAGGACGGCCAGGGCCAGCGCCCGATGTGGGCCATCGAGAACCGCCTGAACCACCGCGTGGTCAGCCGCGACAGTGGCATGCCTGCGCAATGGGCCGCGGCGCTGACGCCGGATGAATTGAACAAAAGCGTGCTGGTTACGCCCCTGAGTAAAAGCGATTGGCAATTGCGCGGCCTGTTTGACCGCAGCGCGGTGCTGGAGCAACTGCTGCCGGCGTTTATCGGCAAATGCCTGCTGGGCCTGGCGTTCTCGCTGATCCCGCTGATCGTGCTGCTGAACATGCGCCGCCGCCAGCGCCAGGTGCATGAAGGCCGCCGGCGTTATCAGGATATTTTCGAAGGCACCGGCGTGGCCCTGTGCGTGTTGGATCTGTCGGGGCTCAAGGCGTTTTTTGACAAGACCCACGTGCAGACCCGTGAGCAATTGCAGGTCTGGTTGCTCAACAACACCGCCGGGCGCCAGCAACTGCTCAAGGAACTGCGCATTACCGAGGTCAACCAGGTGGCCGTGCGCCTGCTGAATGTCGGCTCATGCGAGCAAGCCTGGGAACGCCTGATCGATGATTGCCCAAGCAATGCCACCGCCATCGGCTATCAAGTGCTCGAAGCCGTTCTGACCCAGCAAAAACAGCTGGAGCTGGAAATCCAGCTCAATGACGTGGCCGGCAATGACCAATATCTGTGGCTGGTGATGCGCCTGCCGGAGCAGCAGGACGACTTCAAGGCCGTGATTCTCAGTATCAGCGATATCACCAGCCGCAAGCTGATCGAACTGTCGCTGGTGGAGCGTGAGAGTTTCTGGTCGGACGTGGTGCGCACCGTGCCTGATCACCTGTATGTGCAGGACGTGATCAGCCAGCGCATGATTTTCAGCAACCACCATTTGGGCCATACCCTCGGCTACAACAAGGCCGAACTGCAGCAAATGGGCGAGTACTTCTGGGAAATCCTGCTGCACCCCGAGGATGCCGAGTATTACCACGACTTGCGCCTGCAACAGCGCGAGGTCGGCTACACCACCCAACTGCAATGCCAGCTGCGCTTTCGCCATCGCAATAACCAGTGGCGGCGCTTTGATATCCGTGAGCAAGCGCTGGCGCGGGATAAAACCGCTGTGGTCACGCGGATCATCGGCGTGGCCAAGGACATCACCGACCAGATCGAAGCCAGTGAATCCCTGCGTGACAGCGAGCAGCGCTACCGCATGCTGGCCGAAAGCATCAGCGACGTGATCTGCTCCACCGACAGCCAGCTTGCGCTCAATTACATCAGCCCATCAGTCAACGCCGTGCTGGGTTATGACGTGGACTGGGTGTTCAAGAACGGCTGGCAGTCGATCATCGCCAACCCGCAGCAACTGACCGGCATCTACAGTTTGGTGGAGCAGGTCAGCCGTGCGCTCGGCGACCCCGAGGCGCTGAACAGACTGCGTGATGATATCCACACCCAACTGTTCCTGTTCGACTGCCTGCGCGCCGACGGCCGCAAGGTGCCGATCGAGTTGCGCCTGGTGCTGGTTTGGGACGAACACGGCGCGTTTGAAGGCATCCTGGGTGTGGGCCGCGATATCAGCCAGCAACGCCGCGCCGAAAAAGACCTGCGCATGGCGGCCACGGTATTCGAGCACTCAACCTCGGCGATCCTGATCACCGACCCGGCCGGTTATATCGTGCAGGCCAACGAGGCGTTCAGCCGGGTCAGCGGCTATGCAGTGGCAGATGTGCTGGATCAATTGCCGAACATGCTCACGGTGGATGAACAGCAGGAGGCGCACCTGCGTTACGTGCTCAAGCAGCTGCATCAGCACAGCACCTGGGAAGGTGAAGTGTGGCTCAAGCGGCGCAATGGCGAGCATTACCCGGCCTGGGTCGGCATTACTGCCGTGTTCGACGATGAAGGCGACCTGGCCAGCTACGTGTGTTTCTTCAGTGATATCAGCGAGCGCAAGGCCAGCGAGCAGCGCATCCACCGCCTGGCGTATTACGACGCCCTGACCCACCTGCCCAACCGCACACTGTTCCAGGACCGCCTGCACACCGCGCTGCAGTCGGCCGAACGGCAAAAGTCGTGGGTGGTACTGATGTTCCTCGACCTCGACCGTTTCAAACCGATCAACGACTCCCTGGGCCACGCCGCCGGCGACCGCATGCTCAAGGAAATGGCCACCCGCCTGCTGGGCTGCGTGGCCGAAGACGACACCGTGGCACGTATGGGCGGCGACGAGTTCACCTTGCTGCTGCAACCGCGGGTCAGCCGTGAAATGGCGTTGAACCGCGCAATTACCGTGGCCGAGCAGATCCTGGCGAGCCTGGTGAAGCCATTTGTACTCGAGGGCCGCGAGTTCTTTGTGACCGCCAGTATCGGCATCGCCTTAAGCCCGCAGGACGGCAACGAACTGAGCCAACTGATGAAAAACGCCGACACGGCGATGTACCACGCCAAAGAGCGCGGCAAGAACAACTTCCAGTTCTACCAGGCGGACATGAATGCCAGCGCCCTGGAGCGCCTGGAGCTGGAAAGCGACCTGCGCCACGCCTTGGACCAGAACGAATTCGTGCTGTATTACCAACCGCAGTTCAGCGGCGACGGCAAACGCCTGACCGGCGCCGAAGCCCTGCTGCGCTGGCGTCACCCACGCCGAGGGCTGGTGCCGCCGGGGGATTTCATCCCGGTACTGGAGGAATTGGGGCTGGTGGTGGACGTGGGCGACTGGGTGATCGCGGAAGCCTGCCGCCAGCTCAAGACCTGGCACCAGAACAAGGTGCGCGTGCCGAAAGTCTCGGTGAACATCTCGGCGCGTCAATTCTCCGATGGGCAGTTGGGCGAACGCATCGCCACTATTCTCAAGGACACCGGCCTGCCGCCGGCGTGCCTGGAGCTGGAGCTGACCGAAAGTATCCTGATGCGCGAAGTCAACGAGGCCATGCAGATCCTCGCCAGCCTGAAAAACCTGGGCCTGAGCATTGCGGTGGACGACTTCGGCACCGGTTATTCGTCGCTCAACTACCTCAAGCAATTCCCCATCGATGTGTTGAAGATCGACCGAACTTTCGTCGACGGCCTGCCGTCCGGCGAGCAGGACGCGCAAATTGCCCGTGCGATTATCGCCATGGCCCACAGCCTCAACCTGGCGGTGATCGCCGAGGGCGTGGAAACCCATGAGCAGCTGGATTTCCTGCGTGAACATGGCTGTGATGAGGTGCAGGGTTATCTGTTTGGGCGGCCAATGCCGGCAAATCGGTTTGAGGCGCAGTTCAGTAACGACGCGCTGTTCATGTTCGACTGAAGCCCAGTGGTGGGGCTGATGGCCGCATCGCAGGCAAGCCAGCTCCCACATTTTGAATTGTGAATACCTTCAGGTGTGGGAGCTGGCTTGCCTGCGATAGGGCCAGTACAGGCACCGCCCATCCCTGGATGAGCCCCACTTGTCCGCGACATGATGTCCTTTCATATGCCATCTAAAACCCATTGGGTTAGAATGCCTTCCTTTTCTGCCCCCGATCCTTGAGGACCGCCATGTTCAGCCGTGATTTGACTATTGCCAAGTACGACGCCGATCTCTTCGCCGCCATGGAGCAAGAAGCCGTGCGCCAGGAAGAGCACATTGAGCTGATCGCTTCGGAAAACTACACCAGCCCTGCGGTGATGGAGGCTCAAGGTTCGGTTCTGACCAACAAATACGCCGAAGGCTACCCAGGCAAGCGCTACTACGGTGGTTGCGAGTACGTCGACGTGGTTGAGCAACTGGCAATCGACCGTGCCAAGGAACTGTTCGGCGCCGATTACGCCAACGTTCAGCCACACGCCGGTTCCCAAGCCAACAGCGCCGTGTACCTGGCCCTGCTGCAAGGCGGCGACACCATCCTGGGCATGAGCCTGGCCCACGGTGGTCACCTGACCCACGGCGCCAGCGTTTCCTCCTCCGGCAAGCTGTACAACGCCGTTCAATACGGTATCGATGCCAACGGCCTGATCGACTACGACGAAGTCGAGCGCCTGGCCGTTGAGCACAAGCCAAAAATGATCGTGGCCGGTTTCTCTGCCTACTCGCAGATCCTGGATTTCCCACGTTTCCGCGCTATCGCTGACAAAGTCGGCGCATATCTCTTCGTTGATATGGCTCACGTAGCCGGTCTGGTCGCCGCTGGCGTCTACCCGAACCCGGTGCCTTTCGCTGACGTCGTGACCACCACCACGCACAAGACCCTGCGCGGTCCACGTGGCGGCCTGATCCTGGCTCGCGCCAACGCCGAGATCGAGAAGAAGCTGAACTCTGCCGTATTCCCAGGCGCCCAAGGTGGCCCGCTGGAGCACGTGATCGCCGCTAAAGCGATCTGCTTCAAAGAAGCCCTGCAGCCTGAGTTCAAGACTTACCAGCAACAAGTGGTGAAGAACGCCCAGACCATGGCCAGCGTGTTTATCGAGCGCGGCTTTGACGTGGTGTCCGGCGGTACTGAAAACCACCTGTTCCTGCTGTCGCTGATCAAGCAGGACATCTCCGGTAAAGACGCTGACGCCGCACTGGGCAAAGCCTTCATCACCGTGAACAAAAACTCCGTGCCGAACGACCCACGTTCGCCGTTCGTCACCTCCGGCCTGCGCTTCGGCACCCCGGCTGTGACCACTCGTGGCTTTAAAGAAGCAGAGTGCAAGGAACTGGCCGGCTGGATCTGCGACATCCTGGCTGACCTGAACAACGAAGCCGTGATTGACGCGGTCCGTGAGAAGGTCAAGGCCATCTGCAAAAAACTGCCGGTGTACGGCGCTTGATTGCAGTTGCTTGAATAAAAAGCCCGGCTCTTGAGCCGGGCTTTTTTATGGCCGTTCTCAAATTGAAATACGGTTCAATGTGGGAGCTGGCTTGCCTGCGATAGCGGCCTGTCAGTTGGCACATCATTAGCTGACCCACCGCCATCGCAGGCAAGCCAGCTCCCACATTTTGAATGCATTTCGAGTCAGGGTTGGTAGACCCGGGCAAAGCCCTCGCGAATCTTGGCTTCCGGCAACTCATCAGCAATAAACACAATCACACTTTCGCGCGCCTCGCCCTCGGCCCATTCGGTGTCCCAATCGAAACCGTAAAGCTTGAGCACGCCCTGGAACACCATGCGCCGGTCTTCCCCGGCAATATTCAGCACGCCTTTGTAGCGCAGCAGTTGTTTGCCGTGGTCTTCCAGCAGTTCGTTCATAAACTCGCTGAGCCGGTCGATATCCAGCGGCTGGTCGGTGCGCAGCACCAGGCTGGAAATACGGTCGATGGACGGCGCGGCACTGACCGGGCGCAGGGTCATGCCCGCGTTGAGATTAAAGCCGCGCACGTCGAGCAGTTCGGCCAGGTCGATTTTGCCGTGGTCGACCACGCGAATCGGCGCACGGCGGTTGATGCGGGTCAGGCGCTGGCTGAGGGCGTCGAAGGATGCCTCATCCACCAGGTCGCGCTTGCTCACCAGCAGGCGGTCGGCAAAACCGATCTGAGCCTGGGCGATGGTCTGGGTCAGGTGGTGCTCAGCATGGGCCGCGTCCACCAAGGTGATGATGCCGTCGAGGATGTAGCGCTCGCGCAGCTCCTCGTCGATGAAAAAGGTCTGGGCCACAGGCGCAGGGTCGGCCAGGCCGGTGCACTCGATCACCAGCCGGTCGAAGGCGATCTCGCCGCTGTCCAGGCGCTCGAGCAGCAGGTACAGGGCTTTGGTCAGGTCGGTGTGGATGGTGCAGCACACGCAACCGTTGGACAGGGTCATGACTTGCACCGGTTCGGCACCCAACAGTTGGGTGTCGATACCGGCATCACTGAATTCGTTTTCGATCACGGCGATTTTGAGGCCATGCTCGGCTTTGAGCAGGTGGCGCAGCAAGGTGGTTTTGCCGGCGCCGAGGAAGCCGCTGAGGATGGTGACGGGGATGGGAGAGGACAAAAAATTCTCCTTGAAGAAACACAGAAACAAATGTGGGAGCAGACCCATGTGGGAGCTGGCTTGCCTGCGATGCAAGCAACTCGGTCTATCAGGCAGACCGAGGTGATGCTATCGCAGGCAAGCCAGCTCCCACATAAAGCCTTGCTCCCACAGGGGGAAGCGCTAACCCGAATACCGGGTCAGCAGCACTTAGGCCCACCCTTGCCACCGTAACGGGCTTCCTGGCGTTCGCGGAAGAACGCCTTGTAGTCCATCACCGGTTTGTCCGGGTGCTTGGTTTGCATATGCTCGACGTAGGTGTCGTAGTCGGGCATGCCGACCATCAGGCGCGCGGCCTGACCGAGGTATTTACCGAGGCGACTGATGTCATTGAACATGGTTGCAATCCTCGTTTACGCGTCCGGTACAGCCTGGAACGGGGCTTCTTTGTCCGTGCGCTCTTTGTTGCCCCAGGCGGCAACGCCGACCTTGAGCGCATAGAACAGGATGCTGAAGACCACGAACAGGAACAGCGCCGTCAGCGTTGCGTTGGTGTAAGCGTTCCAGATCACGTGCTGCATCTGGTCGATGTTCTTGGCCGGTGCGAGGATCTGGCCGTTGGCCAGGGCATCGCTGTACTTCTTGGCCAGCGACAGGAAGCCAATCGCCGGGTTAGCGTCGAACAGCTTGATGAAGCCTGCGGTGGTGGTGCAGATCAGCAGCCAGACTGCCGGCAGCATGGTCACCCAAATGTAGCGCTGGCGCTTCATTTTGATCAGCACAACGGTGGCGAGCATCAGCGCGATACCGGCGAGCATCTGGTTGGAGATACCGAACAGCGGCCACAAGGTATTGATGCCGCCCAGCGGGTCGATCACGCCTTGGTACAGCAGGTAACCCCACATCGCCACGCAACCTGCCGTAGCAATCAAGTTAGCGGTCCAGGACTCGGTACGCTTGAGCGACGGTACGAAGGAGCCGAGCAAATCCTGGAGCATGAAGCGCCCCGCACGGGTGCCGGCGTCGACTGCGGTCAGGATGAACAATGCTTCGAACAGGATCGCAAAGTGGTACCAGAACGCCATGGTGTTTTCACCCGGCAGCACACTGTGCAGGATCTGCGCGATACCCACCGCCAGGGTCGGCGCACCGCCGGCACGCGCCAGGATGGTGGTTTCGCCGATGTCATGGGCCACGGCCGTCAAGGCTTCCGGGGTAATTGCAAAGCCCCAGCTGCTGACGGTTTGCGCCACAGTCACCACATCACCACCGACCACCGCAGCCGGGCTGTTCATGGCGAAATACACGCCGGGCTCGATCACCGAGGCGGCGACCATGGCCATGATGGCCACGAACGACTCCATCAGCATCGCGCCGTAACCGATGTAGCGCGAGTTGACTTCGTTATCCAGCAGCTTGGGCGTGGTGCCCGAGGAAATCAGTGCGTGGAAACCCGAGACCGCGCCACAGGCAATGGTAATGAACAGGAACGGGAACAGGCCGCCCTTCCACACCGGGCCAGTGCCGTCGATGAATTGGGTGAGGGCCGGCATTTTCAGCTCTGGCATGGTGACCAGAATGCCGATCGCCAGGGCGATGATGGTGCCGATTTTGAGGAAGGTGGAGAGGTAGTCACGCGGTGCCAAAATCAGCCACACCGGCAATACCGCCGCCACGAAACCGTAGCCGATCAGCATCCAGGTGATCTGGATACCGGTGAACGAGAAAGCCTTGGCCCACACCGGGTCAGCGGCAATCTGCCCGCCCAGCCAGATCGAACCCAGCAGCAACAGCACGCCGATGACCGAAATTTCGCCAATGCGGCCCGGACGGATGTAGCGCATGTACACGCCCATGAACATCGCGATCGGGATGGTCGCCATCACCGTGAAGATGCCCCACGGGCTCTCGGCCAGGGCCTTGACCACGATCAGCGCCAGCACCGCGAGGATGATGATCATGATCAGGAAGCAGCCGAACAGCGCGATGGTCCCCGGAATGCGGCCCATCTCTTCACGAACCATGTCCCCCAGGGAACGGCCGTTGCGACGAGTGGACAGGAACAGCACCATGAAGTCCTGCACCGCACCGGCCAGCACCACACCGGCAATCAGCCAAAGCGTGCCGGGCAGGTAGCCCATTTGCGCCGCCAATACTGGGCCGACCAGCGGACCTGCGCCGGCAATCGCCGCAAAGTGGTGCCCAAAGAGGATGTGTTTGTTGGTCGGCACATAGTCCAGGCCGTCATTGTTGAGCACTGCGGGGGTGGCCCGCCGTGGATCGAGCTGCATCACATTGTTAGCGATGAACAGACTGTAGTAACGGTACGCAACCAGGTAGATGGCGACAGCAGCAACCACAATCCACAAGGCGTTGATCGCCTCGCCGCGGCGCAAGGCCACTACGCCCAAGGCGCACGCTCCTACGATTGCCAGCACCAGCCAGGGTAGGTGGCGTAGCAGGCTATTATTATTTTTCATTTTTATATTCCAGCCAGGGTGGACAGAAAGACAGCCAGCCCGAGTTTAGCGCTGTTGGCCTTAAAGGCCACCCCCCTACGTTGGTCTAGAGCCTTGCAACCGTAAAAAAAGCAGAAATAAAGGCCCGATGATGGCGCAGGGCTACAATCCCCTTATCTCCAGAGGGTTTGACCATGAGCGAGCAACCGTCAGATCGGCGCCGTTTTCGGCGTATTGCCTTTGATGCCCGAACGACCATTGCGCAAGACCGCTGGAATTGGCCGGTGCAATTGGTGGACCTGTCGCTCAAAGGTTTGTTGGTGCAGCGCCCTGATGACTGGCAGGGCAATCGCGCTCAGCCGTTTGATGTGGATATCCGTCTGGATCCGCAGGCGCATATAAAGATGCAGGTCAGACTGGCCCACGATGATCATGGGCAGTTGGGGTTTGTGTGTGAGCACATAGACCTGGAGTCGATCGGCCATTTGCGGCGGTTGATTGAGCTGAATGTGGGCGATCATGAAGAACTGGAGCGTGAGCTGGGCGCCTTGTTAGAGATTTGAAAACCCTCTAAACCGCAGAGGCTACGGGTGTCTGAATAGATCCACTCACCCGCCAGCCTCCGCTACATCCTCATCAATAAAAGTCATACTTTAGATCAAATCATCATAACAACCCCGCCTGCACGACCACCTGGAAACATATAAACCCTTCACAAAAACGACATACGTCATTTTAATTAAAACTGTAACAACTCAATCCACATTGAATTCGGTGGGAAAAATATGCAACGCCGCTCCTTTCAAAAAAAGCAACACTTCCAATAATGAAATTATTTTCATGATCGATCATTAAGACGATACGGTTCGCGCGCTTGATAAAAACACAGTTAATAAACTACATTTCACCTGCCCTTCCAGCCCGGCCCTCTAACAGGATGTTAAAGCATGCTTATTGCCAAAGCCGAAATCTTCTTGACCGAAATCCCCTATAAAAACCCCTACCAAACCGCTACCAACATAACCCCGAAGGGGCGGCATATAGTATTAAAGTTAACCACCGATACTGGCTTGGTAGGTTGGGGAGAGTCCGGAATTATCTCAAGACGCTATCCTGCTCAAGGTGATACTCCCGAAACCATGTTGGCCGCCCTTGAAAGTTATCTATGCCCGGCAATCATTGGAAAAGACCCTTGCGCATTCGAAGTTATCATGAGTCAACTCGACACGCTGATCAAAGGGCATCTATTTGCCAAGTGTGCGATTGATCATGCTCTGTTAGACCTCGCGGGCAAAGTGCTTAACATTCCAGTCTGCAACTTGTTAGGCGGTGCATACAACCTCAGCTATACCGTCAGTCGAAGTTTGCCATTTGCCTCCGCCAGAGAGGTGACTGAGCGGGCACTTGAACTACAGGCACAGGGCTATAACCGATTGACACTCAAAGGTTCCGGGGTACTGGCAGATGACTACGCGTGTTTCAAAGCGGTTAGACATGCGCTAGGCGATCACTTTGAGCTCGAAGTAGACCCCAACTGCGCCTACGACGTCCCCACCGCCATCCAATTTATAAAGCGAATTGAGCAGTATGGCGTTTTCGCTGTCGAGCAACCAACGCCAGGTCATGATATCGCTGGGTTAGCGGAAGTAAAGCGGAATGTAGCAACGACTATCATTGCCGATGAAAGCCTGTTTACCCCTAGGGATCTGAAGGACATCATTAGCCTCAATGCAGCACACGCTATATGTCTGAAACCCTTCAAATCCGGCGGAATATTAGCCTCACGTCGACTGTGTGCCGCTGCTGAAGTTGCAGACCTGCAAGTCAGCACGGGTAGCATGCACCCCTTCGGAATTGGCACTGCAGCTCTTCATCATTTTGTTGCCACGCTCAAAAATGTGGCAACCACCGGCTATGGCTGTCCTGCCGAGAGGTTCGCCGATGATATTGTTGATGAAAGCGGTTATTCATTTTGCGATGGCAGAGTAACACTCGCTATCGACAAACCCGGACTCGGCGTTGAAGTCAACGAAGATAAATTGTTGACGTATTCGTCACAATGCAAAGTCGTCGAACACTCAATGCACCGCTAACCCTCATGACAATGGATTGCTTGTGATGACATTTATTACGCTTGTCGACTCAACGCTGCGAGAAGGAAATCAAGCGCCAGGCGTCAAGCTGACAATCAAGTCGACGCTGGCCATTGGCCAAGCACTCGCGGATGCAGGCATCGACTTTATCGAAGCCGGTCACCCCTATGCATCAAAGCAGGAGTTTGACCGAGTCACCTCACTGGTAAAGTCGAGGCTGGCGAAAAACATACTGGCGCACTCGCGTGCGCATCGCGATGACATTGATGCCGTTTACGCAACGGGGGCTAATTGGATAGGGATATTTGCAGGCATTAATGAGGCCTCCCAAAAATACAGGCTCAGAAAAACAAAAGAAGAGATACAAGAACTTGTCAGGCGCAGCATCCTATATGCTAAATCGCTAGGGCTGAACGTGCGATACACCATTGAGGATGCCTCAAGAACTGATCTGGCAGCCTTGATTGAAACCTATAAAATCGCCGAAACCGCCGGCGCCGACCGCATATGTTATGCCGACTCACTGGGCATCTGTGAGCCTTTCAAGGTTCGATCCACCGTTCAGCTGATTAAACAGGCATTACCCAACGTTGACTTAGAAGTGCACTTCCATGATGACAGAGGTTTGGCAATGGCAAACACACTGGCCTCCATCGAAGCAGGCGCTACCTTTGTGTCGTGCACCGTGAATGGCATCGGCGAACGCTGCGGTATCACTGAGACATGTCTACTGATTACAAATCTTCATTTCAATTCAATATTGTGCAGCGGCAAAAGCCAAAAGGTATTAAAACTCAGTAGTCTTGTTTCAAAAGCGATAGGCGACACCTTTGATCGCCGTCGTCCGATCATTGGTGAATATAGCTTTGTGCACACCGCAAAATTGCATCTAACCGCCAATAGCAGGGACCGCAATTGCTACCATTGGGTAGACCCCCTCTACTTGAACGAATAACAATTAATGCACGTCATCAGGGATGCAGGTCTTTCAATATGATTGAGCATGAGTGGCTGATAGGCGCAGGGTTGGTCGTACTGGGTGTTATGACGGGTTTTATCGGCACCAATACCGGCGGCAGTGTATTTCTAACAGTGCCGGTGATGATCTGGCTCGGAATATCCCCACAGGCGTCGATAGCGACAGCCCGTCTGGCATCCGTAGGGACGATGTTTGCCGGATTAAGACACTTTCATAACAATGGAAAAGTGGATTACAGGTTAGCGGCCCCCGCCGCCGCACTTGGGTTGGCTGGCGCCTTGGTCGGTGCAAGTCTGCTCGTGCAAATAGATCCGGCGCTGCTGCATAAAATCATTGGCGGCCTGACACTGCTACTGGTGGGGCTTTCACTCATCAGGAAGCCCCACTCGCCGAAGACGGCCCCTTCTTCGCTCAGGCGCTTTTGCGGTTATATCCTGTTTATTCCCGTCGGCATGATCGGCGGCCTGTTCGGCGGGCAGGCCAAGCTATCAACTTATTTGTATATTATATTTTTTAAAAAAACGATCAGTGAGTCAATTGGCACACGTAAGGTGGGTGGCCTCATCCTCTCAGTCGGCTCGTTAATAATATTCGGTGTCAGCGGAATTATTAATTGGCAGTACGGGTGTTGCCTGATCATAGGCACGCTATTTGGCGCCAATGCGGGCGCCAAGTTTGCTCTTCAGAAAGGCGATAAGTGGATGGAAAGCGCTTTCAACGTAGTCGTGATTGCCTTGGCGTTGAAAATGATCTTCTGGTAGTGACGCTCTCACGGAAAAGCGACACTCAGGGAAACGCGGCACTCGGGGGGAATTCGCTTTCCGTGTCCCAATAACCCGCCTTCTGACGCGACACGGCCTGCCATTGCCCATCGATAAAACGATAGGTCGTGTAGCGGGTTGCGAAATCATCGTCGCCGTCACCGTCCATAAAGGACGAGACCTGCAGTAACTCATCCGTACCGCCGGCGGCTGACGTAGCGATCTGCCAGGCGGCTTTGCCGGTCTGGGCCAGGGTCAGCGGCTCGACCTTGCCGGCCGCGCCCTTATAGCGCATTGGTTTGAGTTGCTGTTTGGCCGGCATCAGCAACTGAGTCGCCGGGCCGCTGTAACTGCCCATCGGCGCCGTCTGGTCGACGCTCAAAAAGTACACCGTGTCCGGCAGGCCTTTAAGCGGGGCCTTCTTGACCTTGGCCAAGGGGTAGCCAAGATCGTCGTGCGCCAGTACAGCGCCGGACGCCGACAGCAAACGTACCTGGGCGTTGAGCAACGGGTTTTCCACCAGATCGCCGGGCTCGTCAAATGAGTCCTCATCCAGGCCATTGCCCCAGCTGTCTTTGTGCAACTGCGCGCTGATGCGCTGGTCTTCCAGCACCTGCAGCACGCTGCCGTCTGCTGTCGCCAGTTCCTGGGCCAGGCGGTAACCGGCCGGCAGTGGGGCCGACTCAGCCAAGGCAATGCCCGACAACCCGAGCAAGGCCACGAGCAGGGCACATACCCCCCAACGATTGGTCTGTTGCATTGCGTTCATCCCTGATTGCTTCACGGTTATTCGAACAGTGCATCCAGCGCCTGTTCAAGGCGCGTGACGCCAATGACCTTCAACCCTGCCGGCATTTCCTTCGGCGCATTGCCCTTGGGCACGATCGCGCGCTTGAAGCCGTGCTTGGCCGCTTCTTTCAGGCGCTCCTGGCCACTCGGCACCGGGCGTACCTCGCCCGACAGGCCGACTTCGCCGAATACCAGCAAGTCATGGGGCAGCGGGCGATTGCGCAGGCTCGACATCACCGCCGCCATCAACGCCAGGTCGGAGGCGGTTTCCAGCACCTTGACCCCGCCGACCACGTTGAGGAATACGTCCTGGTCATGGGTGGGAATACCGCCGTGACGGTGCAGCACAGCGAGCAACATCGCCAGGCGGTTCTGATCCAGGCCGAGGGTGACCCGGCGCGGGTTGGCCAAGTGGCTGTCATCCACCAGCGCCTGCACTTCCACCAACATTGGCCGGGTACCTTCCCACGTCGCCATCACCACACTGCCAGGCACTTCTTCCTGGGCGCGGGTGAGAAAAATCGCCGAGGGGTTGGAGACTTCTTTCAACCCCCGGTCGGTCATGGCGAACACGCCCAATTCGTTGACCGCGCCGAAACGGTTCTTCACCGCCCGCAGCAAACGCAAACGGCCATCGGATTCGCCTTCGAAATACAGCACGGTGTCGACCATATGCTCAAGCACTCGCGGCCCGGCCAAGGCGCCCTCTTTGGTCACGTGGCCCACCAGAAAAATCGCCGTACCGCTCTGCTTGGCATACCGCACCAGCAGCGCCGCACTTTCGCGCACCTGGGACACGCCGCCGGGTGCCGATTGCAGCTGCTCGGTGAAAATCGTCTGGATCGAGTCGATCACCATGACCTTGGGTTTTTCGATACGGGCCGTGGCGATGATGCTTTCGATGCAGGTTTCGGTCATGACCCGCAGTTGATCCTGGGGCAAGCCCAGGCGACGGGCGCGCATGGCCACTTGCTGCTGGGACTCCTCACCCGTGACGTACAGCGCCGGCATGCGGCTGGCAATGCTGCACAGGGTTTGCAGCAGGATGGTCGATTTGCCGATGCCGGGGTCGCCGCCGATCAGCACCACCGAACCGTCCACCAGCCCGCCGCCGAGCACGCGGTCCAGCTCGCCGGACGCCGTGGAGAAACGTGGGATTTCCTCGACGCTGACTTCAGCCAACGTCTTGATCTGCGCCTGTTGCCCGGTCCAGCCGGCGCGGCCGGTGGGGGCTGCGGCGCCGCCGCTTTCGATCATGGTTTCCGTCAGGGTGTTCCACGCGCCGCACTCGGTGCACTGGCCGGCCCACTTGGGAAAGGTCGCGCCGCACTCGGTGCAGCCGTACATGCGCTTGGCCTTTGCCATTTGAGAACCTCCAACCGAAAAACCGCGATGATAGCTCAGCGCGGCGCCGGGGTCCGGATTTCACCACTGGCCAAACGTGAAGCGCTGTTGCCGATCGGGTCTTCGGCGTTTAGGTCGGCGCCTTTGGCCTTTAACTCATCCAGTAACTCAACACGCTTGAACAGCCCGGCGTACATGGCGGCGGTCTGCCCGGCGCCGTTGCGCTGGTCGGGGTTGCAGTCGGTGGCGAGCAGTCGCTGGGCGATTTTCAGCTCGCCTTTGAAGATCGCGCCCATTAATGCGGTGTTACCGCGCTTGTCCTGCACACAGGCGTCGGCGCCGGCGTTGAGCAGGCGTTCCACGAATGGAGCTTGGCCGTGGTAGGCGGCAAGGATCAGCGCGGTGTAACCCTTGTCGTCCTGGGTGTTGAGGCTGTAGCCAGATTCTATGAAGGTGTTGAGCATCTCGATATCGCCACGACGGGCAGCATCGAAATAGTAGTCCTGCAACTGAGCCTTGAGCGCGACCGGGTCGGGTGACTCGGCATGGGCGACAAAGGCCAGCATGGCCATCAGTAAACCGATAGAAATTCGCATGGGTTTTCTCCAGCTCGGGGTCGACGCCTATCAGCGGGCGCCGACCGTAACCAACGTCAGTCAGTCAGTTTTTCTGCCAGCGCCTTGACGCGCGCCAGGTCGCCTTTGGCAACCTTGGTCACGCCAGTGCCGTACTCAGGGTCAGCCTTATAGAGGAACGACAGGATGATGTGCTTGCTCTCGTCATCGGTGGTGGCCAGGGAGCCGCCGAAGTTTTCGATCAAGTCCTGACGCTCTTTCTGGCTATAGGAGCGGTACAAGTCACCGGCCTGCTTGAAGTTCTGCTCGCGCTGGATCTTCGCCTGCTGGGTGCTGCCCGACAGCGCCGACTGGCTGTAACGCGCGGCTTGCGGTTCTTCACGTGGCAGCAGGCGGCTTGGCTGGTAGTTCACGCCTGTGGTGGTCTTGCCGGCGTTCATTGCGCCATCCTGGTTACCGTTGTTGACGGTGACACGCGGTGCGTTGATCGGCAGTTGCAGGGCGTTCGGCCCCAG
This sequence comes from Pseudomonas sp. WS 5146, assembly GCF_012985495.1. Classification (NCBI taxonomy): domain Bacteria; kingdom Pseudomonadati; phylum Pseudomonadota; class Gammaproteobacteria; order Pseudomonadales; family Pseudomonadaceae; genus Pseudomonas; species Pseudomonas sp. WS 5146. Next base: position 122,854 of record NZ_JAAQWL010000007.1, read on the forward strand.
GCGGTACATCTGCGTGTCGGCGTAGGAGAACACTCGACCTTGCAGCAGGCGGTCTTCCGACGGCTCGATGCCTGGCACCAGGTTGGCCGGGGCCATGGCCACTTGCTCGGTTTCCTGGAAGACGTTGGCTGGGTTGCGGTTCAGCACCATTTGCCCGACTTTGCGTTCCGGTACATTCGGCCAGATCTTGGTGGCGTCCAGCGGGTCGAAATCAAACTTGGCCAAATCCTCAGGTTTCAGCACTTGCACGTAAAGGTCCCACTTGGGGAAATCGCCCTTGTTGATGTGAGTGACCAAGTCGTTAGTCATATGACTGTAGTCACGCCCCTGCACGTCGGTAACTTGCTTGGGGTCAAGGTTCTTGATGCCCTGCAGGCTCTTCCAGTGGAACTTGACGTAATGCACTTCGCCCTTGGCGTTGATCAACTTGTAGGCATGTACGCCGTTACCGTCCATTTCGCGATAACTGGCTGGCGTGCCGGAGTCGGAATACAACTCGGTGAGCGTGCGGGTGGACTCTGGAACATGGGAGAAGAAGTCAAAACGACGCGAGTCGTCGTCAAGGTTAGTACGCGGGTCCGGTTTGAACGCATGGACCATGTCCGGAAACTTGATGGCGTCGCGGATAAAGAACGTCGGGAAGTTATTGCCCACCAGGTCCCAGTTACCTTCGCTGGTGTAGAACTTGGTGGCGAAACCGCGTGGGTCACGCAGGGTTTCCGGGGAATGGTTGCCGTGCACTACCGCCGAGAAACGCACGAACACAGGGGTGGCTTCACCGGCTGCGAAGACTTTGGCTTTGGTCAGGTCGCTGAGGTTATCGGTGACGGTAAAGGTGCCATGAGCGCCGGTGCCACGGGCGTGAACCACGCGCTCCGGGATGCGTTCACGGTCAAAGCGCTGCAGTTTTTGAATGAGCTGCACGTCTTGCAGCAGCACCGGGCCATTGGCCCCGGCGGTTTGTGAATTCTGATTGTCCCCCACGGCGGCGCCGTTATCGCGGGTCAGGTTGGCGGCTTGTACGGAAAGGGACAGCAGACTGGCAGTGACCAATCCCAGCGCATATCGCGCGGAAACAGGCCTGCGGCTCATTGACGTGTTCATCGGGGTTTCCTCTGGCTTTTTTAGTGCACATTCAGTTGTGCTTGCCAGAGGCTAGTGACCTGCGAGTCAGAAGATAAATAGAAAAACACCACCGGGCTGATTAAGAAAAAAGTGTGGCAAGCCCCTGAAGTAGCGCGTATTTCGCGCGCGATTGGTGGCACTTTGCAAACTATTTGCGATTTAATGGGTCGATAAAAATTGACAGTGTTAACGGTTGTGTCGAGCAAGCGGGCTACGACTGACTTACACTGACCTCCACCCTCCTCAACTGTAACAAGGAATAACCTATGGGCGTGATCAGTGAGTTCAAGGCCTTCGCGGTCAAAGGTAATGTGGTCGATATGGCCGTCGGTATCATCATCGGCGCCGCCTTCGGTAAAATCGTTTCCTCGTTTGTAGGCGACGTGGTGATGCCACCTATTGGTCTGTTGATCGGTGGTGTGGACTTCGCTGACCTGGCGATAACCCTCAAGGCCGCGCAGGGTGATGTGCCCGCTGTGGTCCTGGCCTATGGCAAGTTCATCCAGAGCATCATCGACTTCGTGATCGTCGCCTTCGCCATCTTTATGGGCGTGAAAGCCATCAACCGCCTGAAGCGCGAAGAAGCTGTGGCCCCAAGCCTGCCGCCGACGCCGACCAAGGAAGAGCTGCTGCTGGGTGAGATTCGTGATCTGCTCAAAGCACAAAACGACAAACCGCTTTAACCCGCGTTTGCCTGGAAGAGGCGCCTGTTTCAGGCGCCTTTTTTATTACCAGTAATTTTCCACCGCCACTTGCCCTGGGCGCCGGCTCAGGCTCAGTTGCAGGTCGCGCTGCTTGAGCAATTGGCGCGTGTCATCGACCATCTGCGGGTTGCCGCAAATCAGCACGCGGGAGTGCTCCGGGGTCAGTTCTACACCAGCAGCGCGCTCCAACTCGCCATTCTCGATCAGCGTGGTGATGCGCCCGTTCAGTGCCCCAGGGTGCTGCTCACGGGTGACGATGGGAATGTAGGTGAGTTTATGCGCGTACTCGGCCAGGTACTCACGCTCGCCGAGCGTGTTAATCAGCGACTGATACGCCAGCTCCTTGGCCTCTCGGGCGCTGTACACCAGTACGATGCGCTCGAATTTTTCCCAGACCTCGAAGTCCTGCAGGATCGACAGAAACGGTGCCACCCCCGTGCCGGTGCCCAGCAGCCACAGATCACGCCCGTCCACAAAACGATTCAAGGTCAGATAGCCTGTGGCCTGACGCTCAACCATCAAGGTATCGCCCACCTGCAGACGGCTTAATTCACTGGTGAACTCGCCCCCCGGAACGACGATAGAGAAGAAGTCCAAGTGTTCATCAAATGGCGAGGACACAATGGAATAGGCGCGCCACACCGTGCTGCCGTCCGCCTTGGTCACGCCCAAGCGCACAAACTGGCCGGCGGTAAACCGAAAGCCCGGGTCACGGCTGGTGCGCAGGGTAAACAGGCTGGGCGTCAGCGATTGCACTTCGAGCAGGGTCTGGCGGGTAAATTTCTCAGCGCTGGCCGTCATGGGGGGCTCCGTTGAACAGGTGCCCTAGTGTCTCTCAAAGTCGCGCAGGGAAACACCAGTGGTTTGTACTGGCATTGCCAGTGCGAGCAACAGCTATGCTGTTACAGCGCAAGCGCTCGGATCGGAGCTATCCAGTCCCAACTAATTATTTAGCTATTTCTCCCCTTCTAACAGGCCATTAGATGTCGCAGTGCAACTAAACAAATGCCAATTTAATATCACCACCAACCCATTGAACTTATAGGAATAACCCGAACATAAAGCACTATATGTACAAACGATCACTCATTGTATAAGTAATAAACAAACAAAATACGGGCATTCAGTAAAATTTTTTCACATTACGATGTGTAGGCTTTGTCCTACACTGATTTCCGTACCTCGCTGGGATCCGGGACGTGCCCAGGCAACAACACCCATGGAGAGTTACAAATGGTCAACTGGCGCAATACACGACTCCCCAAACTGGAAGGTGAGAACAAGATCACCACTATTTATGAGATGGTCGTCAATCACACCTATGAGCTAGGATTCGAATACTGCTCATTTACGATGAGTTCGCAACAACAAGCTACCCAAACTAAACCGATTCACTTTAATAACTACCCCAATGAATGGAATGCCGTTTACAAACAAGCGCATTTTTTTGACATCGATCCGGTAGTCGCCCACTGCAAACGTAGCGTGCTGCCTATCGTGTGGGATGAAAAAACCTTCAGCGCCGCACCCCACCTCTGGTCGTTGGCCCAGTCGTTTGGTGTGCATTTTGGATGGACCCAAGCCGTGCACGATTTCCAGGGTGTGTTCAGCATGCTGACCCTGGGCAGAAGCAACGGCGAAGTCAGCCCACAGGAGCTTTACGAGAAAGCCGGCCAGGTGCTCTGGCTTTGTCATGTGATGCATGCTGCGGTGGCACAAAATTATGCCGAAAAGCCGAGCGTCACAGCGCCTTGCAAATTGACCCCACGAGAAACGGAAATCCTCAGGTGGTCGGCCCTGGGCAAGACGGCTTCGGACATTGCCACGATCCTGTGCCTGTCGGAGCGCACCGTGGGCTTTCATATCAGCAGTTGCTTGAGAAAACTGGGGGTCAATAACAAGATTGCCGCCGTACTGTGTGCTTCCAAAGCAGGGTTGTTTTAACCGCTGAAGAAACACCGCATGTAATCCCATCGAAAAAAAAGTAACATTTACGGCCAATTCTGAGTGTTGATACGGCGCATTGATGCCGCTTCGTTGTTCACTCAGATGGTTGCGCCGGTTGCCCATGCCCGCTGCCGCCCCATCGATGACCCAGAGCTTCCCCGCCATGCCCCTGCTTGACAGCCCCTTCGCCCAGCTCGACCTGATTCGCCAGCCTGAGCAACACAATGACCCGTTGCAGGCCTTTGATGCTGCCGATGAGTACCTGCTCAGCTACCTGGCCGAGCAGCAGCCCGGCGCTGCTACCCGCGTGCTGGTGCTCAACGACAGCTTCGGCGCCTTGGCGGCCAGCCTCGAAGGCCGGGTGCACGTGACGTCCAGCGGTGACTCGTTTCTGGCAGCCCAGGGTCTGGAGAAAAACCTGGTGCGCAATGGCAAAGCTTTTGATGCCGTAGCATTCGTCCCCGCCAGCCAGGTCCCGACCGGGCCGTTCGACCGCGTGCTGATCCGCGTGCCAAAGACCCTGGCCCTTTTGGAGGAGCAGTTGATCCGCCTGCAAGGGCAACTGGCGCCAGGCGCCCAGGTGATTGCCGGCGCGATGGTCAAGCACCTGCCACGGGCGGCGGGCGAGTTGCTGGAGCGCTATATCGGCCCGATGCACGCGTCCCTTGCCCTGAAAAAAGCCCGTTTGCTGATCGCCACGGTGGACGCCCGCCCGGCCGCCGTCTCGCCCTACCCTACCCGCTACACCCTGGACGCACCGGCCATCGAGCTGTTGAACCACGCCAACGTGTTCTGCCGCGAAGGCCTGGACATCGGCACCCGTGCCTTCCTCCCGCACCTGCCAAACAATCTCGGCAGCGCCCGCGTGGCGGACCTGGGCTGCGGAAACGGCGTGTTGGCGATCGCCAGTGCCCTGCAAAACCCCGACGCGCAGTACACCCTGGTGGATGAGTCCTACATGGCCGTGCAGTCGGCGGTCGAAAACTGGCAGGCTGCCTTCGGTACGCGCGATGTAAGCGTACGCGCCGCCGATGGCCTCGCCGGCCAGGAAGCCCAGTCACTGGACGTGGTGCTGTGCAACCCGCCGTTCCACCAGCAGCAGGTGGTCGGCGACTTCCTGGCCTGGCGCATGTTCCAGCAGGCGCGCGAAGCCCTGGTAGTGGGCGGTGCCCTTTATATCGTCGGCAACCGCCACCTGGGTTATCACAGCAAATTGGCGCGTTTGTTCCGTGGCGTTGAACAAGTAGCCGCCACGCCGAAGTTCGTCATTCTCAAAGCCCGCAAATAAAAAAGCCCTCGTAGCGAGGGCTGGAAAACCGGGCCGCAAAGCCCGGATCGGGATATCAGTGAGTGGTCAGGCCGGCGGCATTCATGAACATGCGCATCAGGCTGGCCACGACGAACAGGGCCAGCACGCTGCCGGTCCAGATCATCGCCAGCCACCCCAGGCGCCGCCATAACGGCTGTTTCTCGGCCTGTTCAATCTCGTGTAACGAAGGTTTGCCGGACATACAACGACCCTCCTAGTGGTAGCCGTCTTCGTGGGTGACCTTGCCGCGGAACACGTAGTAGCTCCAGAAGGTGTAGCCCAGGATAAACGGGATGATGAACAACGTGCCCACCAGCATGAAGCCCTGGCTCTGCGGTGGAGCAGCGGCGTCCCAGATCGACACGGAAGGCGGAATGATGTTCGGCCACAGGCTGATGCCCAAGCCGCTGTAGCCGAGGAAGATCAGCACCAGCGTCAGCAGGAACGGCGTGTAGTGGGCATTACGCGCCACGGCGCGGATCAACCCGTACATGGTCACCAGCACCAGAATCGGCACCGGCAGGAACCAGAACAGGTTCGGCAGGGTGAACCAGCGTGAAGCGATTTCCGGATGCGCCAGCGGCGTCCACACACTGACGATACCGATCACTGCCAGCACCACAAACGCCAATGGCCGCGCCAGGTTGTGCATCTGCTCCTGCAACTTGCCTTCGGTTTTCATGATCAGCCAGGTGCAGCCGAGCAAGGCATAGGCGACCACCAATGCAACGCCACAGAACAGGGTGAATGGCGTAAGCCAATCCAGCGAGCCGCCGGCAAACTGGCGATTCACCACCGGAATGCCATCGATAAACGCCCCCAGTGCCACCCCCTGGAAGAACGTCGCGGCGATGGAGCCACCGATAAACGCCTTGTCCCAGAGGTGACGCTTGTCGTCCTTGGCCTTGAAGCGGAACTCGAAGGCCACGCCCCGGAAGATCAGCCCGATCAGCATCAGGATCAGTGGCAGGTACAACGCCGACAACACCACCGAATAGGCCAGCGGGAACGCGCCGAACAGCGCCGCGCCGCCGAGTACCAGCCAGGTTTCGTTGCCGTCCCATACCGGCGCGACGGTGTTCATCATCACATCGCGGTCGACTTTGCCGGGGATAAACGGAAAGAGGATGCCGATGCCCAGGTCGAAACCGTCCATCACCACGTACATCATGATGCCGAAGATGATGATCACGGCCCAGATCAGCGGAAGATCAATACCCATCTCAATTCCCCTTGTGCTGGATGTGGGTGTGGTCGTCGTCGCTGCCATCATCGGCGGCGGACAACGGACGGGCCGGTGTACGTTTCTGGCCAGGGCCACCATGGGTTGGCTCGCTGCCCTCGTGGGTCTGCGGGCCTTTGCGCACCAGGCGCATCATGTAGCCCAACCCGGCGCCGAACAGCGCGAAGTACACCACCACAAACAGCACCAGCGTAATGGTCATCTGCGCCAGGCTATGCCCGGAGGAAGCATCCGCCGTGCGCATCAACCCGTAGACCACCCACGGCTGGCGGCCGATTTCGGTGGTGAACCAACCGGCAAGAATCGCGATCAGGCCGGACGGGCCCATCCACAACGCCAGGTACAGGAACGGCTTGGACGTGTACATCTTGTCCCCCCGGCGCAGCCACAGGCTGAACAGACCGGTGAAGATCATCAGGAAGCCCAGGCCGACCATGACCCGGAACGACCAGAACACAATGGTCGAATTGGGGCGATCCTCAGGCGGGAACTCCTTGAGCGCCGGCACCTGCTTGTCCAGGGAGTGGGTCAGGATCAGGCTGCCGAGGTACGGAATTTCGACCGCGTATTTGGTTTTCTCGGCCTTCATGTCGGGCCAGCCGAACAGGATCAGCGGCGTCGGCTCATTGCCGATATTTTCCCAGTGGCCTTCAATCGCGGCAATTTTCGCCGGTTGGTGCTTCAAGGTGTTGAGGCCATGGAAGTCACCGATCACCGCCTGGATAGGCGCCACGATCAGGGCCATCCACATCGCCATCGACAGCATGGTGCGGATCGCCGGGTTGTCCTTGCCGCGCAACAAGTGCCAGGCCGCCGAAGAGCCGACGAAGAACGCCGTGGCCACAAAGGCTGCCGTGGCCATGTGCATCAGGCGATAGGGGAACGACGGGTTGAAGATCACCGCCAGCCAGTCGGTAGGAATCACCCGGCCATCGATAATTTCAAAGCCTTGCGGCGTCTGCATCCAGCTGTTGGAAGCCAGAATCCAGAAGGTCGAAATCAGCGTACCGACGGCCACCATCACCGTGGCAAAGAAGTGCAGCTTGCGCCCCACCTTGTTCCAGCCGAACAGCATCACCCCGAGGAAACCCGCCTCCAGGAAGAAGGCCGTGAGCACTTCGTAGGTAAGTAGCGGTCCGGTAACGGCGCCGGCAAAGTCCGAGAAACGGCTCCAGTTGGTACCGAACTGGTAAGCCATGACCAAGCCCGAAACCACCCCCATGCCGAAGTTGACGGCAAAGATCTTCGACCAGAAATGGTAGAGGTCACGGTAGGTGTCGTTGTGAGTCTTGAGCCACAAGCCTTCCAGCACCGCAAGATAACTGGCCAGGCCGATGGTGATCGCCGGGAACAGGATGTGAAACGAGATGGTGAACGCGAATTGAATTCGGGCGAGATCTAGCGCCTCCAAACCGAACATAAGTCTTCCTCTGTCAGGTAATACCGGCTGCTGGCGGGAGCCTGCACCCACTGCCCCCACGGATATGGAGTGTGGCGAATTTCAATTCGTTTCTTTTTTTACCCATCACGTAGGGATCCTGGCCTTGCGGCCGCCAGATCAATCCCGGGGCCGGTTTTGATCTGGATCAAGCATTGCTCAAAGAGTAGTCCCATTTTCGGACGAAAGCCGTGTGGTTCATTGACGCGTGACAGGTTGTCTCAGCTCAGTTCTTGCAACTATTTGTTACAGCTTGATGCTAATCTGCCTGCACCCTCTGCTCCAGACCTGACTTCCCGATGCCCAGTGAACCCGCATTGCTGTTGCGCCACCACCGCCCTTTCATCGCGTTCTGGCTGGCCCGGATCTTTACCGCCAGCGGTTTCCAGATGCTTACCGTGGCCATCGGCTGGAACCTCTATCAACTGACTGGCAATGTGCTGGACCTGGGCCTGGTAGGCCTGGTGGAGTTCATTCCGCGCGTTCTGTTCATGTTGCACACAGGCCACGTGGCCGATCGCTATGAGCGGCGCAAAGTCGCCGCCATCTGCCAGACCGTGCAGGCATTGATTGCCTTGTCCCTGGCCATCGGCGGCCTGACCGGCAACGTGACCCGCGAGATGATCTTTATCCTCGCGTTCCTGCTCGGCGCCGCACGCTCGTTTGAGATGCCCACCACCCAGGCGCTGCTGCCGAGCATCGTGCCGAGCGCGCTGTTCCCGCGTGCCGTGGCCTCGTCGCAATCGGCGCAGCAACTGGCCACCATCGTCGCGCCAGCGTTGGGCGGCTTGCTCTATGCGTTTGGCAGCGTGTGGGTGTATGGCCCAACCGTGGTGCTGTACCTGATCGCCTGCGGGCTGACCCTCAACCTGCCCGCGCGCCAGACACCGCTCAATAAAGCCAAGGCCACGATGGATTCGCTGCTCGCCGGGATCCGCTTTATTCGCAGCCGCCCGGACATTCTCGGCGCCATTTCGCTGGACCTGTTTGCCGTACTGCTGGGCGGCGCCACAGCGTTGCTGCCGGTGTTCGCCAAGGACATCCTGCTGACCGGCGCCTGGGGCCTGGGTCTGTTGCGTTCGGCGCCAGCGGTGGGCGCGTTGTTGATGTCGCTGTGGCTGGCGAGGTTCTCGGTAGACCGGCATGTCGGGCGCGTGATGTTTACCGCCGTCGGTGTGTTTGGCGTGGCAACCATTGCGTTCGGCCTGTCGACGTCGTTCTGGTTCTCCTTGGCGGTGCTGGTGGTGCTGGGCGCGGCGGACATGATCAGCATGGTGATCCGCGCTTCGTTCGTGCAGTTGGAGACCCCGGATGAAATGCGCGGGCGGGTCAGTGCGGTCAACGGTCTGTTTATTGGCGCATCCAATCAACTGGGCGAATTTGAATCGGGGATTACCGCCCATTGGTTCGGCACCGTGCCCGCCGTGGTCATGGGCGGGATTGGTACGCTGTTGGTGACGGGGGTGTGGATAAAGCTGTTTCCGACCCTGGCCAACCGCGATCGGATGCATGTGCCGGTGGAGGAAGCCAAGCTATAAGCCGGTTGAAAAACAGGCAATGTGGGAGCTGGCTTGCCTGCGATGGCGGTGTCTCAGCCAACATATGATTGGCTGACAGATAGCTATCGCAGGCAAGCCAGCTCCCACATTTTGATCTTCTGTGGTTCGAAGACCGGGTTACAGCACCTTATCCAACGTGACAGGAAACTCCCGCACCCGCTTGCCAGTGGCATGGTAGATCGCATTCGCCACCGCCGCCGCCACCCCGACAATACCGATTTCGCCCACACCCTTGGAGCCCAGGGCGTTGACGATTTCGTCGTGTTCGTCGACAAAAATCACCTCTATGTCGCCGATGTCGGCATTCACCGGGATGTGGTACTCGGCCAGGCTGTGGTTCATGTAGCGCCCCAGTTGATGGTCGACCTGGGTTTCTTCATGCAGGGCCATGCCGATGCCCCAGACCACGCCGCCGAGGATCTGGCTGCGGGCCATCTTCGGGTTGACCACCCGCCCGGCCGCAATAGCGCTGACCACCCGACGCACCTTGATGGTGCCCAGGTCTTCATCTACCTGAACCTCGACAAACACTGCCGAATGGGTCGCCGTCGCATAGCCTTCACGCTTTTTGTCCGGTTGGCTGTCAACCTGAACAGCGAGCACTTCTTCGCCACTGTCCTTGACCAGTTGTGCCAAGGACACACTCACATCACCGGTGTGCAACTGGCCGTCTTCAAAGCGCACCGTTTCTGCCGCTTTGAACACCGGGTAAGTCTGCCGGGCAACCGCCAGCAGCTTGGCGTTCAGCGCTTCGCAGGCCTGCTGCACGGCAGTGCCGACAGACGACACGGTAAACGAGCCGCCCTGCAACGGTGCCGTGGGTAACGACGAATCGCCGAGCAGAAAACGCACATCGGCCATCGCCACACCGCTGGTTTGCGCGGCAATCTGCGTCATTACCGTATACGTGCCCGTGCCGATATCGGTGGTGGCGCTGCTGACGGTCAATTGGCCTTGGGCATCCAACTGCGCCTTGGCGCTGGCCTTCATCTGCAGGGCCTCCCATACACCACCGGCCATACCCCAACCGATCAACTGGTTGCCATCACGCATGCTGCGCGGCTCGGGGTTGCGCTGGCTCCAGCCGAAGCGCTCGGCACCTTCGCGGTAACACTCGCGCAGGGCTTTGCTCGACCAGGGTTTGTCTTCGTTCTGGTTGCGCTCGGCGTAGTTGATCAGGCGCAGTTGCACAGGGTCCATCCCCAGGGCGCAGGCCAGTTCATCCATCGCACATTCCAGGCCGATCACGCCCAGCGCGGCGCCCGGCGCGCGCATGTCCATCGGCGTGGACACGTCCAGGGGAACCAGTTTGTAGGTCAATTGCACGTTGTCGCAGTGGTAGAGCATGCCGCTCCACTCCACCACATGTTCGCTGAAATCCTCGAAACGCGAGGTCTGGCCAATCGCTGTGTGGCCCAACGCCAACAGGCGGCCATTGGCAGCAGCGCCCAGTTGCAAACGCTGCAGGGTGCGCGGGCGGTAGCCGAACGTGAACATCTGTTGCCGGGTCAGGGTGACGCGCACCGAACGCTTGAGCGCCAGCGCTGCCATCACCGACAGAGGCAGTTGATACTGCGGGCGCAGGCCCGAGCCAAAGGCACCGCCGACGAACGCAGCGAAGATCCTTACCTGGCTTTTATCCAGGCCGAAGACTTTTTGCACATACGCCTGGCAGTTCTGCGGGCCTTGGGTCTTGTCGTGGATATGCAGGGTGCCGTCCGGCTGATACAGCACGGTGCTGGCGTGGGGTTCCATCGGGTTGTGGTGCTCGATGGGCGTGCTGTAGTGCATATCCAGGCTGACAGCGGCAGCAGCCCACTCGGCCTGGAAGTTACCGCGTGGCTTGGGCGGCGTTTGCGGCGATGGGTGCGCCTGTTCCTGCAGGGCCGCGAGGTCAGTGGCAAAAGCCTCGCTCGCGTATTCGATCTCGACCAGCGAAGCAGCGTGTCGCGCCAGTTCAAGGTTGTCGGCGATCACCAGGGCCAGGGGTTGGCCGTTATAAAGCACGCGGTCGTTATACAGCGGGCGAAACGGCGAGCCGTCGGCTGCATCGGCATCGGCGAAAGCCTCATCGTAGCTGGCGAGTTTGGGCCGGTTCAGATGATCAAGCACCCTGACCACGCCCGGCAGCGCCAGGGCTTTGGACGCGTCGATCCGGATTACCCGGCCCTTGGCAATCGTGCTTGAGACGACACTGCCATGCAGCAGGTCGTTGCCTGGAAACTCACCGGCATAACGCGCCTGCCCGGTGACCTTGAGCAGACCGTCAACGCGGTCCAGGGGTTTGCCGACGGCGGTCATGGGCGTTCTCCTGCGACAGCGGCGTCGCTCAGGGCACGGATGATTGCGCGGCGTGCCAGCTTGATTTTGAAACTGTTGTGTTCCAAGGGTTCGGCGTCTTGCAGCAAGGCGTCAGCGGCCTGGCTGAAGGTCTCGCGGCTGACCGCTTGCCCGATCAGCGCGGCTTCCACCGCGCGATCGCGCCAAGGTTTGTGGGCCACACCGCCAAGGGCCAGGCGCGCATCGACGATGGTGTCGCCCGCAAGCTCCAGCGCGGCGGCAACGGAGACCAGCGCGAAGGCGTAGGACGCACGGTCACGAATCTTCAGGTAGTGGCTATGGCTGGCGAGATGATCAGGCGGCAGTTCGATGGCGGTGATCAGCTCATCGTCGGCCAGCAGGTTGTCGCGCTCAGGCGTATCGCCGGGCAATCGATGAAAGTCGGCAAACTCGATCACCCGTGCGCCGCCACGCCCTTCTACATGCACCCGCGCCTGCAGCGCTGCGAGGGCGACGCACATATCCGAGGGATGGGTAGCCACACAATGTTCGCTGGCACCGAGGATCGCATGAATGCGGTTCAACCCGGTGCGCGCCGGGCAGCCGCTGCCAGGTTCACGCTTGTTGCATGGCACGCTGGCATCGTAGAAATAGTAGCAACGGGTACGTTGCAACAAGTTACCGCCGGTACTGGCCATATTGCGCAGTTGCGGCGAGGCGCCCGCCAGAATGGCCTGGGACAGCAATGGGTAGCGTGTCTCGATCAGCGGGTGCCAGGCCAGGTCGGCATTGCTGACCAACGCGCCGATCATCACCCCGCCGTCGGCAGTCGCTTCTACGCCATGCAGCGCCAAGCCAGTAATGTCGATCAGGTGTTCGGGGCGGCTGATGTTTTCTTTCATCAGGTCCAACAGGTTGGTGCCGCCGGCGATAAACCGCGACGTCGCGCTGCTCAGGTGCACGGCTTCCTTCACATCGGCCGGCTTGCTGTACTGGAAGGGGTTCATTGGTCACCTCCCAGCACAACGTCTTCAATGGCATCGCGAATATTGCTGTAGGCCCCGCAGCGGCACAAGTTGCCGCTCATCAGTTCCTGAATTTGCGCGGTGTTGTGGGCGCGGCCTTCATTGGCCAGGCCGACGGCGGAGCAAATCTGCCCCGGCGTGCAGTAGCCGCACTGGAACGCGTCACGCTGGATAAAAGCCTGCTGCATCGGGTGCAACTGGTCGCCGTCGGCCAGGCCTTCGATGGTGGTCACCTCGGCACCGTCGCACATCACCGCCAGGGTCAGGCAGGCGTTGATGCGTTTGCCATCGCGCAACACCGTGCAGGCGCCGCACTGGCCGTGGTCGCAGCCTTTTTTGCTACCCACCAGATCCAGCTGTTCGCGCAGCAGGTCCAGCAAGGTGGTCCAGGGCAACACCTGCAGCTGGCGGTCTTGGCCATTCAGGGTCAGGCGTATCGGGTGGATGACGAACGGTTTGGTCGTCGCGCCATTGGGGGTCGCGCTCATAAACACCTCACGGGTTGGTGCACTTCCGCGGCGTTCAGGAAAGTCGCCGTCTAAGGGCTACGACTTCCCGAGGTAGTGAGCGTTCAAGGGGATTGATCAGAGGATGTTGAACAAGAGCTTCAACGTGTTTTGCGGGCCATTGATCGAGATATTGCTGAATTCAAACCAGCCTTGGGCCTGGACATTCAAGTCAAACACATAGATGTAGCCCATCACAGTGCCTGCGCCGTTACAGACTTCGCTGATGTTGCCCACCTGACAGACCGGCGTGCGTTGCCCATTCAATTCGGCGCCATTGAAGCGCCCCATCGGGCTTTTGCCCAGGCCGACCTCCATCACCGAGACCTTGGTCGGCCCACGATGAGTACACATCTGGGTGGTCGTCACATCTGTGGGGATGGTTTCCGTGCAACGCGCCGACTCGACCTTGAACACCCGCACCTCGCTCAACGGCGGTGCAGCCGCGCCCCACACCGGTGCCACAAGCCCCAGGCCGATTGCGGCGAACAGAGCTAGACTGCTGGCGTTGGCTTTTTTCATGCTGAGAACGACCCTGTATTTAACGTCGGCGCAGTATGCCTCAAGGCCAGATTCGAGAATACGCAGCCTATCCGCCACATCGCGTCGGCTGCTGGTATCATGCGCCGCTTTTTCCGATCCTCTCTGAAACCACAGGCGCTTGGCGCAGTTTGTGCTTTGACTTAGAGGTCAACAAATAACGACGCAAAATAGCGTCACAGGGAGCCGGCATGCTGGAAAAGCTGTTTCAACTCAAAGCACACAACACCAACGTGCGCACCGAGATTCTCGCGGGTATCACGACCTTTCTGGCCATGGCCTACATTCTGTTCGTGAACCCGAGCATCCTCGGCGAGACCGGCATGGACAAGGGCGCGGTGTTTGTCGCCACCTGCCTGGCCGCCGCCATCGGTTCGACCGTGATGGGCCTGATCGCCAACTACCCGATCGCGCTGGCACCGGGCATGGGCCTCAACGCCTTCTTCACCTACACCGTGGTCCTGCACATGGGCCACACCTGGCAAGTCGCGTTGGGCGCGGTATTCATTTCGGCGGTGTTGTTCTTCCTGCTGTCGATCTTCCGCATCCGTGAGTGGATCATCAACAGCATCCCGCTGCCGCTGCGCTCGGCGATTGCCGCCGGTATCGGCCTGTTCCTGGCACTGATCGCCCTGCACAACGCCGGCATCGTGGTCAGCAACCCGGCCACCATGGTCGGCCTGGGCGACCTGAAACAACCGGCGCCGATCCTCGCTACCTTGGGTTTCGCGCTGATCGTGGCGCTGGAAGCCCTGGCGGTGCGCGGTGCGGTGCTGATCGGCATCCTGGCGGTGACCATCGTGTCTATCGCGATGGGGTTCACCCCGTTCGGCGGCGTAACCTCGATGCCACCGTCCCTGGCCCCGACCTTCCTGCAACTGGATATCAAAGGTGCGCTGGATATCGGCCTGGTCAGCGTGATCTTCGCCTTCTTGTTCGTTGACCTGTTCGACAACTCTGGCACCCTGATCGGCGTGGCCAAGCGCGCCGGCCTGATGGGCAAAGACGGCCACATGCCGAAAATGGGCCGTGCACTGATCGCCGACAGTACCGCCGCGATGGCCGGTTCGCTGCTGGGGACGTCGACCACCACCAGCTACATCGAGTCGGCTGCGGGTGTGAGTGCCGGTGGCCGTACCGGTTTGACCGCCATCGTGGTCGCCATCCTGTTCCTGCTGGCGCTGTTCTTCTCGCCACTGGCCGCCAGTGTTCCAGCGTTTGCCACCGCGCCGGCGCTGCTGTTCGTGGCCGTGCTGATGACCCAGGGCCTGGCCGAAATCGACTGGGATGACATTACCGTTGCAGCGCCCGTGGTGGTCACCGCCCTGGCGATGCCTTTCACTTACTCCATTGCCAACGGCATCGCCTTCGGTTTCATCGCCTGGACCGCCATCAAGCTGCTTTCGGGCCGCTACCGTGAGCTGAACCCGGCACTGGTGATCCTGTCGATTCTGTTTGTGATCAAGCTGGGCTGGTTCAACGCATGACTTTTGACGCCGCAAGCTACACCGTTCAACTGCAAGACAAGGTCACGCGCCTGCGTGACCTGTTGGCACCGTTCGACGCCCCCGAACCGCAGGTCTTCGATTCGCCGCTGCAGAACTTCCGCCTGCGCGCGGAGTTCCGCCTGTGGCGCGAGGGCGGTGAGCGCCACTACGCAATGTTCTCCCAGGACGACAAGCGCACGCCGATCCTGATCGAAGAGTTCCCCATCGCAAGCCAGCGCATCAACCAGCTGATGCCGCAACTCAAAGCCGCCTGGCAAGCCAGCGCGGCCCTCAGCCACAAGCTGTTCCAGGTGGAGTTCCTGACCACACTGGCCGGCGACGCGATGATTACCCTGTGCTATCACCGCCCGCTGGACGAACATTGGCACACGGCTGCGAACAAGCTGGCGGCGGACTTGAATGTCAGCATCATCGGCCGCTCCAAGGGCAAGCGCGATGTGATCGGCCACGACTACGTGGTGGAAAAACTCGACGTCGGTGGGCGCACCTTCAGCTACCGTCAACCCGAGGGCGCGTTCACCCAGCCCAACGGCACCGTGAACCAGAAGATGCTCAACTGGGCCTATGAAGCCCTGGGCGATCGCCCGGATGATTTACTGGAGTTGTACTGCGGCAACGGCAACTTCACCCTGCCACTGGCGACCCGCGTGCGTAAGGTACTGGCCACCGAAATCAGCAAGACCTCGGTGAATGCTGCCTTAAGCAACCTCGATGAAAATACAGTGGATAACGTCACGCTGGTGCGCCTGTCTGCCGAAGAGCTCACCGAGGCGCTCAACGAGGTTCGGCCGTTTCGCCGTCTGCACGGCATCGACCTCAAGAGCTACGAATTCGGTAGCGTCTTCGTCGACCCACCGCGCGCCGGCATGGACCCGGACACCTGCGAACTGACCCGTCGCTTCGACAACATCCTGTACATCTCCTGCAACCCGGAGACGTTGGCGGCGAACATTGCGCAACTGCATGACACGCACCGGATTACCCAGTGTGCAATGTTTGACCAGTTCCCATGGACGCACCATATGGAATCCGGGGTGTTATTGACCCGGCGGTAAACTGTGGGAGCTGGCTTGCCTGCGATGGCGGTAGGCCTGCCCTGCATCGGTCAACTGATACACCGCTATCGCAGGCAAGCCAGCTCCCACACTGGGTTTTCATGCATCTGTTGAATCACCGTTATCCAACGGCTCCTTGCGTGGCCGACCGCCCTTCTTGCCATTGGCTCGGGCGGCGGCGGTTTTGGCGGCGCTGCTCTTGCGACCGTTGCGCGACGCTACCAGGCTTGTTGCCAGGTCCATCAAGGGCTGGCTGGTGGCGATGAGCCCGGTGATCGAAACGTCCAGATCCTGCGCCTCACAGCACAGCGCCTTGCCGCCAAAGCCGACCTCCAGTTGCTGAAAGTCCTCCAGGGAAAACCCTTCGAACTCCGGCAACCCGGCTACAGGCAACATGACGCGGCTGCCGTCGCTGAAACCGATGGAAATGCACTCGTGTTCATAGCGCACATTGCTGGCATTTGCGTACAGACGTTTGAGCTTGCGCCCACGGGCGATAGCCTTGTCGACATCGGCGTCAGTGAGCGGCTTATAGGGTACGACTTTGGCTTTTACGATTTTCATAAATTAATCCCCACGCAATCTGGCGCTCTGACCAGATTCAAAATTGTTCTTTGCTCTACGACATCGTGCCGGGCGCTTGCGATGACATAGACACCACGTCGAATAACCAACCCTTGAACCAATTCACCAGCGTCCCAATCCCAGGAATGGTTCTCCAGGCAAACCGTTTGCAGTTTCTCCCACCAGATCCGGCGTGCACGCGCCAGGTAGTGCCGCTGCATGATCGCCTCGCGTAATTCCTTCAGGAGCGCAGTAGGCGGCCGCCTGCGATCCGGCTCTACATCCCACAACTCCACATCCCCATCCAGGAAGCTGAAACGAAAACGCGCATCCCATGCCTTGCCCCTGACATGAACGTGGGGCGGGCAGTGTTCATCCCGCAGAAGCACTGAAATCACATATCCCTTGTAAGCACCTACTTTCATCGTAACCCATCCGTTAGGTTATTTTCCGTCAGGTAACAATTTTCCGTGGCACCCGACAACCGGCTCCATCCTTGCGAAGCTGTTTCACAGATTAGTAACGACGAACAACCCCGCGAATGCGGGGTTGTAACCACTCATGCCGAGGGTTGGGACTACCCTGCCAACGCCCGCAAGTCCTGCTCGCTCAGCAACCCCGCGTAATACTTCAACTGAATCCGCGCCAGCAAATACGCATGCCGTGCGCTCGCCCAGTCCGGCATCGAGGTTGATTTTCAATTGATATCTAATCTGATGCTGTGCCGGTATGCCTCAGAATAAGCGTTCGATAATCGAACACATCAGCCGCCTTCAATTGACCAAATTAACCATCCAGTACATTTTATCCGCACAACCAATAATAAGTGTGGAGAGACCTTTATGCCGCCCATCGTGCTGGTGCTCAACGGCCCCAACCTCAACCTGCTCGGCACCCGCGAGCCTGCTACCTACGGGCATGAAACCCTGGCCGACATCGCCGCACTGTGCGGTCGCAGCGCGGAAAACCTGGGGTTGAAAATCGAATTTCGCCAGACCAACCACGAAGGTGAACTGCTCGACTGGATCCACGGCGCCCGCGCCCGTTGCGCCGGTATCGTGATCAACCCGGCGGCCTGGACCCACACCTCCGTAGCGATTCGCGACGCACTGGTGGCCAGTGAAGTGCCGGTGATCGAAGTGCATTTATCCAACGTGCATGCGCGCGAGGCGTTCAGGCATCACTCGTTTGTGTCGCCCATTGCCAAGGCGGTGCTCGCAGGCTTCGGCAGCCATGGTTATCACCTGGCGCTGGAACACTTCAGCCACACCCTCAAAGGATCCGCCCGATGAAACCGCGCATCCTCGCCGGCCTGATCGGCGCCGGCATCCAAGCCTCCCGCACGCCCGCCCTGCATGAACAGGAAGGCGACGCCCAAGGCTTGCGCTACCTGTATCAGTTGATCGATCTGGACGCGCTGCAACTGAACATCAACGCCCTGCCCGACCTGCTGGACGCCGCTGAATTGATGCGTTTTACCGGCTTGAACATTACCTACCCATGCAAGCAGGCAGTGCTGGCATTGCTCGATGAATTGTCTGACGAGGCGCGAGGCATTGGCGCCGTCAACACCGTGGTGTTCAAGGACGGCAAGCGCATTGGCCACAACACGGATTGCCTGGGGTTTGCCGAAGGTTTCCGGCGCAACTTGCATGACGTCGCGCGAGAACGGGTGGTACAGATGGGCGCCGGCGGTGCAGGCGCGGCGGTGGCCCATGCATTGCTGGCAGAAGGCGTGCAGCACTTGAGTATTTTTGACGTGGACATGGCCCGCGCCCGCGACCTGGTGGATAACCTTGCGCAACGTTTTGGTGCCGGTCGTGCCCAGGTCGGCACCCACCTGGAAAACGCTATGGCCGAAGCGGATGGCTTGGTGAACACCACGCCCATGGGCATGGCCAAGCTGCCCGGCACGCCGGTACCGCCTGCGCTGTTGCGAGCCGAATTGTGGGTCGCGGAAATCGTGTATTTCCCGCTGGAAACCGAACTGCTGCGCAACGCCCGCGCCCTGGGTTGCCGCACGCTGGACGGCGGCAATATGGCGGTGTTTCAGGCGGTGAAGGCGTTTGAGTTGTTCAGTGGCCAAACACCGGATGTGCAGCGAATGCTGGCGCACTTTCAGAATATGAATAGCTGACTGCCGAAACTGAATCAAAAAATGTGGGAGCTGGCTTGTTGTGGCGAGCAAGCTTGCTTGCGCTGGGGTGCGAAGCGCCCCCAAAAAAGCCGGAGACTGCTGCGCAGTCAGCGGGAGCAAGCTCCCTCGCCACAACAAACCAGCTCCCACACTGGTTGCATTCCAGATTGGGAATCGGGTGAATTCAAGCCTGCAAGTACCGCATCACCGACTCACAAATCATCTCCCGATGCCGCTGTTTAATCGCTTCATCGGACAGCTCGATCTGAAAAATCTCACTGAACGTATGGCGGTTGGACACCCGGTAAAAGCTGAATGAGTTGATCAGCAGGTGCACATCCAGCGGCTCCAGCCCTTCGCGAAACACTCCCATCTCGGCACCCCGCCGCAATGTGGCGCCCAGTGCTTCGAGGATGTTGCTGTTCATCGCCTTGATTGAATCCGAGCGCTTCACGTATTCCGCGTTGTGGATATTTTCGATGCTGACGATGCGCACGAAATCCACATTCTGGTCGTGGTGATCAAAGGTGAATTCCACCAGACGACGGATCGCCTCACGCGGCTCCAGGGCCGTGAGGTTCATGCGCGTTTCGGTGTTGCGGATATCGCCGTAGAGTTTTTCCAGCACCTCGACGTACAACTGCTCCTTGCTGCCGAAGTAGTAATAGATCATGCGTTTGGAGGTGTGGATACGCTCGGCGATCGCATCCACGCGCGCGCCGGACAGGCCCTGCTGAACAAACTCGACGATGGCTTCCTGCAGGATGTTTTCGCGGGTCTTTTCCGGGTTGTTCTTGCGACTCTTGCGCGGTGTGTCTGGCACGGCGGAGAGGTCGGGGGTCAGGGTCATGGTGCGCTCACGGCCATTTTTGTTGTGCAGGCGGCGATTATGGGCCGAGGCGCTTCCCGAAGGAAGCACCTGGCCCGGCCGTTATAAACGCGCCTGACGTGCCGCACCGCTGCGCGATTTGGCCATCGCCGCCAGGCGCACCGCCACGTTGGCCGCGCCATACCCGGCATAGCCGTTTTTGCGCTGGATAATCTCGAAGAAAAACCGCCCCTCAAAAGCCTCGGTGTACACATGAAACAACTCACCGCCCTGGGCGTCACGGTCGTACAACACGTTGTAGTACGCCAGTTCGCTGAGGAACTCATCGTCGAAATCAAACCGTGCGGCCAGGTCGTCGTAGTAGTTGAGCGGGATATCCAGTAACGGCACGCCGGCCGCTTTGGCGCGACTGACCTCTGCGAAAATATCCGCGCAGTCAAAAGCAATGTGGTGCACGCCCGAACCACGATAGCTCGACAGCGCGTGGGAAATTGCCGTGTTGCGGTTCTCGGAAATATTCAGCGGCAAGCGGATCGAGCTGCAACGGCTGCGCAACGCTCGGCTTTTCACCAGGCCATAAGGGTCGGGCAGCACCACTTCGTCATCGGCTTCAAAATCCAGCAGGCTCTTGTAGAACAGCACCCAACTGTCGAGGCTGTCGGCCGGCAAGGCCATGGCCATATGGTCGATACGCAGCAAACCGCCGCTGGACGCCGTTGCCGCCTGCAAGTTGAAGTCGGTGTCGTACAGCGCACCCTCGGCAGGGTCGACCAGATAAATCAGGCTGCCATCTGGCGCACGTACCGCCGCCAGCTCCAGCTCGTTAGGCCCGACCAGCCCGCGATACGGCTGGCCTTTGTAGGCCACGGCCCGCTCCAGCGCCTTGGCGCTGTCCTTGACCCGAATCGCCGTGGCGCACAACGACGGGCCGTGGGCTTCGAAAAAGTTGTGGGCAAACGAATAGGGTTCACAGTTGAGGATCAGGTTGATATCACCCTGACGCAGCAGGCTCACGCTCTTGGAACGGTGCTGGCCCGCCTTGACGAACCCCAGGCGCTCCAGCCAGTGGGTCAGCTTGGCGCCGAGGCTTTCGTCCACGGCAAACTCGAGGAATTCGATGCCGTTGTATTCGCTGGCTGCCGGGGTATCAAACAGAATCTCGACGGGCTGAGCCGGCGCCTCCTGCTTGAGGCGTTCACGGGTTTTCTCTTCCAGGTACAGCAGCGAACGCAAGCCATCCGCCGCATTCGCGCGGGTGGGTGCGGCGCGGAAACCGTCGTTGAAAATCTCCAGGGACAACGGCCCGGTGTAGCCACTTTTGATGATCGGCGCGAGAAAACCTGCCAGGTCAAATTCGCCCTGCCCCGGAAAACAGCGGAAATGCCGGCTCCACTCCAGCACATCCATGGCCAGGACCGGCGCGTCGGCCATTTGCACAAAGAAGATCTTGTCGCCGGGAATGTCGGCGATGCCGCTAGGATCGCCCTTGAGCGACAGCGTGTGGAAGCTGTCGAGCAACACGCCCAGGTTTGGATGATCGACCTGGCGCACCAGGTTCCACACCTGCTGCCAGGTGTTCACATGTTTGCCCCAGGCCAGTGCTTCATAACCAATGCGCAAACCACGGCGGCCAGCGTGCTCGGCCAGCAAGCTGAGGTCATCGAGCAAAATGCGCTCATCGCCCACGCAATCCGCCGAAGCATTGCTGCACACCAGCACCAGGTCGGTGCCCAGCTCCTGCATCAAATCGAATTTGCGTTCGGCGCGCTCCAGGTTGCGCGCCAGCCGGTCGCGGCGGCATCCTTCAAAGTCGCGAAACGGCTGGAACAAGGTGATGGCAATGCCCAGGTCGGCGCACATCTGCCTAACTTCCCGCGGGCTGCCGTCGTAATACAACAGGTCGTTCTCGAAGATCTCAACCCCGTCGAACCCGGCAGCGGCGATGGCTTCGAGCTTCTCCGGCAAGGTGCCGCTCAAGGAAACAGTGGCAATGGAACGTTGCATGGGCGACTCCCGGCAGTTTTTATTTGCAGCAAATTATTGGCCCCTAGCCTACACCCAGCAATTAAAATGTACGAACCGGTTAGTTTTTCGTGCGATTACCGAACACTATGCCCTGTTGGCGAATTGACGACTTTTTAACCACTGCGCACCATCGAACCTGCACCAAGACCCAGAACACACCATAAAAATTTCAAAAACGGGTACGACCTCATGCCTTCGCAAAACTCCGCTCTGGCCGCGCGCCCGGGCAACCCGCACGCCGGCATCGGCGACAAGATCCGTGGCGCCATGGCCGTGGGTAAAACGCGCTGGGGCATGCTGGCCCTGGTGTTCTTCGCCACCACCCTGAACTACATCGACCGCGCCGCCCTGGGCGTGATGCAACCGATCCTGGCCAAAGAGATGAGCTGGACGGCGATGGACTACGCCAACATCAACTTCTGGTTCCAGGTGGGTTATGCCATCGGTTTTGTGCTGCAAGGCCGGCTGATTGACCGTGTGGGCGTCAAGCGCGTGTTCTTCTGCGCCGTGCTGCTGTGGAGCCTGGCCACCGGCGCCCACGGCCTGGCCACCTCGGCGGTGGGCTTTATGGTCTGCCGCTTTATCCTCGGCCTGACCGAAGCCGCCAACTACCCGGCGTGCGTCAAGACTACGCGTTTGTGGTTCCCGGCCGGTGAGCGCGCAGTGGCCACCGGCATCTTCAACGCCGGCACCAACGTCGGCGCGATGATGACCCCAATGCTGCTGCCGCTGATCCTGCACGTGTGGGGCTGGCAGGCGGCGTTCCTGTGCATGTCGGCACTCGGCGCGATCTGGCTGGTGTTCTGGGGGTTGAAGTACTACAACCCGGAAGACCATCCGACCGCCAAACAATCCGAATTGGACTACGTGCAACAGGAAGCCGAACCGGAGCAACCAAGCGTTCCGTTCAGCCGCATCCTGCGCATGCGCGGCACCTGGGCCTTCGCCCTCGCCTACGCGATGACCGCGCCGGTGTTCTGGTTTTACCTGTATTGGCTGCCGCCGTTCCTGAACCAGCAATACAACCTGGGCATCAACGTGACCCAGATGGGCATCCCGCTGATCATCATTTACCTCACCGCCGACTTCGGCAGTGTGGGTGGCGGGATCCTGTCGTCATTCCTGATCGGCCGCGGGATGAATGCGATCAAGGCGCGGCTGTTGTCGATGCTGCTGTTTGCCTGCTGCATCGTTGGCGTGATCATGGCTGCCGGTTCCAGCCAGCTGTGGGTTGCAGTGTTCGCCATTTCCCTGGCGATCGGCGCGCATCAGGCCTGGACTGCCAATATCTGGAGCCTGGTGATGGACTACACGCCCAAGCACATGATGAGCACGGTGTTCGGTTTCGGCGGCATGTGCGCGGCCATCGGCGGCATGTTCATGACCCAGGTCGTCGGGCACATCCTTACCGTGACCAACAACAACTACACCGTGTTGTTCACCCTGATCCCGGCGATGTATTTCATTGCGCTGACCTGGATGTACTTCATGGCGCCGCGCAAGATTCCCACAGTCGACGTGTAACTCACCGCCGCCGCTGCTGCCAGGCAGCGGCCAGCCCGCTCATGCAGATCACCCCGATGCCGACCACCGTGGTCACGTCGGGGGTATGGCTGAACACCAACCAACCCAACAATCCCGCAAACACGATCTGGCAATAGCCAAACGGTGCCAGCAAGGCTGGCGCCGCGAAGCGGAACGCCTGGGTCAGCATCAAGTGCGCGGTCATGCCGCAAGTGCCCAGCGCCAGCATCAAACAGGCATGCCACAACGTCGGGACCTGCCAGAAGAACGGCACCAGCGCGCTCATCACCAAGGTATTGCACAGCCCGGCGAAGAAGTTGCTGGTGGTCGGTGTGTCGTATTGGCTGAGGATGCGCGTGAGCAATTGGTAGAAACAGAAGAACATCGCCGAACACAGCGGCAGCAACACCGCAGGCGTGAACAACTCGCCACCGGGGTGGATGATGATCAGCACACCGACAAACCCGCAGATCACCGCCAGCCATTGGCCACGCGTGACGTGCTCGCCGAGCAAGGGCACCGACAGCGCCGTCACCAGGATCGGCGCCAGGAAGTTCACCGCCGTGGCTTCCGCCAACGGGATATAATGCAGCGCCGCGGTAAAAAACAGACTCGTGCCCAGCAGGCACAACGCCCTCACCACCTGCATGCCCGGCCGCTTGCTGCGCAGCACCCGCAAGCCGGATTGCGGCAGGAAAATCCCGGCCATCAGCAAGGTATGCACCAGGTAACGCGCCCACACCACCATCACAATCGGGTAGAACCCGGCCAGGTATTTGGACAAGGCGTCGTGGCTGGAGAACAGAAACGTCGCCAGCACAATCAGCAGGATGCCTTTGAAAGGATGGTTGACGCCGGAAAGCGGTGTGCTGACAGTCATTGAATTCTCTTGCATGGCGGGCTGAACGCATTTGCACTTAACCCGGTAATCTAGCAGCCGGGCTTGCGTCTGCCCCAAGAGCATAACCAAACACCGTGCGAACAGCGCACTAAATCACGGGTTTCGAGTCCAACGCTGCACGTTCACCGTCGTGTTGCACATTTTTCAACCAAGGCCATGTCGCTATGAAAAAAACACTCTTTGTTCTTTCTGCCCTTGCCCTGCTCACCGCGTGCAACAAGGAACCCAAGGAAGCCCCAAAACCCGCCCCCGCTTCCGTGCAAGCCACGCTGGTGCCGGCAAACCCACCGACCGATAAATGGGTCGGCAAATGGATCGGCGTCGAAGGCCTGAACCTGACCATCGCCAAGGACGACAGCATCGGCCGTGGGCACTACCTGCTGACCATGAAATACGGCCTTGATGCCGACGACGCCGGCACCTTCAAAGGCGAAGCCAATGAAGACGGCATCAGTTTCACCCGCCCGGACGGCCCGCAACAGCTGAGCGC
Source organism: Pseudomonas sp. WS 5146 (assembly GCF_012985495.1). Lineage (NCBI taxonomy): Bacteria > Pseudomonadati > Pseudomonadota > Gammaproteobacteria > Pseudomonadales > Pseudomonadaceae > Pseudomonas > Pseudomonas sp. WS 5146. Next base: position 147,563 of record NZ_JAAQWL010000007.1, read on the forward strand.
CGGCGACGGTGAAGCCACAGGCTTGAAATGGCTGGCAGATAAAAAAGACTGCCTGATCGTCGACACCGGTGAAGGCTACTGCCGCGACTGAGGCGGCAAACCTGACATAACTTTCATCTGGCGCCCCTGCCGACACGGCCTGACAGCAGCGATACTAGGCAGCTCTCGTTGCTTGTCAGACAGCCGGGCTGGCGCCATGCCCCTGCACCAACAACACTGCTCTTAAAATAAAGAGCGCAGGCTTAACGAGAGGACTGCACCCATGCTATGGAAAAAAGGCCGACGCAGCGACAACGTGGTGGACGCCCGCGATGACAGTGGTGGCGGCGGCGGTGGCGGCATGCGCTTTGGCGGCGGCAAAGGCCTGAGCCTCACGGCGATCGTGCTGATCGTCGGCATCGGCTGGCTGACCGGCCAGGACCCGATGCAGATCCTCGGCCAGCTAAGCGGCCAAATGGAGCAAGCGCCCCCGGCGAGTACGCAGGCGCGCCAGGCGCCGCCGGCCAATGATCAACAGGCCGATTTCGTGCGCGCCGTGCTGGGCGACACGGAAGACACCTGGGGCCAGGTGTTCAAGGAAAACGGGTTGGCCTACAAGAACCCGAAACTGATTCTGTTCCGTGGCCGGATCAACTCCGCCTGCGGTGGCGCCACCTCGGCCAGCGGCCCGTTCTACTGCCCGGCCGACCAGCAAGTGTATCTGGACCTGGATTTCTTCCGGGAGATGTCGCAACGCTTCAAGGCTTCGGGCGAGTTCGCCCAGGCATATGTGATCGCCCACGAAGTCGGGCACCACGTGCAAACGCTGCTGGGCATCTCGGCCAAGATCCAGGCCGCACGCCAGCAAGGCCGGCAGATGGAAGGTGACGGCGGTTTACTGGTACGCCAGGAACTGCAAGCCGACTGTTTCGCCGGCGTGTGGGCCAACCGCGCGCAAAAACGCCTGAACTGGCTGGAGCCCGGCGATATTGAAGCCGCACTGAATGCGGCCAACGCCATCGGCGATGACCGTTTGCAGCAACAGGGTCAAGGGCGCGTAGTGCCGGACTCGTTTACCCACGGCACCTCGGCACAGCGGGTTCGCTGGTTCAAGACCGGCTTCGCAGAGGGCCAGATCTCTCAATGCGACACCTTTACAGCCAAGAGTCTTTAAATGAATAAACGATTGGGGTTGCTGCTTAGCGCATTAGCGATGTGTTCCACCACCACCTGGGCCGCCGAGAAAGAACATGGCGTCAAGGTGGTCAGCCCCGATCGTTTCCAACTGGAGGCCGGCGCCTTGAGCCTGGGCTTGAGCCAGGACTGGCGCCAGCCGCTGCCCAACGTCACTCGCGCATTGATCATCGTGCACGGTCGCCTGCGCAATGCGCAGACCTACCTGCAAAGCGGCGAAGATGCCGCCCAGCACGCAGGCCTTGCCGCCAATACCCTGGTGATCGCGCCGCAGTTTTTGAATGAGTTGGATACCCAGCGCAACCACCTCGACAATCAGGTGCTGCGCTGGAACCACAACGACTGGATGGCCGGCGACCCGTCGACCGGCCCAGGCCACATCAGCTCCTACGGCGCCCTCGACCAGATCATCAAGCACCTGGGCAACCGCAAGCTGTTCCCGGCCTTGAAAGAAATCGTGGTCGCCGGCCATTCCGGCGGCGGCCAGGTGGTGCAGCGTTTCGCCCTCACCAGCCACGACCACCCGATGTTGCAAACCGAAGGTATCAGCCTGCGTTATGTGGTGGCTAACCCGTCGTCCTACGCCTACTTCAGCCCGCAACGCCCGGTGAAGTTTGATGTGGCCAGTTGCCCAGGCTTCAACGACTGGAAGTACGGCATGCAGAACCTGCCGGATTACGCCAAAGGCCAGAGCGCGCAGCAGCTGGAGCAGGTTTACGCGTCACGCAACATCACCTACCTGCTGGGCCAGCAAGACACCGACCCCAACCACCCGGCGCTGGATAAAAGCTGCGAAGCCGAAACCCAGGGCGCGTATCGCCTGATTCGCGGGCACAACTATTTCGACTACCTCAAGCAGCGCCATCCGCAACTGACGCAGAAGCTGGTGGAAGTGCCTGGGGTTGGGCACGACGGCGATAAGATGTTTACGTCGCCTGAGGGTGAGAAGGTGCTGTTCGGTAAGTAACTGACAAAACCGGATCAAACATGTGGGAGCTGGCTTGTGTGGGAGCTGGCTTGCCTGCGATGCAGACACCTCGGTCTAACAGGAATAGCGAGGTGATGCTATCGCAGGCAAGCCAGCTCCCACACAAGCTCAACTGCCACACAAGCCCGACCAAGGTGCCTGGGTTAGAGCATTCGGCGCAACGCCGCGCAATCCTCAGCATGCCAATCCGCCAGTTCCGGCCACGGGTTCTCGGGCAGATTAACCAATACCGTCCTGGTCCCCGCCGCCCGGCCACAAACCAGATCAAAGCGGTAATCCCCAACCATCACCATCGCGCTCGGCGCTACCTTCCAGGCAGTCGCCAGTTTCAGCAACCCACCCGGATCCGGCTTGGGCGGCGCATCATCACGCCCCAGCACATCCTCGACGGCGAAGCAGTCCGCCAGGCCAATCGCTTCAAGGGTGATATGCGCCAACTCGCGCGCATTGCGCGTCAGGATGCCCAGGCGATAGCCCCGCCCGGCCAGCTCGCGCACCAGCTGCACCGCGCCAACAGCAGCAACCGACCCCACGGCCAGCTCGCGCTCGTGCTCAAGCAACCAGGCATGCTTGGCCGCCGCCACATCCGCAGGCAATGCCGCCAGGTGCGTGAGAATGTCGTCTTCAGGTGGAATATCGAGCGCCACGCGAATCGCCACAAAATCATGCACGGCCACCGTGAGGGTGCCGTCCATGTCAAAAACCCAGTGCTTAACGTCCGACAGGCTCATGCCCAATCCTTGCGATGGCGAATCAAGCCTTCCTGGGTCACCGAAGCCACCAGTTGCCCGGCGCGGTTGTACACGCTGCCACGGGAGAAACCCCGTGAGTTACCGGCCCACGGGCTGTCCATCGCATACAAAAGCCAGTCATCGGCGCGCAGGTCGGCGTGGAACCACAGCGCATGGTCAAGGCTGGCGACCTGCATGTCTTTCTGCCAAACCGTCTTGCCGTGGGGCAGCAGCGAGGTCGTCAGCAAGCCGAAATCCGAAGCATAGGCCAGCAGGTATTTATGCAGCGCCGGCGAATCGGCCAATGCGCCGTCAGCACGAAACCACACGTACTTGACCGGGTCGGACGGCTGCGGGTTGAACGGGTCTTTTTCGGTCACCGGGCGCACTTCGATCGGCTTGGGGCACAGCAGCTTGTCGCGCATGTGCTCGGGAATCAGGTGCGCGCGTTGCTTGGTCAGCTCCAGCTCCGACGGCAGGTTTTCCGGGCCGACGACCACGGGCATGGTGGTCTGGTGCTCGAAGCCTTCTTCGTCATACTGGAACGAGGTGGTGCAGGTGAAAATCGGGTTGCCCTTCTGGATCGCCGTGACGCGGCGCGTGCTGAAACTGCCGCCATCGCGCACGCGGTCCACCGAATACACCACTGGCAGTGCAGCATCGCCAGGGCGCAGGAAATAGCCATGCAGGGAATGCACGTGACGCGCTTCTTCTACGGTCTGGCTGGCGGCCGACAGCGACTGGCCCAGCACTTGGCCGCCGAACAGTTGGCGAAAGCCCAGGTCCTGGCTGCGGCCGCGAAAGAGATTTTCCTCGATCGGTTCCAGGGTCAGCAAGTCCACCAGATCTTCCAATACTTGGCTCATAGAGCAACTCCTACAATCAATAGGGCATTCCGGGCTGCTTATCCGTGCAGCGTGTCCAACCATTGGGCGCGGGTGATGCGGTACAACACATGATGGCGCAGCGGGTCATCGGCTGCGACCTTGGGGTGTTCAAAATCTGCCTGCGGATCGTAATGCATACCGATGGCCTGCATGACTTTTTGTGATGGCAGATTGGATTCGGTGGTGAAGGCGAGGATTTCGTCCAGCTGCAGCCGGTCGAAACCACAGCGCAGCGCGGTCCACGCCGCTTCACTGGCATAACCCAGGCCCCAATGCTCGTGGGCCAGGCGCCAGCCAATTTCTACCGCTGGGGTAAAGTTGGCCTCGAAGTTGACGTTTAGCAGCCCGGTCAGGCCGATAAACTCGCCGGTATCCTTACGCTGCAAGGCCCAAAGGCCAAAGCCATATTCGGCAAAATGCCCGCGAATACGGCCGATCAGCGCGGCGCTTTCCAGGTGGCTCAGCTTGGCCGGGAAATAGCGCATTACCTGCGGGTCGGCGCACATGCGTGCAAATTCCGTCAGGTCGCTGTCACGCCATTGGCGCAGCACCAGCCGTGCGCTTTCCAATTCCAGTATCGGCTCCATGGGTCCCCCTCCCTTGCCATGTGCGTGAGTGTACAGCGCTGGTAAGATCCGTCGCAGGTTCCCGTCAGAAAATCCCATGCCTTTGCCATTGATCTACCACGATGACTACAGCCCTGAGTTCCCGGCGGACCACCGGTTCCCCATGGACAAGTTCCGCCTGTTGCGTGACCACCTGGTGAGCAGCGGCCTGACCCAGGACAGCCACTTGCTGCGACCCGAGGTCTGCCCCGCCGAGATTCTGGCCCTGGCCCATGAACCTGGGTATATCGAGCGCTACATGAGCGGTGAGCTGTCCCGCGAAGACCAACGCCGCCTCGGCCTGCCCTGGAACGAAGCCCTGGCGCGGCGCACCGTGCGTGCAGTTGGCGGCTCAATTCTCGCAGCAGAAAAAGCCCTGGAACACGGCCTGGCCTGCCACCTGGCGGGCGGCACGCACCACGCCCATTACGACTACCCGGCGGGCTTTTGCATCTTCAATGACCTGGCGGTGATCAGCCATTACCTGCTGGCCAGCGGGCGGGTCAACCGCGTGCTGATCTTCGACTGCGACGTGCATCAGGGCGACGGCACTGCGCGCATCCTCCATGACACACCGGACGCCATCACCGTGTCGCTGCACTGCGAAAAGAACTTCCCGGCGCGCAAGGCCCAGAGCGACTGGGACATCCCGCTGCCCATGGGCATGGGCGATGCCGACTACCTCAAGGTGGTCGACGACGCGCTCAACTACCTGTTGCCGCTGTACCAGCCCGACCTGGTGCTGTACGACGCCGGGGTGGACGTGCACAAGGACGACGCCCTCGGTTACCTCAAACTGACAGACGCAGGCGTGGCCGCCCGCGATGAAAGCGTGATGCGCCATTGCCTGGGCCGCGACATTCCAGTGATGGGCGTGATCGGCGGCGGCTACAGCAAAGACCGCCCGGCCCTGGCCCGCCGCCACGGCATCCTGCACCACAGCGCACAACGGGTGTGGGCGTCATCAGGTTGTCATTGAGTTGTGGGCGTTACCCACAATGCCTGTGGAACGGCCTGTGGATAACTTGAGCGTAAGGGTCTGAAAGCCAGCAGCCGTATGGCGTGTAGGAAAGTGTACGTTTTTTGATCAGGCAGCTACGCCGTCGTCGGGTAGAATGCTCGGCCTATTCAAGCGACCGTAGCCCTGCCCATGCCCCAGACCCCTTCCCAACACGTCACTATTATCGGCGGCGGCCCTGCCGGGTTGATGGCCGCGGAAGTCTTGAGCCAGGCGGGCGTGCGGGTAGACGTGTACGACGGCATGCCTTCAGTGGGGCGCAAGTTCCTGCTGGCCGGCGTGGGCGGCATGAACATCACCCACTCCGAGGCGTACCCGGCGTTCCTGTCGCGTTACGCCGAACGCGCGCCGCACATGGCGCCGTTGTTGCGCGCGTTTGGCGCAGAGGCTTTGTGCGAGTGGATTCATGGCCTGGGTATCGAGACCTTTGTCGGCACCTCCGGCCGTGTATTCCCCACCGACATGAAAGCCGCCCCACTGCTGCGCGCCTGGCTCAAGCGCCTGCGCGACCAGGGCGTGGTTATCCACACCCGGCATCGCTGGCTGGGCTGGACCGACGACGGCGGTTTACTTATCCACAGCCCGGACGGCGATAAAACTGTCCACAGCGACGCGGTGTTGCTGGCCTTGGGTGGCGGCAGCTGGTCGCGTTTGGGCTCCGACGGTGCCTGGCTCAAGTTGCTGGAAGATAAAGGCGTGCCCTACGCCGCGCTACAACCGAGCAATTGCGGCTTCGAAGTGTCGGGCTGGAGCGAGTTGATGGTCAGCAAATTCGCGGGCGCGCCGCTGAAGAACGTCGCCATCGTCCTTGGGGAGGACAAGCCTCGACTGGGCGAATGCGTCGTCACCGCCATGGGCATCGAGGGCAGTTTGATCTACGCGCTGTCGGCGCCGATTCGCGAAGCGATCAACCGTGACGGCTCAGCCACTGTGCATATTGACCTGTTGCCGAGCAAGCCGCTGGACAAGGTGCAAGCCGCCTTGGCCAAGCCCCGTGGCTCGCGGTCGATGAGCAAGCATTTGCACAGTCAGTTGGGGCTTGATGGCGTGAAGGCGGCGCTGTTGCGTGAACTGGCGCCAGCTGAGCACTTCCATGATCCGGCGCAATTGGCGGTGGATATCAAGGCGTTGCCACTGACACTGGTAAAGACACGGCCGATGGATGAGGCGATCAGCACGGCGGGCGGCGTGCCGTTTGAAGCGCTGGATGAGCGGCTGATGCTCAAGCAATTGCCAGGCGTGTTCTGTGCGGGGGAGATGCTGGATTGGGAAGCGCCGACCGGCGGGTATTTGCTGACGGGGTGTTTTGCCAGTGGGCGAGCGGCTGGGCGTGGTGTGCTGGAGTGGCTTAAGCGCTGAGTTCAAGTCCGCTATCGCAGGCAAGCCAGCTCCCACATTTTGAGCGGTGAACACCGTCAAATGTGGGAGCTGGCTTGCCTGCGATGAGGCCCTGACAGACTTACTTCTTCTTGCGCGGCCCAGTGTTGAACACCGGCACTTTACGCACTGGCTTGATCGACGGCTCAGCCGGCGCCACATCACCACTGTCCACCCACTTACCCAAATTACGCTTGCCGCCACCGCCGCCCGAAGTCTTAGGTTTCTTCGGCTTTTTCGGCTTCTTCACCACCTGCCCGCTGGCATCGGTGTCCGGCACGCGATGCTCCGGTTCGAAATCCGGCTCCATCTTGCGGGTCAGGGTCTGACGCGTGAGCATCTCGATGGCCGACAGCATGTTCACTTCATCGGCACACACCAGCGAAATCGCCTCACCGGTGTTGCCCGCCCGGCCAGTACGGCCGATACGGTGGATGTAGTCTTCAGCCACGATCGGCAGGTCAAAGTTGACCACCAGCGGCAGGTCTTCAATGTCCAGACCACGGGCCGCTACGTCGGTGGCTACCAGAATTTGCACATCGCTGGACTTGAACCGGTCCAGCGCGCGTTGGCGGGTGGCTTGGGGTTTGTCGCCATGGATACCGTCGGCATTGATGCCCAGGCCCTGCAACTTGTCCACCAGCGCATCCACGCCGTTACGAGTCTTGGCAAACACCAGCACCTGCTTCCAACGGCCTTTGCGCATCAGGTGCACAAACAGCTCCGGCTTGCGCTTCTTGTCCACCGGCACCACCCACTGCTTCACGGTGCTGGCGGCGACGTTGCGCGGGCTCACTTCGATGCTCAGCGGGTCGTTGAGCATCTGCCCGGCCAGCAGGCGGATCTCATCGGAGAAGGTCGCGGAGAACAGCAAGGTCTGGCGCTTTTTTGGCAACATGCGGTAGATGTTCGCCAGCTCTTCGGAGAAGCCCAGGTCGAGCATGCGGTCGGCTTCATCCAATACCAGGGTTTGCAGCTGGTTGAGCTTCAGCGCGTTCTGGCGGAACAGGTCGATCAGGCGGCCAGGCGTGGCGACCAGGATGTCGACGCCCTTGCGCAGTTTCATCATCTGCGGGTTGATGCTCACGCCGCCGTACACCGCGTAAGTGGTCAGCGGCAGGTGCTGCGCGTACTCGGCGACGCTGGCGTGAACCTGCTCGGCCAGCTCGCGGGTCGGGCACAGGATCAGCGCACGCGCCGAGTTGGCGGCGACTTTCGGCCCCTCCATGGTCAGCAATTGCAGGAGCGGCAGGGCGAAACCCGCGGTTTTGCCGGTGCCGGTCTGGGCCGCGGCCATCAGGTCGCGACCGGCCAACACCGCCGGAATGGCTTGCGCCTGCACCGGCGTCGGGGTCTGGTAGCCAAGCGTCTCAAGGGCGCGCAACAAGGGTTCGATCAGGCCAAGTGTGGCGAAAGTCATGTGTTTACCGTAGGGAAAGTTCAGCGCCATAAGCGGGTAAAAAAAGCCGTAATGCGCCGCAGTTTACCTTATTTCCGGCCTGGGCTTGCGCCACTGGGGCAGGCTGATCAATAGCACCGCGCTGATGATCACCAGCATCGCCAGGGCTTCTTCCATGCCGATGGTCTCACCGACGAACACAATGCCCAGTAACACTGCGACGGCCGGGTTCACATAGGCATAGCTGGTCGCCGCCGCCGGGCGCACGTGCTTGAGCAGGTACATATAGGCATTGAAGGCGATGATCGAGCCGAACACGGCCAAGTACGCCAACGCCAGCCAGCCTTCAATCGGCGGCACAGCCTGCAGCCGTTCGCCGGAGAGCGCACTGCCCACCAACAGCAAGGCACCGGCGACGATCATTTCCGCCGCACTGGCCATCGCGCCGGCAGGTAACGGCAAGTGCCTGCTCCACACCGAGCCAAAAGCCCAGGAGGCAGCGGCGAACAGCAACAACATCGCCCCGGTCGGGCTCGACTGCAGGTTGGAACCCATATTGAGCATGGCAATGCCGATAATCCCCAGCACCACCCCGGCCCATTCCAGGCGGGTATTACGCGCGCCCCAGAAATAGCCGCACAGCAACGTGAACAATGGCACCGTCGCCACCGCCAATGCAGCCACACCTGAAGTAACTCCCGTGTGCTCAGCCACCGACACCGCGCCATTGCCGAAGGTCAGCAGCAAAATGCCGATCTTGGCCGCAGCCTTCCACTGCACCCACGTCGGCGCAGGTGCCCCGCGCCAGCGCAAAAAGCCATACATCACCAAACCCGCCACCAAAAAGCGAATCCCGCCGAGCATCAGCGGCGGCCAGTATTCAACGCCGATTCGAATCACCAGGTAGGTAGAACCCCAAATCACATACAGCGCAAAAAAAGCGGCGATCAGCGGTAACGGAAAGCGACGTGGGCCAGGCATTGGGCGGCTCTATGGCAGGAGAGGGGAGGCTTATTCTAAAAAGGCAGCACACTAAACATAAGTTACAAAACCTGTTTAAAGCGCCCATACACTTTTCAAAGCATGGTTGTGAAGGCTATAAACCGTGCTTTCGAAAGCCACGCGTTACTGGAGCCTTATCATGGACAAATACGACCGCATGCTCCTCAGCGCCCTGCTCGAAGACGGCCGCGCGTCCTACGCGCAATTGGCCCGCACCGTTAACCTCTCCGCGCCCGCCGTGGCCGAGCGCGTGGCCAAACTTGAGGCCAGCGGCGTGATCACCGGGTATCAGGCCAAGGTAGACCTGTCCAAAATCGGCTTACCCATCCAATGCACGATCGAACTGCGTTTGACCAACAACGGCAGCCAAAAGGTATACGACGCCCTCGCTGAAATCCCCGAGCTGACAGAATGCCACCGCGTCACGGGCGACCCATGCGTGATCATGCAGGCGGCGGTGGGTTCGATGCCGGAGTTGGAGAATTTGATTAACCGCGTGGCGAAATTCGGGTTCAGCAAGACCTCGATTATTTTGTCGAGTGCGATAGAACGGCGGGTGCCGTTGGGGCAGTTGGAGGGAAAAACCACCTGACACCGATCGTTCCCACGCTCTGCGTGGGAATGCAGCCCTGGGCGCTCTGCGTCCGCTCTTGAAGTCGTGACGCAGAGCGTCACCGGAGGCATTCCCACGCGGAGCGTGGGAACGAGCAAAAAGTGGTGGCTGATATACCGCCATCGCAGGCAAGCCAGCTCCCACATTTGACCGAGTCGCCAGGGCTGGATGCGATCTACTGTGGGAGCTGGCTTGCCTGCGATGGCGTCAGTTGCTTCACTGAAGGCTTGAGCGCTGAACAATCAAATCGACAATCTGCTTAATGGTCGTAATGTGATCCCAGTCTTCCTGAGTCGCTTGCAGGTTGAATTGCCATTTGATCTGCATGACGAAGCAGGTCAGGTCGTCATCAATGATCTTGAAGTCATGGATGAAATCCGTTTGCTCGGTCACCTGGCTTCGGTCGATAAAGCCGATGATATCGACGAACAGCTGAATCACTTTTTCGCTGATCTCGGTTCGGGTCAGACTACCTTCCATTTCTCGCCTCATAGGCACACTTACCAATACTGATCAGGTCAAAAATAGCCAACCCTGCAGCAACGAAGGGAATGCCCCGCCCAATAATGCCAAATACTCGAACGGTGCCGAACGTTGCTTTTGCCATCTTGGCCGCTGTCGGTTGCCGGATCAATGTTCGAGGGAAAAAGCGCATTCCAATGAGGCTAGCCAAATTTGTCGTTTTGCTTGAGCCGACGTGGACCCAAGTCCCCACGGCGATTTTGCTGATCGGTATGCCTGCCGCGCCAGTGAGAACCGTTGCCGCCGTCAGGCCGTAGTGTTGCTGCGTGCATTTCCACAGGTCGTCAACAGTGGTGTCAGGCGCCGTTGATTCCGCCTGAATGGGCCGGAGCAACGTGTAACTGGCACCATGAGTCCATCCTGGCGAGTTAGGTAAAACCATGACTGCCGGGCAGCTTGTCATCATGTTTCCCAAATGAAACGTCATGCTGGACGTCGAGCCGAAATCGACGCCATTGCGCTGGAGTTCAGACTGGCTTCGCATGATTGCTGTGTAGAGGTCGCTTTCCTGCATGACGTAGTCCCTTTACGTAAATAGCAGGCGAGATGTTAAGTCGCAAACCGGAGCGATTGGCGGGCGAAGGGAAAAACCAGAAAGGTCCGACGACGCAATAGGGCTTCCCCTACTTACCATTCAGAAAGAATGAAGAAAGCCCTAAAAACAGCTGATGTTTTGGTGGCCAGCAGGACCGATCCCTTTCATTTGCGGGACGTTTCCTAGAGAATTCCACGGCCTTGTTTCCGTCGGTTCAGGTAGCTAGTCTCGCTCTGTCATCGAATGTTCGGTGACTGGACGTGCAAGTCCGACGACGGTAATACGCATCAGCCTTAACTCTCAACGTCTGTATTTCAGGCATTGATTCGTTATGGCAGTTGTACGCGGGAGATCTTCGGATCTACCGGACTCCGTCACGGTCTTGCACACCCGCGTACTGCTGCCACCCTAATTCGTGTGCGAGCGAACGGTTGCAGCTTCTTAACTGACGGAGAAGCTACATCATGGTCAAAGTAACCCCCGATCCACCCAGCTCCAAGCCAGACTTCCTCAGCGAAGACGCCCTCCTCAACCGCCGAGCCATCGACTACTACCTCAAAGCATCCGCCCCGGACGCGCCCAATTTTGTACTCAATGACAACCTGAGCTTCGAAGACGCCCTCGCCCATGCGGCCGACTTGCTGCATTGCGCGGTGGAGACGGTGAATGTGTCGGGTGAGACGCTCAGCACCCAGCAGCGGGCGGTGATGCATTTGGTGGGGATGGCCAAAGGTGTTGTGGATCGGGCGTTGGAGTGTGTGCAGCCTCGATAGCCAGCCGCCGATCGTTCCCACGCTCTGCGTGGGAATGCAGCCCAGGACGCTCCGCGTCCGCTCTTGAAGTCGTGACGCAGAGCGTCACCGGAGGCATTCCCACGCGGAGCGTGGGAACGATCGTCGTAAGGGTTAGAACCCGCGGTGCTTTTTGAGGTGTTCGTTGATCTTCGCTGCGGGCACTTTCTGCAAGGTGCACAGCAAATCGTGGGACAGTTCGCGCAAGCCGTGGGTGCCGCGCAGCTCCCCGATCGTTCCCACGCTCTGCGTGGGAATGCAGCCCAGGACGCTCTGCGTCCGCTCTTGACGTCGTGACGCGGAGCGTCACAGGAGGCATTCCCACGCGGAGCGTGGGAACGATCATCTGCGCTTGAGTTAGAACCCGCGGTGTTTTTTCAGGTGTTCGTTGATCTTCGCCGCAGGCACTTTCTGCAAGGTGCACAGCAAATCGTGGGACAGTTCGCGCAAGCCGTGGGTGCCGCGCAGTTCCTGGGCCAGGTGCGCGGTGAGGTTGGCGGCCATCTCCGCATCCGCCATCGCTCGGTGAGCCTTGCCGGTGTGGGGCAGTTGGGCGAGCGCGTTCAGCGTGCCGAGCTTGTGATTGGGTGCCGACGGCATCAGGCGGCGGGCCAGTAGCAGCGAGCAGGCGAATTTTTGCAGGCGGGTGCGGCGGATCAGGCCCAGTTCAAAGTCCCAGAACCTCTGGTCGAACGCGGCGTTGTGCGCCAGCAGTGGCGTGGTGCCGACAAATTCATTCACTTCATTCATCACCCGCTCAGCCGGTGGCGCGCTGCGCAGCATGGCGTTGCTGATGCCGGTGAGTTGCTCGATAAAACCCGGCACGCGTACGCCGGCATTCATCAGGCTTTGGTAGCGGTCCACGATTTGGCCGCGCTCGAGGATAACCACCGCGATTTCCGTGGCCCGGCAGTGGCTGCTCGGGGTGATGCCGGTGGTTTCAAAGTCGATGACCGCTATACGTTCCAAACCTGTTCCAACTCCGTCTAACTATTGATTAAGCCTGAGCGCTTACTTAAGCAGCAGCGCGCCTTCGATGGGCACGTAGCGGCTGGCGGCGCGTATCAGCGAGTTGGCCGTCAGCCCCGGCACGCCGTAGGCCACGGCTTCAACGCCGTGCTTTTGGATGATGCGTTCGAGCAGCATGTCGAAATCACCGTCGCCGGAAGCCAGTACCACTTCGTCAACGTGGTCGGCGGCGTCCATGATGTCCAGGGTGATGCCCACGTCCCAGTCGCCCTTGGCCGAGCCGTCGGCGCGCTGGATGTAGGGTTTGAGTTTTACCGTAAAGCCCAGGTTGCGCAGGATCTGCTGGAATTGCTGCTGTTTGCTGTCGCCACGGTCGATGGCATAGGCATACGCCTCGACGATCTGCCCGCGCGAGCTGATGTCCGCCCACAGCGCCGCATAGTTGAAGTGGCAGCCATACGCCTGGCGCACGGTGTAGTAGAGGTTTTGTACATCGGCGAACACTGCAATTTTTTTCACCGCACTTCCTCATGACAGCCAGGCGCCAAGGCCCGGAAAGGCTGCCAGTATGCCAGCCATGGGAAAGTTTCAGCGAAAAATCAACCCGGGGCGACGAAGCGCCCCGGTTGAAGGTGGGTCAGACGAAGGAGTCGTCGTCGCCGAAGGAGGAGGAATCGTCGGAGTAGTCGCTGTCTGCGAAGCTGTCGGATGAGTTGTCATTGCCCCAGCTGTCATTGCCGGCAAACTTCTGGTCGTCATTGCCCCAGTTGCCGTTGTCGCTGGCCGGTGCCGGTTCTTCGCGGATGATTTCTTCCACCACCTGCGGCTGCTGCGAGTTGTGGCTGAACAGGCTGCTGATGCCTTCGGCCAACATCACACCACCGGCCACACCGGCGGCGGTTTTCAACGCGCCACCGAGGAAACCACTGCCGATAGGCGCGGCCGGTGCTTGCTGTGGCTGTTGATAGTTTTGCTGCGGGGCACCGTAGTTCTGTTGCGGTGCAGGCTGGCCGAACGATGGCCGCGCCGGTTCACGCCAGCCGCCGCCGGAAGAAGGCGGTGCGCTCTGTGCAGGCTGCGTGTCACGGGAGGCGCCACCGCCGAAGATACTCGACAGGAAGCCACCACTGCTCGGTGCCGGTTGCGCGGCCTGGGCACGCGCCTGTTGCAGCTCATCCTGCAATTGCTGGATCTGCTGCGCCTGTTGCTTGTTCTGCGCGTCGAGACTCTTGATCGCGTGCTCTTGCACCAGGATCGACTGGGTCATGTAGTACCCGGCGGCCGGTTGGCGAGTCATGTGCTCCTTGATCCGCGCTTCGGCCAGGGCGTCGCGGGGGGCTGAGTCCGTTTCGGCTTGTTGCAACCGTGAAAACAGTCCATCGATCAGGGTTTGCTCTTCGCTGTTCATGGCGACCTCGTTAGATTGCCGGTAGAAATCATGGGCCCGCCTGTGATCAGGTGAGCTACAGCGTAGTTATGGGGGTGTTACCAGACGTTTCAATGGTCTTTACGCAAGGTTTACGTTTGCTTACCTCTCGTCATGATCGGTTAAAGTGTTGGCCTTGCTTTTAGGGCTGTGATGAACCTGATGAATCCGTTAGACGTATTGCGCGACTCCCTCCGTTTCACCCAACGCAACCTGGGCGCCATCGTCCAGCTGTGCCTGCCGTTGGTGATCCTCGAAGCCCTGCTGCAACAGGTGCTCGACCACACACTGGGCCCGGATGCGTTCCCCGGTTACAGCGTGGTCGTCGGGTTGTTGGTGTACCCGCTGTACACCGGCGCCTTGATCCTGTTTCTGGATGCGCGCACCCGTGGTGAGTCGCCCAGCACTAAAGATGTGTGGGCCATGGCCCTGGCCATGTGGCCGCGTTTCGCCCTGCTGACGGCGGTCAGTACCTTGTTGATTCTGCTGGGGCTGTCGCTGTACTTCCTGCCGGGCCTGTGGCTGATGGTGGTGCTGGCGTTTGCCGAGTACCTGCTGGTGTTGCGCGGCATGTCGGCGCTGGAGGCGATGAAGGAAAGTTTCCGTCTGACCCGTGGGCATTTCTGGCGAATCCTGGTGTGCCTGCTGTGCGTAATGACGCCGTTGTGGCTGCTCAAGGGCGCGAGCGTGGCGGTGTACCCCAACCCCGCGCCGCTGCTGGGCTTGCTGATCGACAGCGCCCACAGCTTCCTGCAACTGTTTACCAGCGTGGTACTTTTCCGTTTGTTTATGCTGATCGGTGGCGATGCCGACGCACGGTGATATGCTCCGTGCCACCTCTGATAACGCTATAAGCCGAGCCAATGACCCGTTTATTGCGCATCACACTGCTGAGCCTGTTGATCATCGCGGGCCTGCTCGCGGCCCTGATCTATAGCCTGACCTGGCGCCCCGTCGACAAGCAGACCCTGCCCGTCAGCTGCGTCGCGCCACGTGCGCCGACCCTGCTGCCGGGGCAGGCGCTCAAGGTCATGACCTGGAACGTGCAATACCTGGCCGGCAAGAACTATGTGTTCTGGTACGACAGCCCCGACGGCAAAGGCCCGGACGATCGCCCTACCGTGGAAGACATGGCCTTCAGCCTGGACGAAGTGGCTCGCGTGATTCGCGACGAACAGCCCGACATCCTGTTGCTGCAGGAACTCGATGAAGGCGCCAAGTCCTCTCACTATCAGGACCAGGTGGCGTTGCTCCAGGAGCGCCTGGTCGACCTTTACCCCTGCAGCGCCCAGGCGTTCGACTGGAAAGCCGACTTTGTGCCCAACCTGCACATCTTCGGCAGCGTCGGCCGCAAGCTCGTCACGCTGAGCCGCTACCAGATCGAACACGCCGAACGCCTGCAATTGCCGGTGTCCCCGGCCAACTTCATCAGCCGCCAGTTCCAGCCGAAACCTGCGTTGTTGCTGACCTATCTGCCGTTGAGCGATGGCGGCCAACTGGCCGTGCTGAATACGCGCCTGGATGGCGATAAGCCTGGGCGTTCCGCCGTGCAGGAGCAGGTAAAAGCCACGGTAAAACTGCTGGACAAGTTCGAAGGCCGTGGCACGCCATGGTTGATTGGCGGGGATTTCAATTTGCTGCCGCTGGGGCAATTCCTGCGCCTGGATGCGGGCAAGCGCGGGCAGTATTCGCCGGACAGTGAGCTGCATTTGTTGTGGGATAAGTACCCGATGATCCCGAGTAACAGCGAATCCAGTGGGATTGACCGGGCGAAGTGGCTGACGCACTTCCCCAATGACCCGAGTGTGGATGGGCCGGATAGGACCTTGGATTATTTGTTCTACAGCCCAAGGATCAAGCGGGTGGAGGCCAAGGTGCGCCAAGACGACACACTGCGCATCTCCAACCACCTGCCAGTGATCGCCCGGTTCCTGCTGCCGGCCGCGCAATAACCCACAATTCCCCTGCGGGAGCTGGTTTTTGTGGGAGCTGGCTTGCCTGCGATAGCATCGCCTCGGTGAAAGGGACAGACCGAGTCGTCTGTATCGCAGGCAAGCCAGCTCCCACATTGGATCTTCACATCACCTACTTTCGGGGTTTGATCCGGGCGGTGGGTTCGGCCACCAAGGGGTCATCCGGCCAGTAATGCTTGGGGTATCTTCCTTTCAAATCCTTCTTCACCTCCGCATACGTACTGCGCCAGAAGTTCGCCAGGTCCTGCGTCACCTGCACCGGCCGGCGCGCCGGGGACAGCAGGTGCAGCTTGACCACCTGGCGCCCGCCGGCAATGCGCGGCGTGTCCGCCAGCCCGAACAGTTCCTGCAGGCGCACCGCCAGAATCGGCGGCTGTTCGCTGTAGTCCAAGCGCACCGACGAACCCGATGGCACTTTCACATGCTGTGGCGCCAGCTCGTCCAGGCGTTGGGGCAGCGGCCAGGGCAGCAGGTTGTGCAGGAAGCTGGAAATATCCAAATTAGAAAAATGGCTCAGGCGCGAGACTTTGCCCAGGTAAGGCATCAGCCAATGTTCCAAATCGGCCAGCAAGGCTTTGTCGCTGATATCCGGCCATTCGCTGGTTTTACCCGCATCCAGCTGGCGCAGCAGCATCACGCGCGCCTGCCACTGGCGCAGTTCGGGCGTCCACGGCAGCAGCTCCAGGCCTTTGCGGCGCACCAGGTTGACGAGTGCCTGGCTGCGCGCGGACTCATCCAGGCCGGTCAGCGGTTCACGGCTTAGTACCAGCTCACCGACTTTGCGCTGGCGTTCGGCCCGCAATACGCCTTCGCGTTCATCCCAGTCCAGTTGGTCGACGTTGCGCACTTGCTCGGCCAGCACGCTGTCGAACAGCGCCGGGTCAAAATCCGCCGCGAGGTAGATGCGCTCTTCGCGCTGGCCCTGGCGGCTGCCAAGGTCGGCGATCACCAGCCAAGGTTGTTTCATCAGGCTGTCGGCCTCGGCGAACAGCGCGGCGCGGCCATTGGCCAGGCGATATTCGGCGCCACCGGGGCGGCGTTGCTGAGCGACGCGGTCCGGATAAGCCAACGCCAACAAGGCGCCGAGCCAACGCGGGTGGTCAGGGTCGGCCACGGCTTGAGTCGGCTGGCCCCGCAGGTAGCCCCGGTACTGACGAGCCAGTTGCTTGGCCCGCTGCACGCCGCCCTGAGTGCCACGCGCGCGTTCTTCGCCGGACATCAGTGCCAGGCGAGTGTGCAAATCCGCACCGCCGCCGCGCAAGATATCGCGCTCGCCCAATAAGGCCGCCACATCACAAGCGGTCGCGGCCAGCCCCAGGTCCTGCCCGCGCAGCAACAAGTGGGCGATACGCGGGTGCGCGGGCAATTCCGCCATTTTCTGGCCATGGGCGGTGAGCGTGTCGTCGTTCAACGCACCAAGGCGCACCAGCAAATCCTGGGCCTGGGCATACGCGGCAGTCGGCGGCACGTCCAGCCACACCAGTTGCGTGGGCGTCACGCCCCAGCGCGCCAGTTGCAAGGCGAGGCCCGCCAGGTCGGCGGCGAGAATTTCCGCGCTGCCATAGGCGGCCAAACCTTCGTGCTGGTCTTCGGACCACAGGCGATAACACACGCCCGGCTCCAGGCGCCCTGCCCGGCCGGCACGCTGGGTGGCACTGGCGCGGGAGATGCGTTGGGTGTCGAGGCGGGTCATGCCGCTGCCGGGGTCGAAACGCGGCACCCGCGCCAGCCCGGCGTCGATCACCACGCGCACGCCATTGATGGTCAGGCTGGTCTCGGCAATGTTGGTGGCCAGCACCACTTTGCGCTTGCCGACCGGCGCCGGGTCGATGGCGGCGCGCTGGGCGTTGAGGTCGAGTTCGCCATGCAGCGGGCACAGCAGCACATCAGGGCGATCACCCAAGGCGTCGGCCAGCTGTTGATTGACCCGGCGAATCTCGGCCTGCCCCGGCAGAAACACCAGAATACTGCCCGTTTGGTCCTGCACCGCGTCGAGGACGGTCTGCACCACGCGCGGCTCGATAAATTCACCGGCCTGGTACGGCCGCCCCCAGCGCATCTGCACCGGGAACATGCGCCCTTCGCTGCGCAGGATCGGCGCATCGTTCAGCAAGCCGGCCAGGCGCTCGCCTTCGAGGGTGGCGGACATCAGCAGGATTTTCAGCGGTTGCTCGTCGCGAAACAGCTCGCGGCCGTTGAGGCTCAGGGCCAGTGCCAGGTCGGCGTCGAGGCTGCGTTCGTGGAACTCGTCAAAAATCAGCAAACCCACGCCGTCCAGTGCCGGGTCGTCTTGCAGGCGGCGCGTGAGAATGCCTTCGGTGACCACTTCGATGCGGGTGTTGGGGCCGACTTTGCTGTCCAGGCGGATGCGGTAGCCGACGGTTTCACCGACTTTTTCACCCAGCTCACTGGCCAGGCGTTCGGCTGCCGCACGCGCAGCAAGCCGCCGAGGTTCGAGCATCAGGATGGTTTGCCCGGCCAGCCAAGGCTCATTCAATAAAGCCAACGGCACGCGGGTGGTTTTACCGGCACCGGGCGGCGCTTCCAGCACGGCCTCATGGCGATTCGCCAAGGCGTCACGCAGGGCGGGTAAAACATCATCAATCGGCAACGAATTCATACTGGCTCCAAAGCAGAGCGGCGAGTATAACGGCGAACGTTCGTCCTTAATTGGAATGCAGGCAAATGTGGGAGCTGGCTTGCCTGCGATAGCGGTGGGTCAGCCCGCCAATGTGGCACTGATACACCGCTATCGCAGGCAAGCCAGCTCCCACATTAGAGCGGCGTGGCTCGACAGAATTGTCATATAGTTTCGTATCAACCGTGTTCAGGAGCATTTTATGCGTATCGCTTCCCGTGTTATCGGCGGTGTCCTCGCCGTCACCCTGCTGAGCCAACTGACGGCCTGCGGCTCGATTTTCTACCCGGACCGGCGTGGCCAGATCGACGGCAAGATCGACCCGGCCATTGCCGTGCTCGACGCCGTAGGCCTGCTGTTTTATGTAATCCCAGGCCTGATCGCCTTTGGCGTGGACTTCGCCACCGGCGCCATCTACTTCGAACCGGGCAAGACCGCCCAAGTCGCACCCGAGAAGCTGCATGAAGCCATTGGCGCCGACGGCAAAGTCGACAACGCCAAGCTGCAATCCATCATCGAGAAAGAAACCGGCCGCAAGCTGCCGCTGGACGATCCGCGCATGATCCAGTTCAAGGGCAGCGTGCAACAGCTCGCGTCCCTGGGCCTGCAACCCGCCGCTTAAGGATTCGTATGACCAGCAGCCCCGAACACGCCAGGCTCCTGCGCCTGGCCACCCGCGCCTCGGTGGGCGTGGCCTGTGCGCTGATTATCACCAAGGCCATCGCCTGGTGGTTCAGCGGCTCGGTGAGCATGCTCGCCGGGTTGACCGACTCGCTGCTCGATGGCATTACGTCGCTGCTGAACTTGCTGGCGGTGCATTACGCACTGCGCCCGGCCGATGACGATCACCGTTATGGGCATGGCAAGGCCGAATCGCTGTCGGGCATGGCCCAGGCGTTGTTTATCGCCGGCAGTGCAGTGTTGATTGCATTCCAGGCGTACCAGCGCTTGCTGCACCCGGAGCCGGTCGGTGCGCCGTGGCTGAGCATTGGCGTCATCGTTTTTTCGCTGCTGATGACCGTGGCGCTGCTGATGCTGCAACACCGGGTGATCCGCGAAACCGGCTCCAATGCCGTGCGCGCCGACTCACTGCACTATCGCTCCGACTTGATGCTCAACGGCAGCATTCTGGTGGCACTGGTGTTGGCAGGGTTCGGCTTTCATCAGGTGGATGCGTGGTTCGGCCTCGGCATTGCCGCGTATATCCTGTGGAGCGCGATCCAGATCGCCCGCGAGAGCTTTGCCGTGTTGATGGATGAAGAACTGCCGCCGGATGTCAGCCAGCACATGCTGGAATTGGCGCGCAGTGTGCCGGGCGTGCTGGGCGCGCATGATTTGCGCACGCGCATTTCCGGCAGCCACTGGTTTGTGCAGTTGCACCTGGAGTTGCCGGGGGAATTGACCCTGTCAGTGGCCCACGGCATCAGCGACCAGGCCGCCGATGCCATTCACAAGGCTTACCCGCGTGCTGAAGTGCTGGTGCACGCCGACCCGCGGGAAGTGGTGACGGGTAACAAGGCCTAGTACTGCACCTGATAGCCGCGACTGGTCAGGCAGTTGCCCTGGGCCTGGCGGTAGGTTTGCACCACCGTCGGGTCCGGGGCATAAGTGACGGTGCGTGGGTCGAAACCGCTTTGCTGCACCGCCCAGCGATAACAGTCGTAGCCGTCCTGCTGTACCTGGGCCGGTGACTGGCCGTTGGCCGGGTAGGCCACTACGTCATAACCGTTGCCCTGCGGCGCGGGTTGCGGCGCCGGTACTTCGGTAGGCGGCTGCACCACGACGTATTGCTGGGTAGCGTTTTCATAGGTGTAGTAGGAACCCGCCGCGAGGAAGAACAGCGCGCTGCCCACCCACACTTCACGGGCGTAGTCCGGCAGGTATTGCACACGGATCCCGTAGGGCGGCGTCACCACCACATAGCGCGGGCCTTGCGGGCGATACCAGTAGCCGCCGGAGAAGAAGTAATCCTGGCCACGGTAAGGCACACGGTAATTGCGGTCCGGGAAGCGGTCGACGGTGTAACCGGGACGATATTGCGGGCCTGGCCCCCAGCCGTTGCCATGCCCATTGGGGCGACCCGGCCAGCGGTTGTCGTTCGGGTGACCATTATTGAAGCCGCCGCCCGGACGCGGGCCTGGGCCATTGCCGGTCTGCCAGTGCTGGTTGCCATCGTTACGGCGCGGGATGTCCTGATAGTAGCCCTGGCGGGGTTCCTGGGTTTGGCGCACGGTGTCCGGGCGGCCCTGGATCGGCAGGTTGTTCGCAGGCTGCGGTGCCGGCCGCGGTTGCTCGGCATTTTGCGGGCGGCCTTGCCACTGCCCACCGCCGTGCTGCTGTTGCTCGGCGCGATCAACATGCGGGTTCTGTGGGCGCGGCTGGTTGTTTTCCGGACGCGGTTGAGTGTTCTGTGGGCGCGGTTGATTATTTTGCGGTCGCGCCTGTTCATTGCCGCGGCCGCCTTCCGGGCCTCTTTCATGCTGACCACCGCCTTCATAGCGCGGGTCATCGGCCATTACTTGTGTGCCGACGCTCACCATCAGCAAACCTACACCTGCCATACGCCAGATGCGCTTCATGCTATTCCTCACTGCGGATTAGGGCCTGGAATGTCCGGCCTTACTGCATGAGACTGGAAAAGCCTCACCCGGTTCTGAGACAGGTTATCAGTCACGAGAAGTATTTTTTGAGCTAAAAGCGCAGACAAAGAAAAGGGGCGACCCGTCGGCCGCCCCTTGAGAATTTCGTCCTGGCTCAACGCTTTTGACGTTGGCTCACCTCACGCCGTCTTGTGGACAGTGTGCAGCCTGGAGGCCGGCTCAACCCTGCTGGGGCGGCGGCCGCAGCAGGCCTGATTGGGCCAACTGCAGTGGACTGTTGTCCAGGCGGTGATTCTGTTGATAAAGATACAGGCCAACGTCCGACAGATGATTGCGAAGATTGCGTCAATAAACAGTGCTTGCGCAATTTTTAACCCTTCATAGATAATTCACCGCAATAGTTACGACAAAGGCCAACCCAATGAGCAAGCTTGACCGATACGACCTGAGTATTTTGGCTGAATTGCAGCGCGACGCGAGGATCTCCAACCAGGAGTTGGCCGAACGCATCGGCCTGTCGCCGTCGCCGTGCTCACGCCGGGTCAAGCAGTTGGAAGACGACGGCTACATCTCACGCCAGGTTGCACTGCTCGACCGCAAGATGCTGGGCCTGAGCCTTACAGCCTATGTGCTGATCGGCATGGACCGTCACACGCCGGAGCGTTTCGAGAATTTCGAAGCAGCGATCCGCACCCTGCCGCAAGTGCTGGAATGCAGTTTAGTCACCGGGATGGATGCGGACTATCAGTTGAAAGTGGTGGTGCCGGACATGGACCACTACCAGAAATTGCTGCTGGGGCATTTGACCCGGATTGAAGGCGTAACCAGCGTAAGGTCGAGCTTTGTGCTCAACCAGGTGCTCAACAGCACCGAGCTGCCGTTGACGCACCTGCGTACCTGACCTCAAGCACACTGGTGATCCCCTGTGGGAGCTGGCTTGCCTGCGATAGCGGTGGATCAGTGGCATATCCTTAGCTGACACACCGCTATCGCAGGCAAGCCAGCTCCCACATTGACCGCGTTACGACGCAGGTCAATGTTGTGCCTGAAGCCCTGCTTTATACTTCCCGCCTGCCCTGTCGGAAAAAATCCCCATGAACAACATCGACCCCGCCCTCTTTGAAGAATGGATGATGACCGGCCTGGTCACCATCCTGATCATCTTCATGGGCTTTATCGTCTGGGACCTGGCGAAAAAATCCAAGGCCGGACGCTTTGGGTCGTTCATCCTGTTTTTTGTGCTGGGCCTGGGCGTGGCCGCGTTCATCATCAAGAGCGTGGTGATCGGCCTGATCGAGTCCGGCGCTTTATAAACGCGCCGGCACTGCCTTCCATTGGCCCTGGTCCAGGCCATCAATCGACCAGTCACCAATACGCACGCGCACCAGGCGCAAGGTGGGCAAGCCCACCGCAGCGGTCATGCGCCGCACCTGGCGGTTACGCCCCTCACGAATGACCAGCTCCAGCCAGTGCGTCGGCACGCTTTTGCGAAAGCGCACCGGCGGATTGCGCGGCCACAGTTCGGGCTCGTCCAACTGCCGCGCTTCGGCGGGCAAGGTCATGCCGTCATTAAGCTCTACACCGTCACGCAGGCGTTGCAACTGCTCTTCGGTGGGCTCGCCTTCAACTTGCACCCAGTAGGTTTTCGCCAGCTTGTGCTTGGGGTCGGCAATGCGCGCCTGTAACTGGCCATCGTTGGTCAGCAGCAACAGCCCCTCACTGTCACGGTCCAGGCGACCGGCCGGGTAGATGCCGGGGATATCGATAAAATCCTTGAGGGTCGCGCGCCCGCCTTCGTCGCTGAACTGGGTCAGCACATCGAAGGGCTTGTTGAACAGGATCAACTTCGGCTCGGCCGGTGGCGCCTTGGCGACACGCCGCGTTGCGGAGTACGGGGGTTTCACGCCAGGGCGGCGCGAATCGGGGCGGGCAGGACGGGACATGGCAAAGGAACATCTAACGGTCAGGACCGACAATGCTAGTGGCCTGACCGCTAAATGACCATCCCAACCGCTTAGCGGAACGGCGGCTCGTCGAAACTGCGCAGTTTGCGCGAGTGCAGCGAGTTGAGTTCGGTGCGCAACAAATCCACCGCCTCGATGCCGATTTTCAAGTGCTGGCTGACCGCACGCTCATAAAACGCGTTGGCCGAGCCCGGCAGCTTGATCTCGCTGTGCAGCGGTTTGTCCGACACGCACAGCAAAGTGCCGTACGGAACCCGCAAACGGTAGCCTTGGGCCGCGATGGTGCCGCTTTCCATGTCCACCGCCACAGCGCGGGACAGGTTGATCAGTGGCCGCTCTTGCGCCCAGCGCAGTTCCCAGTTGCGGTCGTCGTAGGTCAGCACGGTGCCGGTGCGCAGGCGTTTTTTCAGCTCTTCGCCTTTTTCGCCGGTGACGTTGGCAGCGGCTTGCTGCAAGGCCATCTGCACTTCGGCCAGGGCCGGGATCGGGATGTTTGGCGGGACTACGCGGTCGAGAATCCCGTCGCGGCGCATATAGGCGTGAGCCAATACGTAGTCGCCGATGGTCTGGGATTGGCGCAGGCCGCCGCAGTGGCCGATCATCAGCCAGCAATGCGGGCGCAGCACGGCCAGGTGGTCGGTGATGTTTTTGGCGTTGGACGGGCCAACGCCGATGTTCACCAGCGTCACACCGTGGCCGTCGGCGGCCTGCAAGTGATAGGCCGGCATCTGGTAGCGATGCCAGACCACGCCTGCGGCAATGGCCGACGCTTCACCGTGGTCCATGCTCTTGTCGATGATCACGTTACCCGGCAGCACCATGCGAATAAACCGCGGGTCGCTGCGCAGTTGCTCCAGGCCATGCAGGATGAACTGGTCAACATAGCGGTGGTAGTTGGTCAGCAGGATCCATGGCTGCACATGGCGCCAGTCGCTGCCGGTGTAGTGCACCAGCCGGCGCAGGGAAAAGTCCACGCGCGCCGCATCGAACAACGCCAGCGGCAGCGGGTCGGTGTTTTCCCAGTCGTAGAGGCCATCGGCAATGCCGTCGGTGGCGGCAGACAAGTCGGTGCTGGGGAACACACGGGCGAGGGTCGCGGCGGTGACACCGGAGCCAGCCAGTTCATCACCCTGCTCCACCACATACGGGTAGGGAATATTCTGCTGGCTGACGCCGACTTCCACCGTCACGGTGAAGTCGTGCATCAACGGCACCAGTTGCTCCAGCAGGTACTTACGGAACGCCGCCGGATGGGTGACGGTCACGCTGTAGGTTCCCGGCAATTGCACCTTGGCGTATGCGCGGGTGGTCTGTGGGACTTCGCCGTGGCAGTGGTAGGTCAGGCGCAGTTCCGGGTAGCGGAACTGCGCACGTTGTTCGGCGTCAGGCTCGACGCGGTCCTTGAGGTATTGCTTGAGGGCTTGGTTAAGCGCGCCAGTGGCACGCTCATGCAGAGCCGCCAGCCGGTCCACGGCTTCTTCAGCGGTTTGAACGACAACAAAAGCTTCGGTCACGGTAAGCATCCTGTGTTCTGACTTGCAGGCCTTTATCTTGCCTGTATCCCGGCCTCACTGAAACACCGGGTTTGGAATGCTT
The DNA here is from genome assembly GCF_012985495.1 of Pseudomonas sp. WS 5146. Taxonomy (NCBI): domain Bacteria; kingdom Pseudomonadati; phylum Pseudomonadota; class Gammaproteobacteria; order Pseudomonadales; family Pseudomonadaceae; genus Pseudomonas; species Pseudomonas sp. WS 5146. The sequence continues at coordinate 172,370 of NZ_JAAQWL010000007.1, forward strand.
TGAAAGGTGGGAGCTGGCTTGCCTGCGATGGCGGTGTGTCAGTCACTGAATACTTGGCTGGGACACCGCCATCGCAGGCAAGCCAGCTCCCACATTTTGACCGTGTTCAATCAGAGGGATTGTGGAGTTGAACGGGTAACGATCGCCGCCACATCCATCCCGCGCGGCAAAGTGCCATACACGCGGCCGGACGATGCCCCCAGGCGGCTGGCGATAAACCCGTCACTGACCAGCGCATTCCCGGCCTCCAGCAACAGCTTGGCCTGCAACGCCACGGCAATGTCCTCGGTCAACTGCCGCGCGCGGTACTGGATGTCCTGAGTGTCCATAAACGCCGACTTCAATTGCTCGATATGCCGCGCCAGCTGCTTGTCACCATGCCCATCGCCCAGTTCGACAAACAATGCCTCCAGCACGCCCGGTTCTTTGGACAATGCCCGCAGCACGTCCAAGCACTGCACATTGCCGGAACCTTCCCACGTCGAATTCACCGGCGCCTCACGGTAAAGACGCGGCAGGATGCTGTCCTCCACGTACCCGGCGCCGCCCATGCATTCGGCGGCCTCATTGATCATGGCCGGTGCGCGCTTGCAGATCCAATACTTGCCCACCGCCGTCACCAGCCGGGCAAATTTGGCTTCCTGTTCGTTATCCAGATGGTCCAGCGCCCGCCCCATGCGCATGCTCAAGGCCAGGGAGGCTTCGCTCTCCAGCGCCAGGTCGGCCAGCACGTTTTGCATCAACGGTTGTTCACTGAGCACGCGGCCGCCGACTGAGCGATGGGCGCAATGGTGGCTGGCCTGGGTCAACGCCTGGCGCATCAAGGCGCTGGAGCCGACCATGCAGTCGAAACGGGTCATGGCGACCATTTCGATTATGGTCGGCACGCCCCGGCCTTCTTCGCCAACCATCCAGGCCAGGGCGCCACGAAACTCCACTTCGCTGGAGGCGTTGGAGCAATTGCCGAGTTTGTTTTTCAGGCGCTGGATGTAGAACTGGTTGCGTGTGTCATCCGGGCGATGCCTTGGCAGCAGGAAACACGTCAGGCCTTTGTCAGTCTGCGCCAGGGTGAGGAACGCATCGCACATCGGTGCCGAGCAGAACCACTTGTGCCCTACCAGCTCATAGGCTTGGCCGGGGCCGCCGGCGCCCACGGGATAGGCACGGGTGGTGTTGGCGCGCACGTCGGTGCCGCCTTGCTTTTCGGTCATGGCCATGCCGATGGTGGCGCCGGCTTTGTGGGCGATGCCGACGTTGCGTGGGTCGTATTCGGTGTTGAGGATTTTCGGCAACCAGGTCTTCGCCAGGTCCGGTTGCAGGCGCAGGGCCGGGACGCAGGCGAAGGTCATGGTCAACGGGCAACCGCTGCCGGCTTCGGCCTGGCTGTGCAGGTAGGTCATGGCGGCGCGGGCCACATGGGCACCGGGCTGCGGATGCGCCCACGGCAGCGATGGCAGGCCATGCTCGACGGCGGTGCGCATCAGTTCATGATAGGCCGGATGAAATTCCACCAGGTCGATGCGATGGCCGTAGCGGTCATGGCTGTTGAACACCGGCTTGTTCTGATTCGCCAGGAACCCGGCCGCCATCAACGGCCCACCGGCCAGCGCGCCGTACGCATCAATACGCGCCTGCGCCCAGCCGGCGCCAAAGCGGCGCGACCATTCTTGCAGGGGCAGGTCGATACGATAAAGGTTGGTGCCGTCCAGGGACGGCGGCTGGTTGGTGACGTCGTGGGTTTCGGCAAATTGATGCAGGTTCATGACGGGCCTCCTGGAAAATAGGCCACGTGCAGTTGAGGCCTGAATTTCAGTTAAGCACCGTCATCGGGCTTAAAAAAGTGGCATACCCGCCTATTGTTCGGCGCTTTCGCCCTCTAACGGGCACAACAGGTGCCGCTCCAGCACCGTTTGCAACGCCTCGAAACGTACGGGTTTGCTGAGGCGTTCGGTGATGCCGACCCCATGGCAACGCTCTCGATCCGGGGCGTGCAGCGAGGTGCTCAGGGCAATTACCGGCAGCTCGCCGCAGCCGGGTAGCGCACGAATCTGACAGCACAACGAGAAGCCGCCCTCGGGTATATCCAGCAGCACCGCATCAAAGGTTTGGTCCTGAAAAAGCGCCAAGGCGGCCGGGCCGTTATCCACGGTTTTCACCCGATAACCCAGCTTGAGCAACATGCCGCGTACCGCCAATTGGCCGACACTGTTGTCGTCCACCAACAGCACCGTACATTCCTGGGGCGCTCGTTGCGCGTGGGGTTTGTGCGTTGCCGGCTTTGGCTCGGGCGGCACCGGGTTGACGCTCATGTCCAACTGGAAGCGGCTGCCCTTGCGGGGCTCGGAATGATGGGTCAGGCGCCCGCCGAGCAGTTCGATCAACTGCCGACAAATCGCCAGGCCGATGCCCAGGCCGCCGTATTCGCGCGTCATCGAACCGTCGACCTGGAAGAAGCGCTGATACAGCGTGGCCTCATCGAGGAAAGCGAAGCCGATGCCGCTGTCGGTCACGATGAAGCTCAGGCGCAGTTCGCCGTCACTGTGCGGCACACCCACCACGCGCAAGCGCACCGCACCTTCGTGGGTGAACTTGAAGGCATTGTCGAGCAGGCAATCCAGGCATTGGGTGAGTTTGCCGGCATCGCCAATCACCCGGTCCGGCAGTTCATCGGCCACGTCGATAGAAAACTCCAGGCCTTTGCTGTGCGCGCTGGCGGTGAATTGCTGGCGCAAGGTGTCGAGCGTGCCGCGCAGGCTGAAGACCTGGGGATGGGCGGTGAGGCGCCCGGCCTGCAATTCGGTAAGGGTGAGAATGCCGTTGACCATGCGCATCATGTCCCGCGCAGAACCGGCGGCGGTTTGCTGGTACTGGGCAAGGTCGTCATCCAGCGGCACGGTCTGCATCAGCTCCAACGAGCCGATCACGCCATTCATTGGGGTACGAAGTTCGTGGGTCAGCGTGGCGAGGAATTCATCTTTGAGGCGGTTACTGCGCGCCAATTGCTGGTTGAGCACTTCAAGCTTCTGGCTGGCGTCGAACAGGATCTGCGCCTGCTGCTCACGCATGCCGTTGATGCGGTCCGCCAGGGCCAGGGACAACAGCGCCACTTCGATGGCCGAGCCGAGCTGGCTGGCGTACATGGTGAGGAACATATTGGGCAGGTAGCCCAACACCATCAGGGTGTTGACCACCCCGCCCAGCAGGAACGCCGACCAGGCGATGATGAAGTAACGCGCCATGCGCTGGCCGCAATACCAGGCCTTGATGGCGGCCACAAAGATGGTCACGGTAAACACCAGCGCCAAACCTGTGGCCAAACGCAGGGCCACGGCGTAGCTGGTCAGCAGCGCCAGCACCATGACCAACGCGCCAGCCGCTGCCAATGCCAGCAAAACCCGGTCAAGCCAGCGGCTGTGCTGCGCGGTGTGCAGGAAACTGCGCGCGAACAAGCTACCGAACAACGCCGCCGAACCGATCAGGAAAGGTACCGCCGCATTCGCCCACCATGGATTGTTCGGCCAGAAATATTCCACCGCCACGCCGTTGACCGAGAGCTGGTAGAGGCCGAACGAAGCAATATAGAGGATGTAAAAGAGGTAGCTGGTGTCGCGCACGCTCAAGTAGATGAACAGGTTGTAGACCAGCATCCCCAGTAACACGCCATAGATAGCCCCCAACACATACAGGCGCAGTGGCTGTTGCTCCAGGTAGGCGGTGGCAGACCATAACGTCAGCGGTGCCTGGATCGAGCCTTGGCTTTGCAGGCGCAGGTACACGGTTTGCTGCTGGTCAGGCACGAAATTGAGCTTGAACAGGTAGTTGGCCTGGCGCACTTCACGGCTGGAAAACGCCAGGGTGCTGCCCGTGCGGGTAGTCAGGCGGTAATTGCCGGTGCTGTCGCGCTGGTACAGGTCCAGTTGGTTAAGCGGCGGGTACGCCAACTCCAGAAACCAGGTGCGCGGGGCGCGAGGATCAGTGGCGGTGTAATGCAGGTCGACCTTGAGCCAGAACACCGAGCGTGAATAGCCGGCGTTGAGGGTGGCTTTGTCATGGGGTTTGAACTGGGCGGCGAAGGCGGGAGTGCTGACATCGGCGATGGTGAGGGCGTCGGTTGGGTCTTCGAACACTTGCATGACGCGGCCCAGCGGCAGGCTTCGAGTATCCGGGTTGAACTCGATGGCGCTGGCGAGCATCGGCAGCCCGCACAATAAAAAGATCAGCAAATAGCGCATAGAGCCCCAGCGTGGCCTGTCCGGTTATGTCAAAAGTCCCCCATTCCTTTTGAGTAGACGTATACCGGCGATACATTAAGTTGTTTGGATCCACTCTAGCATAGCCGCTAGAGGCCATTGGACACCATTGAAATAATTTTTTGAAAGGCTCTAGAACGGGCATCTCAAGCGCTTTCCGAATAAAAAACCAGCCAAGCCAAACCATAAACATAAGCGGGAAATTCGCCTCTCGCCCAACAGCCACGCCAAAAGCGTTTGGTGGTAAGCTCGCGCACCATGAATATCTACAGCTCTCGCCCCGTTGTCCTCTGTCTCTCCGGCCACGACCCCAGTGGTGGCGCCGGCTTGCAGGCAGATATCGAAGCCCTGCTTGCACAAGGCTGTCATGCGGCCCCGGCCGTCACTGCCTTGACCGTGCAGAACACTGTCAATGTCAGCGATTTTCGCGTGCTCGACCGCGAGTGGGTACTGGCCCAGGCCAATGCCGTGCTGAGCGACTCCGAAGTGACGGCGGTGAAGCTCGGCATGCTCGGTTCCACCGCGATGGTCGACACCGTGGTCGAACTGCTGCAGGCGCACCCGCACCTGCCGGTGGTCTGCGACCCGGTGCTGCGCGCCGGTGGCGGCGGCAGCCTGGGCAAGGACGAAGTCGGTTATGCCATGCGTGAGCGGCTGTTGCCACTGTCGCTGATCGCTACGCCGAACTTGCCGGAAGCGCGCATCCTCGCCGAATTGCCCGAGGGCACGGCGGACGAATGCGCCGAGAAGCTGCTGCCGTTTGTAAAGCATCTGCTGATCACCGGCGGCCACGGCGACGAGCATGAAGTGCACAACCGCCTGTACAGCCGCGACGGCACGCGCCAGACCTTTACCTGCCAGCGCCTGCCCGGCAGCTATCACGGCTCGGGGTGCACGCTTGCCAGCGCCTTGGCCGGCCGGATCGCCCAGGGCGAAGGCTTGGCCAGCGCGGTGCAATCGGCGCTCAACTACACTTGGCGCACCCTGCGTGACGCCGAACAACTCGGCCAGGGCCAGTTTGTGCCGCGCCGTCTGCCGCTGGATTTCTGCTCTTAACCGCACAAGAGGCCTGCTCGATGAAACTACGTGGCCTTTACGCCATTACCGACAGCCAACTGTTGGCCGGCAAATTCCTCGCCTACGTCGAAGCAGCACTGGACGGTGGCGTAACCCTGTTGCAGTACCGCGACAAAAGCAGCGACGAAGCCCGGCGCCTGCGTGAGGCCGAGAAACTGCGCGAGCTGTGCTCACGCTACAAGACCCAGTTGATCATCAACGATGACGCCGAATTGGCCGCGCGCCTGGGCGTCGGCGTACACCTGGGCCAAACCGACGGCCCACTGACCCCGGCCCGTGCACTGCTCGGCTCCAAAGCCATCATCGGCGCCACCTGCCACAGCCAGATCGTGCTGGCCGAGCAGGCCGCCAAGGAAGGCGCGAGCTACGTCGCCTTCGGCCGCTTTTTCAATTCCAACACCAAGCCTGGCGCGCCGGCCGCCACGCTCGACATGCTGGCCCAGGCCCGCACGCGTCTGCAGTTGCCGATCTGCGTGATCGGTGGCGTCACCCTGGAGAACGCCGCCCCCCTGGTGGCCCACGGTGCCGACCTGCTCGCCGTGGTACACGGCCTGTTCGGTGCCGACAGCACCCAGGAAGTCACGCGCCGCGCCCGCGCCTTCAACGACCTTCTTAAAGTTTAAGTGTAGAGAGCCCGATCATGTCCCGTTCCGAAACCCTGTTTGCCAATGCCCAGAAACACATCCCGGGCGGTGTGAACTCCCCCGTGCGTGCGTTCAAGAGCGTCGGCGGCACACCGTTGTTCTTCAAGCATGCCGAAGGCGCCTACGTCACCGACGAAGATGACAAGCGCTACGTTGACTACGTAGGTTCCTGGGGGCCGATGATCCTCGGCCACAGCCACCCGGACGTGCTCGACGCGGTGCGTCAGCAGCTGCAACACGGCCTGTCCTATGGCGCGCCGACCGCCATGGAAACCGAGATGGCGGACCTGGTGTGCTCAATCGTGCCATCGATGGAAATGGTGCGCATGGTCAGTTCCGGCACCGAAGCCACCATGAGCGCAATCCGCCTGGCCCGTGGTTTCACCGGCCGCGACAGCATCATCAAGTTCGAAGGCTGCTACCACGGCCACTCCGACAGCCTGCTGGTAAAAGCCGGCTCCGGCCTGCTGACCCAAGGCGTGCCAAGCTCGGCGGGTGTGCCGGCCGCGTTTGCCAAACACACCCTGACCCTGCCGTTCAACGACATCGCTGCCGTTGAGCAGATGCTCAGCGAAGTCGGCCAGGACGTGGCGTGCATCATCGTCGAGCCGGTAGCCGGCAACATGAACTGCGTGCCACCGGCACCGGGTTTTCTGGAAGGTTTGCGTGAGCAGTGCGACAAGCACGGCGTGGTGCTGATTTTCGACGAAGTGATGACCGGCTTCCGCGTAGCCCTCGGCGGCGCCCAGGCTTACTACGGCGTCACGCCGGACCTGAGCACCTTCGGCAAGATCATCGGTGGCGGCATGCCCGTGGGCTGCTTCGGCGGCAAGCGCGAAATCATGCAGCACATCGCGCCGCTTGGCCCGGTGTATCAGGCGGGCACCTTGTCAGGTAACCCATTGGCCATGGCGGCCGGCCTGACCACCCTGCGCCTGATCAGCCGCCCGGGTTTCCACGCCGAGCTGACCGACTACACCACACGCCTGCTCGATGGCCTGCAACAGCGCGCCGATGCGGCGGGTATCCCGTTCGTGACCACACAAGCAGGTGGCATGTTCGGCCTGTACTTCAGCGGCGCCGACGATATCGTTACCTTTGATGACGTGATGGGCAGCGATGCCGACCTGTTCAAGCGCTTCTTCCACTTGATGCTCGAAGGCGGCGTTTACCTGGCACCGAGCGCTTTTGAAGCGGGTTTCACCTCGATCGCCCATGGCGAAGCCGAGTTGAAATTGACCCTGGATGCTGCCGAGCGCGCTTTTGCCGCCCTGAAGCAAGCCCTGAAGTAAGGGACACACACATCTGACGTTGCCCCTCGCAGCGTCAGATTTGCTACTTTGCCTACAGAGATTTCCTGCATTTTTCGAGAAATCACCTGCAATCCGGCAGATAACTTGCCTACGCAGCAGAAAAACGAGTAAAGACTTTGTAAGCAGGGGCCTGCTTATTTCATAATGCGCGCTTATTGGACCCCCGAGGGTCCGCGTGCCCCGTCAGAGGTAAGTCGATTCCCATGAAACGCACCGGCCGCACCCTGGTTCTGGGCTGCCTGTTGCTCCTTCAGCCGCTGCTGGCACATGCCCAGGCAGGCGGCAACTCGTTGTTAATCCCAGCGATGGGTCGTTGCACCCTCAATACCCAGCCAGACAGCCAGGCCGAAGCCCTGAGCGCGTGCCAGAAACAGGCCGACGGTGGGGATGCGCAGGCGCAATACGAGTTGGGCGAGTACTTCCACGACGACAAAAACCCGGCCCGCGACCTCAACAAAGCCCTGAGCTACTTCGAAAAGGCTTCGTTGCAGGGCCACGCCCAGGCGCAATTCCAACTGGGTAACATGTTCTTCAAAGGCGAAGGTGTGCCGGCCAATAACGTCCAGGCCTACATCGTGCTGAAAATGGCAGCGGTCAACGGTGCCGAAGACGCGCTGGACACGGCCGACGAAGTCGCCGAGCACATGCAGCGTGATGAACTGGAAGTGGCCACCCAGGTGCTGGGCCAGATTTTCCGCAATTACCTGCAGGAATTGCAGAGTGCCGACGGGCGTTCGCCCTTTTCGCCCCTGCCCGACCCAATCGCGCCTCAGGGCGACAACAGGTAGCCTTGCCGGAAAGCCTCTGCACCGGCAACATGCGCAATCGTCATGCCGCTAGTGGCCATGCGCCTTAGTGATCGCACATACAGCATACCTTCCCGAGTACAGGCAATGGCCGTCACGCTGTCGCTGATCGGGTCAATGATGTGTGCCACGACTTGACCCGCGCTTAAATAATCCCCGACCTGTGCACAAAACACGATCAACCCGCCCACCGGGCTGACCACCGGTTCAACGCCGGCCAGCGGCGTGGGCGGGCTCAATAATGGCGGCAGCTCAGGTGCCTGGCCCTCGATGACGCCCACGTGCGTGAGGTAGTCAATCAAGCCCTGGCAATCCCGATCGGCCAGCTCATAACTCACGTCGGCCACACCTCGCAGCTCCAGTGTTACTGCAAAACCGGGCGGCGACACACGTTGCGGGAAGCGCGCCTCTATATGCTGCCAAAACAGGCTGAAGCACTCATCGAAGGACTGCCCACCCGCTTCTTTCGCCATAAAGCAGGCTTGAGCTACCAGGTAGCGAGCCAAAGGCTCCACCTGTGGCCAGCGCTCCGGTGACAGGTACAGGTGCTGTACGGCTTCAAAATCGCAATGCAGATCCAGCACGATATCGGCATCGCAGGCCAGGCGCTGAAGCGTCAGGCGCATGGCCTGTACCTGGTTGGCAGGCACTTGGCTGGCGAGCACCCGAACCAGCACCGAACGAATCAACCGCAAGTTTTCCTCGGGGTCGTCGGTCAGCCGTGCCTCGACGGCATCACCCACCTGTTGGCTGACATCAAGGAAGTGCCGATTGAAGTTCTCCCGGCTGTCGTAATCGAAGCGGCCTTGAGGCACATCCATCAACACTTGCTCCAGCCCCATGGGGTTGGCCACCGGCACCAACACCACCGGACCGCGCAATAGGCCCGCGGCCTCCAATCGCAACAACCTTAGCTTGAGATGCCATACCAACAGCATCCCCGGCAGTTCATCAGCATGCAGGGAAGACTGGATATAGACTTTGCCCACGCCATTGGCCGGGCCGTAGTGAAAACTATGAATCTGCCGCGTCGTACCCGGCACGGTTGCTGGCAATTGATGCACGCGTTCATACATGGCGACCTCCTATCGGCTTGGGTCAAGAAATCTCAGCCAACGCTTCTCGGCCAGGTGAAAAAGGCCGACCAGAGCGAAGGTGATGCATAAATAAATAGCCGCGGCGATGCCGAAGGACTCGAACGTCAGAAAGGTCGCGGCATTGGCATCCCTGGCCACTTTCAGCACATCGGGGACCGTGGCGGTGAACGCCAACGTGGTGGAGTGCAGCATGAAAATCACCTCATTGCTGTAGTACGGCAATGAGCGGCGCAGGGCCGACGGCATGATCAGATAGGTGTAGAGCTTCCAGCCGTCGAACCCTAACGCCCTTGCGGCCTCTACTTCACCGCGCGGCATGGAGCGGATGGCACCGGCGAGGATTTCTGTGGTGTAGGCGCCCGTGTTAAGGGCAAAGGCCAGCAGTGTGCAGTTCAACGCATCACGGAAAAAAGCCTCCAGAAGCGGCTGTTCTCGCACAGCCGCCAGGCTGTATATACCGGTGTAACAGACCAGCAACTGGACATAGAGCGGCGTTCCCCGAAACAGATAAGTAAAGCCCTGCACCGGCCAACGTACCCACGAGCAGGTTGAAACCCGGGCAATGGACAACGGCAGCGCCACTAGCAGCCCAAGGCATAACGAAGCACTGGTGAGCCACAGCGTCATGGCCAGGCCGGTGATTTGCTGCCCGTCGGAATAGAGAAACGGCCGCCAGTATTCCTGTATCAGCTCAATCATCGCCGCGCCCCTGCCCTGCGCCGCCGTAACGACGCTCAAGCCGGCGCAGCACCGCATTGGAGACGCTGCTGAGCAGCAGATAAATAAAGCCCGCCAGCAATAGAAAGCTCAATAGCTGCTGGCTGCTTTTGCCCGCCACCTGAGCCACCTTGACCAAGTCTGCCAAACCGATAATCGACACCAACGCGGTAGCCTTGAGCAAGACCATCCAGTTATTGCCCAGCCCCGGCAGGGCGAAGCGCATCATCTGCGCAAAGATTATGTAGATGAAGCTTTGGCGAGGCTTCATACCCAGAGCTTTGGCCGCCTGTGCCTGCCCACGTGGCACCGCCAACAATGCACCACGAAAGGTCTCGGTAAAATACGCACCGTAGATGAACCCCAGTGTCAGTACGCCCGCAGTCAAAGGGTCAATTTCGAGGTAGGCCCAGCCCATCACAGCCGTCAGCCGGCTCACACCGGTTTGCACGCCGTAGAAGATCAGCAACATCAACACAAGGTCCGGCACACCACGGATCAAGGTGGTGTAAACCTGTGCTGAAACACGCCAAGCCCTGACGCGTGACAGCTTGGCACCCGCCCCGAGCAGACCGAAGATCAGCCCCAACAAAAGCGATAACAACGCCAGCTTCAGGGTCACCCATACACCTTGCAGCAGTAACGGCGCAAAACCCTCCAGGGTCGCGACAAAGCGCGCAACGGTCTCCAGCATGACGACGCCCTCCAAATATGATGGCGGGCGGTCAATTGCCGCTGAACATGTCGACGCCAGGGAAATACTGTTCTTGCAGGCGAGCATAGGTGCCATCGGCATGCAGCGCTGCCAGGCCCTGATCCAGCAGAGTCTTCAGCGCCTGATTGCCCTTGGCGATGCCAATGGCGCTCATGGAAGGCATCAGCTCGCTCTCTATGACCTTGCCCAATTCGAAACCTGCACGCTGGGGCGAACGCAAAAAGCCACTTTGTGCCTGTTGGGCGTCCTGCAACGAAGCGTTGAGCCGACCTGCCACGAGGTCGGCGTAAACCTGCTCCTGATCTGCGTAGGCCACCACCTTCATGCCCTCAGGGGCCAACACACGCTTGGCGTAGGCTTCCTGAGTACTGCCCTGCAAATACCCCACGGACTTGCCCTTGGCGTCGCCAAAGTCGGTGCCGGCCTTGAACACCATAGCGGAGGGGCTGGAGAAAACTTCCGACGAGAAGTCGATGATCTTGCGCCGAGCTTCGGTCACGGTTACCGACGCCAGTATGGCGTCGATCTTGCCGGCCTTAAGGCTGGGAATCAGGCCGTCAAAGTCGCTTTCTACCCATTGGCAGCGCACCTTCAAATGTGCGCAGATGGCGTTGCCGATATCAATCTCGAAACCGACTAAAGTGCCGGTATTGTCTTTATAGGCAAAAGGCGCGTAGTTAGGGTCAGCACCGAAGCGTATGACCTCATAGTTGTTGGCGGACACCAAGTTGCTCACCACTACGGAAGCCAACACCGATAACATCAGCACTATTTTTTTCATTATTTTATTCCTTGTTATTGTTTGCACGGCAGGACGTTACAACAGCTCTAAATGAGGAATTTCGCGGCGCATGACCAACGAGCCGGCGGGCGCGTCAAACTCACGCGCCAGCCGATGCCCTGAATACACGGCAGCCGCAATGGTTCCGGGCGCCAGGCAGTCCCCCACCAATGCGACCGACTCAATACCCGCCTCAAAGCGTTGCTCATCTGCCTCGTTGAGTGCCTGGTACAGGCCTTGCTCAGGCTCACGGGATGTCACCAGCAACAACGACGCCACGGGAATGAACCTTGGCCGGCCGGTGTACATACAGCTGGCAACCGCACCTTCAGGCGTCACCGCCGCCAGCGAGTGGGAGGCGATAATCGTGACATTGAGTTCCAGCAGGCGGCGCTGGATGCGGTGTTGCTCAAGCGTGTTATGGGTCCAGGTCGCCACATCCGGCGCCGAGGTGACAAAGATCACCTCCACGCCCAGCGCTACCAACTGCTCTGCCAATACACTGCCCATGTAGTAGTGGTCATCATCGAAGAGCAGCACCGGTGAAACAGGGACTCTCCCCGCCAGCAGATCATCCGGAGTCAATACCGGCAGATGTTCCAACCCCGGCAAGGCCTGGCGCAATGCTCGCCCCAGACCATCGTTACGCCAGCGCGAACCAGTGGCGATAAAAACGTGGGCGGCGGCGAAGTCCAACACGTCCTGGGCTTGCAGCTGACTTTCTCGATATATCTCTACTGAAGGCAATCGGCTGAGGGCGTCCAGCCGGTAGTCGAGCACCCGTGACCAACTCGCTAACCCCGGCAGCCTGGCTTCAAGAGACACGCGCCCGCCCAGCGTTCGCGAGCCTTCGACCAGCGCCACCTCCATGCCCCGCGCGCCCAGTATCCGCGCGCATTCAAGGCCGGCAGGCCCAGCCCCGACCACCAGGGCACGCGCGGGGTTATGCGCACGAGGTACCGACTCGGGGTGCCAGCCGCGCCGCCATTCTTCACCCAAGGTGGGGTTTTGCGTGCAGCGCAGCGGGGTGCTGGTGTGGTCACCACTGACACAGACGTTGCAGCCAATGCATTCGCGAATCTCCCCCAGACGCCCTTCCTCTATCTTCTTTGGCAAGAAGGGATCGGCAATCGAGGGACGGGCAGCGCCGATCAGGTCCAGCACACCTCGACGCACCAATGAGACCATGGTGTCCGGTGAGGTAAACCGGCCCACGCCAACCACCGGCTTGGTGGTTAGCGCTTTGAGCCCGAGCAGGAACGCCTCTTGAAAACCTTCAGGGGCAAACCGTGAAGTCACGCTGTCGTTGGACCAGTCGGCAACGTTGACATCCCACAGGTCAGGCAGATCCGCCAACAGCGAAAAAATCTCGCGGCCTTCGCCCTCGCAGGCCAGCCCGCCAGCTACTTGTTCATCCACCGCCAGCCGTACCGCCACTGCGCAACGATCACCCACTGCATCGCGGGTATCTTCAATCAATTCACGCAACAGCCGTACACGATTCTCCAACACCCCACCGTACTCATCGGTGCGCCGGTTATTGCGCGGGGTCAGAAAGTGAAACGGCAGGCCAAGGTCGTGGCCGGCATACACGTAGATGATGTCGAAACCCGCCTGGCGGGCCCGTAACGCAGCAGCGCGATGCATCTGGCGCAGTTGCTTGATATCGGCGCGGCTCATGGCCCGGGCTTGCACCGGGTCGTAACCACGCACCGGAGTATTGGAAGGCGCCCAGGGGATTTCGCGGCTATAGCGATTGGGCGCCGAATAGCCATTGAACGCCAGTTCGACGCCGGCCAATGACCCATGCAGATGGACGGCGTCACACATTTTCGCCAGCGCCGGGATGTCGCGCTCATCCCATAAGCGCGCTTCTATATAGGGCGAAAACTCGCTCAGCGGACTGATCTCGCACTCCTCCGTACACACCACCCCCCAACCCCCCTCGGCTTTGACCCCGCGCATGGCGGCCATGGCTGAGGGGTGCACATGGCCCATGCCATTACAATGCGGCACTTGGTAAAAGCGATTACGCGTGCGAACCGGCCCGATGTGTACCGGTTCAAAAAGAATGTCATACCGAGGATCGCGCACAGGGCTACTCCCGAACCAACAAGTTCGCTAATGACAGTTAAATAAAGAGCGTTATTTAAATAACGCGTAAGCGGTCAACTCTGGGTGTAACCCACAAACGCCTGATGCAACTGGGCGATCGCATTCAAGTGTTCTTCCATTTCTGGCCCAAGTTGTTTCGACATATCGTTAATCAACAAGTGAGTCATCGATAACATGGTGGCCGTCGAGTCCCATAACAAATCAAACTCGGTAGACACCCGAAACACTTCGTTGGCGTTTTGCTCAGCCCACTCACAAAAATTGTCGGTTATCAGCGTGACCGCAATACCGCGTTTGCGTGCCGCTTGGCACAGAAGCAAAGACTGGCGGGAATGGCGTCGCGCTTCATAGACGATCAGCATTGAATCGGCAGACGGCGCCAGCAACACCTCACCGAAATGCCCTGACGCACCATCCACCAGATGCACGCCTGTGCGCAGGTATTGCAACATGTGGACCATGGAGCAGGCGATGCCCCGCTCGGTGCCGAAACCGGCGACAAAAACCTGCGGGCTTTGCGCCAGCCTTGATGTCACCACGCGCCAAGGCTCGGTGCGGGTGTACTCATAAACGCGCACCAACGCCGCGATCTCCAGTTGCAGGCTGTTGGCCAGCGGGTTTGCATCGCCTTCTGCCTGGAACGCGCGCAGCCGGTCGCCGATCAGCCATGGGCTGTCACCCAGGTCGTCTTTGAGTTCGTGTTTAAGGTCTTTGAAATGCTTGTAGCCCAACGCCCGGCAGAATCGGCCGACGGTGGACTCGCTGATCTGGAGCTTGTGTGCCACCTGCGCCGAATTCTCGAACGGCAGGTCTTTGAGGTTCGCCAGGATATAGGCCGCCAGCGTTCGATAAGCCTGGGACCTGGATGACAACTGTTGTTCGAGGGATTTTTTTATGGATGTGCTCATGGCGTCCTCTCTGCATGGGCACAAACTGCTATTTTTCTGTCAAGTCGTCAACCAAGACTGAAAAGTTTCAGAAGCGTCTTACAAAATCACATCACATGCGCAGTGTTACTTTTCCGGCATGGGCATCGGAAACGGCATCACATTGCTGGTGCCGCGCGCCTCGCTGATCTTCGGCGTGCCCAGGCGCTCGACTTCATCGATGCGCACAATCGAATGCATCGGCACAAAGCTGCGCACCACGCCTTCAAACTGCGCCTTGAGTTTTTCTTCGCCCGGGTCGACGACCAATTGGGTGCGCTCGCCAAAGACGAACTCTTCCACCTCCAGGAAGCCCCACAGATCACTTTGATAGATCTGCTTGGCGTACATTTCGAACACCTGGCCCTGGTTGAGGAAAATCACCTTGTAGATTGGAGCTTCACGTTTGGTCATGGTGGGCGAATAACACATGGGGGATTTAAAAGAGGGCGCGAACTATAGCATGGCACCCGATGCACAGCGCTAGGAACCAATGGGCATGCCCCCTATAATGCGCGGTTCTTTACCACCAGTTGATGATTCCCATGGCCAAGAAGCTTTACATCGAAACCCACGGTTGCCAGATGAACGAGTACGACAGCTCGCGCATGGTCGACCTGCTGGGCGAACACCAGGCCCTGGAAGTCACTGCCCGCGCCGAAGATGCCGACGTCATCCTGCTCAATACCTGCTCGATCCGCGAGCGTGCCCAGGACCGTGTGTACTCCCAGCTGGGCCGCTGGCGTGAATTGAAACTGGCCAACCCGGACATGGTGATCGCCGTCGGCGGCTGCGTGGCCAGCCAGGAAGGCGCCGCGATCCGCGACCGCGCCCCCTATGTCGACGTGGTGTTCGGCCCGCAAACCCTGCACCGCCTGCCGGAAATGATCGACGCCGCACGCATCACCAAGCTGCCGCAGGTGGACGTGTCATTCCCGGAAATCGAAAAATTCGACCATTTGCCCGAACCGCGCATCGACGGGCCGAGTGCTTATGTGTCGGTGATGGAAGGCTGCAGCAAGTACTGCACCTTCTGCGTGGTGCCCTACACCCGTGGCGAAGAGGTCAGCCGGCCGTTTGACGACGTACTGGCGGAGATCATCCACCTGGCCGAAAACGGCGTGCGCGAAGTGACCTTGCTGGGCCAGAACGTCAACGGCTATCGCGGCCAGACTGACGACGGGCGCCTGGCTGACCTGGCGGAGTTGATCCGCGTGGTGGCGGCGGTGGATGGCATCGAGCGTATTCGCTACACCACCTCGCACCCGCTGGAGTTCTCCGACAGCCTGATTCAGGCGCACGCCGAGGTGCCGGAGCTGGTCAAGCACCTGCATTTGCCGGTGCAGTCGGGTTCGGACCGCATTCTGGCGGCCATGAAACGCAACCATACGGCCCTGGAATACAAATCCAAGCTGCGTAAATTGCGCGCCGCGGTGCCGGGCATCTGCATCAGCTCGGACTTTATCGTCGGCTTTCCCGGCGAGACCGAGAAGGATTTCGAGCAGACCATGAAGCTGATCGAAGACGTCGGTTTCGACTTCTCGTATTCGTTCGTCTACAGCCAGCGTCCGGGCACCCCGGCTGCCGACCTGGCAGATGACACCCCGGAAGCGCTGAAAAAAGAGCGTTTAAACGCACTGCAGCATCGCCTGAACCAGCAAGGTTTCGAGATCAGCCGACAAATGGTCGGTTCGATCCAGCGCATCCTGGTCACCGACTACTCGAAAAAAGACCCGGGCGAGTTGCAAGGGCGTACCGAGAACAACCGGATCGTCAACTTCCGCTGCGACACGCCCACCCTGATCGGCCAGTTTGCCGATGTGCATATCGATGCGGCGCAACCGCACTCCCTGCGTGGGTCGCTAATCAACTGACCTCTGACCGAATGAAGATCAAAATGTGGGAGCTGGCTTGCCTGCGATGGCGGTGGGTCAGCCGACACATCCGGCACTGACACACCGCCATCGCAGGCAAGCCAGCTCCCACAGTGGATTTTCATGGTTCTTGAGATTGAGCCAGCACTATATAAGTGCTTTCGCACGCCGAGCACTGGCGTTATCCTCTCCTTCACCTAAACAGCCAAAGGGCGGCTAAAAGCAACCTTGAACGCACCCATAGCAGAACCCCATCGTTTTCTCCTCGAGCCGTTTGAGGCTCGCCGTTTCGCCAACCTGTGCGGACAGTTCGACGAGCACCTGCGCCTGATCGAACAACGCCTGAGCATCGAGATCCGCAACCGCGGCAATCAGTTCGAGCTTATTGGTGAACCCCAGCACACCACGTCTGCAGAAAACCTGCTGCGCCGCCTCTACCGCGAAACCAAGGGTAGTGAGCTGTCGCCGGAGACCGTGCACCTGTATCTGCAGGAATCCGCCGTGGAAGACTTGGCCAACAACCCGGTGGCCGAAGCCAGCGTGGCCCTGCGCACCAAAAAAGGCATGATTCGCCCACGCGGCTTGAATCAGCAGCGCTACGTCAAGGAAATCCTCGGTAACGATATCAACTTCGGCATCGGCCCCGCCGGTACCGGCAAGACCTACCTGGCCGTGGCCTGTGCGGTCGACGCCCTGGAGCGCGAGCAAGTGCGGCGCATCCTGCTGGTGCGCCCGGCGGTCGAGGCTGGCGAGAAGCTTGGCTTCCTGCCCGGCGACCTGGCCCAGAAGATCGACCCGTACCTGCGCCCGCTCTACGACGCGCTGTACGAGATGCTCGGCTTTGAATACGTGGCCAAGTTGATTGAGCGCCAGGTGATCGAGATCGCCCCGCTGGCCTACATGCGTGGTCGCACCTTGAACAACAGCTTCATCATCCTCGACGAAAGCCAGAACACCACGGTCGAACAGATGAAAATGTTCCTCACCCGTATCGGTTTCGGCTCCACCGCCGTGATCACCGGCGACGTCACCCAGGTCGACCTGCCCAAGGGCACCAAGTCCGGCCTGGCCCAGGTGATCGACGTGCTCAAGGACGTGCCAGGTATCAGCTTCACGCATTTCATGCCCAAAGACGTGGTTCGTCATCCGCTGGTGCAGCGCATTGTCGAGGCCTACGAGCGCTTTGAGCACCGCGATGACGTACCCGCCAAGGACGTGCGCCACGATGCTTGAGCTAGACCTGCAACTGGCCACCGAAGCGCCCGCCCCCAGCGAAGCGCAGTTCCGTCAATGGTGCGCCCTGGCCCTGCGCCAGCGCACCGCCGACTCGGAACTGACCATCCGCCTGGTGGACGAGCCCGAAGGCCGTGAACTGAATCACACCTGGCGCCAAAAGGATTACGCGACCAACGTGCTGTCCTTTCCCGCCGACGTGCCGGATGAGTTACTGGATATCCCGTTACTGGGCGACCTGGTGATCTGCGTCGAAGTGGTGGAGCGCGAGGCGAAGGAACAAGGCAAGGAACTTGAGGCCCACTGGGCCCATCTAGTCATCCACGGCTGCTTGCATCTCTTGGGTTACGACCATATAGACGATGACGAAGCCTGCGAAATGGAAACACTGGAACAAACGTTGCTTGCTGAACTGGGTCACCCTGATCCGTATGCAGACGACGAAAACTGAAACTACACATAACTGACACAACAAAGGATTTAGAGTAATCGCTATGAGCGAAGACCGATCGAGCAACGGGCAGAAGTCATGGCTGGGTAAACTGACCCAGGCTTTTGCCCACGAGCCGAAAAACCGCCAGGAGCTGCTGGAGCTGCTGCGCGAGGCCCATCAGAACAAGTTGCTGGACAGCGAAGCGCTGGCCATCGTCGAAGGCGCCATCCAGGTGGCTGACCTGCAGGTTCGGGACATCATGGTCCCGCGTTCGCAGATGATCAGCATCAAGGCGACCCAGACCCCACGGGAATTCCTCCCGGCCGTGATCGACTCGGCGCACTCGCGCTACCCGGTGATCGGTGAAAGCCATGACGACGTCATGGGCGTCCTGCTGGCCAAGGACCTGCTGCCGCTGATCCTCAAGGAGAACGGCGACAGCTTCAACATCAAGGACCTGCTGCGCCCGGCCACCTTCGTGCCTGAATCCAAGCGCCTGAATGTGCTGCTGCGCGAGTTCCGCGCCAACCACAATCACATGGCCATTGTGATCGACGAATACGGCGGCGTGGCTGGTCTTGTGACCATCGAAGACGTGCTCGAGCAAATCGTCGGCGACATCGAAGACGAGCACGACGTCGAAGAAGACAGCTACATCAAGCCGCTGCCCAGCGGTGATTTCCTGATCAAGGCGCTCACGCCGATCGAGAACTTCAACGAGTTCTTCGACAGCGAATTCTCCGACGATGAATTCGACACCGTGGGCGGCTTGGTGATGAGTGCGTTCGGGCACCTGCCAAAACGTAACGAAACCACCGAGATTGGCGCTTATCGCTTTCGCATTCTGAATGCGGATAGCCGTCGTATCCACTTGATCCGCCTGACTCCGATTGCCCGCTAAGGAAGGGGTGGGGCATCAGCTATTTCCTGTGTCGCGTTGCCCCTGAGAGCGGGCCAGGCAAGGCGCAGGCCGCAGGGAATGGCGTTCCCTTTTCAAGGCCTGCAACGCAGCATGGCCCGCTCTCAGGGGCAACCCGAAGGGCCGGGCCTGCTGCGGCACAGGGCTGCGTTACTCGTCGTTCATTTGGAAAAACCAAACCACACTCCTCGCGCCTTGCCCTGTGCCGCAGCAGGCCCGGCGCGACACAGGAAATAGCTGATGACCCACCCCTACATGCGCCGTCTGATTGCACCCGGCTGGCCCGGTAACCTGCTGGCCGTGGTGGCCGGCGCCATCACTACTCTGGCGCTGGCGCCCTTCGATCTGTGGCCATTTGCGCTACTGGCCGTCGGGCTGTTCTATGTGGGGCTGCGCGAGCTGACGCCACGTCAGGCCCTGGGCCGTGGCTGGTGTTTCGGTTTTGGCCTGTTTGGCGCCGGCACCAGTTGGATCTACTACAGCATCCACCACTTCGGCGGCGCTTCGGTGTTGCTGGCTGGCTTTTTGATGCTGTTGTTTACCGCCGCGATTGCCTGGTTCTTCGCCCTGCCCGCTTGGCTGTGGGCACGCTGGCTGCGTCGCAATGAGGCGCCGCTGGCCGATGCGCTGACCTTTGCGGCGCTGTGGGTTGGCCAGGAAGCGTTTCGTGGTTGGTTCCTGACCGGTTTCCCTTGGTTGTACTCCGGTTACAGCCAACTCGATGGCCCGCTCACCGGCCTTGCGCCACTGGGCGGCATGTGGCTGATCTCCTTTGCCCTGGCGCTGACGGCGGCCGTGCTGTGCAACCTGCCGCGCCTGCTGGCAAGCAAGCGCAACGGCTTCATCGGCGCAGGCTTGGTGTTGTTGGTTGCACCCTGGGCCATCGGCCTGGCGCTCAAGCATCACGCCTGGACCTCGCCCTCGGGCGCCCCACTGACCGTGGCGGCGATCCAGGGCAATGTCGAACAGAGCATGAAATGGGACCCCGCGCAGATCGATGCGCAGTTGGCGCTGTACCGCGACATGAGTTTCAGCTCCAAGCCGGTAGACCTGCTGGTATGGCCGGAAACCGCGGTGCCGGTGCTCAAAGAGTCAGTCGAAGGCTACCTGGGCATGATGGGCAAGTTTGCCGCCGACCGGCACTCCGCGCTGATCACCGGCGTACCGATTCGCCAGGAAGTGCACCACCAGAAGCGCTACTTCAACGGCATCACGGTGGTGGGTGAAGGTGATGGCACTTACCTCAAGCAAAAACTGGTGCCTTTTGGTGAATACGTGCCGTTGCAAGACATGCTGCGCGGGCTGATCGCCTTCTTCGATTTGCCAATGTCGGACTTCGCCCGCGGCCCGTCCGATCAGGCGATGCTGCAGGCCAAGGGCTATCAGATTGCGCCGTTCATTTGCTATGAAGTGGTGTACCCGGAATTCGCCGCAGGCCTGTCGGCCCAGAGCGATTTGCTGCTGACCATCAGCAACGACACCTGGTTCGGCCGCTCCATCGGCCCGCTGCAACACCTGCAAATGGCGCAGATGCGTGCATTGGAGGCTGGCCGTTGGATGATCCGCGCCACTAACAATGGGGTGACAGGTTTGATCAACCCATTTGGGCAGATTACCGCGCAGATCCCGCAGTTCGAGCGTGGGATTCTCTACGGCGAAGTGGTGCCGATGCACAACCTGACGCCGTACCTGCAATGGCGCTCGTGGCCGTTGATCATTGTGTGCCTGGGCTTGTTCGGCTGGGCGCTGCTGGCGGGCCGGATGTCTAAAACCGTCTAACGAACGGCATAAAACCAATGTGGGAGCTGGCTTGTGTGGGAGCGGGCTTGCTCGCGAAAGCGGTGTGTCAGTCAACATATCGTCAACTGACACACCGCTTTCGCGAGCAAGCCCGCTCCCACATGAACCGCTTTCCACATTTGAAATTGCGGCGTTATCGGTAAAACACCCGATACCCCACCTGCCCCACCGCCTCATTGATCAACTGCCCGCTGCGCCACACTGACACAAACTCGGGCATCCAGCCGCCCAGCGGTCGCGCATTGTCTACGCCCAAAAAGCCCACCGGCCCTGGCACTACCGTAAAACCGGCCTTCTCGAAGCTCCATACCGCACGCGGCATATGCCAGGCCTGG
Organism: Pseudomonas sp. WS 5146; assembly: GCF_012985495.1. Classification (NCBI taxonomy): domain Bacteria; kingdom Pseudomonadati; phylum Pseudomonadota; class Gammaproteobacteria; order Pseudomonadales; family Pseudomonadaceae; genus Pseudomonas; species Pseudomonas sp. WS 5146. The sequence continues at coordinate 193,405 of NZ_JAAQWL010000007.1, forward strand.
GTCACCACCACCACGCGCTTGATGCCTTGCGGCAACAGGATTTCGGCGCTCATCTGCGCGTTTTCCCAGGTGGTGCGGCTGCGCTCTTCTTTCCAACGCACGGTGACGCCAAAGTCATCCTGCATCGACACCGCCATCAGCTCAGCCTCACTGGGTGGCGTGCCGTAGTGCAAGCCGCCGCTGGTCAGCACCGGCAAGCCGGAGGCCTTGGCCAGACGCGCAGCATAACGCTGGCGCTCAAGCCCAGTACCGGTGGGTTGATCGGAACCCCACGCGGGGTCACCGCGCTCACGCCCCGACCCCAGCACCACAATCGCGTCAGCGCGCTGGGCCAGCGTCGCCCATTCTTCACGGGCCAACGGCGGCTCGGTCTCCAGGGCATGCGCGCCCCATTGCACCATCACCGGCAGGCTGATCAACCACAGCCCCCCGAACCCCACGGCAAAGCAGCATCCGGCCAGGCGCGGGCGACTTTTACGCAACCACCAGGCAAGCGCCAGCAGCAGCAAAAAGAGGCCGGGCGGCAAGAGCAATTGTTTAATGAAATAACGAAAAGGCATCGGGCATCTCCAAAGATGCCCGAAGCCTAGATGCAACGGGGTTTAGCGACAATCTTTACCAACCTGTTTCGAGAACGACTCAAAGGATAACGCGGTGCTCCACGTTTACCGTGCGACCCGACGCTTATCGGGACCGCGACCAGCAGACACATCTTTCAGCCAGATCACCTTGGCCGAACGCAAAGGCTCTTGGGCGGGCGGGGCAGCCCGTTCCTGAGAGGCACGGTGGTGATTCAATTCCAGGTAGCACTTGATCAATTCAAGTTCAGCCTGGCTCAAGCCTCGCAACTCCAGCTCCAGAGGCCGCTCATCACGCAATCGGCCTGCGGTTCTTGCGGCATCCAATGCCCGACCCAAACGGTCGATCAGTCCTTCATACAATTGCGGTTTCATTAAAGTTCGCTGCGATTCAACCATCCCCTCACCTCATTGAAGATAAGACTCACTCCCCAATAAACAGCGTAGTCCCCATGGCTGCGCCTGCCTCGCGCCGCGACAGACGGCCCTCGCCGCGCAATCAGGGTTTCCCTCGATAGAGTGGGGTCATGTATGCTACGGCGCTTCCTGTAACTCCACTTCCCGCAGGGTTTGGGCACGGACGCGCCGCTTTTTGGTGTCGATCAACCTGAATGTTGTACCGAAGAGGATTAGGCCACCCCTATTCAGTTCAAAAGTAGCCATGCACGAACAATATCAGCCCCGTGAAATAGAAAATGCCGCCCAAACCTTCTGGGACGAGCAAAAGTCCTTTGAAGTCAGTGAACAGCCAGGCAAGGAGACTTACTACTGCCTATCGATGTTCCCTTACCCCAGCGGCAAGCTACACATGGGGCACGTGCGTAACTACACCATCGGCGACGTAATTTCCCGCTACCAGCGCATGCTCGGCAAAAACGTCCTGCAACCTATGGGTTGGGACGCCTTCGGCATGCCGGCGGAAAACGCCGCGATGAAAAACAACGTGGCGCCCGCCAAGTGGACCTACGAAAACATCGCCTACATGAAAACCCAGCTGCGCAGCCTGGGCCTGGCGGTGGACTGGTCCCGCGAAGTGACCACCTGCAAGCCCGATTACTACCGCTGGGAACAGTGGCTGTTCACGCGCCTGTTCGAAAAAGGCGTGATCTACCGTAAAAACGGCACCGTGAACTGGGACCCGATCGACCAGACCGTACTGGCCAACGAGCAGGTCATCGACGGTCGCGGCTGGCGTTCCGGCGCGGTGATCGAAAAGCGCCAGATCCCGATGTACTACTTCAAGATCACGGCCTACGCCGATGAACTCTTGTCGAGCCTCGATGACATGCCGGGCTGGCCTGAGCAGGTCAAAACCATGCAGCGTAACTGGATCGGCAAATCCAAAGGCATGGAAGTGCAGTTCCCGTACAACGTCGACTCGATCGGCGAAACCGGCGCACTCAAAGTCTTCACCACCCGCCCCGATACCCTGATGGGTGCGACTTACGTCGCCGTGGCCGCCGAGCACCCGCTGGCCACCCAGGCTGCACAGAACAACCCAGAGCTTTCGGCGTTCATCGCTGAATGCAAAGGCGGCAGCGTGGCCGAAGCCGACGTTGCCACCCAAGAGAAAAAAGGCCTGCCAACCGGCCTGTTCGTCGAGCACCCACTGACGGGCGAAAAACTGCCGGTGTGGGTCGCCAACTACGTGCTGATGCACTACGGCGATGGCGCAGTAATGGCTGTGCCGGCCCACGACGAGCGCGATTTCGAGTTCGCCACCAAGTACAGCCTGCCGATCAAGTCGGTCGTGCGTACCAGCTCGGGTGATACCAACCCGGCCCCGTGGCAAGACGCCTACGGCGAACACGGTACGCTGATCAACTCCGGTGAGTTCGATGGCCTGGACTTCCAGGGTGCCTTCGACGCCATCGAAGTTGCCTTGATCAAAAAGAACCTCGGTGCCTCGCGCACCCAGTTCCGCCTGCGCGACTGGGGCATCAGCCGCCAGCGCTACTGGGGCTGCCCGATCCCGATCATCCACTGCGAAACCTGCGGTGACGTGCCGGTGCCGGAAGACCAGTTGCCGGTGGTACTGCCCGAAGACGTGGTGCCGGATGGCGCCGGTTCGCCATTGGCGCGCATGCCTGAGTTCTACGAGTGCACCTGCCCTAAATGCGGCGCACCTGCCAAGCGTGAAACCGACACCATGGACACCTTCGTCGAGTCCTCGTGGTACTACGCCCGCTACGCCTCGCCACACTATGAAGGCGGCCTGGTAGAAAAATCCGCAGCCGACCACTGGTTGCCGGTGGATCAATACATCGGCGGCATCGAACACGCGATTCTTCACCTGCTCTACGCGCGCTTCTTCCACAAGCTGATGCGCGACGAAGGCCTGGTGAGCTCCGATGAGCCGTTCAAGAACCTGCTGACCCAAGGCATGGTGATCGCCGAGACTTACTATCGCCGCGAAGCCAATGGCGCCTACACCTGGTTCAACCCGGCGGACGTCGAGCTTGAGCGTGACAGCAAAGCCAAGGTCATCAGCGCCACGCTGAAATCCGACGGCCTGCCGGTGGAAATCGGTGGCACCGAGAAGATGGCCAAGTCCAAGAACAACGGCGTCGACCCACAGTCGATGATCGATCAGTTCGGCGCCGATACCTGCCGCCTGTTCATGATGTTCGCCTCGCCGCCCGACATGAGCGCCGAATGGTCCGACTCCGGCGTTGAAGGCTCGCACCGCTTCCTCAAGCGCGTCTGGCGCCTGGCGCACGCCCATGTCAGCCAGGGTTTACCGGGCAAACTGGACGTGGCGTCGTTGAGCGATGAGCAAAAAGCCATTCGCCGCAGCACCCACCTGGCCATCCGCCAGGCCAGCCAGGACGTGGGCCAGAACCACAAGTTCAACACCGCCATCGCTCAGGTGATGACACTGATGAACGTGCTGGAAAAAGCCCCGCAAGCCACCGAACAGGACCGCGCGCTGGTACAGGAAGGCCTGGAAGCTGTGGTGTTGCTGCTGGCGCCAATCACGCCGCACATCAGCCATGAACTGTGGAGCCGCCTGGGCCACAGCGACGCGGTCATCGATGCGCGCTGGCCGGTGCAGGATGACAGCGCGCTGGTACAGGACACATTGCAACTGGTTATCCAGGTTAACGGTAAACTGCGCGGCCAGATCGACATGCCTGCCAGCGCCAGCCGTGAAGACGTGGAAGCCGCAGCGCGCATCAACGAAAATGTGCTGCGCTTTACCGAAGGCCTGACGATCCGCAAAGTGATCGTAGTGCCGGGCAAACTGGTCAACATCGTCGCCAGCTAATCGGATCGGGCGCAGGGCTTGAGCCCTGCGCCGAACTAAACCTTTAAGGCCTCGATAAGGCCCACATGGTTTCAAGGGGAGCAACAAAATGATCAAACGCAATTTGCTGGTGATGGGCCTCGCTGTGCTGCTGAGCGCTTGCGGCTTCCAGCTGCGTGGCACCGCCACCAATGAACTGAGCATCAAGGAACTGGACGTCAGCGCACGCAACGCCTACGGCGAGACCGTGACCCAGCTGCGCCAGGCCCTGGAAAGCAGCGGTGTACGCGTCGGTTCCGGCGCGACTTACAAACTGAATCTGGTGGACGAGAAAGAAACCCAGCGTAACCTCAGCTACGCCAGTGCCGGCCGTGCGTCGGACATTGAGCTGAGCACCCTGGTCGTCTATGAACTGCAAGGCCGCGACCACCTGCCATTGATGGGTGACAAGGTTGAAGTGCAGAAAGTCGTGAGCCACGACGGTAACAACCTGGTGGGCTCGGACTCGGAGATCATCCAGGTTCGCAAGGAAATGCGTCGTGAGGTGATCCAGCGTCTGATGATTCGTCTGCAACAGCTGACGCCAGAGAAACTGGCCGCCTTGCAACTGACCGCCGACAACAAGGCCAAGGCTGACGCCGATGCCCTGAAAGCTGCGCAAGAATACGAAGACAACACGCCGAAACAATCGCCTGCCGAAGTCCCTGTCGAGTAAGCCAGACGGGGCGCCCCTGGCGCCCCGTTCGCCCCGCCTATGAAACTTGCCCCCGCCCAACTCGCCAAGCACCTGCAAGGTGGCCTTGCGCCTGTCTATATCGTCAGCGGTGATGACCCGCTGCTGTGCCAGGAAGCGGCCGACGCGATTCGCACCGCCGCACGTCAGCAAGGCTTCGATGAACGCCAGGTGTTCAGCGCCGACGCCAGTTTCGACTGGGGCACGCTGCTGCAAGCCGGTGCGAGCATGTCGTTGTTCGCCGAGAAACGCCTGCTGGAACTGCGCCTGCCTTCAGGCAAGCCGGGTGACAAGGGCGCGGCGGCGTTGATGGAATACTGCTCACGCCCCGCTGAGGACACGGTACTGCTGATCAGCTTGCCCAAGCTTGATGGCAGCGCGCAGAAAACCAAGTGGGGCAAGGCGCTGGTAGAAGGCCCGCAAACCCAGTTCATCCAGATCTGGCCAGTAGACAGCAACCAGTTGCCGCAATGGATACGTCAGCGCCTGTCGCAATCAGGGCTGTCGGCAACGCAAGATGCCGTCGAGCTCATCGCCGCCAGGGTCGAGGGCAACCTGCTTGCCGCCGCCCAGGAAATCGAAAAGCTCAAGCTGATGGCCGAAGACGGGCAGATCACCGTCGAAACCGTCCAGGGCGCGGTGGCTGATAGCGCGCGCTTTGATGTGTTCGGGTTGGTGGACGCGATTCTCAATGGCGAACCCGCCCACGCCCTGCGCATGCTCGAAGGCTTGCGCGGTGAAGGTGTGGAACCGCCGGTGATTCTGTGGGCGCTGGCTCGAGAGTTGCGAGTGCTGGCCAATATTGCCCTGCAATACAGCCAAGGCACGCCGCTGGACAAATGCTTCAGCCAGGCCAGGCCGCCGGTGTGGGACAAGCGCAAACCCCTGATGAGCAAAGCCCTGCAACGCCACTCGGCGCAACGCTGGGCGCAGCTGTTGTTGGAAGCGCAACGCATCGACGCGCAGATCAAAGGCCAGGCGGCAGGTTCGCCGTGGATGAGCCTGAGCCGTTTGTCACTGTTGATGTCTGGCCAACGCCTGACACTCCCCGCCGAATAACCCCACTGTCCCCTGTGGGAGCTGGCTTGCCTGCGATAGCGGTGTGTCAGCCACTACATTTTTGCTGATGGACCGCTATCGCAGGCAAGCCAGCTCTCACATTGACCGTGCCCACTTGAATAGGTGAAACCACCTACACATCGCCGGGCTTTACAGCCGCGCCACTTCGGCAGATGATTTGCACCGCTTCACCCCACCTCAAGCCCCCCACCTCGAGAGAGTACCGACCATGAGCAAAAAGCCATCCAAGCATGGCCCCAACAAGGCCAAATCCATCATCGCCCAGCCACTGTTCCGCAGCCGTCAGGAACGCGCCGGCAAGGGCAAAGGCAGCTACCGCCGCGAAGCCTTCCAGTCTAATAGCTGGGAGGCTTCTTACTTTCTGGCTGCCTGAAGGCAAGCGCCCCTCCGGCATGATAAGGTCTGTACTTGATTTGTAATCCCTGGACCTGTGCATGCCCTCTAGCCTTTCCCGTCGTTGGCACCTTCGCCAATTGATTGCTGCCTCCAGCCTCATTCTGCTTGTCGCCTGCGCCGAGAAACCCACCGCCGCGGACGCGCAACCCCTGCCAAAGCTCCAGACCGTGCCTGCCGTCGCGCCTGCCGTGGTCCCCCCTTTGGCCGTGGACAATCTTGATATCCAGCCGACCCAGACCTTTGCCGAATGGCAGGCTGGCTTTCGTGCGCAAGCCCTGAGCGCGGGGATCACACCCGCCGTCTTCGATAACGCCTTTGCTGGCGTGACGCCCGACATGGCGGTGATTCGCGCCGATCGCAGCCAACCGGAATTTTCCCGCCCGGTGTGGGAATACCTCGACGGTGCCCTGTCGCCAGTACGCGTGCGTAATGGCCAAGCGTTGCTGATCAAATACGCCGATATCCTGCAGCGCATCGAAGAGCGTTATGGCGTTGATCGCCAGGCGCTGGTTTCGGTGTGGGGCATGGAAAGCAACTTTGGCCAGTTCCAGGGCAATAACTCGGTGATCCGTTCGCTCGCGACCCTGGCCTATGAAGGCCGCCGCCCGGCATTCGCCCAGGCGCAACTGCTGGCGGCGCTGCAGATCATCCAGCATGGCGATATCTCTGCCGACCAGATGAAAGGTTCGTGGGCCGGGGCCATGGGCCAGACCCAGTTCATCCCGACCACCTACAACACCCATGCCGTGGATTTCGATGGCGACGGTCGCCGCGATATCTGGAACAGCCCGGGCGACGCCCTGGCCTCCACTGCGCACTACCTGCAAAGCTCCGGCTGGCAACGCGGCCAGCCGTGGGGCTTTGAGGTGAAACAACTGCCGACGAACTTCGATTACGCCCTGGCCGACGGCGGCATACGCAAGACCGTTGGCGAGTGGATGAGACTCGGTATCCAGCTGCCACCTGGCGCGAGCATGCCACCGAACGTCGAGCACCTGTCAGCTGCCCTGCTGCTGCCGGCCGGCTACCGTGGCCCAGCGTTCCTGGTGCTGGATAACTTCCGCGCGATCCTCAAGTACAACAACTCGTCGTCCTACGCGCTGGCCGTAGGCCTGTTGTCGGAGCGGTTTGCTGGCGGCGGAGTGATTCGTGGCGATTGGCCCAAGGATGAGCTGCCGCTGAGTCGCTCCCAGCGTATCGACCTGCAGACGGTGCTGAGTGCCAAGGGCTATGACGCGGGCAACCCGGACGGGATTATCGGCGCCAACACGCGCAAGGCGATCCGGGCGGCGCAGCAGTCGTTGGGTTGGCCTGCGGATGGGTTTCCGACGGTGAAGCTGCTGGAGTCGTTGCAGAGCCGTTAAATCGGCCTATGGCGACTGCCGCCATCGCAGGCAAGCCAGCTCCCACCTTTGGAATGCATTTTCCTGTGGGAGCTGGCTTGCCTGCGATAGCACTCTCAGGGCTTGAACACCACATCCTGCTCCAACACCAACTGCTGCTCCCCCGCATCCAACCGCACCAAGGCGCCCATCGGCAGCGTCAGGTTTGGATCGCAGTGCCCGCTGCGCCAGCCGGACAACACAGGAATGCACAGCGGCTCGAAGGTCTGCTTGAGCAGCCGCTCCAACGCCGCCTTATCCACCCCCGATACATCCCCGACCAACACGCCGGCCACCTGAGCCAGTTTGCCCGCCAGGCGCAAGTGCGTCAGCAGCCGGTCAATTCGGTAGAGCGGCTCGTTGACGTCTTCGATAAACAGAATGATGCCTTCGGCGTCGATCTCAAACGCCGTGCCCATTACCGCGGCAATCATCGACAGGTTGCCGCCGAGCAAACGCCCGCAGGCGACACCCGGCTCAATCGTGGTCAGTGGGTAAGCAACCGGGTGTGCCAGCACGCTGCACTCGCTCAGTTGCCCACGCAACATGCTGAACAACGACGACTCTGTGGGCTGCTGCTTGTCACCGAGCAGATCGGCATTGAGCATCGGCCCGTGAAAGGTCACAAAACCCGCGTAGCGGTTGATGGCCAGGTGCAACGCGGTGATGTCGCTGTACCCCACAAATGGCTTGGGGTTGGCTCTAATCAGGTCAAAATCGAGCCGATCCAATAATCGCGGGGTGCCATAGCCGCCACGCAGGCAGAAGATGGCATCGATTTCGGGATCGGCAAACGCCGCATGCAAATCGCGCAGACGCACCTCGTCGCTGCCGGCCAGGTAGCCGTCGCGCTCATACACACCGGGGAATATGCGCAGCTCATGGCCACGGGCGCGCATCCACTGGCCGGCTTTTTCAACATCCAGTGCGGCAGGGCCGGCGGGGGCAATCAGGCCAATTACGCCTTCGGTGCGCAGGGCGGGCACGGCAGCCGCGAGTTGAGTCGTCATCCATGGTTCTCCGTGGTTGGATACCCAGGCACTCTAGCCAGTGATGGTTGCAAACAGAAGGGAGAAAAGGAGGGAAACTCTGTAGGAGCAGTTCGGCTGCTCCTACAGAGGGGAAACGCTTACGAAACCAGGCTCGCCTTGACCAGCTTGGCTTGCTCATCGGCGTGGTACGAGGAACGTACCAGCGGGCCCGAAGCCACGTTCTTGAAGCCCATCTTGTAACCTTCCTCGGCGAACCAGGCGAAGGTGTCCGGGTGCACAAAACGCTGCACCGGCAAGTGGCTGCGCGACGGCTGCAGGTACTGGCCCAGGGTCAGCATGTCGATGTCGTGTTCGCGCATGCGCTTCATGACTTCGATGACTTCTTCGTCGGTCTCGCCCAAGCCCAGCATCAGCCCGGATTTGGTCGGGATGTGCGGCATCATCTGCTTGAATTTTTGCAGCAGGGTCAGCGACCACTGGTAGTCCGAACCTGGGCGCGCAGCTTTGTACAGACGTGGCACGGTTTCCAGGTTGTGGTTGAACACATCCGGTGGCTCGGCCGCGGTGATTTCCAGCGCGACGTCCATGCGGCCACGGTAGTCCGGCACCAGGGTTTCGAGCATCACGTTCGGCGACAGCTTGCGGATCTCGCGGATGCAGTCGGCAAAGTGCTGGGCACCGCCGTCACGCAGGTCGTCGCGGTCTACGGAGGTGATGACCACGTATTTGAGTTTCAGGTCGGCAATGGCGATGGCCAGGCTTTCCGGCTCGTTGACGTCCAATGGCTTCGGCCGGCCGTGGCCAACGTCGCAGAACGGGCAACGACGGGTGCAGATGTCACCCATGATCATGAAGGTGGCGGTGCCGCCGGAGAAGCATTCGCCCAGGTTCGGGCAGGAAGCTTCTTCGCACACGCTGTGCAGTTTGTGTTTGCGCAGCAGGGCCTTGATACGGTCGACTTCCGGCGAAACCGGGATGCGCACGCGGATCCAGTCAGGCTTCTTCGGCAGTTCGGTGGTCGGGATGATTTTCACCGGGATGCGTGCAACCTTCTCGGCGCCGCGCAGCTTGACGCCGGCTTCGACCTTGGCACGCGGGGCCGGGGCCGGACGCTCGGTGATGTCCAGCGTCGGGATCATGGTTTGCACTGCATCAGTAGTCATAATCAGTCGATTCCGCCCGTAAGGGTCGTCTGCTCAGCATAGTCGAGGTGTTTGACGAGCTGCGCACGCAGCCGGGCACTTACCTCGGCAAATTTAATCGGTGTGGCGTGGTCGCTCAGTTGAGTCATCGCCAGCCCGGCGTAACCGCACGGGTTGATGCGCCGAAACGGCGCCAGGTCCATGTCCACATTCAGGGCCAGGCCATGAAAGGAACAACCATGGCGAATGCGCAAACCGAGGGAGGCGATTTTCGCGCCGTCCACGTATACACCGGGTGCATCGGGCTTAGCCGCGGCAGTCACGCCGTAACTGGCCAACAGCTCGATCAGGCAAGCCTCCATGCGGCTTACCAGGTCACGCACGCCAAAACCCAGCTTGCGCACGTCCAGCAGCAAATAGGCCACCAGCTGACCAGGGCCATGGTAAGTCACTTGGCCACCTCGGTCGACCTGCACCACCGGAATATCACCCGGCAGCAGCAGATGCTCAGCCTTGCCGGCCTGGCCCTGGGTAAAGACCGGCGGGTGTTCTACCAGCCAGATTTCATCCGGGGCCGAGGTGCCGCGCTCGTTGGTGAAGCGCTGCATGGCATGCCAGACCGGCTCATAGGCCATCTGGCCGAGCTCGCGAAAGCCCAAAACCTGTGACATCACAACACCATGTGCACGAAGCCGGTGGCCCGCAGTTCACTGTTGATGTCGTAGAGCTGGTCTTGACCGGTTGCCACGATGTGCAACTGGATCGTGGTGTACTTACCGTTGGAACTCAAACGCTCGTCCACCCGGTTGTCGTTGATCGTCGCGTGTTTACGCACGATCTCGAGAATCTTGTCTTTGTTGCCCACACCGGTATCGCTGATCACCTTGACGGGATAGTCCACGTTGGGGAATTCGATCTTTGGCGCCTTTACTTCTACTTCTTTATCGGTCATGGCAGAACAGCCTCGTAAGCGCTAAGCCGTGGCGACGGGCAAAGCCCCGCGCTGGATCAACGCGGGGCTTTGCAGGTGCGCACAATCAGTTGAACAAGCCGTAGAAGAATAGACGGATGCTATCCCACACGCGGCGGAAGATACCACCTTCGTCGACGGCGTCCAGTGCGATCAGGTCGGCGCTATGCACCACCTTGTCATCGAGCTTCACTTCGACTTTACCGATCACGTCACCCTTGGCGATTGGAGCGACCAATTGCGGGTTCATGGTCATGCTGGCCGCGAGCTTTTTCAGCTGGCCTTTAGGCATGGTCAGGGTCAGGTCATCGGCCAGGCCGGCCTTGACTTGGTGGGTCGCGCCTTTCCATACCGGGGCTTGGGCCAGCTCGGCACCCTTCTGGTAGAAGGTCTGGGTTTCGAAGAAGCGGAAGCCGTAAGTCAGCAGTTTTTGCGTCTCGGCCGCACGGGCCTGCTCGCTGTTGGTGCCGAATACCACGGCGATCAGGCGCTGGCCGTCACGTACGGCGGACGACACCATGCAGTAGCCGGCTTCGTCGGTGTGGCCGGTTTTCAGACCGTCGACGGTCTTGTCACGCCACAGCAGCAGGTTACGGTTAGGCTGCTTGATGTTGTTCCAGAAGAATTCCTTCTGGGAGTAGATCGCGTAGTGCACCGGGTCGACACGGATGATCGCGCGAGCCAGCACGGCCATGTCGTGAGCCGACGAGTAGTGCTCCGGGTTCGGCAGGCCGGTCGGGTTCATGAAGTGGCTGTTGGTCATGCCCAGGTCGCCGGCGGTCTTGTTCATCAAATCGGCGAACGCGTCTTCGCTGCCGGCGATGTGCTCGGACAGGGCCACGCTGGCGTCGTTACCGGACTGGATGATGATGCCGTGCAGCAGGTCGCTGACGGTAACCTGCGAACCGACCTTGATGAACATCCGCGAACCGCCGGTGCGCCATGCGTTTTCGCTGACGGTAACCGGGTCATTCTCGCCGATCTGGCCGCGACGGATTTCCAGGGTCGCGATGTAGGCTGTCATCAGCTTGGTCAGGCTGGCCGGGGGCAGGCGCTGGTCACCGTTGTTCTCGACCAGCACGTTGCCGCTGGCGGCATCCATGAGGACCCAGGCCTTGGCGGCCAATTGCGGGGAAGCTGGCACCATTTCAACCGCCCAGGCGGCCGGGGTAATGATCAGCGAAAGTAGCAGGCACGTGCGTTTGGCTAAGGTGGTGATGTTCATCCGTCTCTCGAAATTGCTTATGGAAACTTGCCCTCGCGGGCAAAACTATTCAGACAGCCCGCTGCCAGACTGTCGCGTGTTCGGTTGCCCGCTCACCCCTTGCCCCTGGGTTTTTATTGTTCAACGAGCCAACAACCTCGGTTCAGGCGAACCTGAACCATCAATCCTTTTACTTATTCAGCCGTGACGACACTGGGTTGCCCCAGGTTGGCCAGGCGCACACTGTTCTGCACGTGCGCCACTTCACTTGGCGAACCAATCGGGCCCATGCGCACACGGTGCAGGGTTTGCTGGTTACGCACGATGGAGCTGATAAACACTGGCGCGCTGACCATGCCGCTGAGCTTGGACCTTAACAGTTCTGCCGCATCCGGGTTGGCGAAAGCGCCGACCTGCAGGTACTGGCCGCCGACTGTAGATGCGCCTGGCGCTGCATGGGGCACCACGACCGTATCGGGTGCGTGCTGCGCCGGTGGCGGTGTCCACTGCTCGATCTTGCCCGCCGAGGCGGTCACTTGCGGTTGCGGGGTTTGCGGCTCGTTGAGCATCAATGGCGCCGGTTTGCCACGCTGAGCCCAATACTGCGCCGGGTCGATACCTTCGACTTTCACACGCGCGGTGCCAGTTTCGGCATAACCGAGTTTCTTCGCGGCGGCGTAGGACAAGTCGATGATCCGGTCCGAATAGAACGGCCCACGGTCGTTGACCCGCAGGATCACCGTACGGTTGTTGTCCAGGTTGGTCACGCGTACATAGCTGGGCAGCGGCAAGGTCTTGTGGGCCGCGCTCATGCCGTACAGGTCATACACTTCGCCGTTGGCGGTGTTCTGGCCATGGAATTTGGTGCCGTACCAGGACGCCGTGCCCGTTTGCGAGTAGGTCTTGGATTCCTGCAGCGGGAAGTAATTCTTGCCCAGCACGGTATACGGGTTGGCTTTATAAGGCCCGGTGTGCAGGGTCGGCGTGGCATCCGGGATCTTTGATACGTCGACATCCCACCACGGCGCGCCGTCTTTGTGCGCGCGGTTGATGTCCAGGCCCGGCTGGGCGCGAACGACAGCGCCGCCCTTCGGCGCCGGAGCACGGCTGGTAGTGGAGGAGCAACTGACAACCAGCAAGGACAACGCGGCGAACGCCACCAGCTTGAGCGGTTTTTGGAACGGCGATACCCGCATTACTTGTTGCCCCGTGCTTGGACCAGCATGTCTGACAGCTGATGCACGGCCATGGCGTACATCACACTGCGGTTATAACGCGTGATTGCGTAAAAATTCTTCAGGCCCATCCAGTATTCCGGACCGTTTGCGCCTTCGAGGCGGAACGCCGTCACCGGCATATCATCGCGTGGCGCATTCTGACTCGACCAGCCCAGCGCTCGCAACTCCCCGACGGTCTTGACCGGCTCAATACCTTGGGTCAAACCTTCGTCGGCGCGCTCGCCGGTGACATCGGCGCGGATCACCACCGGTTCGCCGGCCACCCAGCCATGGCGCTTGAAGTAGCTGGCCACGCTGCCGATGGCATCGTCCGGGTTGCTCCAGATATTGATGTGGCCGTCGCCGTCGAAATCCACCGCATACGCCCGGAAACTGCTCGGCATGAACTGCGGCAGGCCCATCGCACCAGCGTAGGAGCCCTTGAGGGTCAACGGGTCGACCTGTTCTTCACGGGCCAGCAGCAGGAACTCACGCAGCTCCTTGCGGAAAAACTCGGCACGTGGCGGGTAATCGAAGCCCAGGGTCGACAAGGCGTCGATCACCCGGTAACTGCCGGTGTTGCGCCCGTAGAAGGTTTCGATGCCGATGATGGCGACGATCACCTGGGCCGGCACGCCGTATTCCTGCTCGGCGCGGGCCAGCACCGCTTCGTGCTGGCGCCAGAAGTCCACGCCCCGCGCCACACGGGCGTCGGTGAGGAACATCGGGCGGTAGTCTTTCCACTGTTTGACGCGCTCGGCGGGACGCGAGATCGCGTCGAGGATCGCCTGCTTGCGCTGGGCTTCACGGAACACGCCCATCAGTTGTTCACCGGCAAAACCGTAGTCGCGGGTCATTTCACCGACAAATTCGGCGACCTGGGGTGAACCATCGTAGTCACCGGCCTGCACCTCTTGCGTCGCGCCCAGCAGCCCAATCAGGCCCATCCAGGACGCGTGCCGAGTCGCCCAGCCGCGCATTACTTGCATTGACATCTTCACCTTATTCAAACCTGCGCGATCCACTTGCGATGCGTGTGAATCGACATCAAAACCCCAAACGCTGACATCAATGTCACCAGCGAAGTTCCGCCGTAGCTAATGAACGGCAACGGCACCCCAACCACCGGCAACAGGCCACTGACCATACCGATGTTGACGAAAACGTAAACAAAAAAAGTCATGGTCAGGCTGCCGGCGAGCAATTTGCCAAACAGCGTCTGCGCCTGGGCGGTAATCACCAGGCCGCGACCAATCAGCAGCAAATAGATCAGCAACAGCGCGCAAATGCCCACCAGGCCGAACTCTTCGCCCATTACCGCAATAATGAAGTCGGTGTGGCTTTCGGGCAAAAAGTCCAGATGTGACTGGGTGCCCAGCAACCAACCTTTGCCAAATACGCCGCCGGAACCAATCGCCGCCTTGGACTGGATAATGTTCCAGCCAGTGCCCAGCGGGTCACTTTCCGGATCCAGGAAGGTCAGGATCCGCTGCTTCTGGTAGTCATGCATAAAGAAGAACCACATGGCCACCGCCACCGGGATCGCCGCCGCCAGCACGCTGAGGATCCAGCGCCAGCGCAGGCCGCCCATGAACAACACGAACGCCCCGCCCGCCAGGATCAGCAGCGAGGTGCCGAGGTCGGGCTGGCGCACAATCAAAATGAACGGCACGCCGATCAATATCAGGCTGATGCCCACGTGCTTGAGCTGCGGCGGCAAGGTGCGCTTGGACAAATACCAGGCGATGGTCGCCGGCATCAGGATCTTCATGAATTCCGACGGTTGGAAGCGAATCACCCCCGGAATGTTGATCCAGCGGGTCGCGCCCATGGCGTTGTGGCCCATTACGTCCACCACCACCAGCAGCAAAACACCGGCGACATACCCCAGCGGCACCCAGCGCGCCATGAAACGTGGCTCCAGCTGGGCGATAACCACCATCGACAACAGACCCAGGCCGAACGACGACGCCTGTTTGATCAGTAAGTCCCAGTTCTTGCCGCTGGCCGAATACAGCACGAACAGGCTGCCGGCCGCCAAGGTCAACAGCAGGATCAGCAACGGGCCATCAATGTGCAGGCGCTGCAGCAACGTCGCACGCCGACGCATCACATCCTCACTGGAGAGGATGCGGTCAAAATTACTCTTCACGGGCCGTAACCTCGGTGCTTGAAGGGGGGCCACCATATTCGGATTTGAGTCTGCCGTCGTCGGCCAACAGCCAAGCGTCCATGATCTGACGCACCACAGGCGCCGCGACGCCAGAGCCGGACTCGCCGTTCTCGACCATCACCGCCACCACGATTTTCGGGTCGTCGGCCGGCGCAAAGCCGACAAACAAGGCGTGGTCGCGGTGACGCTCCTGAACCTTGGAGCGGTCGTATTTCTCACCCTGCTTGATCGCAACCACCTGGGCCGTACCGCTTTTGCCGGCAATGCGGTATTGCGCGCCCGCCGCGGCCTTGCGCGCCGTGCCACGGGCACCGTGCATCACTTGCTGCATGCCGTGGTTGACCTTGGCCCAGTCGGACGGGTCGCGCAGCACGATGTCCGGAATCGGGTTTTCATCCACAGGCTTCTGGCCTTCGATGGTCTTGGCCAAGTGCGGGCGGTTCCACACGCCTTTGTTGGCCACCAGCGCGGTGGCCTGGGCCAGTTGCAGCGGTGTGGCCTGCATGTAGCCCTGACCGATGCCGAGGATCAGGGTTTCGCCCGGGAACCATGCCTGACGACGGGTCGCGCGTTTCCACTCCCGCGACGGCATCAAGCCAGGGGATTCTTCGAACATATCCAGGGAGACTTTCTGACCGAGGCCGAACTTGCCCATATAGGCAGACAGCCGATCAATCCCCAGCTTGTGGGCCAGGTCATAAAAATAGGTGTCGTTGGAGCGCATGATTGCGGTGTCCAGGTCGACATAGCCGTCACCGGTGCGGTTCCAGTTACGGTATTTGTGATCGTAGTTGGGCAGCATGTAGTAGCCAGGGTCGTACACGCGGCTCGATGCCGTGACCACACCCGAATCCAGACCGGCAATCGCCACCGCCGGCTTGATGGTCGAACCCGGCGGGTACAGCCCGCGCAGTACACGGTTGAACAACGGCCGGTCGATGGAATCACGCAACTCGGCATAGGCCTTGAAGCTGATACCGGTCACAAACAGGTTCGGGTCGAAACTCGGCTGGCTGACCATCGCCAGCACTTCGCCGGTGGCCGGGTTGAGCGCGACGACGGCGCCACGACGACCGCCCAGGGCCATCTCCGCCGCTTCCTGCAATTTGATGTCCAGGCTCAGCACAATGTCTTTGCCAGGGATCGGGTCGGTGCGCTTGAGCACACGCAGCACGCGGCCACGGGCGTTGGTCTCAACTTCTTCGTAACCCACCTGGCCGTGCAGCTCCGGCTCGTAGAAGCGTTCGATGCCGGTTTTGCCAATATGGTGGGTGCCGCTGTAATTCACCGGATCGAGGCTTTTCAGCTCTTTCTCGTTGATGCGCCCCATGTAGCCGACGGAGTGCGCAAAGTGTGCCCCTTGCGGGTAATGCCGCACCAACTGCGCCACCACTTCCACACCTGGCAAACGGAACTGGTTCACCGCAATGCGCGCGATCTGCTCTTCGTTGAGCTCGAACAGAATCGGCACCGGCTCGAACGGCCGACGCCCCTGCTTCATGCGTTTTTCGAAGATCACGCGGTCTTCCGGCGTCAGTTGCAGTACCTCGACGATTACGTCGAGGACCTGCTGCCAGTCGCCGGAACGCTCGCGGGTCATGCTCAGGCTGAAGCTGGGCCGGTTGTCCGCCACCACCACGCCATTGCGGTCGAAAATCAGCCCGCGGGTCGGCGGGATCGGCTGCACATGCACCCGGTTGTTTTCCGACAACGTGGAGTGATAGTCGTACTGGATCACCTGCAGGTAATACAGGCGCGCAATCAGCACCGCAATCAAGCCCACCACCAAAAAAGCGCCAAACACCACGCGCGAACGTACCAGACGTGCGTCTTTCTCGTGGTCCTTGATGCGGATCGGCTGGGTCATCGGCAATGGCGCAGATTATTTGTGGTAAGGGTGCCCGGACAGAACTGTCCAGGCGCGATACAGCTGTTCACCGATCAGAATCCTTACCAACGGGTGCGGCAACGTGAGTGCCGACAGCGACCAGCGCTGGTCCGCCCGCGCGCAGACTTCCGGCGCCAGCCCTTCCGGGCCGCCGACCATGAAGTTGACGGTACGCGAGTCCAGGCGCCAGCGATCCAGCTCCACCGCCAATTGCTCGGTGCTCCAGGGCTTGCCGTGCACCTCGAGGGTGACGATGCGCTCGTTGGGGCCGACCTTGGCCAGCATGGCTTCGCCTTCCTGACGGATAAAGCGCGCCACGTCGGCATTCTTGCCCCGGGTGTTGAGCGGTATTTCCACCAGTTCCAGCGACAGCTCAGCGGGCAGACGCTTGGCATACTCGTGCCAGCCTTCTTCCACCCACTTGGGCATGCGTGAACCGACAGCGATCAGACGCAGGCGCACAGCCGTTCCTTATTCCTGGTCTTTGTTGAGCTTGTCGAAGTGCGCATGGCCCACTTCCGGGCTGTGGTGCTTGCCATCAGCCGCACGGCTCTGCTCGGCGCCTTTCCACAGACGCTCCAGGTCGTAGAACTGGCGGGCGTTGCTGGTCATCATGTGAACGATCACGTCGTCCATGTCCAGCAGTACCCAGTCGCTGTCGCCCTTGCCTTCTTCACCCAGTGGCTTGACGCCTTGGGCTTTGACGGCTTCGCGAACCTTGTCGAGCATCGCGCCGATCTGGCGGTTGGAAGTACCGGTAGCAATGATCATGAAGTCGGTGATGCTTTGCTTGTCGCGCACGTCCAGCACCTGAATGTCCTGGGCTTTAACGTCTTCCAGGGCAGCCACGGCGACTTTTACCAGCTCTTCGCCAGCCAGCTCAGGGCCGGTGTGCGCTTCTACTGGCAGCGGGGCGCTTTTGAAAGTGCCTTTGCGCTTAACTTTGCTTACGTCTTTGTTCGTCATATAAAACTCGTTTTGCTCGTATGTTCGGGCGCCCGCTGCACGAATGTTCGTGCGATCAAGCGCGCCTTTTCAGTTCGACGCACGGTAAAGCCCGTGCGCATCGATGTAGGCCAGGACCGCGTCAGGCACCAGGAAACGTACCGACTTCCCGCTGGCCAGCAGTTGACGGATCTGGGTGGCGGACACCGCAAGCGGGGTCTGCCAGACGAATGCAATATTCCCGTTCGGCCCGGTCAGGGCCAAGGGGTCACTTACCGACCGCGCGGCCAGCAGGTTGCGCAAGGCATCCGGCGGTTCGCTGTCGGCATCCGGGCGTTGCAAAACCAGGATGTGGCAATGCTGGAGGAGTTCCTCCCAGCGATGCCAAGAGGGCAGGCCGCAAAATGCGTCCCAGCCCAAAAGCAGAAACAACTGGTCATCTGCGGCCAACTCGGCGCGCATCAGTTCCAGGGTGTCGACAGTGTAGGACGGTTTATCGCGTTTGAGTTCGCGGTCGTCCACCACCAGCGGCGGTATACCTTCTACAGCCAGGCGCACCATCTCCAGGCGTTGCTGCGCAGACACCTGCGGCATATCGCGATGGGGTGGCCGCGCGTTAGGCATCACGCGTAACTCATCCAGCGCGAGGGCATCCGCGACTTCCAGGGCACTGCGCAAATGGCCGATGTGCACGGGGTCGAAGGTGCCGCCGAGCAGCCCGATGCGTTTACCCATCAAGTGCGCACATGACCGTCGCCGAACACCACGTACTTCTCGCTGGTCAGACCTTCCAGGCCAACCGGGCCGCGTGCGTGGAGCTTGTCGGTGGAAATGCCGATCTCCGCCCCCAGGCCATACTCGAAGCCGTCGGCAAAACGCGTCGAGGCGTTGATCATCACCGAGGCGGAATCCACTTCGGTGAGGAAACGCCGGGCATCGCTGAAATGCTCGGAAACAATAGCGTCGGTGTGCTTGGAGCCGTATTTATTGATGTGTTCGATGGCCTGGTCCAGGCCATCAACGATGCGGATCGACAGGATCGGCGCCGTGTACTCGGTGTACCAGTCGTCTTCAGTCGCTTCGATCACGTCCGCGCCCAGCAGTGCACGGGTACGTTCGCAACCACGCAGTTCCACGCCCTTGTCACGGTAGATGGCAGCCAGCGGCGGCAGCACGCGCTCGGCAATGCCAGCGTGTACCAGCAGGGTTTCCATGGTGTTGCATGGCGCGTAGCGGTGGGTCTTGGCGTTGTCGGCGATGCGGATCGCCTTGTCGAGGTCGGCCGAGATGTCGATGTACACATGGCACACGCCGTCCAGGTGCTTGATTACCGGCACCTTGGCATCACGGCTGACGCGTTCGATCAGGCTCTTGCCACCACGCGGCACGATCACGTCGACGAATTCCGGCATGGTGATCAACGCGCCTACGGCGGCGCGGTCGGTGGTTTCCACCACCTGCACCACTTCAGCCGGCAGCTCGGCCACGGCCAGGCCTTGCTGGATGCACACAGCAATGGCGCGGTTGGAATGAATGGCCTCGGAACCGCCACGCAGGATGGTGGCGTTGCCCGACTTGAGGCACAGGCTCGCGGCGTCGATGGTCACGTTCGGGCGCGACTCATAGATGATGCCGATCACGCCCAGCGGCACGCGCATCTTGCCGACCTGAATGCCGGAGGGCAGGTAGCGCATATCGCGGATTTCACCGATGGGGTCAGGCAGCTTGGCCACCTGACGCAGGCCTTCGATCATGTCGTCGATACGTGCCGGGGTCAGCGCCAGACGGTCCAGCAGGGCCGGCTCCAGGCCATTGGCGCGGCCGTTGGCCAGGTCCAGTTCGTTGGCGGCGGCCAGCTCGGAGCGCGAAGCATCCAGAGCATCGGCGGCAGCCAGCAAGGCACGGTTCTTCTGCGCAGTGCTCGCACGGGCGATCAACCGCGAGGCCTGCCGGGCAGCGCGACCCAGGCGGGTCATGTAGTCAAGAACGGACTCAGTCATGGTCAGGGAGTCTTGGCAAAGAGGAAAGCGGCAGATTATAGCTGTGACGCCGCCCGACTGACAGCGGTGAGGGGCGGATGGTCGAAATGAACTGTAAAAACTTGGGGTTCAGCGGTAATTAAGGTGGGAGTTGTTATTATTCGGTCACATTTAGCCGTATTAACCCTTACCACCATGTCCAGTTTTGCCCCCCAACTGCCCGCCAGCGCCCTGCCCGATAGCTTCTTCGACCGTGACGCGCAAATTCTTGCGCGCGAATTGCTCGGCAAAGTCATCCGCCACCGCGTCGGTGAAACCTGGCTTTCGGCGCGAATTATCGAAACCGAAGCCTATTACGTGGCCGAAAAAGGCAGCCATGCCTCACTCGGTTACACAGAAAAGCGTAAGGCTTTGTTTCTGGATGGTGGGCACATCTACATGTACTACGCCCGTGGCGGCGATTCACTGAACTTCAGCGCTCACGGCCCCGGCAATGCGGTGCTGATCAAATCGGCTTATCCGTGGGTCGATGAGCTGTCCGGCCCGGCGAGCCTGGCGCAGATGCTGCTCAACAACCCGGACGCCAATGGCCACCCACGCCCCTCGCAAAAACTTTGCGCCGGCCAAACGCTGCTGTGCAAAGCCCTGGGCCTGAAAGTGCCGATGTGGGACGCCAAGCGCTTCGATCAGGAACTGCTGTTTGTTGAAGACGTGGGCCAAACCCCGACGCAAATCATCCAGACCACCCGCCTGGGCATCCCCAGCGGGCGCGATGAACACCTGATGTACCGCTTCGTGGATGCGGGTTATGCACCGTATTGCACCCGGAACCCGCTGCGCCGGGGCCAGGTCGAAGGCCGTGATTATTTTTTGATTTGAACAGACAGAAGCAGCCCAGCAGATCGAATGTGGGAGCTGGCTTGCCTGCTCCCACAGTTGATCGCCACTGCCGACATAAATGGAGTGAAGTTTTATGGGCCAATGGCTCGATAGCATTACCGGCTGGCTCACACTGAACCCCGAATGGCTGGCGGTGGCGGTATTTATCGTCGCGTGCGTTGAATGCCTGGCCATCGCCGGTCTGATCGTGCCAGGCACCGTCTTGCTGTTTGCCATTGCGGCCCTGGCCGGCAGCGGTGCGCTGTCGTTGAGTGAAACCTTGCTGCTGGGCTTTCTCGGCGGCTTGCTGGGCGACGGCGTTTCCTACTACCTGGGCCGACACTTCCATCAGAACATCCGCCGCCTGCCCGGTTTACGCCACCATCCGGAATGGATGAACGGCGCCGAAACCTACTTCCACAAGTACGGCATCGCCAGCCTGCTGGTCGGGCGTTTCATCGGCCCGCTGCGCCCCATGCTGCCGATGGTGGCGGGCATGTGCGACATGCCGTTCCCGCGTTTTGCCGCCGTAAGCATTGTGGCCGCCGCCGGCTGGTCGGTGGCCTACCTGCTGCCAGGCTGGGCCACTGGCGCCGCCTTCCGCCTGCCGCTGCCGGAAGGTTTCTGGCTGGAAGCCGGGATTGTCACTGGGTGTATCGCGGTGTTGCTGGGGCTGAGCTTGAACAGCAGCCTGCGCGGTCATCGTCGCGCCACTGTGTGGGTAGGCTGCGCCAGCCTGACCTTGTTGATTGCCCTGTTTATCGGCTATCCCCACCTCAACCACTTCGACCAGGGCCTCAGTGCTTTGGTCCAGGAGCATCGCAGCCCGTGGCTGGACGAGGTGATGGTGCGGATTACCCAACTGGGTGAATTCAGGAAGATGTTTATCGCCAGCGCGATTTTCACTGGCCTGCTGCTGGTGGCACGGCAATGGCGGCATGCCGTGTTCGTCGGTGCTACGTTGGCGGGGGCGGCGGTGATCAACACGGGCACCAAGCTGTTTTTCGCCCGCGGCCGCCCGGAAATCCTCACAGAACCACTGACCAGTTTCAGCATGCCCAGCGGCCACGCCTCCGGCGCCTTTGCGTTCTTTCTCGCACTGGCGGTGCTGGCCGGGCGCGGGCAACCCACGCGCCTGCGCCTGACCTGGATGTTGCTGGGCTGTATTCCCGCCGCTTTTATTGCGCTGTCACGGGTTTACCTGGGCGCGCATTGGCCCACGGACATACTGGCCGGCACGCTGCTGGCGATGACGGTGTGCGCCTTCAGCCTGGCCGTCATCCAGTATCGAAGCCCGCTGCCGGCCATGCCGCAGAAAACCTGGTGGCTGCTGCTCCCGGTGCTGGTGGCGGTGCTGAGCTTTATCGCCCTCACCGGCACACCCCACGCCCTGTTGCGCTACGCCTACTGAGTGAACAGTTCGCCCTGCAACTCGTCGAGCAGCATCTGGATCGCATCCAGGCGCTGCTGTGGGTCATCGAGTTGCAGCAGGTCGATCTTGTCGGCCTCGGTGAACGGCAGCAGATACGCCAGCTGATTGCCCAAGGCTTGCTGACCCTCGGCATGCGCGTCCATGTCCAGCGACGCCACCATCGGGTGCTCGGCCAGGGCCTGGAGCAACGCCAGCAGGTCGGCGTCCTCTTCTTCCAAAGGCTGGTCGGGCAGCTCCTCGAGCCATTGCACCTCGGCCACCAGCAACTGATCCTTCTGCACGCCGGCGTCGCGCACGCGGAAGCGGCGGCCACCTTCGACGCGAATCCCCAGCAGGCCGTTGTCCTGCTGCTTGAAATCGCGGATCAGCGCTTCACAACCGATCAGCGCGTAGCCGTCCGGGGCCATGCCGACTTCCTTGCCGTCGAGGATGCACACCACACCAAAGCTTTCGCCCTTTTTCATGCAGCGGCTGATCATGTCCAGGTAGCGCGCCTCGAACAGTTGCAAGTCGAGGGTGCAGCCAGGGAACAGCACGGTATTGAGCGGGAACAGCGCCAGACTCATAAAGGTTTCCTTAAACCTGGTTTAAACGATCACCGACACGGCCAACGGCAGGAAAACCGCCGTGCCCACGCCCATCAGACTCATGGCCAACGCCGCGAAGGCGCCGCACTCTTCACTTTCCTGCAAGGCCACCGAGGTGCCGACGGCGTGGGCGGTCATGCCCAGCGCCATGCCACGCGCCTCGGGGCTGTGCACACCGAGGCGCGACAGGTACGCCGGGCCGATCATCGCGCCGATCACCCCGGTGATCAGCACAAACACCGCCGCCAGCGCAGCCACGCCACCGATCTGCTCAGCCACCAGCATGGCAATCGGCGAGGTCACCGACTTGGGCGCCATGGTCATCAGCATCATATGTTCGGCGCCGAACCACCAGCCCAGCAGCACACACAAGCCGGTGGCCACCACGCCGCCTATCACCAGCGTAGTAAAAATCGGCCAGAACAATTGACGAATCCGTCGCAGGTTCAAGAACAGCGGCACCGCCAAAGCCACCGTCGCCGGACCGAGCAGGATGCCCATGATCTCGGTGCTCTTGCGGTACTCGACGTAGGTCAGGCCGCAACTGAGCAGCACGCCGATCACCAGCAGCATCGACACCAGCACCGGCTGCAGGAAGACCCAGCGGGTTTTCTCGAATGCCGCCAGCACCAGTTGATAAGCGCCGAGGGTGATGCCGATGCCGAACAACGGATGATGAATAACCGCAGCCCACGCGCCCTGCCAGTCGCCGATCATTGATCGCGCTCCTTGCGCTTGACCATGCGCTGCATCAGCACGCCGACAAAACCCATGGCGATCACCAGCGACAAAACGAGCGCGCCGATGATGGCCCAGAAATCGGCGGCAATGTCCTTGGCGTAGACCATCACGCCCACCGCCGGCGGCACCAGCAGCAACGGCAAGTAACGTAACAGGCTGCTGGCAGCCAGGCTCAGGGGCTCGCCGACTTCACCGCGCCAGATCAAAAAACCCAGCATCAGCAGCAAGCCAATAATCGGCCCCGGCAGCACCGGCAACAGCAAATGGTTGATCGCGGTGCCGATCAATTGAAACAGCACCAGCCAGGTCAGGCCCCGTAACAGCATCGCTCTCTCCCCTCTAAAGCTGGGACGCATTATAAGCACGCCCGCCATATGCTTCGGCATTCGCCAAAAGCATGGTGGGTTGACCGGGTGGGTTGCCCATGATGATCTACATTGGTTCTCTGTAACTCATAAAAAACAGAATCGATGAACCAAGGAGAGTCGCAATGCCCTATGTACCTGTAGCGCAGCTCAAAGATTATGTCGGCAAGGAACTGGGACGTTCCGAATGGCTCACCATCGACCAGGCGCGTATCAACCTGTTCGCAGAAGCCACCGGCGATCATCAGTTCATCCACGTTGACCCGATCAAGGCCGCCAAGACCCCGTTCGGCAGCACCATCGCCCACGGTTTCCTGTCGCTGTCGTTGATGCCCAAGCTGATGGAAGACATCCTGATCATGCCCGAAGGCCTGAAGATGGCGGTCAACTATGGGCTGGACAGCGTGCGTTTTATCCAGCCGGTAAAGGTTAATTCCAAAGTCCGCCTGAACGTCACCCTCACCGACGTGACCGAGAAAAAACCTGGCCAATGGCTATTTAAGGCCACCGCCACCCTGGAAATCGAAGGCCAGGAAAAACCTGCTTACATCGCCGAGTCGCTGTCACTCTGCTTCGTGTAAGGCCGGGCCTGTGGCGAGGCAACAAACCTTGCCACAGTGTATGTAAATTTATGTATGAAACTCGCAGCTGCGGCATACTCGGCGCTCAATTATCCGGATCCCGCTATGCGCCCACTCGCTCCCCTTGCCCTTGCCCTGTTGCTCACCGCTTGCGGAGACGGCGAATCGCTGTTGCCGCCCGATGCGCGCCTGCCCGACGGCGGCCGTTACCGGGGTGATGTGGTCAACGGTTTGCTGCAAGGCCAGGGCCGCGTGGACTACCCCAATGGCAGTTGGTACGCCGGCCAGTTCGACAAAGGCCAGTGGCACGGCCAGGGCGAATGGCATGGCAGCAACGGCGAGGTCTATAAAGGCCAGTTCCAGCAAGGCCTGTTCGATGGCCAAGGCAGCCTGACCACGGCGGGCAGCAGCTACGTCGGCGGTTTCAAGAACGGGCGACGCAACGGCGAAGGCACCCTCAAAGAGGGGCAGATGACCTATCGCGGCGAATTCAAAAACGATCAATATTCCGGCCTTGGCCGCCTGGAATTGGCCGACGGCAGCCAGTACCAGGGCCAGTTCGTGCACGGCAAACCCAATGGCGAAGGCCAGCGCAACGACGACAGTGGCAACCAGTTCAGTGGTCGTTTTGTCGATGGCCAGCTTGAAGGCAATGGCACCTTCAACAGTGCCGACGGCGATATCTATGTCGGCCAGTTCAAACAGAACCAGCTCAACGGCAAGGGCCGTTATGAAAACGCCGACGGCGACGTGTGGATCGGCCAGTTCAAGGAAGGCGCGCTCAGCGGCAAAGGCGAGTTGATCGGTGTGGACGGCAGCCACTACGTGGGCCAGTTCAGCGAATGGCGCTTCAGCGGCGAAGGCCGTCTGAACCTCACCGACGGCAGTTTCTATGTCGGTGGTTTCGACAGCGACAGCTACCAGGGCAAAGGCACCCTGGTACTCACCGACGGCACCGTGCAGGCCGGCACTTGGGTCAACGGCATGCGCGTGCGCGATGCCGACGGCAAGTTGCTGCCCGACCCACTGGAGGTCGGCATACTGGCCCAGGGCCGCTTGCTCGATGCCGCCCTTGCCGCCGTGCCACCCTCCACGCCTGCCGTCGAGCTGTACACCCTGGTATTGGCCGGCGATGGCAAACAAAGCGTGTTCCTGCGCGAAGCCGATTACGTCAGCAACATGCTCGCCACGCGCTTCGGTGCGCGCGGGCAGATTCGTCTGGTCAACCACCGCGACCACATCGCCGACCGCCCGCTGGCCACCCGCGAAAGCCTGCGCCGCGCTGTGCAAACCCTGGCCGAACGCACCGGGCCGCAAGACCTGGTGTTTATCTACATGACCAGCCACGGCACCCACGAACATGAACTGGTGCTCGACCAGCCGCGCATGGAGCTGGCCGACCTGCCCGCCGATGAGCTGGCCGCCGTGCTTGCGCCGCTCAAGGACCGCGACAAGATCATCGTGATTTCCGCCTGCTACTCCGGTGGGTTTATCCCGGCCCTGAAGGACGAGCACACGCTGATCATGACCGCCTCGCGCGCGGATCGCGTGTCTTTCGGTTGCTCCGAGGAAGCGGACTTCACCTACTTCGGCGACGCCCTGTTCGCCCAGGCCTTCAACCAGACCGACGATTTGCAACAAGCCTTCAAACTGGCGCAGCTGCACGTGGCCGAGCGTGAACAGGCGGACAACTTCGAAGCCTCTGAACCGCAGATCTGGGCGCCCAAAGGCGTGATCGCCCACTGGCAATTGTTACGTAAACAGCAGGCACGAAAGGCGCTCGAAAGCGTCTCAATGAATAGCAAGGAAGCCAAAGGCAACTAAGCTGTAACGTGTAACAAGGGGGAAACACCATGTACCTGACACCTCAGCATATCCTGCTCGCCGGCGCCTCCGGCCTGACCGGCGAACACCTGCTCGACCGCCTGCTCAACGAACCCACGGTGACCCGCGTACTGGCACCTAGCCGCAAGCCGTTGGCCGAACACCCACACCTGGAAAACCCGGTGGGTGACCCGGCGGTGTTCCTGCCGCAACTGAGCGGCCAGGTTGATATCGCCTTCTGCTGCCTGGGCACCACGATTAAAAAAGCCGGTTCAGAAGAAGCCTTCCGTGCGGTCGACCTGGACATGGTGGTGGCCTTCGCCAAGCGCGCACGGGAGATGGGCGCTCGGCACCTGATCGTGATCAGCGCGATTGGCGCCGACCCGAAGTCCTCGATTTTCTACAACCGCGTCAAAGGCGAAATGGAGCAAGCGCTCAAGGCTCAGGACTGGCCGCAACTGACCATCGTGCGGCCTTCGTTGCTGCTGGGGGAACGCTTGGAATCGCGCCTGGCCGAGAAAATCGCCGGGCCGTTGTCGCGGTTGATTCCGGGCAAATACCACGGTATCGAAGTCTGCGAACTGGCCCGCGCCATGTGGCGCCTGGCGCTGGAAGAGCAGGATGGCGTGCGGGTGGTGGAGTCGGATGAGTTGCGCAAGCTCGGCAAATGATCTAGCAGCGCCTGTGCGGGCCCCATCGCAGGCAAGCCAGCTCCCACCTTTGGAAGGCATTCCCCTGTGGGAGCCGGGCTTGCCCGCGATGAGGCCCGCACACTCAACGCAACACTAAAGCCCGCCTGTTGCGTTAAACCCCACACCCAACACCGTCAATAACGACAGCGGCAACAGCAAGGTGTCGAGCAACGCGCTGGCCGGCAGATCCACATGCGGATAGCTCGGCGCCTCAGCGCCAAATCGATCCTTGGCGCAACAGCCGCCATTGATCGCATACACATCCAGCCGCGTGCCTGCATACACCACCGGCGCCCCGGGTTGCGCGGCATCCAGCGTGCGCGCCGTGGCGCAGCCTGTCAGTTGCAGCGCCAACATTACCAGCAGCGCCTTATTCATCGCTGCTCAAATGGTGCTCGCCCCAACGTGGCAGCATGTCCTGGGGAATGTTCAGCAGGTTGAGAATGCGCGCCACCACAAAGTCCACCAGGTCATCGATGGTTTGCGGCTGGTGATAAAACCCTGGCGAAGCCGGCAAGATGGTCACGCCCATGTTCGACAACTTGAGCATGTGCTCCAGGTGAATACTCGAATACGGCGCCTCGCGCGGCACCAGGATCAACTGGCGGCGCTCCTTCAAGGTCACGTCAGCCGCCCGCTCGATCAGATTGTTGCAGGCGCCCGTGGCAATCGCCGACAAGGTGCCGGTGGAGCACGGCACTACCACCATCGCCGCCGGCGCACCGGAGCCGGACGCTACCGGCGACATCCAGTCTTCTTTACCGTACACCTTGATCTGCCCGGCAGCCGCGCCGGTGTACTCGGTGAGGAAGGCTTGCATCATCTGCACCTTGGCCGGCAGTTGCACATCCGTCTCGGTGGCCAGCACCAGTTGCGCGGCCTTGGAAATCAGGAAGTGCACCTCGCGGTCTTCGCGCACCAGGCAGTCCAGCAAGCGCAGGCCGTAAGGCGCACCGGACGCGCCGGTCATCGCCAGGGTAATGCGTTCCGGGCCACTCATTTGAGCGCCTCGGCCAGCTTGCCGTGCAGGCCACCGAAACCGCCGTTGCTCATGACCACCACATGGGTGCCGGGCTTGGCTTGATGTTTGACGTGTTCGATGATCGCTTCAATGGAGTCGCACACGATGGAAGGCACCGTGCACAGCGCCGCAATCGCCGGCAGGTCCCAGCCGAGGTTAGTCGGGGCGTACCAAACCACCTGGTCGGCGTCGTTGACGCTTTCCGGCAAACCATCGCGGTGCGCGCCGAGTTTCATGGAATTGGAGCGCGGCTCAATAATGGCAATGATATTGGCATCACCGACGCGCTTGCGCAGGCCATCCAGCGTGGTCGCAATGGCTGTTGGGTGGTGGGCAAAGTCGTCGTAGATGGTAATCCCGTTCACATCTGCGACTTTTTCCATACGGCGTTTCACGCTCTTGAACGCGCTCAAGGCGGCGATGCCCATGGAAGGCACCACGCCCACATGCCGTGCGGCCGCCAGGGTGACCAAGGCATTGGCGACGTTATGTTGACCGGTCATGTCCCATTCGACGACGCCTTGGGCCTCACCCTCGAACAGCACTTCAAAGCGCGAGCCGTCTTCGCTGAGCAACTTGACCTGCCACTGCCCGCCCGCGCCGGTGGTTTGCACCGGCGTCCAGCAGCCCATGTCGATCACGCGCTGCAGGGCCGGCTCGGTGGTCGGGTGGATCACCAGGCCTTCGCTGGGGATGGTGCGCACCAAATGATGGAACTGGCGCTCAATGGCGGCCAGATCAGAGAAAATGTCCGCGTGGTCGAACTCAAGATTGTTGAGGATCGCGGTGCGCGGGCGGTAATGGACGAACTTGGAGCGCTTGTCGAAGAAAGCACTGTCGTATTCATCGGCCTCAATCACGAAAAACGGCGTATCGCCCAAACGCGCCGACACCGAGAAGTTCTGCGGCACACCGCCGATCAGGAAACCCGGGCTCATGCCCGCATGCTCAAGCACCCAGGCCAGCATGCTGCTGGTGGTGGTCTTGCCATGGGTGCCCGCCACAGCAAGAACCCAGCGGCCTTGCAGCACATGGTCGGCCAGCCATTGCGGGCCGGAAACATAGGGCAAGCCCTTGTTGAGTACATATTCGACCGCCGGGTTACCACGTGACATGGCGTTACCGATCACCACCAGATCCGGGACCGGGTCGAACTGTGAGGGGTCGTAACCTTGGGTCAGCTCAATACCCTGGGCCTGAAGCTGCGTGCTCATGGGCGGATAAACGTTGGCGTCGGAGCCAGTAACGTGATGGCCCAACTCTTTGGCCAGGACCGCCATCGAACCCATGAATGTGCCGCAGATACCCAGAATATGAATGTGCATAGTTGACCTCGTAAACATCGAGGCAGGTTAGCGCAGGGAGTAGGAAATCGCACCTTTTAAACGGTCAGCGGGCGAGCGAAATGCGTCTGGCATTTCGCTCGATAGTGCCATCCTCAAGCGATGGCGGGTGCTTGAGTGTTGCGCTGACTGGCTTTCAAAGCAGCGAGCAAACGCAGGTTTTCATAGGCCTCGTCCATGCGCTTGAACTTCTTGTCGATCAGGTCAAGACGCCCTTCTGCATCGGCAGGTATGGGTTCGCCGGGTTTATATGGTTTAAAAATAATTCCGTTCTGCCGAGTGATCTTCTTCAATTGTTGCTCAGAGAACCTGAGTATCTTTTCCAGGTTGCTTAAGCGTGCGTCGTTATCGGTTGGCCAACTTTCACTCTTGGTAAATACACGGTTGTTCTCGCCCAACAGAATCATGACGGTGGAGCCCATGCCCAACAGCTTTATCTCGAAATCATCCAGGCGCTGGTCAATCGTGCCTGACGAATCGGCTGTCGAATCGGGCGTCGAATCAATGTGCTCGGCAGCGTCACCCTTTTTGGGCGGGCTGCTGGCGCCGGGCAAAAACGGTGGCGGCAATACACCAGGGGCGTAAGAAGACTTGATCCGCTCTCCGGCGGCCACGAAGCCTGCATAGGCTGCTACGTTGATCGGCGCGCTGACCATCCCGGTGATACCGGCACTGATAGCCGCATCACGAGCAACGCGCAGGGCGCTTGGCCCGGTATCAATCACACCGGCCTTGACCATTTTGTCGGCATCAAAAACTCGCTTGGCAGCCTCCGCCACACTGATAGGCGCCTGCTTGCGCAAATTGGCCATCATCAACTCGTCATTGGCCTTGATTTTATTGATCTGCATGACAGTGCTCCCCGCGTCCTTGAACCCACCGCCCTGGGGCTTGGGTGCAGGCCCGGGCTTGCTCGGCGGCGCGGGTTTAGGATCTGGTTTCGGCTTGGGCGGCACGGGCGGACGCGGGCGCGGTGGTAGCGGCGGCGGCACAGGAGCTGGAGCAGGTGGTGGAGATGGAGGCCTCGGCCCCCTTCCACCTCCCCACTTGAGGTTTTTGCTCTCGATGGCCCCCTTGGTTTGCGACAAAGGCCAATCAGCAGGATCAGCTTTATACGACTCGAGCTGCGCAGCAGGCTGGTCGACGGATACAGGGTGTGAAGCAATGAAAGTGGCCATTGAAGGAATAATGTTCATAGTGTTCACCAGCATGATTGTTATTGTATGAAAACACTCTAAGCAGTTGCCCTGAATGAGTGGGCACCCCACCCAGTACAGTTCCAGCCAGAGCCTGCCAACACGCCCTGTAAGACAACGCCCTCTCACGGATGAAGCACAGCGTTAAACTCGACACTTTAAGCGTTCCCACCTACCTTGCTGTTCGAGCTATCTTTTTAGACTTGCACAGCCGCTCAGGCCGGCGCTGCAGCGCACTTTCGTACGCGATGAACGTGTTCATCCCGGCCCAGCACTTCTCTATGCCAATCAATCAGCGCCGATAGCGCTATGCGCAAGATCAGCAGAAACCGGAAGCACTCACATAAGCACGCCATAAAAAATTACTTCACCCGCAAGAAAAGCCCGCACTCTTCAATCAGAGTGCAGGTCAATCAGAGTGCAGGCGTTCAGCGCAGCGTCGACCTCGTTCCCGCCAATCGCCTGACCCGTGACACGCGCCGGCCTACTAGTTGGCACTGCCCGATACTTTCCCCTTTAAGACACCGAACAGTGCCGTCAGGGCCGCCAGCCTGGAATCGATGACAGCTGTGCGGGTCTTTATATCGTCGCTATCACCGCCCGAGGTAGCAGGTTGAAACTTAACGCCGTACTTTTGTGCATCCTTAACCAGTTCGGGCTCGCAATAGTCAAGTATTGCATCGAGAGAATCCAAACGTTCCTCATCGGTTTGCGCTGCCCATTTGTCCGATGGCCCAACATGCCCTTCGCCCCGCAGATTGGCTAAGGTATTGGCCACTTGAAATACACTTGTCTGCTTACGATCGACGAGCTTTCCTTCATCAACGGGGGCGCCCTCAGCAACGGTGACACCCTCAGCAGCGGGGGTTGCACTGAGGTGAGGTTTAATAGTTTCATTGATAGTTCCGATGGTCACAAAAGCAACTATCGTAACTGGCAAAGTAATCGATGAAGTCACCAGTGCATTTTTATATGCCTTACCCAGCTCAAACTTGGACTCCGCCCCTGAGGCTTTGCTTAAATCCGCTGCATTTTCCTCAAGCGCTCGAGAAGAGAACGGTGGAACCTCTTGCCCATCGACTCGACCCGGTGTGGGCTGACCGAACAACTTGTCACGGGCTTCAGCATCTTTTTGCGTTTGCCACTTTTTCCTGTTCGCTTCTCTATAGTCAGCCACTTGCGAAGCAGTGGCATTTGTATCAGTGGCCTGCCCCGGCTGTCGTTGGCCACTGGCGTGCCCCGGGCCTTCGAGGGATGTCACTTGTTTATCAATGAACCCCTGATCAAAACCGTTATTGCTACCGTCTGCGGGTTTGGCCGCTGCCGCGCCCTCTATCTTGGGAGCATCAGGTGTTCTTACAGGGCTAGGCGGCTCGCTTCTGGTCCATCCGCCACTGAAAAAATTCGAAATCTTTGAGCATACCAATGGCCGTTCAACTGCATTTGCAAATATCATAACGTCCTGCCTAATAATTAGTTTTAATTAGAAAGCCATCCATTTCCTTCAGCCATTAGGTGACACAAACACCTCATACAGTTCCAGGCTATAAAAAAATACACACCCGCCACTGACCTACAACAACGTCGGCAAAAACGATCCAGGCACACAGGCACAGTGCGTCAGCCGCACGGATACTAAAAATCGCAGCCCGACGACTCAACCAAACGCGAACTTATTAACAACTCAGACGGGCGCGGCGACTTTTTCGCTAAGCCGCGCCCGTTAAAACCATTATGGTTTATCCGAAGGCGTCAGTGCATTCAGCACTCCAAACTGTGCTAACTGAGGGCCAAAGGGTGTATTGGTAACAGTACTGTATGCATACCAAGCGCCCTTTTTAAATAGCGCAACTACTGGCCTGCTTACACCGTCCGACTCCACCTGATAGAAGCCCTTGACAATATCACCCTCCTTGTAATTTCCTGTCACCTCATAAAATCTGTAATTCCCTTTCAGTCGAGCAAGCACCTCATCTGAATGTTTGCGTACCGTCTTTAAATCCTTACCTAAGGCGACTATCCCCCGTTTAAAGTTTTTCGGCAGATCAACGATATCGGTAACCCCCACAGAAGCACCGACGCCTGCAAAAAAAGACCGCTTGAGCACCTTGCCTGCTGACTTACCAAGCTTCAAGGCCCTATTCGCGGCACTTGCCCCAGGGAGAAAAAACCCTAAAAAATCGAACCCGATATTAAAAGCTGCGCCGGCAACATTGCCGTCGATCGCATCTTTAATACCATCATAGAAGGGAATAAGCGAAAGGAGAAAATTGTTGACAGCCTGATTAGCCCTGGTGTTCTTTTCAATCCTCGTTTCACCGAAAAGCTTTGTTTTTAAATAATCATAATCCTTGGTAAAAAAATCACCCACCGCGGCACCCAGCGAACCGTTCCGTTGAGAAAAATACGGCGTTCTTGCTTCACCGATTACATCAGGCGAATCACGCTCATTATTGGTGGCAAATTCTGTAAACACATTGTACGTGCCAGGGACTCGTGCCTCGTAACCCGGAGAAAAATACCTGCGATCGTCAAAGTTTGGCTGCTCTGCCGGCACTCCCTTTTCCTTAACAATTTTTCCCAGGGCTGGAAAATAACTAAAGTACTCAACCGCCCCCTCCCCGCCCTCAACTTTCATAAGCAAGCCTTGCCCCCCTTCCAACTCTTTGAGTTCGTGTGGAGTGGGCTTTCGGGGTTGGCGCCCGGGGTAAAGCTGTAGGTTGTTCGTTTCCTCTGTGCCCAAAAAAGGACGAGACACTCGCATGAACGTTACAGTTGATTGACTTATACGCTCCTGTTCAGCCATAGACAGCAAAGACGCCTGATATTTGAACTGAATAGCCCACCCCGCGGCCTGAGTCTTTTTATAGCCCTCAAACTTCTCAGCAAACGTTTGACCGATATTGTTATCAAGCTCAGAAAAGCGAGACTTCATCTGCGTCCAAGGCAACTCTTTTTCATCACGTGACTTCCACCTGTCTGGCTCAAAAGGCTTCGTCATATAGACATCAAGTGGCGATACGATATAACGGCTATCCATGACACTGCATAAGGTTGTCTTCGTCGGATCAACATCCGGGTACACCCGTTTGAACTCAGACAGCGCCTCCGACTCCCGCGTCGGGGGCGGCTTCAACAACTCAGTGCGTGCCCATTCCAGCTCCCTTTTCTGCTTTTTTAACACGCGCTGTGATTGCTCACTTTCCTCGGGCGTATATTGACCGTCGGGGCTGTATTTTATCACCTTGTTAGCGACCCCCCACGCCCTAAGCGGATTGATCGACATGCTTGCTAACGCGTCCTCATCCTCAAGAATATTAAGTTGCACATCGGCATAGTCCACTATTTGACGAAACGTCATGTTTCCCGATGCGCCGCCGCGATCTCCCTGCTCTACCAGTGCAACCGCTATAGAAAATTCAGTCCACGTATAAGATCCAAAAACCAGTTCGGGAGGAATATTTTTTACTTTGAGTTCAGGGGCGACGGCGGACAGTAATAGCTGCGCAGCAAGAGGGGCCACATCCGCGCCCAGCTTAGTTTCAAGATAAGTCGTAAAACGTTTAACAATCTCAGAAGCGCTAGCCCCCATATTGTCGCGTTGATAGAGGTTATAACCCGCCACGTTGAAGCATGACTTATCTGGGTTAGGATCAAGGTCCTGCAAGAGTGCCGCAGTCAATGCCTCAATCGCACCGGTCGGCGACTCTGCTGAGCTGATTCTTTTTTGTATGTCCAGTCCCAACGTCTGTGCATCGGTCGTCCGAATGAGCTGGTCCAATGCCAATGAGGGATTGTCCAGAATCATCTTCTGGGCAGGCGCCCCAGGCCTGTTCATCAGGCTACGTATAAAACTGCCGGCTCCTGCGTGAGAATCAGGAGCCGGGCTTGCATGTTTCAACTTCCACGGATCCACTACCGCCTTCATCTTGCGCAACGCGGTTTTATTCAGCAGTCCCGCAATATGCCTGACGCCCCCACCGTCGGCCCCAGGCATCCGATGGGCAAGGTCAAAGGAGAGTGCGTTCGCCAAGCCAAGCGCCTGCGCACGGTTGCCAGGTAGCTTATGCCCCTTATTTTCGAGCATCTGAGCAACACTTATCTCCCGGCGCTGCTCCTCGATAAATAAACTTGAACGTCGGTCAATCGGGACCATAACGTTATTCAGATCTATTTTCCCTTCAGCATCGTCTACCTGGGCGTTCAGCGCCGCGATAAGTGCATGACGATTAGCGTCATCACCCAGCGCCTCGCCCTGCTCCACTAACGCCTCGACAGATCGCTGGGACGCATGACCCACAGGTGCGAACTCAAACGCTGACCCGGCCCTCAGTTTCTCTCGATGCGCAGCGGCTTGCGAAGGGGAGAGATCAATAGGTTCTGCGTAAAATCGACCCACCGTGTACAGCGGCACCTTACCGTCCGGCCAAGGATAACTGAACGCCTGCCCAGGCTTTGGAGCGATCACCCTGGCAATCGACAACAGCACCCTGGAGATGTCCGACCAACCCGAATTGTCTTCTAAGGAAAAAGTGTGAATCTTGCCATTTACAATTCCCGTCAATTCCCCGGCGAACGGATCCACTTTGAGGCTTTTGCTATCAAGGCCCTGTTCTTTCGCCCACGATAAAAACCCCCGGCTTTTAAAGGCGTCGTCCAATTGGGTCCGCCAACGACCGAGTGTGGACTGCGCAGGCACTTGAACATCCATTGGCCCCATTGAGGTGTGAAAGGAGCGCGTCGCTAATGCTAACGCGTAGGGCCTCGCCAACTGAGCGTCAGCCACCGCCCGGGTTTCGGGGATGTCAGGCACCTGAGCATCCGTGTTGCGTTTATCATGTGCTTTATCGGTGCTAACCCTGGCGCCAGCCGCAGGAGGCTCATCGGCCCCTGTACTGGATAAGATGGGTGATACTTTTACTGCTTCAATATTTGTCATTTCCACACCCGAACCCGAATAAAAACAAGTAACTATTCAGAGACTGAGTGGCTCACAACTGTACAAATCACACAAAAAACATCAGGCAAGGTTTATCCAAACGTTTCAACCCACTTCTCTCATCGGTGACTAAAAGCGGGCACTATGAGGGCTGCAGTAACAACGTGCAGATCACGCGTGTGAACAACGTTCAATTCCGTGCCGACGTAACTTCCTGTAAAGCGTATTCCGGCTCACGCCTAAACTTTCTGCCGTGCGGGACATGTGCCAATGTTGCTGTTTGAGTGCATTGAGTAACGCTACACGCTCTGCATCGTCCAGAACGCCCCCCTGCTGGGGCTCTAAAGCCCTCACGGGGCGCGGTTGGCGAATGATGGGCGGCAGGTCTTCAACGCTGATTTTCCCGTCCTCGCACAACGCCGCCAAAGTACGCAACACGTTGCGCAATTGCCGAATGTTTCCCGGCCAGGCGTAGTCCAGCAAAGCGCGCCGCGCTGGCTCATCAAGCACCACCGCTTGCCCTGCGGCTTCCTCCGCCAGCAAAAACGCCAGTAATTGCGCTTTGTCGCTACGGTCGCGCAAGGGCGGCACGGCAATCTCAAGGCCGTTGAGGCGATAGTAAAGGTCTTCGCGGAAGCTACCGTCGGCAACACGCGCTAACAGGTCGCGGTGGGTCGCGCTGATGATTCTGACGTCCACCGCCTGCGGCGCGCCCCCGATGGGCACCACCACGCGGTCTTCCAGCACCCTTAAAAGACGGGTTTGCAACGCGAAAGGCATGTCGCCTATCTCATCGAGAAACAGGGTGCCGCCATCGGCCTGCTGTAATTTACCGCGCATGCCTTCTTTCAGCGCGCCGGTAAAGCTGCCGCCGCGATAACCGAACAACTCGCTTTCAATCAGGTTTTCCGGGATGGCGGCGCAATTAAGCGCAACGAAAGCCTTGTCGGCGCGCTGGCTGGCTTGATGCACCGCCTTGGCGAAGGCTTCTTTACCACAGCCGGTTTCGCCGTTGATCAACAGGGGCACGTCGCGCTCGAATACCCTGAGGGCCTTGCGAAAATCACTCTGTAACACCGGGTCGCCGAGACAGATGCCCGGCAGGCGCGGTGCCTCGGGCTTGGCCATCGGCGCCGGCGGTGTACTCCGTGCCTGACCACGCAACGCAGCGAACAAATGCCGGCCATCGCGCGTACGCAACGGCCAACTGGCGGTGGCATTGGCACTGGCGCGGCCAAGCAACTGGTCCAGCGAGCATTCGAAAAACGCTTCCACCGGCTGCCCCAGCAAACCGCCCCGCGCCTGGCCCAGCAGGTTCAGGGCGCTCTGGTTGACCGCACAGATACGTCCGTCACCGTCGAAGGCCAGCAGCCCTTCGCTGAACAACCCCACAGATTCCGCCTGCAAGTGAAAGCGCAGCAGCCAGTGCTTTTCAAAATGGCGCAGGAAGTAACAACTTTCGATCATCTTGGCCGACAAGTTCACCAACGCCATGGTGTGGAACTGGCTTTGGCGCGACACCGCCTCACGTGCAGAAGACACATCCAGCACGGCCAGCAGTTCTCCATGGGGATCGAACACCGGGCTCGCTGAGCAGGTCAGACCGGTGTGGCGGCCGCGAAAATGCTCATCGCGGTGAATGGTCAGCGACTGGCGCTCCACCAGGCAAGTGCCGATGCCATTGGTGCCCTCGCACGCCTCGCTCCAGTCGGCCCCCAGCCATAGCCCCGCACGCTCGAACACCTTGCGCTCGGCCGGCGCGGTAACGCAGTTGAGGATCACCCCACGCGCATCGGTGAGCAGCACCG
The DNA here is from genome assembly GCF_012985495.1 of Pseudomonas sp. WS 5146. NCBI lineage: Bacteria > Pseudomonadati > Pseudomonadota > Gammaproteobacteria > Pseudomonadales > Pseudomonadaceae > Pseudomonas > Pseudomonas sp. WS 5146. The sequence goes on from NZ_JAAQWL010000007.1 coordinate 230,739, forward strand.
CATGGCCGGCGCCGGAAAGTTGTTGATGCAGGCTGTTCATCTCACTGCCGGCAATGCGCAGCACTTGCTGCAAGCGCTCGCGACTTTCCAGCAGGCGCCCGTGTTCCAGCACGGTGGGCGCCATGGTCAGCGCGGGGTCGAGGTGATAGTCCTCAAGGCACCGCAACCAGGACCGGGCGATGGACGGGTCGCTGCCGGGGCCGTGGGCGAGGTCTTGCCCGCGGGTGACGGTGAGGACCTGTTGAGCATGGCGACTGAAATGATCGTTGTGCATGTTCTTATTATTCTCCCTGCGTGAGAGCAGCCAGCATCCCCCAGCCATCCGGCCATTGCAATCCCGCGCCGACCCACCGGTCACAGGGTGTATCGCTTATGGCACAAACTGTCACACCGACTGTGCCAGCCTTGTCACCGCAACACCTCGCAACAAAGCTCAAACCCTTGATTTAACAGGTGTGTAAAGCGATGGCCCAACCTTTGCTCTACGCTTTATCACGCGCAACACCGCTGTACTCCAATAAACATAAAAGCAGGAGATACCCACCATGCGTTACGCACATCCCGGCACCGAAGGCTCGATCGTTTCCTTCAAGGCCAAGTACGGCAACTTCATCGGCGGCGAGTTCGTTGCGCCGGTGGACGGCAACTATTTCACTAACACCTCGCCGGTCAACGGCAAGCCCATCGCCGAATTCCCGCGCTCCACTGCCAAAGACATCGACAAGGCACTGGATGCCGCCCACGCCGCCGCTGACGCCTGGGGCAAGACCTCGGCCCAGGACCGCTCGCTGGTGCTGCTGAAAATCGCCGACCGCATCGAACAGAACCTCGAACTGCTGGCCATCACCGAGACCTGGGACAACGGCAAGGCCGTGCGTGAAACCCTCAACGCCGACATCCCGTTGGCCGCCGACCACTTCCGCTACTTCGCCGGTTGCATCCGCGCCCAGGAAGGCACCAGCGCCGAGATCAACGAACTTACCGCGTCCTACCACTTCCACGAGCCGCTGGGTGTGGTCGGCCAGATCATCCCGTGGAACTTCCCGCTGCTGATGGCCGCGTGGAAACTCGCACCGGCCCTGGCCGCCGGTAACTGCGTGGTGCTCAAACCTGCCGAGCAGACCCCACTGGGCATCAACGTGCTGATGGAGTTGATCGGCGACCTGCTGCCGCCTGGCGTGCTGAACGTGGTGCACGGCTTCGGTAAAGAAGCGGGCGAAGCCCTGGCCACCAGCAAGCGCATCGCCAAGATCGCCTTCACCGGCTCCACGCCGGTGGGCTCGCACATCATGCACGCGGCGGCCGAAAACATTATTCCGTCCACCGTTGAGCTGGGCGGCAAGTCGCCGAACATCTTCTTTGCCGACATCATGAAAGCCGAACCTTCGTTTATCGAAAAAGCCGCCGAAGGCCTGGTGCTGGCGTTCTTTAACCAAGGCGAAGTGTGCACCTGCCCATCCCGTGCGCTGGTTGAAGAGTCGATCTACGACGACTTCATGAAAGTGGTGATGAAGAAGGTCGAGCAGATCAAACGCGGCGACCCGCTGGACACCGACACCATGGTCGGCGCCCAGGCGTCCGAGCAGCAGTTCGACAAGATCCTGTCCTACCTGGAAATCGCCAAGGGCGAAGGCGCGCAACTGCTCACCGGCGGCAAGGTCGAGCAACTGACCGGCGACATGGCCGGTGGTTATTACATCCAGCCGACGCTGCTCAAGGGCACCAATGAGATGCGCGTGTTCCAGGAAGAAATCTTCGGCCCGGTGGTGAGCATCACCACCTTCAAGGACGAAGCCGAAGCCCTGGCGATTGCCAACGACACCGAGTTCGGCCTCGGCGCCGGCGTGTGGACCCGCGACATCAACCGCGCCTACCGCATGGGCCGCGCGATCAAGGCGGGCCGCGTGTGGACCAACTGCTACCACCTGTACCCGGCGCATGCCGCGTTTGGTGGCTACAAGAAGTCCGGTGTGGGCCGTGAGACCCACAAGATGATGTTGGATCACTACCAGCAGACCAAGAACCTGCTGGTGAGCTACGACATTAATCCGTTGGGCTTTTTCTAACCCTCCCCGATCGTTCCCACGCTCTGCGTGGGAATGCCGCCTGGGACGCTCCGCGTCCCGATGTCTGCACAAGGCTCAAGCCGGGTGCAAGGTGACGCAGAGCGTCACGGGATGCATTCCCACGCAGAGCGTGGGAACGATCTCGCTTGCTACACACAATAATAACAACGGACGGTACTTCCCCATGCCTAGCGAACCCACTGGCTCTTCCGTCGACTTCGAAAAAGTCGGCACCGACTATTTCCAACAACGCGAACTGAAAAAAGGCGCCGCCGGCTGGGTGCTGCTGGTCGGCCTTGGCGTTGCCTATGTGATCTCCGGCGACTACGCCGGTTGGAACTTCGGCCTGGCCCAGGGCGGCTGGGGCGGCATGTTCCTCGCCACCTTGCTCATGGCCACCATGTACCTGTGCATGTGTTTCTCCCTGGCCGAACTGTCTTCCATGATTCCTACCGCTGGCGGTGGCTACGGCTTTGCCCGCAGCGCGTTTGGCCCTTGGGGCGGGTTCCTCACGGGCACCGCCATCCTTATCGAGTACGCGATTGCTCCTGCCGCCATCGCGGTGTTTATCGGCGCCTATTGCGAGTCGTTGTTCGGCATCGGCGGCTGGATGATTTACCTGGCGTTCTACATCATCTTTATCGGCATCCACATCTTTGGCGTGGGTGAAGCCTTGAAGCTGATGTTTGTGATCACCGCCGTCGCTGCGATTGCCTTGGGGGTGTTCCTGGTGTCGATGGTGCCGCACTTCAACGTCGCCAACTTGCTCGACATGCCGGTGACCGAGGCCAAGGGCGCCAGCACCTTCCTGCCGTTTGGCTATGTTGGCGTGTGGGCGGCGATTCCCTACGCGATCTGGTTTTTCCTCGCCGTCGAAGGCGTGCCCCTGGCCGCCGAAGAAACCAAGAACCCCAAGCGCGACCTGCCCCGCGGATTGATCGGCGCCATTGTGGTGCTGACCAGTTTTGCCCTGTTGATTCTGGTGATTGCGCCCGGCGGCGCCGGCACCTACGCGCTGATCAAATCGGGTAACCCGCTGGTTGAAGCACTGGCGTTGTCGTACGGCGGCTCGACCTGGATGGGCAGCTTCGTCAATCTGGTTGGCCTGGCCGGGCTGATCGCGAGCTTTTTCTCGATTATCTACGCCTATTCGCGGCAGATCTTTGCCTTGTCTCGCGCCGGCTACCTGCCGCGCAAGCTGTCGCAGACCAACAAAAGTAAAGCGCCGGTGCTGGCATTGGTGATCCCCGGCATCATCGGTTTCGGCCTGTCGCTGACCGGCCAGGGTGATTTGCTGATTCTGGTGGCGGTGTTCGGCGCGACCATTTCCTACGTACTGATGATGGCCGCGCACATCACCTTGCGCATCCGCCGCCCCAAAATGGACCGCCCGTACCGCACGCCGGGTGGCATTTTCACTTCCGGCATCGCCCTGATACTGGCCTGCGTGGCCGTGGTAGCGGGCTTTCTGGTGGACCCACGGGTGGTGATTGGCGCTGCGATCATCTATGGAGTATTAATTGCTTACTTTGCTTTCTACAGCCGGCATCACTTGGTAGCAGGCACGCCCGAAGAGGAATTCGCGGCGATCCAGGCCGCAGAGGCCGCCTTGCACTAACTGCCGTAAACCTCGATGCGGGCGCCTTACTCACGGGCAGCCCGCGTCGCCAAGGAGACACTGTATGGCAAGCTTTACCCACGCGGTAGGTACACAGACCTACCGCTTCGACAGCCTCAAAGACGTGATGGCCAAAGCCAGCCCGGCGCGTTCCGGCGACTTCCTCGCGGGCGTGGCGGCGCAGAACGACGGCGAGCGCGTCGCGGCGCAAATGGCGCTGGCGAATATCCCGTTGAAACACTTCCTCGAAGAAGTGCTGATCCCCTACGAAAGCGACGAAGTCACCCGGCTGATCATCGACACCCACGATAAACAGGCGTTCAGCGCCGTCAGCCACCTGACCGTCGGTGGCCTGCGCGACTGGTTGCTCAGCGATGCGGCCGACGAACATTCCCTGCGTGCCTTGGCGCCCGGGCTGACCCCGGAGATGGCCGCCGCCGTCTCCAAAATCATGCGTGTGCAGGACCTGGTGCTGGTGGCGCAGAAGATTCGCGTGGTCACCCAGTTTCGCGGCACCATGGGCCTGCGCGGGCGGTTGTCGACCCGCCTGCAACCCAACCACCCGACGGATGAACCGGCGGGCATCGCCGCCAGCATTCTCGACGGCCTGCTCTACGGCAACGGCGACGCCATGATCGGCATCAACCCGGCCACCGACAGCATCGCCTCGATCTGCGCCATGCTGGAGATGCTTGACGCGATCATCCAGCGCTACGAAATCCCCACCCAAGCCTGCGTGCTGACCCACGTGACCACCTCCATCGAGGCCATCAACCGTGGCGTGCCGCTGGACCTGGTGTTTCAGTCAATTGCCGGCACCGAGGCGGCCAACGCCAGTTTCGGCATCAGCCTGAGCGTGCTGCAAGAAGGCTACGAAGCGGGTTTGAGCCTGAATCGCGGCACCTTGGGCCAGAACCTGATGTATTTCGAAACCGGCCAGGGCAGCGCCTTGTCGGCCAACGCGCACTTTGGCGTCGACCAGCAAACCTGTGAAACCCGCGCCTACGCCGTGGCGCGGCATTTCAAGCCGTTTTTGGTCAACACGGTTGTAGGCTTTATCGGCCCGGAGTACCTGTACAACGGCAAACAGATCATCCGCGCCGGCCTCGAAGACCACTTCTGCGGCAAGCTGCTTGGCGTGCCGATGGGCTGTGATATCTGCTACACCAACCACGCCGAGGCCGACCAGGATGATATGGACACGCTGCTGACCCTGCTGGGCGTGGCCGGGATCAACTTCATCATGGGCATCCCCGGCTCCGACGACATCATGCTCAACTACCAGACCACCTCGTTCCACGACGCCCTGTACGCCCGGCAAACATTGGGGTTAAAGCCGGCGCCGGAGTTTGAGCAGTGGCTGGCGAAAATGGGCATCTTCACCCAAGCCGACGGCAAGGTGCACTTTGGCAACAGCCTGCCACCGGCGTTTCGCCACGCCTTGAAGCAATTAGGATGAAGGAGCCGCCTGTGCAACTCGACCTGCCTGACAACCCATGGCTGGAACTGCGCCGCCTCACGCCTGCGCGCATTGCCCTGGGCCGCACCGGCACCAGCATCCCCACCAACGCGCAGCTGGATTTTCAATTCGCCCACGCCCAGGCACGCGATGCGGTACACCTGCCCTTCGACCATGCGGGCCTGAGCAGCCAAATGGCCGAGCGCGGGCGTGACAGCCTGTTGCTGCACAGCGCTGCGGTGGACCGGCACATGTACCTGCAACGCCCGGATTTGGGCCGACGCCTGAGTGATGAGTCAGCCCAGAGCCTGCGCGACTATGCCGCCGCCAACCCAGGCGGCGTGGATTTGGCCGTGGTGGTGGCCGATGGCCTGTCGGCGCTGGCGGTGCATAAACATACGCTGCCGTTTCTTACACGCATGGAGGAACAGACCCAGGCTGAAGGCTGGTCTTTATCGCCAGTGATTCTGGTGGAACAGGGCCGCGTGGCAGTGGCCGATGAAGTCGGCCAATTGCTCGGGGCCAAGATGGTGGTGATTCTGATCGGCGAACGGCCGGGCCTCAGCTCGCCGGACAGCCTGGGGCTGTATTTCACCTACAACCCCAAGGTCGGACTCACCGATGCCTACCGCAACTGCATCTCCAACGTACGACTGGAGGGCCTGAGTTACGGCATGGCCGCCCATCGCCTGCTTTATTTGATGAAAGAGGCGTGTCGTCGGCAGCTGTCGGGGGTCAACCTCAAGGACGAGGCGCAGGTTCAGACCATTGAATCGGATGATCCTGACCTGATGAAAGGCAATTTCCTGCTCAGCCCACCCAATGACTGATAGCTGCACGATTGCGCTTTTTTGCGTCATTAGGCAGCATCGAGTCACGGCCGCTTGTGTGGTCATACACCCATTTGGAAGTTGAGGCCTGGCATGCGGATTACTCAAGCGACCCTGGAACACCTGGACCTGCTGACCCCGTTGTTCGTCAAGTACCGTGAGTTTTATGGCGCGCTGCCCTTCCCGGATTCGTCGCGGGCCTTTCTGGAAAAGCGCCTGCGCCGCAAAGAGTCGGTGATCTACCTCGCCCTGGCGGATGATGACGACAAAAGGTTGCTGGGATTCTGCCAGCTGTACCCGAGCTTTTCGTCGCTGTCGCTTAAACGCGTGTGGATCCTCAACGACATCTACGTGGCCGAAGATGCCCGCCGGCAGCTGGTGGCCGACAACCTGATACGCACCGCGAAGAAGATGGCCAAGGAGACCCAGGCCGTGCGGCTGCGGGTGTCGACCAGCAGTGACAATGAAGTGGCGCAGAAGACCTATGAGTCGATCGGCTTTCGGGAAGATACGGAGTTCAAGAACTACGTGCTGCCGATCAGTGAGGACTGAGAAAACACCAGCGCTCCACTGTGGGAGCTGGCTTGCCTGCGATAGCGAAGTATCAGCGGATGCATCATTTGCTGGCCCACCGCTATCGCAGGCAAGCCAGCTCCCACATTTACATCTGAGCAACATTTAGGTCGGTGTGGGGCCTTGCTACCAGCGACACTCCCCGCTACAAAACCAACACGCTTTTCACCTCTTAATCCGTATAATGCGGACCTCTCAGCGTTGTAAGAATCGCGACATAACCTTGTAGCCTAACTTACCCGTAGCTTCCGCACAGGCCCGCTGAGTCGGGCCATTCACACAGGTGCCATCCATGGATTTCAACCCGCTCGACCTTATTCTGCATCTCGACGTGTACCTCGACATGCTGGTAAGAAACTACGGAGTGTGGATCTACGCCATTCTGTTCCTGGTTATCTTTTGCGAAACCGGTTTGGTGGTCATGCCCTTCCTGCCCGGTGACTCCTTGCTGTTTATCGCCGGCGCCGTCGCCGCAGGCGGCGGCATGGACCCGGTCCTGCTGGGCGGCCTGCTAATGCTGGCAGCCATCCTCGGCGACAGTACCAACTACGTGATCGGACGAACGGCCGGGGAACGCTTGTTCAGCAACCCGAATTCGAAAATCTTCCGCCGCGACTACCTGCAAAAAACCCACGACTTCTACGACAAGCACGGCGGTAAAACCGTGACCCTGGCGCGCTTCCTGCCGATCCTGCGCACCTTTGCGCCATTCGTGGCCGGTATCGCCAAAATGCCTTACCCGCGCTTCTTTGGGTTCAGCGTGTTCGGCACCGTCCTGTGGGTTGGCGGCCTGGTCACCCTGGGTTACTTCTTCGGCAACGTGCCGTTTATCAAAAAGAACCTCTCGCTGCTGGTAGTGTTCATCATCCTGCTGTCGCTGGTGCCAATGATCATCGGCGTGGTCCGCAGCCGTTTCGGCCGCAGTTCCGAAGCCAAGCCGCAGTAACCCGCGATGTGGTCCCTCAGCGCCTGGCGTCGCCGGCGCCTGCTGGCCAAGCACCCGATTGCCGATGACACCTGGCAGCGGGTGCGCCACCACCTGACCTTCCTCGACGGCATCAGCGCCGAGCAGGACCAGTGGCTGCGCGAAGCCTGCGTGGTGTTCCTGAATGAAAAGCACCTCACCGCCCTGCCCGGCGTCGAGCTGCATCAGGAACAGCGCCTGCTGCTCGCCGCCCAGGCACAATTGCCGTTGATGAACCTGGGCGACCTCGACTGGTATCAGGGCTTTCACGAAATCGTGCTGTACCCCGACGACTTCCTCAGCCCCCAGCGCCATCGCGATGCCAGCGGCGTCGAGCACGAGTGGGACGGTGAGCACAGCGGCGAAGCCTGGCAGCAAGGCCCGGTGATCCTCGCCTGGCCCGGCGTACTGGCCAGCGGCCAGTGGGAAGGCTACAACCTGGTGATCCACGAGCTGGCGCACAAGCTGGACATGCTCAACGGCGACGCCAACGGCCTGCCGCCGCTGCACCACGACATGCGCGTGCAGGAATGGGCCAGCGTGATGCAAAGCGCCTTTGACGACCTCAACCGCCAACTGGATGCCAACCCGGACGCCGAGACCGACATCGACCCCTACGCCGCCGAAAACCCGGCGGAGTTCTTTGCCGTCACCAGTGAGTATTTCTTCAGTGCCCCGGATTTACTGGTCGGCACTTACCCCCAGGTGTACGCGCAACTGAGCCGCTTCTATCGCCAGGACCCGCTGGCCCGCCTGCACCAACTGCAAACCGGCGATGCCCGCTACCAGACTGAACCGCTGGCGCCACACGACGTCTGACGCATGGCATCGGCGTCAGAATATGCCTATAATCGCCGCCACTTTTAGGCCAATCCGGCCATGTTTCATGGCCAACTACGGGGGCACCGCCCAATGAGCTACAGCAAGATTCCGGCTGGCAAAGACCTGCCGAACGACATCTACGTCGCCATCGAAATTCCGGCCAACCACGCGCCGATCAAATACGAAATCGACAAAGACAGCGACTGCCTGTTCGTTGACCGTTTCATGGCCACCCCGATGTTCTACCCGGCCAACTACGGTTTTATCCCTAACACCCTGGCTGACGACGGTGACCCCCTCGACGTGCTGGTAGTAACCCCTTACCCGGTTACCCCAGGCTCGGTGATTCGCGCGCGCCCAGTCGGCATCCTGAACATGACCGACGACGGCGGCGGCGATGCCAAAGTTATCGCGGTGCCACACGACAAGCTGTCCCAGCTGTACGTGGACGTGAAGGAATACACCGACCTGCCGCCACTGCTGCTGGAACAGATCAAGCACTTCTTCGAGAACTACAAAGACCTCGAAAAAGGCAAATGGGTGAAGATCGACGGTTGGGGCAACGCAGACGCCGCCCGCGCCGAGATCATGAAGTCGGTCGCTGCCTACAAAGGCTGATACCCGCTCCTCATTGCCCCGGCAATCAAAAAAGCCCCGATGATTCGGGGCTTTTTTTGTGGGAAAAATTAAACGCCAAGTTCAATGTTTAATTCGATACGTTTAATAAGATTAGATAACTGAAATATCAGACTACAACTAAGCAAATCCCTACACGCGAAACTCAACGCATAGTTTATTTGATGTATTTTTCCGGCCAGTAAACTCTGCGTTTATGAATACATCAGGTGATCGACTAAAAGCGTTACTGCGGGAAGTTCATCTTTCCGCCTCCGACTTCGCCAAGAACCGTGGTGTCACGCCTCAACACGTGAACAACTGGTTCAAGCGCGGCGTGCCCATGGGCCGACTCAACGAGATCGCAGAACTGCTCTGCGTCTCAAGCCGTTGGCTGCGCACCGGCGAAGGCCTCAAACACCCTCCGGCCAACTTCCTGCTGGAAGGTCCGGACCCAAGAAAAGGCATCGCCACCCGCGAAGAAAGCGGCAAGTACCTCACGGGCCCCGTCCGTCTCCCGGAAAAAATCGACGTGGAGATTCCCCTCCACCCCACGTTCACTTCGACCGAGCGCATCCGCGTCTCCCTGCACACCCTCGAAACCCTCAACGTAAACCCCGACCGCGCGGTAGGCGCCTACATGGTCGACAACAGCATGATCGACATCATCCAGCAAGGCGCCACCCTCGCCATCGACCGAGGCCGCAGCCAAATCACCGACGGCGAAATATACGCCGTCGAACACGACGGCATGCTCCGCATCAAATACCTCTACAACCGCCCCGGCGGCGGCCTGCGCATGCGCAGCCACAACGCCGGCGAACACCCGGACGAATACCTCACCCACGAACAACGCTTTGAACAGAACTTCGGGATCGTCGGCTGGGTGTTCTGGTGGTCCACCCTCAACAACCGCAGGCCGGTGCCGCTGGACGAACACCTGCTGGGCTGGGAAGGCTCTAAATCGGACCCGGAGGTAGGCATATGAGGTGAATATGGGTATCATGCCGCCCACATTTGGCAGGGGGTGGCTTTGCGCTATCCACCCTGCTCGGCGATGCGGAGGAGTTCCCGCTGATGCCCCTACTATTCAGCCCGACTCGATGTGGGCTGAGCGATTTGAAGGCTGGTGAGGTTTGTCAAAAACAAGCTGAGGCAGTCCCCGAGAAGCCGGCCACAAGCCGGCTTTTTAATGTCTGTAAGAATTCACAATCCAGTAGTCCAACAATTGTTGGACTACTGGGGCCGCTTATTGCCTCACCCGCCTCTCTGGTGCGTTATCCAGGCTGCAAACACTCCACAGCCCGATCCGCCACCATCTTCGCCATCTCCACCAAATGCATTACCGCCCGATGCGGCGCACCCAGCGGTTCACCAAGCGCCTGCGATGTAGCCACCGCACACTGCAGCAGCTCGGCCACGCGCACCCAGGCATCTTCAAAGCTCAGTTCTTCATTAACAGTAAATGGCTTAGTCGCAGCCGATGACGGCGAATCCGATACAACGTTATCCATAGCAAAACTCCAATCGATAATTTGGAGCTGCCAAGATCCGCGACTAAACGAAAGGCGGCAGCTGTACGCAGGTTAGTCGACCGGTCGATTGGGAACCCGGCGCACCCGGAGGTGCCCTGCGCACAGCCACCATAAGATGCAGGCGAAGGGGGCCTGACTCATGAATTGCTTATGCGCCAATCGAATCCGGGCGACTAAACCCGATCACTGAAAAAGCAGTGACGGAACGCAGCCTAGTCGCGAGATTTTGCTGACGCAAGCGGCTGGGATTCTCTAGGAAACGTCCCGCAAATGAAAGGGATTCGCCCTGCTGGCCCTTGGAAATCACCCCTAATTCTCGACCGTATCCCCCCCACCCATCTGTTTCCCCAGGTGACACGCTTTCACCCTCCCCCCAGTCAACATCGCCCCAACGAAGCTTCCTACAAACATATCTAAACAGCCCGTTTAAAAACCGCTTGCCGCCGCGTTTAATATTTGGCCCAAAACCTGCTTATTGCACACCGTACAATAAAATCCGGTCTGAGCCGGGCCACCTCACTACTGCTGTGCAATACAGCTTGGGGAATGCTGATGTCTACACCACCGCTTCACTCTTCCAACCATGGCTTGGCGCGGTCGCTCAAGGAGCGGCATGTGATGTTGATTGCTATCGGCGGCATTATTGGGGCCGGTTTGTTTCTGGGGTCGGGCAAGGCAATTGCCACGGCGGGGCCGGCGTTGTTGCTGGCGTATGCGTTGTGTGGGGGGATGGTTTATTTGATTGCGCGGGCGCTGGGTGAGTTGTCGTTGTATCGGCCCGGTAGCGGGTCGTTTGCGACGTATGCGGAGGAGTTTTTGGGGCCGCGGGTGGCGTTTATCACGGGGTGGTCGTATTGGTTGATCTGGATTCTGGTGGGGGTGCTGGAGGTTACGGGGATCGGCTTGTTGATGAAATATTGGTTCCCGGAGTTGGCGCAGTGGATTCCGGCGTTGGTCACCACGGTGATGTTGATGGTGATCAATTTGTTTGCGGTGAAGACGTTTGGCGAGGTGGAGTTCTGGCTGGCGTTGATCAAGGTGGTGACGATTGTCGGGTTGATTGCCGCAGGCTTGGCGATTCTGATTTTCGGGCTGGATACATCGTCGCAAACTACCCCTTCGATCACCAACCTGTGGCGGCACGGCGGGTTTTTCCCGAATGGCTGGAGTGGCTTTTGGTACGCGATACCGTTGGCGGCGTTTACCTTTGCCGGGGTCGAGGTGATTGGCTTGGTGGCGGCGGAAACGGCCAACCCGGAGCGCACATTGCCGCGAGCGATCAATAGCATCATCTGGCGGATGGCAATTTTTTATATCGGGTCGATCGCGGTGATCATGGCCCTTTATCCCTGGAACCAGATCGATACCTCACAAAGCCCGTTTGTGAGGGTGTTCGACAGCATTGGCCTGGGGATTGCGGCCGGGCTGATCAACTTTGTGGTGATCAGTGCGCTGGCGTCGTCGTGCAATACCGGGTTGTTTGCCACCAGCCGGATGTTGTTTGCGCTGTCGCATATTCAGCAGGCACCCCGTCAATTGCAGGTGTTAAGCCCGCGCCAGGTGCCGGCGCGTTGCTTGATGGTGTCGACCGCGATTTTGCTGGTGGGGGTATTGCTGAACTATTTGATGCCGGAACGTATTTTCAACCTATTGATCACCGGCATTTTGGGCCTGTTGATTTGGGTGTGGGCGGTGATCATCACCACGCATATGGCGTATCGGTGCAAGGTGCAGCGGGGTGAGTTGCCGCTGATGGCGTATCGCTTGCCGTGGGCTCGGGGCAGCAGCGTGTTGGTACTGTTGTTTTTGGCTGGGTTGACGGTGCTGGTGATTCGCGACCCGGAGACGCGCACGGCGTTTTATGTGGCGGCGGCCTGGTTTGCGCTGTTGCTGCTGGTGTATCCAAAGCGCAACGCATCCAAGGAGGCGAGCGATGTTCACAGCGCCTGATAGGTCCGCGTTGCAGCGCTGCATCACACGCTATACCCATGCCAACCCCAACAGCGCCCGGCAACTGGACGTGGCCGCGCGGGTAATGCCGGGTGGCAATACGCGCTCAGTGCTGTTTTATGAGCCGTTTCCGTTGGTGATGTCGGGCGGGACGGGCTGTTTTCTGGATGACCTGGACGGGCATCGTTATGTCGACTTTCTCGCCGAATACACCGCAGCGCTGTATGGGCACTCCCACCCGGTGATCACCCAGGCACTGACGACGGCGATGGCAAACGGGCTGAACCTCAGCGCCCCTACGCAACTGGAAGCGCGGTTGGCAGCGTTGATCGTGGAGCGCTTTGGTTGTATCGAACAGGTGCGCTTTACCAATTCCGGTACCGAGGCGAATCTGCTCGCGCTGGCGGCGGCACGGGCCTACACCGGGCGCGATGGCGTCATCGCGTTTAACGGCGGTTATCACGGCGGCGTGCTGAGTTTTGCCGGGCCAGGCACGCCGATGAATGTGCCCCACCGCGTGTACCTGGCGGATTACAACGATCTACGCAGTGTCGAGCGTTTGCTGTTTGAGCACCCAGGCGCGTGTGCGGCGATCCTCGTGGAGCCGATGTTGGGCGCTGGTGGCTGTATCTGCGCCGCGCCGGGCTTTCTCGAGGGTTTGCGCGCGTTGAGCCGTGCGCATGGGGTACTGCTGGTGTTCGATGAGGTGATGACTTCACGCCTTGGCCCAGGCGGTTTACAGGAAAAACTCGGCATAACGCCTGACCTGATGACCCTGGGCAAATACCTCGGCGGTGGGATGCCCTGTGGCATGTTGGGTGGCCGACGAGACATCATGGCGCAGTTCGATCCGCGCCATGGCAGCCTCTCTCACGCAGGTACCTTTAACAACAACGTACTGACCATGGCGGCGGGTATCGCTGGATTGGAGCAGGTGTATACCCGTGAGCAAGCCCTTGCGTTGAATGCAAGGGGCGACCGGTTGCGCGAGCAACTGAACGAGGTGCTCGCCTGCATGCCGATGCAGTTTACCGGGCAGGGTTCAGTGATGAACCTGCATCCCACAGGCTTGCCGATTCTTCGGCCCACGGATATCCCAACGGACCGAAACCGCCTACGGGACCTGTTCTTTTTTCACCTGCTTGAATGTGGGATCTACAGTGCACGGCGCGGGCTGTTTGCGTTGAGCCTGCCGCTGACCGAGCACGAAATGAATCGGCTGGTTAACGCTACACAGGCATTTGTAGAACGCTATGGAGGCATGTTGACCAGAGACTGACGCCGCGCCTGGAAGAGCGACAGCGAATCGACGACCGGCTATCCTTTCGCCGTCGCTCAACCGGAACAACGTCCATGACCAGCAAAACCGCAAACCCACGAGGCAGGCGTAAAAAAACCGTTGGCGAAGACCCGCAAAACCAACTGAATAAAGACACGATTATCGCCGCCGCATTGGCGTTGATCGACCGCGAAGGCCTGGAAAAATGCAGCCTGCGCAACTTGGCAAATAGCCTGGGCGTGTACCCCACGGCCATTTACTGGTACGTCTCGTCACGTGAATTGCTGTTGAGCGAAGTGTTGGCCAAAGTCCTCGAACAGGTGGCACCGCAGCCTCAGGAGCGCTGGCAGGACTACCTTCGCGCCACTCTGGTTAATTGCCATAACGCTGTTCACCAGCACCCGAATGTGGCGCCGTTACTCGGTGCGCAACTGGTCTCCAACACCCGCACCGACTTCAAGTTGGTGGAAGGCGTATTGGCAGCGTTGCAGCAAGCGGGTTTCAGCGGGCCTTCATTGGCTGGCGCCTACAACACGTTTATCGCCGCCCTTGCCGGTTTCACCACCTTGGAGTTCGCCCCGCTGCCGGAGAACACCGAGGCGTGGCAGCAGCAAGTACAGGAAAGCCTGCAGGCCGTTGACGCCGAGCAGCACCCGACCCTTGCGCAGAACATGGACCAGCTCAGCAACCGAGGTTTCAGCCTGCGCTGGCAAAATGGTGTGCACGCGCCGCTGCATGAGAGCTTTGCGTTTTATGTCGACACCTTCCTCTGCGGCCTGGAAACCCTGGCATCGCGTCGCTGAAAAATCGCACAACATAATCAGAAAGCCCATCAATTGTACGTCGTACAATTTATCGCTACAGTCCGTCACGCATGAATACCCCATGACCCTAAAAACAAAAACGTCAGAGGTCTTTAATCGTGGCGACTGCATTCAACGAAGTGGTCCAGGGCCAACGGCTTTGGCAGCCCTCCCCTGAACATATCCAAACTACCCGCCTCACGCATTACCTGGCTTGGCTCAAACGCGAGCGCGGGCTGAGTTTTGTCGACTACCACGGGCTATGGCAGTGGTCGGTCGATGATCTGGACGCTTTCTGGCAATCGATCTGGGACCACTTCAAGGTGCAGACCAGTAGCCCCTACCACGCGGTGCTGGGTGATCGTAGGATGCCGGGTACTGAGTGGTTTCCCGGCGCGCAGCTGAATTTTGCCGAACACATTTTGCGCAACGAACGGCAAGGCGATGCGCTGCTCTACCTGAGCGAATCCGCTGCGTTGCAGGGCTTGCCATGGGTCGAGTTCTGCGACCAGGTACGCACGCTCGCCAGCTATCTGCGAGAGCTCGGCGTAGTGCCCGGTGATCGCGTGGTGGCTTACCTGCCAAACATTCCCGAGGCGATGATTGCGCTATGTGCCTGCGCAGCCATCGGTGCGATCTGGGCCAGTTGCTCGCCGGATTTCGGCAGCGAGGGTGTGCTGGATCGGGTGCGGCAATTAGCGCCGAAAGTGCTGTTGGCGGTGGACGGTTACCGGTATGGCGGCAAGGTGTTTGACCGGCGCGCCCAGGTCCGGCAGATCGTCGGCGAGTTGGGCAGTATCCAACAGGTGATTGTGCTGCCGGCGCTGTTTGCTGATGAGCCATTGACGCTGCCTAACGCCATCGACTGGCACAGCTTGCGCCTGCGCCCCAGCGTGCCCGCCGCCGATTTCCAGTGCGAGCAAGTCCCCTTCGATCATCCGTTATGGGTACTGTTCTCGTCCGGCACCACGGGGGTGCCCAAAGCCATCGTTCACAGCCATGGCGGGGTTCTGCTGGAACAGCTCAAAGCACTGCATCTGCACCTGGATTTTCGTGCGGGTGACACCGCCTTCATTTTCACCACCACCGGCTGGATGATGTGGAACACCTTGTTCAGTGCCTTGCTCTGCGGTGTACGCCCGGTGCTTTACGACGGCCATCCCACCTGGCCAGGCACCGATGCGCTGTGGCAAATCCTGCAAGACAGCCGCGCGAGTTTTTTCGGCACCAGCCCCACCTACATTGAACTGATGCAACGCGAGGGCGTGGTGCCCGGCGAGCGTTTTGACCTGCACGCACTGCGCACGGTAATGCCGGTGGGGTCGCCGGTTTCACCGCAATGTAATGCATGGTTTTACCGCAACCTGAACACGGCAGTGTGGGTCAACACGGGCAGCGGCGGTACGGATATCTGCACCGGTTTGGTCAGTGGCGTACCGACCTTGCCGGTGTATGCCGGCGAGATCCAGGCGCGCGCCCTGGGGGTGGATGCCCATGCGTTTGATGCGCACGGCCAACCGGTGATCGATCAAGTCGGCGAGCTGGTGGTGAGGTCGCCCATGCCGTCGATGCCGGTGTATTTCTGGAATGACCCCACGGGCGAGCGCTATCGCGACAGCTACTTTCAGCCGTGGCCGGGCGTGTGGCGCCATGGGGATTTCTTTTTGCTCAATGCTCGCGGCGGCTGCCAGGTGCTGGGGCGTTCCGATGCGACGCTGAACCGCTTTGGCGTGCGGATCGGCACGGCAGAGATTTACCGGGCGCTGGAGCACATCGCAGAAATCGAGGATGCACTGATCGTTAACCTTGATTTGCCCGAGGGCGGTTTCTTTATGCCGCTGTTTGTACAGCTGCGTGCCGACGCGGTGTTGGATGAGCCTTTGCAGCAACGCGTGAACGACTGCCTGCGCCTGGCGTGCACACCTCGGCATGTGCCGGACTGCATCCTGGCTGTACCGCTGATTCCCACCACCCTCACCGGGAAAAAAATGGAAGTGCCGGTACGCCGGATCCTGATGGGACACGACCCGCAGAAAGTCGCCAACCCCAGCGCCATGCGTGACCCGCAGGCGCTTGAGTTCTTTATCGAATACGCCGCCCGGAGCCGTCAGCCATGAGGGGTAAAGCTTATATCGTGGGTGCCTATGAACACCCTACCCGCCACGCCACGGACCGCTCCCTGGCGCAGTTGCATGCCGATGTGGCACGCGGCGCACTGGAGGATGCGGGGCTGAGCCTCAGTGATGTCGACGGCTATTTCTGCGCCAGCGATGTACCGGGCTGGGGAGCGCCAGGCGTAGGGCCGTTCTCCATGGTCGAGTACCTGGGTATCCAGCCACGGCACCTGGATACGACGGAAAGTTGGGGCTCGTCCTACATGCATCAAGTCGCCCAGGCTACACGCGCCATCGCCGATGGGCGCTGCCGTGTCGCCTTGATCACCCAGGCCGGGCGCCCGCGTGCCGAGCGCCAACGTCCGCAAAGCAGCGCATTAGACCCAGCGTACAGCGCCTGTGAAGCACCGTTTGAAACGCCCTATGGCGCTGCCGTGGTCAACCGCTACGCGATGTGCGCCATGCGCCATCAGTACGAACACGGCACCACGGCCGAGCAATTGGCCTGGATAAAAGTCGCGGCGTCGCACCATGCCCAGCACAACCCGCAGGCCATGTTGCGCAATGTGGTGACGGTGGAAGACGTTCTGAGTTCACCCTGGGTCGCCGCCCCTTTGCGGCGCTTGGACTGCTGCGTGATCAGCGACGGCGGCGGCGCCCTGGTGCTGGCACATCCGGCCATTGCCCGCTCGCTCAAACGGCCGCTGATTACGCCTATCGGTTCGGGCTATGCGATTAACCATCTGAACGGCGGTTACTTCGACCTGCTGACCTCAGGTGGCGCGCAATCCGGCGCCGATGCATTCGGCGAGGCGCGCCTCACACCTGGCGATATTGACTACGCCTCGCTGTACGACAGCTTCACCATCACCGTATTGATCCAGCTGGAAAACCTCGGTTTTTGCGCCCCTGGCCAGGGCGGCGCCTTTGTCAGCGACGGCAAGTTGATCAGCGGTGTCGGCCCCTTGGCGGTAAACACTGACGGCGGCGGCCTGTGCAATAACCACCCCGGCCATCGCGGCGGCATGGCCAGGCTGATCGAGGCTGTGCGCCAGTTGCGCGGCGAAGCACACCCGGCCGTTCAACGGCCTCATTGCGCACTGGCTCTGGCCCACGGCACCGGCGGCCTGCTGGGTTCACGCCACGGCAGCGCCACACTCATACTGGAGCGCCTTTGATATGCTACTGACCTCACCGCACATCACCGCGGAAAGTGCGCCCTTCTGGGCTGCCGTCAATCAAGACCAACTGTTGCTACGCCGTTGCCTGGACACCGGCAAGGCCTACTACTACCCCCGCGATCACAGCCCGTTCACCGGCAGCACCGCAACCGATTGGATCGTCGCCAGCGGTGGCGCCACCTTGTACAGCTTCAGCTATAGCGGGCGCGCAGACGACGTGCATTGCATTGCCTACGTGACGCTCGACGAAGGGCCAACGATATTGTCGGTCATCCAGTGTGAGGCTGCGCACCGCTTGTGCATCGGGCAACGGCTCAAGGTGGCGTTTGCGCCCACGCCGAGCGGCCAAAAAGTCCCCGTGTTTGTTCCGTCAGTTTGATTGTCCTTTTTAAGTTGACGGTAAGACACATGCCAGCCGATTTATCACGTCCAACCCACCCATTAATCTGTGCCCATGTTGAACGCAACGCCAAACCAACCCAATCAAAAAAGGACTTCAACCATGAGCACGCCAACCCTTAGCCGCTTGAACAAAGACGACGCCATTGTTCTGCTGATCGACCACCAAACCGGCCTGATCTCGCTGGTACAGGACTTCTCCCCCAACGAGTTCAAGAACAACGTGCTGGCCCTGGCGGACGTCGCCAAGTTCTTCAACTTGCCGACCATCCTCACCACCAGCTTCGAGCAAGGCCCCAACGGCCCGTTGGTGCCGGAGTTGAAGGAGATGTTCCCGCAGGCGCCGTATATCGCTCGCCCTGGTCAGATCAATGCGTGGGACAACGAGGATTTCGTCAAGGCGGTCAAGGCGACTGGGCGTAAGCAGATTGTCATTGCGGGTGTGGTGACGGATGTGTGTGTGACGTTCCCGACGTTGTCGGCGCTGGCGGAGGGGTTTGAGGTGTTTGTGGTGACGGATGCGTCGGGCACGTTTAATACGACGGTGCAGCAGGCGGCGTGGAGCCGGATGGTGCAAGCGGGGGCGCAGATGATGAATTGGTTTTCGGTGGCGTGTGAGTTGCAGGGTGACTGGCGCAACGATATCGAGGGGCTGGGGAATTTGTTGTCGCAGCGGATTCCTAACTATCGGAACTTGATGAACAGCTATTCGGTGCTGGCAGCGCGTCAGGGGTGAGGTTGAGCGGCTTTAACCTGTGGGAGCGGGCTTGCCCGCGATGGCGGTGAATCAGTCACTACATTCGGTGGCTGACATACCGTCATCGCGGGCAAGCCCGCTCCCACAATTGGTCTTTGCTGCGTTGCAATTGGGGTGGCTCAGTCGAGAATCAGGTGCGGTAGAAACCGGCTTGAGTCCTTGGTGATCAGGCTGTTGTCTTCGCGCACGCCGATGCCTGCGGCTTGGTCAGCGATGACCCAGGAGCCGATCAGTGTGTAGCTGTCGCCAAACCTCGGCAGCGGCGCAAATTCTTGAAGGATAAACGGCGCGTCCGTGTAGGGGCCGTCTTCTTTTACGATCAGGCCGTCGTCGGTTTGCAGTTCGATGTTGGCGCCTTCGCGGGAGAAGAACGGTTTGCGCACCCAGCCCTTTGGCACGGCTTTGCCGGGGTCGGGGTCCAGGTGGGAGGCAAGCAGGTTCGGGTGGCCTTTATTGAACTCCCACAGCAGCGGCAGGATGCCTTTGTTGGAG
Organism: Pseudomonas sp. WS 5146; assembly: GCF_012985495.1. Classification (NCBI taxonomy): domain Bacteria; kingdom Pseudomonadati; phylum Pseudomonadota; class Gammaproteobacteria; order Pseudomonadales; family Pseudomonadaceae; genus Pseudomonas; species Pseudomonas sp. WS 5146. Next base: position 250,196 of record NZ_JAAQWL010000007.1, read on the forward strand.
AGGATGGCTTTCCACGCGGGCTCGAAGAACTGGGTGTCGCTCTGGGCAATCGCGGCGCCGAAGGGTTCGTGGAAGATGAACTCCCAGGCGTGCAGTTTGAACAGGTGGGGAATCCAGCGATCCTCAAGGTCGACGAAGCGGCCTTCGCTGGTGAGGCCGATGTCTTCGATGTCGATGTGGCGGGATTCGATACCAACTTTTTCGGCGACCAGGCGCAGGTAGTCGGTGGTGCCTTTGTCTTCGATCGAGTCTTTCATCGAGGCGAAGTAGAACGGCTGGTTGAGCTGCAATTGGGCGAAGGCTTGATGCAGCTTGGTGTCGATGCTGTTGAACTGGTCGGCGTGCTTGGGCAGCAGGCCGCGTTCGATGCATTGCTCCAGCCAGCCCCATTGAAACGCCGCCGCTTCATAGAGGCTGGTGGGTGTGTCGTAGTTGAGCTCGAGCAGTTTGGCTGGCCCGCTGCCGTTGTAGGAGAAGTCCATGCGCCCGTACAGGTGCGGGTGGCCTTCGAGCCATGAAGTGCGGATCATGTCGAAGAACGGCGCGGGAATGCTCAGGCGTTCCAGCAGTTCCTCGTTCTGCACCACGCGGGCCACGAGGTCCATGCACATGTCATGGATCTCGGTGGTCGGGTCTTCGAGGTCGCGCTCGATTTGTTCGAGCGTGAACTGGTAGTACGCGCTTTCGTCCCAGTAAGGTTCGCCGTCGATGGTGTGGAACAGGAAACCGAGGCTGTCGGCGGTCTGTTTCCAGTCATGACGTTCTGCGCAGTGGATCTTCTTCATGGCCTGGCTTCCTTAACTGCTCGAACCGCCGCCGCCCCAGCCGCTACGGGCGCTGGCTTTGCTGCCGAAGCCGCCACGGGAGGTGGACGACGCGACGTTCACCGGCTTGCTGGAGGAGCGCAGCGTGTTGGAGTAGTTGCTGCTGCCGTATCGGGCCTGGTTGGAACGGCCAAAGGTCGCCCCGTTGGAGACACGCTGGTTGAGCGTCGAGTTGCCGTAATTGCCACGATCATCGCGGTAGCGGTACACCGGCTCGGAGCGGTAGCTGTTGCGATTGTTGCTGAGCATGTTGCCGATCAACAGGCCGGTCAGCAGGCTGCTGGTGGAGAAACCTGAGCCACCGCTGTTGGCTTGCGAACCGGCGACTTGGGCATTGGCCGCATCGACCTGGGATTGGGTCACCTGGCCTTCGGCGGTCAGTTCGAAACCGCCCAGCCTTGGGATGAACTTGCCGGAGGAGTCTTGCTGGCACCAGTCGGCGACAAAGTCGGCATCGCAATCGGTCTGGCTGTCGTACACCGGCGCGATGCGGCGGTGCTCGGCCATGGCGGTCATGTAGGCGTCGGAGCAGACGTCGACCGGTAGCTTTTCGTCGGCGCACTGCTGTACCGACTGGAAGTTGTACTTCTTCTGCAAATCGTAGGTTTTTTCGGTCGGCCCGCAGCCGGATATCGCCATGGCGACCGACGCTGCCAGCGACAGCTGGACGTATTTGCTTCGTTTCATCGAGAGCTCCGTGCGCAATCAGTACTGGGTGGGCGTCATGCACGCGGCGTTCAGCATGCCGACGCTTATAGCCACGGCGGCCACGTAGATGCCGGCCGCAACTTCGCCATTCTTGATGCGCTCGGACGTGCCTTTGAGCACCAGGCTGGTCAGCAGAAACGCCAGCAGTTGGACGACGGCGGCGATCACCGACCAGACGACAAAATCCAGCAGGCTGATGGAGTAGGCAATCACATTGCTGGCCGGAATAGCGAAGCCAATGATCGCGCCGCCCAGGGCGACCGACGCCGAAACGTTGCCGGCGCGGATCAGTTCGAACTCCTTGTGCGGAGTGATGCGGGTGTAGATGAACTGGAACAGCGCGAACAGCACCGCAGCCCCCAGGATGTAGATGACAAAGCCGAGCACGGCGGCTTTGTTCAGGGAAATGGAGAGAGCTTCTAGCATGGATGGCTTCCTTTTTTAGAGCGCAGTCAGGTCGGTTGTGTACAGCGAAATGCCCAGCGACGTGCTCAGGCTGATGCCACCCTCGGCATCTTCTTCGACGGAAAACAGCAGGAACTCGCGGCGATCGGTCAGGCCGGTGTCACGGGCGTACAGCATCGAACGGTGCTCGACGTTATAGGCGTCTTCCGGGTTTATCACGCGCTCGCTCATCGCCACCAGTTCGGTCTGGCCGGCTTCGCTGCCCCAAACACGGGTGTATTCGACGCCGTTGTGGGTGTAAGTCGGTAGCCCGATCAGGCTTTGTGGGCCTGCCAGCCTGCGCAGTTCCGCTTCGCTGCTGAGGGTGACGTAGCTCAAGTAATTGAACAGGATCACCGACTCGACCTGCCCGGCGACTTCGCCGGTGGTGTGTACTTGCAGCCAGTAATCTTCGTCGTTCATGTAGTAGCGCGACAGCCAGGTCGATTGCCCGAGGTCAACGGTGCCGTTGGCCCAGACTTCCTGGGAGCCGGGGATCACCACCGAGGTTTTCCCATCGAGCAACAATTTCAGGGTGGTGTCGAACATCACGCCTTTGCCGGGCGCCAGGCCTAGCGGGCCGGTGGTCGGCAGCGGCGATATTGACTCGGCATTCGTTTGTGGGGCCTCAAGCCCCATCAACTGTTTAAACCATCCCATTGGAGAGTTCCTTGAGGTGGGTGGAAGCGATAGAGAAGGGAATAGATGAGAAACAATAAAAGCGGAAGATGACGCCCGAGCGCCACACAAGAAAATTCGACATGTCGCCCCTGACTCCCTGGGTACTTGATTCCTGACGCCATCGCCTCAGCGTCGGTAGGCGCAAGTGCGTTCACCCGGCATTAAACCTGCTGCGCGGTGTTGAGAGAAGTACCTTGGCAGCAATAAAGCCGGCGAGCGCACCAAACAGATGCCCTTCGAAGGAAATCCCCTGGCGCGGCACAAACCCCATGATCAACCCGCCATAAAACACCGCCACCACACCGGCGACTAACAGGTTGCTCCAGCTCCTGTGGAACCAGGCGCGCGACAAGAGGTAGGCCCATAGCCCAAAGACCCAGCCGCTGGCACCGACGTGTACGCCGGTAAACCCGAACAGCCAGACCAGCGAACCGCCCAGCAGGATAATAATCGCGCTGACGGTTATGAAACGGTTGAGCCCTTCAGCCATGACCAGGGTGCCCAGCACTACAAACGCAATCAGGTTTGCGCCCAGGTGGGCAAAGGAGGCGTGCAGAAACGGTGAGGTGAGGATGCCGAACAGGCCCTGCACGGTCCTCGGGATCAGACCGAATGCCATGAGGCTGTAACCGGTGGCGACATTGAGCAGTTGCAGCGCGACCATGAACACGGCCAGGCCTGCGATTGTCTTGAAACCCTTCAGGGCGTCCATCCTGACCTCGACGTAAAAAGGGCACAGTCAATGCCCGCCCGCTTAGAAAGAACACGGTCACTGTGGCGAGGGAGCTTGCTCCCGCTGGGCTGCGCAGCGGCTCTAAAAATGGGACTGCTACGCAGTCCAGCGGGAGCAAGCTCCCTCGCCACGGGTCGGGCAGTGGAAGCGCTACTCGGCCGACTTTTGCTTCAGACGCTCCAGAATCGCATTAGCGCTGCCGGTGTCCGGGGTGATGCCGGCTTCGCGCAGTTTGCGTTCCAGGTCAGTACCGGTCGATGCCTCGGCCAGTTCATCCTGGGCTTGCAGCTCAGCGGCACGTTGCTGCTGCTTGGCTTGCAGGCGGTTAAGCGTACCCACCGCAGTCTCCAGCTTGCCGTTGGCGCCGCCGCTGGCGACGGACGCGCTGACCTGGGCCTTTTGCACGCTTTCGCGGGCCTTGGCCATGTCCACTTGCTGGCGCAGGCTTTTGATCCGGCTTTCGGCCTTGGTGATGTCCTTGCGCATGCTGTCGGCGTAGCCACCGAACTCGGCGGTCTGCTTTTGCTCGGCGTCGCGTTCGTTGGTCAGGGTCGAAATGGCTTCGGCCACTTCCAGGGCCAGGTCTTCACGGTTGGCCTGGATAGCGGCCATCGCCTTGGATTCCAGGTCTTTGATCTTGGCGTCGTACTCGCCTACGCGATCCGCTGCCAGCTTGTGCTTGGCCATGATGCTCACCAGCTCACGCTTGGCGTTGGCCAATGCTGTGTCGGCGTCGCGAATTTCTTGATCAAGGATGCGCAGGGCCTGTTGGTCGACGATCGATTCGCCGACTTCGCTGGCACCGCCACGCAGCGCGGTGAACAATTTGCTCCAGATGGACTGAGTCATTGGATACTCCCGAATACTTAATTGAAGAAACGTTCGAAGGCTTCGCTGGCGCGCTGCACGTTATCGACCAGGGTTTTCACCTCGGTCACGATGTTGGTCAGGCTGGAGTCGGAACTCAGCGCACCAAACATGTTGTAAACAACCTGCCCGTTCGGCATGGACTCGATACCGATCGACGACAACGGGAACATCTCCCGGCTGCGCAGCACGGCGTCATTGAAGGCGGTTACGTCGTTGATGGACTCGACGTCGACCAGCACGGTATCGACGATGATCTGCTCGCCCACCACCGCGATGTAAATCGGCAAGCCCCCGAAGTCGTTCATTTCCAGTTTGATGCTGGACTCGGAACCTTGAACCAGAGAAAGCGTAATGTCTTTGGCGACCACTTCGTCCAGGGCTTGCAGCGCGCTGAAGAGGCGGTCGATGTTCCAGTTGGTACCTGCGCTCATGAAATTCTCCGACATGAATGAGCCAGCCAGAATCGGTTGGCGAAGCTGTTTCTCCATTTGCTTGAGCAGGCTTCGGTTTTCGGGAAGCACCCAAGTCTCGTGTTTCACATAACCGGCGGCCGCCAGCCCCGCGCGCATCTGCTTCATGTAAAAGCTCGACGGCTTTTTAACCGGCGGTTTCAAGCGCTCTCCCTTGCGGCTTGCTGAATCGGTATCGGGCTCTGCGGGCGGGCTCGATGGAGAGCTGCTTTTCATGGTACTGGCCTCGTTGTGAAAATCTCACGCGTGAGAAAATCTACAGGCAATTTCCGCCAGGCTCAATAGCTCACGCGTGAGATTTTTTGTCTCACTTTTTCCCGCACCACCCAGCAGCGCCCATCGCTCAAGGCTGAGGCTCGATTGTTCCAACCTGATGAACGGTTAAATGCCGTTGTTGGCGCGCCCACACTTGCCTCGCCACGCTCTAGCGCAAGCGCACCGTGCCCACCGGGCTTTTTTTCGGGCACCGGCCTTACTGCATAAATGTTCCGAAATCACCTTGGCGTTGTGAATTGTTGTGAAGGCGTTACGAATCAGCCAAAACTCCGTGCTAAGTTCAGTAACTCAGTAACGTAGTTCCGTAACGTAGTTCCGTGACGTAGTTCCGTGACGTTGCGATTCACAGCACTCATACACAGCGGCCACCCAACTAAGGCCGCCCTCTTGTTATCAAATAAACAGCCTCGGGTAGTTAACCAGGAAGTTGTACGGCCCTGCGCGCCTTAAAAATAGCCGGGCCACACTTACATCAGGAGAATAACCATGGTAGCGAAGGTAGAAACGACCCCAAAGGACGCCGCGGTCACTAATAAGAGCTCTGTCGCTGCCTGGGAAAAGTCCGTCAAAAAAGCCGCCGCCGCGCCCAAAGATGAGTTGGGCAAAGGCCAGAAACGCCCCGAAGGTGACACCCGCTCGGCCCAGCAAATCATCGATGACACGCCCCTGCTTGCCCAACTGGGCAATCAAAGCGGGGTGAAGGACAACCTTAAAAAACAGGTCGGTGATTTTGATAAAGATGCGGATGCCGCCTATCGCGCCTCCAAGGTGCTGGAGCACGTGGAATACATCGACGAAGACGGCAAGCTCACCGATGGCAAGGAGGTCGGCAACCACAGCATCGACGGTTTCACCAAGGACGGCGAAGCCCGGCATGGCACCGAGGCGGGCCGTTTGCAGGACTTTGGCAAGTATGGGTATTCGAGCCTGCGCGGCGAAGTGGTCAAGTCGGACCTGGGCGACAAGCAGAAACGCCCCGACGGTGACACGCGTTCGGCCAAGGAGATTATCGACGCCACGCCCCTGCTGAAAAACCTCGGCAACCAGAGCGATGTGAAGGACAACCTCAAGAAGCAAGTGGGCGACTTCGAGACCGACGCCGACGCCGCGTACCGCGCCACCCAGGTGTTGGAACATGTAGTCAGCATCGATGAAAACGGCAAGTTGCTGACCGGTTATGACGCGCGTAACAAAGACAACGACAGCATTGATGGCTTCACCAAAGACAAAGAAGCCCGGCACGGCACCGAGGCCGGCCGCTTGCAGGATTTCGGCAAGTACGGCTACTCAAGCCTCAAGGGCGACCTGATGCACGTCAAGGACGCGACCCATACCGACAAGGCCGCGCCGCCTGATGAGCCACAGGACGTGCAGGCCCTGCGCGACAAATACAACATCCCCACCTTCGGTGCCGAAGGGCTGATGGACATGGAACTGCCCAACGACAAGACCGTGGGCGGCCAGACGGCCGAGAACTTTGTGCAGGGCATCCGCGATGACATCAAGAGCGGCAAGCTGACCGAGGACTCGGATGAGGCCAAGATCGTCAAGCTGATGGACGCCCAGGCCGCACTCGACAGTGGCTATGACCTGTACGGCTATGCCGAGAGTATCAACCTGGGCAGCGGCACTTACCGTGAAACGGATAAGAGCCCGACCAAGTTGAACGGCAAGGACGTCAAGGAGATGGTCGACGAGGACAAACTCGCCAAAGAAATTTCCACACTCATGGGCAAAGAAGGCATTAAAGACCGTTACGACGTAGAACTTAAGAACAGTGTCGGCAGCTTGTCGCAAGATCGCTTGAATGAAGTTCGCGAGCAAGTGTTCCCGGCACTGTTCAAAGACGGCACGCGTGATGCCAACTTGAACTTCGAAGACTATGTAATTGCCATGAATGACTCTGGCGACCCAAAGAAATCCGAAATGGCCGAGTTAGACGTAGACCGTTATTTTGAATCGCTGCGCATCCTCGAACCGGACAGTTACACCGCACGCCGTCAGACATTCGACCAGAACATGATGACGCACCAGCTCAACACCTACATGGAGAACCCCGACAAGGTTTCGCCGGAAAATGCCGAAAGTGGGTTGAAAGCCTCGTTCACGATGATCAAGGGCGGTATCAACGCCGTCCTCGGTGGCTTGGACAAAGGCGACAAAACCTACGACATGTACAAAAAGATGAAGGATGAGATCGACATCCTCGACGGCCATATCAAAGGGCTGACGCCGGCCGAAAACAAACAGATCGCAGCGGCCATTCGTCTCGCAGCCGCCAGCGGCGACCCGAAAGCCATCGACAAGGTGGTCGACACCCAGTTGAAGGGCTTGGGCGACAAACGCGAGGCGGCCGCCGGCTCCCTGAAGACGGTGTTGCACACCGCCAGTTCCACCGGCGGGCTGAGTGCCATGGCGGGCACCATGAACCTGGTCAGCGGCGCCCTGCAGCTCGCCAATGGCGGCGGCAACATGACCGACGACCAGAAAATCGCCGCCGCCAAAGACCTGGTCGCCGGCTTGAGCTTTACTAACGACTTCCTCAAGTTCGGTTCGAACATTGTGGAAACCCTGGGAGGCACTAAACCCTATGAACCTGACGTGGATAAAGACGGCAAAGGCCCGGCAAAAATCAAAGCCACTGAATGGCTGGGGCTGATCGACGAAAACCTGCCGGATATCTGGGGCAAGAAAGCCACCGAAAAATCCGACGCACTGGCTGCCTCCATCAGCACCCAGGTTAAAGAGTCGTCCGAAACCCTCAAGAAACTCGACGTGGGCAACCTGTCGGCCGATGAGGTCAAGGAGTACGACAACGCGGCCAAATCCCTTGGCGAACACATGGGTGTCAAGGACATTCCCGGCAAAGGTAGCCCGGCGTCAAAATCCGAGATTGCGATCGCCTCCGGGCGCTCGTTCCTGCGCTTTATGGGCGGCGCCGGCCTGGATTTGACCGGCGGCGTGATGGACATCGTTTCCGGCGCACGCAAACTCAAAAATGCCAAGACCGCACTGGAAAAAACCGACGCAGCCTTCACCCTGGGCGGGGGTGCATCCGGTACCGGTATGGCCATTGCCAATACCATCGCGATGTTCGCCCCCAAAGGCGCTCACCTGGCTGGCAAACTGGCCGGTGATGTTGCCGCCACCGTGGTACGCGGGCTCGCCATCGGCGCCCGTATTGCTGGCCCGGTTTTCGCCGTGGCCGGTGTGATCTTCGGGGTGGCAGGCACCTTGATCGCAGAGGCGGTCGAGCATGCCAAAATGCAAAAGCTCACCGACTCCCAAGGCAAGTTCTTCAAAGACCTCGCCGCTGCCGGCGTGACCAAGGACGACTGGGGCGACAAGCTCGAATACGCGCGTTATGCCACCTATATGTACGGCGGTCGCGACACGCCGGACGACAAATCGATGTTCGAGTACCAGTCGGACGAATGGAAACACTTCAAGGAAACCGAAGACAAAAAAGGCAGCTCCCTGACGCGGCTGGCGCCCTACCTGCACAAGGACAGCGACCCCGACAGCAAGAACTTGTGGGAAAAATTCCTGGCCGGCGGCACCAGCTCCAGCGGCCCCCATGGCAGTGAACGGCATACCGATGACTGGCGGCCCTGGGGTAGCACGGACATGGACGCGGGCAAGCAGGAAAGGGCCTGACTTTATCCATTCAACGGTTGCAGCCTGCCTGATCGGCAGGCTGTAACGGTTAAACGCACCTAACCCGCCAGCTCCCGCTCAATCTGCTCAATGCTTGGCAAACTGGTTTGTAGCTCTGCCGGTAAAGATTCCACCAACTGATACTCCGCCACGCCGATCGGCCGGTTGTTGTCGCGCAATGCGTATTCAGCCACCACTTCATTTTTGCTCTTGCACAACAACAGGCCAATGGTGGGACCGTCCTGTGGGTGTTTAAGCTGAACATCCACTGCCGACAGGTAAAAACTCAGCTTGCCGAGGTGTTCGGGCTTGAACTTGCCTGTCTTGAGTTCGATCACTACGTAGCAGCGCAGCTTCAGGTGATAGAACAACAGGTCGACGAAAAACTCATCACCGCCTACATCCAGCAACACCTGCTGCCCAACAAAGGCGAAGCCGGCGCCCAGTTCAAGCAGGAAGTCGGTGACGTGCTTGATTAACGCGTTTTCTATATCGCGCTCCTGCGCATCCAAAGCCAGGCTGAGGAAGTCGAAGCGATAAGGATCCTTGAGCGATTCGCGCGCCAGGTCGGATTGGGGCTTGGGCAAATGGTCTTCAAAATTGCTGACGGCCTTGCCACTGCGCTCCAGCAGGCGATGCTCGATTTGCATCACGAGCGTGCTACGTGACCAGTTGTGTTCAATTGCCTGGGCGACGTACCACCGGCGCGTTTCGGGGCCGGGGAGTTTGTCTAGAAGCACCACATTGTGGCCCCACGGCAATTGTGCAGCAGCCTGTTGCACAAATTCGGCATTCGGCCACGCCTCGGCAAAAGCGCGCATATATTTGAGGTTGCGCGGCGAAAAGCCCTTCATCTTGGGGAAGGCCGCGCGCAAGTCTTGGGCAAGGCGATCAACCACCTTGCTGCCCCAACCCTGCGCGGCCTGGCGGGTCAGAATATCGTGGCCGATCTGCCAGTAAAGCAGCACCAGTTCGCGGTTCACCGCCAGCGTTGCTCGCTGCTGGGCCGTATGGATGCGCAGTTTAAGGTCGCTCAACCAGTCGCTGTAGCCCACAGGAGGCGTGATCAAGCCGATGGAGGTTTCGCTCATGCCCGTTTCACTCTTGACTGGAGAGGCACAGGCTAGTCAGTGGTTTTTACCGTCACAAGGGGCCGCGAGCGCTTCAGGAAGGGCCTTGCACAGATCACAGAAACGTCCTGCTGGCCTTTGCAAATCGACGCATTGCTGGGCCGTGCCTTGACTCTCCCCTATACAGCACACCCTACCCTGAAAGGCCCACTTTCAGGCTTCGGCACCATGACTCAGCGCATCCTGCTCATTCTCGGCCACCCCTCCAGCACCAGTTTTTGCTCAGCCGTCGCTGATACCTACATCCACGCGGCGACAATCGCCGGCCACGAGGTACGCGTCCTGCGGCTAGGCGAACTGGCTTTCGACCCGGTCCTGCATAACGGCTATGCCCTGCCCCAAGCCTTGGAACCCGATTTGCTCAGCGCCCAAGCCGATATCCTCTGGGCGACTCATCTGGCGTGGGTTTTCCCGATCTGGTGGGGCGGCATCCCGGCATTGATGAAAGGCTTCATCGACCGTATTTTCCTACCCGGCTTTGCCTTCAAATACCGTAAGGGCAAGGCTTTCCCGGATAAGCTGCTGCAGGGCCGCACCGCCCATTTGTTGGTGACCCTGGACACGCCGCCGTGGTATTACCGCTGGGTCTATCGCATGCCGGGGATTCATCAGATGCGCAGCACGACCCTGGCCTTTTGCGGCATCAAGCCGACCAAGACGCTGATGTTCGGACCTGTACTGGGATCAACCGCAACGCAGCGCGACACGTGGCTGAAACAGGTCGGCGCACTATTTGAAAAAAGGAGTTTTCATGTACATCGGCAAAGCCGCGCAGTTGTCGGGCACGACCATCAAGGCGATTCGTCATTATGAAGCGATTGGCCTGCTGCCAGCGCCACAGCGTGCGGGGCGTTATCGAGTTTACTCGGCGCAGAGTGTCGAATTGCTGACGCTGATCAAATGCGCCCAGCAGTTGGGGTTCAAGCTCAAGGAGTTGCAGGGGATTTTGCACGGGCACGAGGGCGATGCGTTGCCTTGGGAAAGGGCAGACCAGGCCATCGCCAGCAAGAAGTGCGAACTGGCCGGGCAGATTGCCGGGCTGCAGAAAATGCAGGCCGGGTTGATGGCATTTGAAGCGCAGCTCAAGGACGCACAGGGGCAATACTGCGGTATGCGCTGAGCCGAATAAAATGCCTAATCGGCTCACGAAATGAGCCGAATAAGCATTTTATTCGGCTCAACGGCAGACCAGTGACAGCCCCGCTCATTTGCCCAGAATCCCCATGTCTGCTAGTGTCGCGCCGGTTTACCGTCTACCGGATTAGCCGCCATGGCCCGCAAAAAAGTTGCACTCGATTTCGAACAATCCCTCGCCGACCTGCAAACCCTGGTTGAGCGTCTGGAGAACGGCGAGTTGTCGCTGGAAGACTCGTTGACGGCGTTTGAGCAAGGCATCGGCCTGACTCGCGACTGCCAGAGCGCGTTGGCGCAGGCAGAGCAGAAGGTGCAGGTGTTGCTGGAGCGCGACGGGGAGTTGGCCGAAGAACCTTTCGATGCGGAACAGCCCGAATGATCGATGCGTATCAGGCCAGCAGCCAGGCCCGGGTCAATGCGGCACTCGAACCTTTGTTCGTAGCGCCAGGCCCGCAGATGAAGCGCTTGTATGAAGCCATGCGCTACAGCGTGATGAATGGCGGCAAACGTGTGCGCCCGCTGCTGGCGTATGCGGCCTGTGAAGCCCTGGGTGCGCCGGCCGAGCACGCCAATGGCGCGGCGTGTGCGGTTGAGCTGATTCATGCCTATTCCCTGGTGCATGACGATTTACCGGCCATGGACGATGACGATCTGCGTCGCGGCCAGCCCACCACCCATAAAGCCTTTGACGAAGCCTACGCGATCCTCGCCGGTGACGGCTTGCAGAGCCTGGCGTTCAGCGCCTTGCTGGACCCACGCCTGAACAGCGTGAATGCCGAGATCAGCCTGCGCATGGTCACGGCCCTGGCCTTGGCCGCAGGCCCGGCCGGTATGGTCGGCGGGCAGGCCATCGACATGGGTTCGGTCAGCCTCAAGCTCGACCAAAAAGCCCTCGAACATATGCACCGTCACAAGACCGGCGCGCTGATCGAAGCCGCCGTACACTTGGGCGCCCTGGCCAGTGGCCGCGCCGAAGCTGCGCAATTGGCGGCCCTGCAGACTTACTCCCGGGCCATCGGCCTGGCGTTTCAGGTGCAGGACGACATTCTCGACGTGGAAAGTGACACTGCCACCCTGGGCAAACGCCAAGGCGCGGATATCGCACGAGACAAACCGACTTATCCGGCGTTGCTGGGCCTTGATGCCGCCAAGGCTTACGCCCTGGAACTGCGCGACCAGGCCCTGGACGCCCTGCGACCTTTCGACGCGGCGGCCGAGCCACTGCGCGACCTGGCGCGGTATATCGTCGAACGCCGCCACTGATAACCGCGGCCTTTCGCGCCGCATATCGGCCAAGTTCGGCGCCCTGCGTGGGCAGTTTGCACCGCTTGAGGTAAACTGCCGCCTCTTCTATACCTATAACGATTCGCCTGATGCCCACGACGTTTCAAGAGATTCCCCGCAAGCGCCCGTCCACGCCCCTGCTCGACCGTGCTGTCACGCCGGTCGGCCTGCGTCGACTGGGTGAAGCCGAGCTGGAAACCCTGGCCGATGAGTTGCGCCTGGAATTGCTCTACACGGTCGGCCAGACCGGTGGGCATTTCGGTGCCGGGCTGGGCGTCATCGAGCTGACCATCGCCTTGCACTACGTGTTCGACACCCCGGACGACCGGCTGGTGTGGGACGTGGGCCATCAGGCGTATCCGCATAAAATCCTAACAGGCCGCCGCGAGCGCATGGGCAGCCTGCGCCAGAAGGACGGCCTGGCCGCCTTCCCGCGCCGCTCCGAAAGCGAGTACGACACCTTTGGCGTCGGCCACTCCAGCACCTCCATCAGCGCCGCGCTGGGCATGGCAATTGCCGCCCGCCTGCAAGGCAGCGATCGCAAGGCGATTGCGGTGATTGGTGATGGCGCGCTGACCGCCGGCATGGCCTTTGAAGCACTGAACCACGCGCCGGAAGTGGACGCCAACATGTTGGTGATCCTCAACGACAACGACATGTCGATTTCGCGCAATGTGGGTGGCCTGTCCAATTACCTGGCAAAAATCCTTTCGAGCCGCACCTACGCCAGCATGCGCGAAGGCAGCAAGAAGGTGCTCTCGCGCCTGCCCGGCGCGTGGGAAATTGCCCGGCGTACCGAAGAATATGCCAAGGGCATGCTGGTACCCGGCACCCTGTTTGAAGAGCTGGGCTGGAATTACATCGGCCCGATCGACGGCCATGACCTGCCGACCCTGATCGCCACGCTGCGCAATATGCGTGACCTCAAGGGCCCGCAGTTCCTGCATATCGTCACCAAAAAAGGCAAAGGCTTCGCTCCGGCAGAAGTCGACCCGATTGGTTACCACGCCATCACCAAGCTCGAACCCGTGGATGCGCCCGCCGCTGCGCCGAAAAAAGCCAGCGGGCCGAAGTATTCCGGCGTGTTTGGCGAATGGCTGTGCGACATGGCCGCCGCCGACCCGCGCCTGGTGGGCATCACCCCGGCGATGAAGGAAGGCTCCGACCTGGTGGCGTTCAGCGAGCGTTTCCCGCTGCGCTACTTCGATGTGGCAATTGCCGAGCAACACGCGGTGACCTTCGCCGCCGGCATGGCCTGTGAAGGCGCCAAGCCGGTGGTCGCGATTTACTCCACCTTCCTGCAACGCGGCTATGACCAGCTTGTTCACGATGTGGCGGTGCAGAACCTCGACGTGCTGTTCGCCATCGACCGCGCAGGTTTGGTCGGCGAAGACGGCCCGACTCACGCCGGCAGCTTCGATTTGTCCTACCTGCGCTGCATCCCCGGCATGCTGGTGATGACCCCGAGCGACGAAAACGAACTGCGCAAGATGCTCAGCACCGGCCACCTGTACAACGGCCCGGCTGCCGTGCGCTACCCGCGCGGCAACGGCCCGAATGCGGTAATCGAGAAAAACCTCGAGCCGATCGAGATTGGCAAAGGCATCGTGCGCCGCCAGGGCAGCAAGGTCGCGTTTCTGGTGTTCGGCGTGCAAGTGGCCGAAGCCCTGAAGGTCGCCGAGAAAATCGACGCTACCGTGGTCGACATGCGCTTCGTCAAACCGCTGGATGAGACCTTAGTGCGTGAAATCGCCGCCAGCCACGAGCTGCTGGTGACCGTCGAAGAAAACGCCATTATGGGTGGCGCAGGTGCGGCAGTCAGTGAGTTCCTGGCCCGGGAGAACATCCTCAAGTCGGTGCTGCACCTGGGCTTGCCGGATGTGTATGTGGAACACGCCAAACCGGCGCAGATGCTGGCCGAATGTGGCCTGGATGAGGCCGGGATCGAGGCTTCGGTGCGCGCGCGCATGGCGCTGCTCGGCCTGTAAAACACTCATAACATGTGGGAGCTGGCTTGCCTGCGATAGCATCACCTCGGTCTTACTGAAAAACCGAGGTGACCGCATCGCAGGCAAGCCAGCTCCCACATTGTTTTTGTATTGCTGCTCAATGCTATGGACAGCCCATGAATCGCCTTCGCTTTGCCCTGCCCCTGCTGCTGCTCCCCGCCACTGCCGTGCTGGCCGACAGCTTCGAGCGCGACGACGCCCTCAAACTCTCCGACGTGGTGATCAGTGCCAACCGCCAGGTGCAGGCGCGTAACGACAGCAGCGCCGCCAACAGCGTGTTTACCCGCGACGACATCGACCGCTTGCAGCCCTCCAGCGTGAGCGACTTGCTCAGCCGTGTGCCCGGTGTGCAGGTGGCGCAAAGTGGTGGCCGTGGCAGCGTGACCAACGTGTATGTGCGCGGCACGTCCACCGCCCAGAGCCTGGTGTTGGTGGATGGTCAGCGCATCAGCAGCTCCACCACCGGCACCAGCAACCTGCAATACCTCAACATCGACCAGATCGAGCGCGTAGAAGTGTTGCGCGGTTCGCGCTCGGCGATCTACGGCAGCGATGCGATTGGCGGGGTGATTCAGATCTTCACCCGGCGCAACACCGAGTCGGGCCTGCAACCGCGCCTGCACGTGGGCTTTGGCAGCAATCAGACGTGGGAGCGCAGCCTGGGACTGTCCGGCGGCGACCAGCAAACCCGCTTCAGCCTTGGCGCCAGTCTGGATGACACGGCGGGGATCAACCGCACACGCACGTCGTACCCGAGCGATGGCGACCACGATGCTTATCGCAACCAAGCCATCAGTTTCAGCCTGAGCCATGCCTTCACCGATGAGATCGACGCTGGCGTGAATGTGCTGGATAACCGTGGCAAAAGCGAATTCGACAACCCTTTTGGTCGCTATGACTCGCTCAATTATCAGAGCTTCCAGCAACAACCCTATACAGACTTCACCGTCAGCAGCGTCAGCAGTTATGTCGACGCGCGCCTCAACGATGCGTGGAAGTCTCGCCTGGAGCTGGGTCACAGCGAAAACCGCGAAAAAACCCTGGATAAACTCAGCGACGACCGCAGTGTGTTCAACACCTACCGCGACTCGCTGACCTGGCAGAACGACTTGACCCTCAATGATCAGAACAGCCTGATCCTGGGCGGCGACTGGTACGAAGACCGGGTCAACAGCAGTACGGTGCTCGCCGAAGACAGCCGCTGGAACCGCGCCGCGTTTATCCAGCACCGCTTTGAAACACAGTATTTTTCCACCGAGCTGGGCCTGCGCCGCGACCAGAACCAGCAATTCGGCGGTCACAACAGCTGGAGCGGCACCCTGACCCTGCCGGTGAACCCGGATAACGACCTGTTGTTCAGTTACAGCGAAGGCTTCCGCGCACCGACCTTCAACGACCTTTATTACCCGGACGAATACGGCTTCAAAAACGCCAACCCAAACCTGAAACCCGAAACCTCCAAAAGCTATGAACTGCAATGGCGCAGCCAGCTCAGCGACACCAGCCGCCTGGAGGCGTCGCTGTACCGCACCGATATTCAGGACGCCATCGTGTTCGGCAGCGACGGCCCACAAAACGTCAGCTCGGCCCGCATCAATGGCTTCGAAGCAGCGCTCAAGCAAGAACTGTTCGGCTGGCAAGGCAGCCTCGGGCTGGCGATGATTGACCCACGCGACCGCGACACCGGCCGCACATTGGCCCGCCGCGCCAGACGCACGGTGAGCCTGGATCTGGATCGCCAATTCGATCAGTTTGGCGTCGGCGCCAGCTGGCAAGCGGTAAGCAGCAGCTACGATGACCCGAAAAACCAGCAACGGTTGGGTGGTTACGGGTTGCTGGGGCTTCGCGCCAGTTGGGCGGTGAACCGTGAAGTAACATTGAACATGAAGGTCGATAACCTGCTGAACAAAGACTACAGCCGGGCGCTGTATCAGTATCAAGGCCAACAATACGGCTACCGGGAAGAAGGCCGGGCGCTGTTGTTCGGAGTGACCTGGACGCCGGAACTGTAACCCAGCGCGCACTATCAATGGTCAGTACTGCCTCTTGATCCGCTCGTTAGACGTCAGACCGCCTGCTGCCACCTCCTTGCTGCACGTTGAGTAGCCCCAGGCATTTGCCCAACCCTGGGAGGTGAACGAGACGAAATAATCGGCTCTTTTACCATCGCGCTCCAACGCGTAATCAAAGCACTGGGAGGTGCCGCCACGGATCGAGGTGATTTTCGCAGGCTTCTGGATAGTGAGGAGGTCTTGCTGGGTGCTGTCCACCGTTGCGGTCCTGTCCACCACAGGGTGATTACCAAATGTCCTCAGTTCGGAAATTCTTTGGGAAATATCGCACCCGCTTATAAGCGCCAATGCGAAAGCGGCGCCGGCCATCGCCAATAGATAACGCATGATGTGTCCTTGATCAGCTCGAATGGGAGAGCCGCGAAACTAGCACTCCTAGGCGGGTAGATCGCCAGGCAAAATCCGATGGTTTTGACAGACTAATCGCACCGCAGCAGACGAAAACACAGCGACTCTCAGCGCTGGGCAGCCATTGCCTGACAGAGCTTCGCGATGGCCTCAACCATCTGCCCGCTGGGCCGCTCCAGCCCCTTGTCGGGCACGACCTGCAAACGACCTTCAGCCACCGCCGCGATCTGAGGCCAGGCCTTCCACTCGTCGAGTTGCGCCTGATCACCCGCCAGGATCAGCTGGGGATTGCGCTGCAACACTGACTCGACGCTGACCTGCGGCGCGGGCAGCTTGAGGTCGGCAAACACGTTGCGTGCGCCACATACCTCCAAGGCATCACTGATGATCTGCCCGCCGCCCACGGTGTACAGCGGCTGGTTCCATACCTGATAAAACACACGTAACGGTTCGGCGCGCTGATAGCGTTGGCGCAGTTCGGCCAAGCGTTGGCGTAACTGCGCGGCCAGCGTGCGCCCCGCCGCTTCGCGGCCCAATTGTTGAGCGATGGCTTGTACCTGGGCCGTCAGCTGTTCAAGGCTATGGGGTTCAGCCACATAAACCGGGATATTCAGGCGCTGCAATTGCTCGCGCTGGGCCGGGCCAACACTGCCGGGCCAGAGCAGAATGAGGTCGGGCTTGAGGCTGAGCAAGCGCTCCATATTCAGTTGGCCGTATTGCCCAACCGACGGCACTTGGGCCAATGCCGCCGGGCGCTCGCCGCCGTCGAGCACGCCCACCAGCAGGTCGGCGGCGCCCAGTTCGACCACGATTTCGGAGAGAGACGGCGCCAGGCTGACGACGCGTTCAACCGCAATCGCCTGGGCACTGAATGCCAGCACCAGAAGCGACAGCCAAACACGCATCATCCCAGCTGACGCGGGATGCGATAGAGATAGAACAGCACCAGTGTCGACAGCGCCAGCAGGCACAGCGGCACCGCTTCCAGGCCGACGAACACGGCCAACGCGCCGATCCAGGCCGGCAGTGCGGCTACCAGCAAAGCCGCACGCCGACGGGCCGCGAGGGTAATCCACGCAGCCGGTTCTTCGGGCGTATCGAGAGCTTTGGAAGTGGCGATCAGTGCGTGTTTATAGCCATGAAAATAACGCAGGCTCAGAAACATCGAGGCCACGCCGGCAATAAAGAACGGCATGGCCAACACAGGAAGCAGGGATTGGGCTTGCCCGAACACCAGGTTAAGCACGAACAACGGGAGCAATGCCAGGGCCAGGTACTGCCACCAGTTGAAGGACAGTCGCCGTTTTACCTGGCCACGGGTCACGCGCGGTCGACCTCGCCCTGATGCTCGTTGCCCATCATGTGGTCGAGCTTGCTGGCTTTGGTGGCCAGGTAGAGCTTGTTGTGCGGGTTTTGCCCGGTGTGCAGCGGCACGCGCTCGGCCACGGTGATGCCCATCTCGGTCAAGGCTTTGACTTTGCGCGGGTTGTTGGTCATCAGGCGCAGGGATTTGACGCCCAAATGCTCCAGCATCGGCAGGCATATCGCGTAGTCGCGCTGGTCGGCGGCAAAACCCAGGCGCTCGTTGGCTTCGACGGTATCGGCGCCACCATCTTGCAGCTCGTAGGCGCGAATCTTGTTCATCAGGCCAATGCCACGGCCTTCCTGGCGCAAGTACAGCAGCACACCACGGCCTTCACGGGCAATGGCGCGCATCGCCGCTTCCAGTTGCGAGCCGCAGTCGCAGCGCTGGCTGAACAAGGCGTCGCCGGTCAGGCATTCGGAATGCACGCGGCCGAGCACCGGCGCGCCGTCGGCGATATCACCCAGGCTGAGCACGACGTGCTCGCGGCCAGTGGCCTCTTCTAGAAAGCCGTTCATGGTGAACGTGGCAAAAGGGGTAGGCAGCTTGGAAGCGGCGACGAAAACGACGGGCACCGTGTGCTCCTGATTTCAGATTTCACAGAGGGCGTCATTGTAACAGCAGGTTCCTACAGACGCTTAAGCTGAATTATCGCTGATAAAGATCAATAGGTTCGATTGGCCTTCGTCCTGGTTCTATGCAGGTCAGAACGGGTACGGTTGTTTCCAGTGCTCGAAAATCGCTTTCAACTCGCCGCTCTTCACCAGCGTGGCCATGCGTTGCTCATAAACCCCCATCAATGCCCGCCCACGCTCGGTGTCGGCAAAGCCTATGTAGAGCGGCAGTTCGGCTATATGAGTGAGCTTGAATTGCGCCGGGTCATCCGACTGGCTGAGCACGTATTTGGCTTCAGTGAGGGCATCAATATAGAAGTCGGCGCGGCCGTGTTGCAGCATCGGCAGGATGCCACTCCGACGTTCTATCGGGTTGAAGCGGCGCACATTCGGCAGGTATTCCTCGTACTTGTAGCCGCGCACCCAGGCCAAACGATAATTGCCCAGCGTGGCGATGCTCGGTGCAGGTGTGGCTGCCAGCCCTAGGGCGTAGATGTGGTCGGAGTCGAAATTCCAGTGCGGGTACAACACGCCACTGGCTTCGTCGCGATAGGAACCGACCCAGCCATCCACCTCGCCACGCTGGGCCAGGCCGACCGAACGGGTATAGGGCACGCTGCGGGTTTGCACGGTAATGCCCACCGGCTCGAAGATCTTTCGCAACACATCCCAGGCCAGGCCGCTGCCATCTTTGTTGGTGTAGTCGTTCCACTGCTCACTGGCCAGCATGATCTTGCCAGGGACAGGTGCTTCATCGGCGAGAATCTGGGTTGCGAGAGCGCACAACACTATCAGCAGCCAACGGCGCACACCCATGGTGACTACCTCCTGTACAGGGATAACCGTATAGAGGGTAGCGCAGGTCTGTCGCTTACGGCGTGTCGCGAAAATGCTGATAGCCGCGCACGGCTGGCGTGATGTCTTGCCCGGCGGCGTCAATCAGCGTCACGCCCTGCCCCGCCGCGACCCGGCCGATCACGTGAATCGGCCAGCCGTCCGCCAACAGCGGCGCCAGCTCGGCCGGTGGCAGGGTGAACGCCAACACATAGTCGTCGCCCCCGCTCAACGCGGCCACACGGGCACCGTCATCGCCAACAAACGCCAGCAACGCCTGGGATAACGGCAGTTTCTCACGCTCAATGACCAGCCTGACAGCCGATGCCTTGGCGATATGCCCACAATCGGCCAGCAGGCCGTCGGAGATGTCCATCGCAGACGTGGCCTTACCCCGAAGCGCGAGGCCCAGCGCCAACTGCGGTTGCGGCGACCAGTAATGGGCGAGCAGCGGATCAGCGATAGCTGCGTCCGCCGTGCGTTGCCCCAATACCAGCGGCAAAGCGCCGGCAGCGTTACCCAGCTCACCACCCACACACAGCAAATCACCCGGCTGCGCACCGCTGCGAACCAGCGCCTGCCCGGCCGGCACACGGCCAAACACGGTCAGGGTCAGGCTCAGCGGCCCGCGCGTGGTATCGCCGCCCACCAGCCCCACGCCGCAGCTTTGCGCCATGGCGTTCAAACCCTGGGCGTAGCGTTGCAGCCAATCGGCATCGACGGTGGGTGTGGTGAGTGCAAGGGTAAAGGCCAGAGGATGGGCGCCCATGGCGGCCAGGTCGCTGACTGCCACGGCCAACGAGCGCTGGCCGAGCAGGAACGGGTCACAGGGGTCGGCGAAGTGCACGCCAGCCACCAGCGTATCGGTGGAGATTGCCAACTGCTCCCCGGCAGGGAGCGCCAGCAGGGCGCAGTCGTCGCCGATCCCCAAGGCAATGCCTTCACCGCCCTGCGCACAAGGCGCGGCAGCGAAGTAATTGCGGATCAGCTCGAACTCACCCATTCAGGACTCAAGCGACTTAGCGCTTGTGTTCCTTCACTTCAGCTTCGCGCAGGCGCGGGGCCAGCTTGTCGAGCACGCCGTTGACGAACTTGTGGCCGTCGGTCGAACCGTAGACTTTCGCCAGCTCGATACCTTCGTTGATCACCACGCGGTAAGGCACGTCGACGCGCTTGAGCAACTCCCAGGTGGACAGGCGCATCACGCACAGTTCAACCGGGTCGAGTTCTTCAATGGTCAGGTCCAGGCATGGCGCCAGAGCCGTGTCGATCTCGGTCAGGTTGGCATGCACACCGTGCAGGATATCGTGGAAGTAGCTCTGGTCGGCAAACGTGAAGTCGTTGTCGACGCGAAACTGCGCTTCGATTTCGTTCAGCGAGGCACCGGCCATCAGGCGCTGGTACAGCGCCTGGGTCGCGAGTTGACGCGCCTTACGGCGCTTCTCGCTTTTGGATGGCTTGCCGGCATCGGCTGGACGCGGATCCTGTGGGTTGAACTGATCGCTCTCGTCGGAAATCACTTGGCCTCCAACTGCGACAGCAGGCTAACCATTTCCAGTGCGGACAAGGCAGCTTCTGCGCCCTTGTTACCGGCCTTGGTGCCGGAGCGCTCGATGGCTTGCTCGATGGAATCTACGGTCAGTACGCCGAAAGCGACTGGCACGCCGAACTCCATGGACACCTGGGCCAGGCCCTTGGTGCATTCGCCAGCCACGTATTCGAAGTGCGGAGTACCGCCCCGAATGACCGCGCCCAGGGCGATGATCGCCGCGTATTCACCCTGCTGTGCAACTTTTTGCGCAACCAGTGGAATTTCGAAGGCGCCAGGGGCGCGGATGATAGTGATGTCGCTCTCGCTCACACCGTGGCGAACCAGGGCATCCACGGCACCGCTTACCAGGCTTTCAACCACGAAGCTGTTGAAGCGGCCAACCACCAGGGCATAGCGGCCTTTGGGGGCGATGAAGGTACCTTCGATGGTCTTCAGGGTCATTCGACAAATCTCTTAAAGAGCCGGGACGCGAAAAGTGCGTCCCTCAGTGATGATTTAACCGCGAACAAGGGGCAGAAAACGCCAGCCTTTATTCGGAGGGCACGTATTCTACAACTTCCAGGTCGAATCCGGATATCGCATTAAATTTCATCGGTGCGCTCATCAGGCGCATTTTGCGCACACCGAGGTCACGCAGAATCTGCGAACCGGCACCGACGATGCTGTAGGTGGTCGGTGTTTTGACCTGGGTGTGCTCGGCGGTTTCACGAATATGCGCGAGCAATACGTCGCCATCCACCGGGTTGCCCAGCAGCAACACCACACCGCTGCCGGCCTCGGAAACCGCGGCCATGGCGGCGCGCAGGCTCCAGCGGCCCGGCTGCTTGACCATCAGCAGGTCGCGCAGCGGGTCCATGTTATGCACGCGCACCAGGGTCGGTTCTTCAGCGCAAATGCTCCCCAAGGTGAGGGCCATGTGCACATCGCCTTCGACTGAATCACGGTAGGTCACCAGGTTGAACTGGCCCAGTTCGCTGTCCAGCGGCTGCTCGGCAATCCGCTGAACGGTACGTTCGTGGATCATGCGGTAGTGAATCAGGTCGGCAATGGTGCCGATCTTGATGCCGTGTTCGGCAGCAAACGCCTCGAGTTCGGCGCGACGGGCCATGGTGCCGTCGTCGTTCATCACTTCGCAGATCACGCCGCTTGGCTCGAAACCGGCCATGCGCGCCAGGTCACAGGCCGCCTCGGTGTGGCCGGCGCGAGCGAGGGTGCCGCCCGGTTGGGCCATCAGCGGGAAAATGTGGCCGGGGCTGACAATGTCTTCGGCCTTGGCGTCTTTGGCCGCAGCGGCTTGCACCGTGCGGGCGCGGTCGGCGGCGGAAATGCCGGTGGTGACGCCGATGGTCGCTTCAATCGATACGGTGAACTTGGTACCAAAACCCGAGCCATTGCGCGGCGCCATCAACGGCAGCTTGAGCAGCTCGCAGCGCTCGCGACTCATGGGCATGCAGATCAGCCCACGGGCGTGCTTGGCCATAAAGTTGATGTGCTCGGGCTTGCACGCCTCGGCGGCCATGATGATATCGCCTTCGTTCTCGCGATCTTCGTCATCCATCAGGATGACCATCTTGCCTTGGCGGATGTCTTCAACCAGTTCTTCGATGCTATTGAGCGCCACGCGGCACCCCCTTGGTCAGGATTTCAGGTAGCCGTTAGCGGCCAGAAAACTTTCAGTGATGTTCCCGGATGCTGGCTCTGCGGCCTTATCGCCCATCAGCAGGCGCTCCAGGTAACGGGCAAGCAAGTCGACTTCCAGGTTCACCCGGCGACCTGGCTGGTACGACGCCATGATGGTTTCGCTCAGGGTGTGCGGGATGATGGTCAGTTCGAATTCGGCGCCATTCACGGCGTTCACGGTCAGGCTGGTGCCGTCGACGGTGATCGAGCCTTTGTGGGCGATGTACTTGGCCAGCTCTTTCGGCGCGCGGATACGGAATTCCACGGCGCGCGCGTTTTCGCTGCGTGCAACCACCTCGCCGACGCCGTCGACGTGGCCGCTGACCAGGTGGCCGCCCAAACGGGTGGTCGGGGTCAGGGCTTTTTCCAGGTTGACCGGGCTGCCGGCTTTGAGGTCATTCATCGCGGTGCAGTCCAGGGTTTCCCGGCTTACGTCGGCGGCAAAGCCGTTACCCGGCAACTCGATGACGGTCAGGCACACGCCGCTGACAGCGATGCTGTCGCCCAGCTTGACGTCGCCGAGGTCGAGCTTGCCGGTTTCAACCAGCAGGCGTACGTCGCCGCCCTTTGGGGTCATGGCGCGGATGCTGCCGATGGATTCGATAATGCCGGTGAACATGGCCTTCTCCTGGAAAACGGGACGGGCGCTGGAGCGCCCGGTCGGAATTATACGCTCGCTGGTGGTAGCGGGATGGCAGTGACTCGCCAGTCGTCGCCTACAGCGCGCATTTCAGTGATCTTGAGTTGGGGGGCGTCGGCCAGTTTCTCAAGCGGCCAGTCGAGCAAAGGCCGGGCGGCGGAGCCCAGGAACTTGCCGGCGACGAAAATCACGTATTCGTCGACCAGGCCTTGCTGGGCAAACGCGCCCGCCAGGCTTGGGCCGGCTTCCACCAGCACTTCGTTGACGCCACGGGCTGCCAGCGCCAGCAGCGCCGAACGCAGGTCGACCTGGCCTTCAACGCCCGGCACCACCAGGCATTCCGGGCCACGCGGGAACTGGTTTTCCGCGGTGACGCAGGTGATGACCAGCGCCGGGCCGGCCTTGAAGAACGGCGCGTTGAGCGGCACCCGCAGGCGACCGTCGATCAACACGCGCAATGGCGGGCGCGACATGGCCAGAGCGGTGGCTTCTTCGTCCAGACCAAGCTCAGCGGCGCGCACAGTAAGGCGCGCACCGTCGGCCAGCACCGTATCGGCGCCGGACAGCACTACACTGGCCTCGGCGCGCAGGCGCTGCACGGCGGCGCGGGCAGCCGGCCCGGTAATCCATTGGCTTTCGCCGCTGGCCATCGCGGTACGGCCGTCCAGGCTCATCGCCAGCTTGACCCGCACAAACGGCAGGCCGTGTTCCATACGCTTGAGGAAGCCGGGGTTCAGCGCGCGCGCTTGTTGTTCGAGTACGCCGCTGTGGGTTTCGATGCCGGCTTGAGCCAAGCGCTGCAGTCCGCGCCCGGCCACTTCCGGATTCGGGTCCTGCATCCCGGCCACTACGCGTGCCACACCGGCGGTCACCAGCGCATCGGCGCAAGGCGGCGTGCGCCCATGGTGGCTGCACGGTTCGAGGGTCACGTACACCGTGGCGCCACGGGCCTTTTCACCAGCGGCGCGCAGGGCGTTCGGCTCGGCATGGGGCTCGCCGGTGCGCTCATGCCAGCCTTCGCCGACAATCTGCCCATCCCGCACAATCACGCAGCCCACTCGTGGGTTGGGGTGGGTGGTGTACAGGCCTTTGCGCGCCAATTCGAGGGCGCGGGCCATGTAATGGGCGTCGAGGACGGCTTGTTCGGCAGACGGTGGGTTCATTCTTTGGCAGGCTCACGGGCCAGGCGGTCGATCTCTTCGCGGAACTCATTGAGGTCCTGGAAGCGTCGATACACGGAGGCGAAACGGATATAGGCGACTTCGTCGAGCTTTTGCAGCTCGCCCATCACCAGTTCTCCAACCACCAGGCTCTTGACCTCGCGCTCGCCGGTGGCGCGCAGCTTGTGCTTGATATGCACCAGCGCCGCCTCCAGTCGCTCGACACTCACCGGGCGTTTTTCCAGGGCGCGCTGCATACCGGCGCGCAGTTTTTCTTCGTCGAAAGGCTGGCGGCTGCCGTCGGACTTGATCAGACGTGGCAACACCAGTTCGGCGGTTTCGAAGGTGGTGAAACGTTCACCGCAGCCAGAGGCCAGGCATTCGCGCCGGCGGCGTACTTGATCGCCCTCGGCGACCAGACGCGAGTCAATGACCTTGGTGTCGTTGGCACCGCAGAAGGGACAGTGCATGGTTGGCAGGCAACAAAAAATGGGAGGGCCATGGTAGCGCATCCCCGTGGCAAGACAAGCCATAGCCTTTACGGTATATAGGCTGACTATTATGTTTCATATTTTTTAAGCCACGGATTTTGTCCTTTCTGGAGCCGTACATGCAGTTACGACCACTTGTTTTACTCGCCCTGTTCAGTTTTCTGGTCGCCTGTAGCAGCGAAGCCCCAAAACCGTCGACACCACAACCCGCGCCTGCCCAAGAGAAAAAAGTCCCCGGCATTGAAGACCTCGGCCCCTTGCCGGCTTACCAGCGGGAAATCAACGGCAGCCTGAATGGCGTGCCAGCCAATGCCGAAGTCGAACTGGCCCTGCTGGTAATCGATGAGCGCAACCGCCCGCAACAACTGCTCGCCAGCAGCGTACTCACCGGCAACGGCAAGCCACTGGCCTTCCGCCTGCGTTTTAACCCAGAGGCTTTCCCAGCCGGTGCACGGGTTGAACTGCGCGGTCGCGCCAGCCAGTCCGGCCAGTTGATCCTGCACCTGCCTGCGGTGCGTATCACCCAGGCGATCACCCAGACCACCGGCCCTCTGCAACTCGTCCGGGCACCATGACGCCACCGCTGGGCCTGCAACGTGCCCTGAGCGAACTGATCGGCGACGCACAACTGGTGCCCTGCCCGCTGCCGGGCACCGAGCTGTCGTTGTGGCTGCTGGACGCAGGCAACATGGACCGTGCCTTCAGCCAGGAAGAGACCCGGCGCATCCTGCATGAACCGCCGTACTGGAGTTTTTGCTGGGCCAGCGGTTTGGCACTGGCGCGCTACCTGGCAGCGAATCCCGAGTGGGTGGCGGGCAAACGCGTGCTGGATTTTGGCGCAGGTTCCGGTGTGGCTGCGATTGCTGCGGCTAAAGCGGGCGCGCTGGAAGTGGTGGCCTGCGACCTCGACCCGCTGGCTTTGGCCGCTTGCCGGGCAAACGCCGAACTCAATGGTGTAGCGCTGAGTTATTCAGCCGACTTTTTTGCCGAGGCCGACCGCTTCGACCTGATCCTGGTGGCCGACGTACTCTACGACCGTGCCAACCTGCCGCTGCTCGACCACTTCCTGACGCGTGGCCATGAAGCGCTGGTGGCCGACTCCCGGGTGCGCGACTTCCAGCACCCGGCGTATCAGCGCCTGGACATCCTCGATGCGCTGACGCTGCCGGACCTGGCCGAGCCTTGGGAGTTTCGCAAAGTGAGCCTGTACCATTCGCGGCGCGCTTGAGGCCATTGCGGCATAGGTATCTACACAACCGGCTAACACGAAGTCTGTTGTAAGTGGGCTGTTGTGGCGAGCAGGCTTGTCGAATCGTCGCACCGCCTGCGTTGGGCTGCGAAGCGGCCCCAGTAAAGGCACTGCATTTTTCCTGAAAGAACTCAGCGACTGGGTTTGGGGCTGCTTCGCAGCCCAACGCAGGGCAAGCCTGCTCGCCACAGTGGAGCGCATTCTCCAGTAGGGGCTGGCTTGAACTCATCATGCTTTCAGCCAACCTCGCCAGCCCTTATAGTTGCCCCATTCCCGCTTTATTCGAGACGCCCCATGAGTGAGCCCACGCCGTACATCTTCGACGCCACCACTGCTACGTTCGACCAGGCAGTGATTCAGAACTCATTCGAAAAACCCGTGCTGGTGGATTTCTGGGCCGAGTGGTGCGCGCCGTGCAAGGCATTGATGCCGATGCTGGCGAAAATTGCCGAGAGTTATCAGGGCGAGTTGCTGCTGGCCAAGGTCGATTGCGAGGCCGAGCAGGACATCGTCGCGCGTTTTGGCATTCAAAGCCTGCCCACGGTGGTGCTGTTCAAGGACGGCCAGCCGGTGGATGGATTTGCCGGGGCACAACCGGAGTCGGCCGTGCGAGCGATGCTCGAGCCCCACGTGAAGATGCCGCCACCGAAGGCGGCTGACCCGCTGGAACAGGCCCAGGCGTTGTTTGCCGAAGGCCGTATCAGCGATGCAGAGGCCGTGCTGGTGGCGCTGCTGGGCGAGGACAACACCAATGCTGGCGCGCTGATTCTGTATGCACGCTGCCTGGCCGAACGCGGCGAACTGAGCGAAGCCCAAACCGTGCTCGACGCGGTGAAAAGCGACGACCACAAAGCCGCCCTCGCCGGCGCCAAGGCGCAAATCACCTTCCTGCGCCAGGCCGCCGACCTGCCGGATGCCGCCGACTTGAAAAGCCGCCTGGCGCAAGACCCGCAGGACGATGAAGCAGCCTATCAGCTGGCGATTCAGCAACTGGCGCGGCAGCAATACGACGCCGCGCTGGAAGGCCTGCTCAAGCTGTTTATCCGCAACCGCAGCTACAGCGAAGGCCTGCCGCACAAGACGTTGCTGCAGGTGTTCGAACTGCTGGGCAATGACCACCCGCTGGTCACGGTGTACCGTCGCAAGTTGTTCGCCGCGCTGTATTAATCGCCGATCCAGCTGTACAGCGGCGTATCCCCGCCGCTGGCCACTTTCACACTGGCACTGTGGCGCAGCCGTACCAGCAGGCGTTTGCCTGAGGCTGCATCACCGGCCAAGCCTTCAAGCTGATCAAGCAACTCAAGCCCATTGAGTTGCCCGGCCTTGCGCAACAGATCCTGGGCGTTCTGCCACAAATCATCGTTGTGTTTGACCGGCGCAACAGCGGGCGCACCCGGCGCCGGTGTTGCCTGCAAGTGCTCGCCCAGGCGCGCCCAATCGCCGTCATCGAGTTCCAGGGTCAAATCCACCGGCAAGTCACCGACGGTTCCACGAATTCGCAACATCGCTCTTACTCCCGCAGTTTTCCGACCCGCATGCTCCCACGCGACTTGCGCAACGCCAAGCGGGCGTTCAAACTGGCGCGAATATTGTTATAAGATCACATAACAAAACTTTCATCTTATGGAGCTTTCTCATGCGCCGTCTGCTGCTTGCCTTGCCGTTTGCCCTGCTGCCCCTGGCCATCGCCCACGCCGCCGATGAACACGATCATGAGCATGAACACGGCAGCCTCGGTGCCCACGAACATGGTGTCGGCCGCCTCAATGCGGTACTCGACGGCCAGGCGCTTGAGCTGGAATTCGACAGCCCGGCCATGAACCTTGTGGGCTTTGAACACAAGGCCACCACGCCTGCCGACAAAGCCAAGGTCGCCGCCGCACGCAAGCAGCTGGAAAACCCACAGGCGTTGTTCAAGCTGCCCAAATCTGCCGGTTGTGTGATCAGCACCCAGGAACTCAACAGCCCGTTGTTTGGCGATAAGCCTGAAGCCGACCATGATGAGGACGATGACGACCACGCCACCGACGGCAAAGGCGCTGCCGCCCACGAACATCATCACGACCACAGCGAAATCCACGCGCACTACCAGTTCACCTGCGCCACGCCGACCGCGCTGAGCAACCTCGACCTGACCCAAGTGTTCAAGACCTTCCCTGCCACCCAGAAGATTCAGGTACAACTGATCGGCCCAAGTGGCCAGCAAGGTGTTGAAGCGACGGCCGCCGCAGCCACCCTGAAATTCTGATTTGAAACACGGTCAATGTGGGAGCTGGCTTGCCTGCGATAGCGGTATAACAGACACATCGATATTGAATGTGCCGCCGTCATCGCAGGCAAGCCAGCTCCCACATGGGATCGGTGCCATCATCCAAATCAAACCAGACCACTGATGCCCTATGACCCAAGCACTGATCGAACTGTCTGACCTGGGCTTCAACTGGCCCGGCCACCCGCAGTTGCTGGATATCCCCGCGTTCCGCCTGGAAGCGGGGGAAACTTTGTTTCTCAAAGGCCCGAGCGGCAGTGGCAAAACCACCTTGCTCGGGCTGTTGGGCGGCGTACAGAAACCCAGCCGTGGCAGCATTCGCCTGCTCGGCCAGGAGCTGACCGAACTCTCGGCCGGTGCCCGCGACCGCTTCCGCGTCGATCACACCGGCTATATTTTTCAGCAATTCAACCTGCTGCCGTTTCTCTCAGTGCGCGAGAACGTCGAACTGCCGTGTCACTTTTCCAGGCTGCGTGCGCAGCGGGCGACTCAGCGTCACGGCAGCGTCGACCAGGCCGCCGCGACCTTGCTGGCGCATTTGGGCTTGAAGGACAAAGACCTGCTGGAACGCCGTGCCGACTCGCTGTCCATCGGCCAGCAACAACGCGTTGCCGCCGCCCGCGCCTTGATCGGCCAACCGGAACTGGTGATCGCCGACGAACCCACCTCGGCCCTCGATTACGACGCCCGCGAAGCGTTTATCCGGCTGTTGTTTGCCGAATGCCGCGAAGCCGGTGCCAGCCTGTTGTTTGTCAGCCATGACCAGAGCCTCGCGCCGCTGTTCGACCGCCACCTGTCGCTGGCCGAACTCAATCGCGCCGCCACGCCCGCAGAGGTTTGAGATGTATTTGTTCCGTCTAGCCATGGCCAGCCTGGCTAACCGCCGCTTTACCGCGATCCTCACCGCCTTCGCCATCGCGCTTTCGGTGTGCCTGTTGCTCGCCGTGGAACGCGTGCGTGTGGAAGCGCGCAACAGTTTCGCCAGCACCATCAGCGGCACTGACCTGATCGTCGGCGCCCGTTCCGGCTCGGTCAACTTGCTGCTGTACTCGGTATTCCGCATCGGCAACGCCACCAATAACATCCGTTGGGACAGCTTCGAGCACTTCGCCGCCAGCCCGCAGGTGAAATGGGCGATCCCGATTTCCCTCGGCGACTCGCACCGTGGCTATCGGGTGATGGGCACCAACGCGTCCTACTTCGAGCATTACCAATATGGCCGCAAGCAGAACCTCGAACTGGCCAGCGGCCGTGCTTTCGCCACTGACCCATTCGAAGTGGTGCTCGGCGCCGAAGTGGCGGATGCGCTGCACTACAAGCTCGGCGACAAGCTGGTGCTGGCCCACGGTGTAGCAGTGGTTAGCCTGGTCAAACACGACGATAAACCGTTTACCGTGGTCGGCATTCTCAAGCGCACCGGCACGCCGGTGGACCGCACGCTGCACATCAGCCTCGGCGGTATGGAGGCGATCCATATCGACTGGCACAACGGCGTGCCGGCCCAGGGCAAAGGCCGTATCAGTGCCGACCAGGCACGCAACATGGACCTCACGCCGCAAGCGATCACTGCGTTTATGCTCGGCCTGAACAACAAGATTTCCACCTTCGCGCTGCAACGCGAGATCAATGAATTCCGAGGCGAGCCGATGCTGGCGATCCTGCCGGGCGTGGCGCTGCAAGAGCTGTGGAGCATGATGGGCACGGCCGAAAAAGCGCTGTTCGTGATCTCGCTGTTCGTGGTACTGACGGGCTTGATCGGTATGCTTACGGCGATCCTCACCAGCCTCAATGAACGCCGCCGCGAGATGGCGATTTTGCGCTCGGTGGGCGCACGGCCGTGGCACATTGCGACACTGCTGATCTTCGAAGCCTTCGCGCTGGCTTTGTCGGGCGTCGTGGCGGGCGTGGGTCTGCTGTACGTGTGCATCGCCGCGTCGCGCGGGTATTTGCAGGCCAACTACGGCCTGGACCTGCCGATGTCGTGGCCGAGTGAATATGAATGGACCTTGCTCGCCGGTATCCTGGCCGCCGCGCTGTTGATGGGCAGCGTGCCCGCGTGGCGCGCCTATCGGCAATCGTTGGCCGATGGCCTGTCCATACGTTTATGAGGAAGCAGTCGATGCGTCGTGCCCTGTTTGCGCTGTTGCTGCTGGTGGTGGTGCCCGCCTGGGCCGACGAGCAGCCCAAGGACCTGTCGTGGCAGGAAATGATTCCACCGGACGCGCCGCCGGAAATCCCCAATATGAAACCGCTGCACGACCTGTCGAACATGGCTGATGCGCTCTCGGTGGAAGCGGCGCCTGCGGCCAAACAGGAACTGCCCAACGCGCCGGTGGTGCAGAGCCTGAACGGCAAGCACATCCGTTTGCCGGGCTATATCGTGCCGCTGGAAGTCAGCGAAGAAGGCCGCACCACCGAGTTTTTGCTGGTGCCGTATTTCGGCGCGTGCATCCACGTACCGCCGCCGCCGTCGAACCAGATCGTGCATGTAAAAAGCGAAGTCGGCGTGAAGCTTGATGAGCTGTATCAGCCGTATTGGATCGAAGGTGCGATGCAGGTCAAGCCGTCTTCCAGTGAGCTGGCCGACGCCGGTTACCAGATGGATGCCGAGAAGATTTACGTCTACGAACTGCAGGAGTAACGCTGATCGAGCTTTCATTGAGCTGAGTCAAAAGATCGAACGGAACGATCTTTACCATTGGACGTACAACTTTTAAACGTCCTTTTGGAGCTCCCATGAACAAGTCTCTGCTCGGCGCGTCCCTCTTCGCGCTTGCCCTCGCCGCCCCTGTCGCACACGCTCACGAAGCGGGTGACATTCTGATTCGTGCCGGTGCAATCACCGTGAACCCGAAAGCAGACAGTGGCCATGTGAAGGTTGACCAGGGGCCATTGGCCGGCACCAACCTGGGCGGCAAGGCGACCATGAGCAGCGACACCCAACTGGGCCTCAACTTCGCCTACATGATCACCAACCACATCGGTATCGAACTGCTGGCCGCCACGCCGTTCGAGCATGACGTGAAGATCAAGAACACCGCCCTGGGCGCCGCCAACGGCAAGCTCGGTACGCTCAAGCACCTGCCGCCGACCTTGAGCGTCGTGTACTACCCGCTGGACAACAAGTCCGCGTTCCAGCCGTATGTAGGCGCCGGTATCAACTACACCTGGATCTACGACGAGCACGTTGGCAGCCGCGCCGAACAAGCTGGCTTCAGCAACTTCAAGGCTGAAAACTCCTGGGGCTGGGCCGCGCAGATCGGCGCCGACTACATGATCAACGACAAGTGGATGATCAACGCCCAGGCGCGTTACATCGACATCAGCACCAAGGCGACTGTGGATAACAATGCGCTGGGCCAAGGCACACGCGCCAAGGTCAATGTGGATGTTGACCCGATGGTTTACATGGTGGGTATTGGTTACAAGTTCTAAACAACACGGCATATGCCAATGTGGGAGCTGGGCTTGTGTGGGAGTCGGGCTTGCCCGCGATACAGGCACCTCGGTGTATCAGTGATACCGGGGTGATGCTATCGCAGGCAAGCCAGCTCCCACACAAGCCCAGCTCCCACATTTTTTTGTGTTGCCTTCAGCTATGTCGGTAGAACCGATCCAGCAACGCCGGCAACCCCGCCCGCCACGCCCGTGGTTTGATGCCGAAGGTGTGGAGGATTTTCTTGCAGGCCAGCACCGCGTGCTGCGGCTCGTCCGCCGCATCCGGCCGGGCCGCGTGGGCCTGGGCGGTGGGAGATTCGATCGCCAGCGGATGGAAATTGCGCGCTTCGGTAAGGATCGCCTGGCCCAGCGCCAACGGCGTGGTCGCTTCGTGGCCGGCGTAGTGATAGGTGCCCCACAGCGGCGCCGCGCAATCGAGTTGCTTGAGCACCGAAATGATCACCCGCGCCGCGTCGTCCACCGGCGTCGGGTTGCCGCGCCGGTCATCGGCCATCAGCAATTCATCCGGCTTCTCGGCACGGGCCAGGAAGCGCCCGAGGGTGCCATCGACACTGTCATCCAGCAGCCAGCCAAAGCGCAGCAGCACATGTTGCGGGCAAGTGGCGCGCACGCTCTGCTCGATCCGCCATAACGCCTGACCGCGCAGGCCCAGGGGCACCGGCTCGTCTTTTTCGCTGTAGGCGGTGGCGCGGGAGCCATCGAACACGCGGTAGCTGGACGGTTGCAGCAAGGTGATGTTGTGGTGCTGGCACAGTTCGGCCAGGCGTTCGATGGCGAACTCCTGGGCGGCCAAACGTGTTTCGCTGACCGCTTCGGCCTGGAACCAGTCGAAATAGTAGGCGAGGTTGATCAGCGCATCGGGACGGGTGTCGTCGAGCAATTGGGTGAGGCTCGCGGCATCCCAGCCGTCTTGGGGCGGTTTAGGTGCGAGGAAACCGATGTCTTCCTCTGCACCGAGGCGAATCAGCGCCTGCCCGAGGGCATTCCCGCCGCCCAGTAACATAAGGCGCATTCGCATAGATTGAGCAGGCCCGGTCTGTTTGGAACGATGGTTATTATCGGCAGGCGTGTGCGCCTTGCCGTAGGTTGTTGCCAGAATCGTTGCATTTTGCGGGTTTGTAGCGCAACCGTCACGGACAAAGTACCTGATTGCAACTTGTTGGCATGGGCAGTATCAATCAATAGATGAACCTTCCTGAATCAACCGACACGGTATTGGACGGCTTCCACCCCGCCGTCAGTGCCTGGTTCGGCAACACCTTTCCCTCGGTGACCGGCGCCCAGGCCCAGGCGTGGCCGCTGATCCGCCAACGCCGCTCAACCTTGATCGCCGCGCCCACAGGCTCCGGCAAGACCCTGACTGCGTTCCTGGCGGTGCTCGATGACCTGGTCCACCAAGGCCTGGCCAACGGCGGTCAACTGCCGGACGAAACGCTGGTGGTGTACGTGTCGCCGCTCAAGGCGCTGTCCAACGATATCCAGATCAACCTGCAAAACCCGCTGGCCGGCATCACCGCGCAATTACAGGCGCTGGGTTTGCCACCGCTGACTATCCGCACCGCCGTGCGTACCGGCGACACCCCGCAAAAAGACCGCGCACTCATGCGCAAACGGCCGCCACATATCCTCGTCACCACGCCGGAATCCCTCTACGTGCTGCTGGGCTCGGACTCCGGTCGGCAGATGCTGGCCAGCACGCGCACGGTGATCGTCGACGAAATCCACGCCATCGCCGCCGGCAAGCGCGGCAGCCACCTAGCTCTGAGCCTGGAGCGCCTGCAAGGGTTATGCAGCGAGCCATTGACCCGCGTCGGCCTGTCGGCCACGCAAAAGCCTATCGAGGCGGTGTCGCGATTTTTGGTCGGCAGCGGGCGTGAGTGCGCCATCGTCGATATCGGCCACGCGCGCCCCCGCGACCTGGATATCGAAGTACCACCAGTGCCGCTCTCGGCGGTGATGGCCAACGATGTGTGGGAATTGGTCTACGACCGCCTCGCCACGCTGGCCCGCGAACACCGCACTACGCTGGTGTTTGTCAACACCCGGCGCCTGGCCGAACGCTTGGCCCGGCACTTGAGCGAGCGTTTGGGCAAGACCGCTGTGGCCGCGCACCACGGCAGCCTGGCCAAAGAGCTGCGCCTGGACGCCGAGCAACGGCTCAAGACCGGTGAACTGCAAGTGCTGATCGCCACCGCGTCGCTGGAGTTGGGGATTGATATCGGTGAGGTCGACCTGGTGTGCCAGATCGGCTCGCCCGGTTCCATCAACGGTTTTCTGCAAAGGGTCGGGCGTTCCGGTCACCAGGTCGGCGGCACGCCCAAGGGGCGACTGTTCGCCACCACCCGTGATGATTTGATCGAATGCGCCGCCCTGCTCGACTGCGTGCGGCGCGGCGAACTGGACACCTTGCACATCCCCATCGCCCCGCTGGACGTGCTGGCCCAACAAATCATCGCCGAAGTCAGCGCCCGCGAATGGCCGGAACAGGCATTGCTGGACCTCATCCGTCGCGCCTCACCCTACGCCGCACTCGATGAACGCCACTACCAGGCGCTGCTGCACATGCTCGCCGACGGCTATAACGGCCGCCAGGGCATCCGCAGTGCCTACCTGCACCGTGACGCCGTGACCCACACCCTGCGCGCCCGCCGTGGCGCCAAACTCACCGCCGTGACCAGCGGTGGCACCATCCCCGACAACGCCGACTACAGCGTATTGCTGGAGCCTCAGAGCCTGAACATCGGCAGCGTCAACGAAGACTTCGCGGTGGAGAGCATCGCCGGGGATATCTTTCAGCTCGGTAATACGTCCTATAGAATCCTGCAGGTAGAAAGCGGCAAGGTGCGCGTCGAAGATGCCCACGGCCAGCCGCCGACCATCCCCTTCTGGCTGGGTGAAGCACCGGGGCGCAGCAACGAGTTGTCGGCGGCAGTCGCACGTTTTCAGGGGCAGTTGGACGCTCTGCTCAGCACCAAGCCCGGTGACCTGCAACCCGCGCAAGACTGGCTCACCGCCAGCCTTGGCCTGAACCGCGCCAGCGCCGAGCAGATCCTTGATTACCTGGCCCGTGCGCGCCTGGCGCTGAGCGCATTACCGTCCCAGGACACATTGATCATGGAACGGTTTTTCGATGAGTCCGGCGGCACTCAGTTGATCATCCACACGCCGTTCGGCAGCCGCATCAACCGTGCGTGGGGCCTGGCGCTGCGCAAGCGTTTTTGCCGCACGTTCAACTTTGAATTGCAGGCAGCCGCCAGTGAGAATGCAATCGTGCTGTCGCTGTCCACCAGCCACAGTTTTGAGCTGGATGAAGTGTGGCGCTATGTGAACAGCAACAGCGCCGAACACCTGCTGATTCAGGCCGTATTGGATGCACCGCTGTTTGGCGTGCGCTGGCGCTGGAATGCCGGTGTGGCCCTGGCGTTGCCGCGCTACACCGGCGGGCGCAAGGTGGCGCCGCAGATCCAGCGCATGAAAAGCGAAGACCTGATCGCCAGCGTGTTTCCCGACCAGATTGCCTGCCTGGAAAACCTCGCCGGTGAACGCGAAGTACCCGAACACCCGCTGGTTGAGCAAACCCTCGACGACTGCCTGCACGAAGCCATGGACAGCGAAGGTTGGCTGACGCTGTTGCGGCGCATGGAGCGCGGCGAAGTGCGCCTGATCAGCCGCGACCTGCCTGCGCCCTCGCCCATGGCCGCCGAAATTCTCAGCGCGCGGCCCTACACTTTTCTCGACGACGCACCGCTGGAGGAACGCCGCACCCAGGCCGTGCTCAACCGTCGCTGGAGCGACCCTCGCAGTACCGACGACCTCGGCGCGCTGGACGCCGAGGCCATTGCCGGCGTGCGTGAAGAAGCCTGGCCCGCGCCCAATGGCCTGGATGAAATGCATGAAGCGCTGATGAGCCTGGCCTGTATCGCCGACAACGAAGTCACGCCGCAATGGGCCGAGTGGTTGCATGCCTTGGCCAAGGGCGGGCGCGCCCATCAACTGGACAATGGCCTGTGGGTAGCGGTGGAACGCCTGAGTTGCCTGCAAGCGATCTATCCGAATGACTTGCCGTTGTTGCCGGGCTTCGATGAGCCCTGGACCTTTGACGATGCACTGGCCGAAGTGCTGCGCGCGCGCCTCGGCGGTTTCGGCCCATTGAGCCTGGTCGAGATCGCCACGCCGTTGGCGCTGCCGGTCGCGGATATCAGCCAGGCACTCGCGCGTCTGGAGCAGGAAGGCTATGTGCTGCGCGGCCATTTCAGCCCCGGCGCCACCCAGGAACAATGGTGCGAGCGGCATTTGCTCGCGCGTATCCATCGCTACACAGTCAAGCGTCTGCGCCGGGAAATCGAGCCGGTGGCGCTGCAGGACTTCATGCGCTTTCTGTTCGATTGGCAGCACCTGTCCGACGGCACCCGTGGCCAGGGCAGCGCAATGTTGCCGCAGATTGTCGGGCAGTTCGAAGGTTACGCCGCCGCCACCTCGGCCTGGGACAGCGACTTGCTCAGTGCGCGGCTCAAGAACTATTCCTCCACCTGGCTCGACGAGCTGTGCCGCAGCGGCAAACTGGTATGGACGCGCCTGAGCAACAAGGCCGGTGCCCTGGCACTGCGCAGTACGCCGGTGGTGTTGCTGCCGCGCAGCCAAGTGCCGTTGTGGAGCGGGCTGACCGAACCGACCGACAGCACCACGCTGTCGCCCAAGGCGCAAAAAGTCCACCTGGCGCTGCGTGAACACGGCGCGCTGTTTTTCGACGAACTGGTGCACGAAGCCCATCTGCTGCGCAGCGAACTGGAAACCGCCTTGCAGGAACTGGTGGGCGCAGGGCTGGTGAATGCCGACAGCTTTGCCGGGCTGCGAGCCTTGACCACGCCCGCCAGCAAACGCCAGGCCCGCAGTAGCCGGCGTGGGCGCGGGGCGTTTATTGGCGGTATGGACGACGCCGGGCGCTGGGCCTTGTTGCGCCGCTCGCCCAGCGCCGCCGGCTCGCATTCGGCCGAGACCCTGGAGCATGTGGCGATGACCCTGCTGCGCCGTTATGGCGTGGTGTTCTGGCGGTTGCTGGAGCGGGAGCCCGACTGGCTGCCAAGCTGGCGCGAATTGTTGCGCACCTTCCATCGCCTGGAAGCGCGGGGTGAGATTCGCGGCGGGCGGTTTGTGAGTGGTTTGGCGGGGGAACAGTTTGCGCTGCCGGAAGCGATTCCACTGTTACGCGAGGTACGCCGTCGCCCACATGACGGCAGTTTGATCGCGGTGTGCGGAGCGGACCCGTTGAACCTGGTGGGCACCTTGCTGCCGGGCGATAAAGTGCCGGCGGTGAGTGGTAACCGGATTGTGTATCGCGATGGCTTGCCGGCGGCGGTGATGGTCGCGGGTAAGCAGCAGGTGTTGCTGGAGGAGGACTTGCAGGCGGTGCAGGAGAAGTTGATCAGGCGCTGAACCCTCTGTTGACCTTGCCGGCCTCATCGCGGGCAAGCCCGGCTCCCACAGGGGAATGCATTCCAACGGTGGGAGCTGGCTTGCCTGCGATGAGGCCGGAACATTCATTACATCATTGAGGCCTGTG
Source organism: Pseudomonas sp. WS 5146 (assembly GCF_012985495.1). NCBI lineage: Bacteria > Pseudomonadati > Pseudomonadota > Gammaproteobacteria > Pseudomonadales > Pseudomonadaceae > Pseudomonas > Pseudomonas sp. WS 5146. The sequence continues at coordinate 287,707 of NZ_JAAQWL010000007.1, forward strand.
CTGCTCGGTCACCACCACCGCACCCGGCACCTCCTCACCCGCCTCATCCACATGCGCCGAACGCTTGGGCAGCCAAACCTGCTGTGGATAAGTTTGCGCGAAGTGCACCTCATCACAGTTATCCACAAGTTTTTTCAGGCGTTGGTTAAACGCGCGGCTCACAGCATATTGCCCGCCCGACACGGTACGGAACTGCGCCGTCAGCACCACGCCGTTGAGGTCCATCTTGTCGACCCCGAACACTTCCAGCGGACCTTGCAGGTTGTACTTGAGGAACACATCGTCGCGGATCGACTGCCCCGCCTCACGGATCAGCTCCACAGCCTTGTCCACGTCGGTGTCGTAGGTGAACTGCACCGAGAAGAACGCATAGGCAAACTGCCGCGACTGGTTGGTGACCGCCTTGATCTGCCCGAACGGCACCGAGTGCACAAACCCCTTGCCGTCTCGCAGGCGCAGGGTGCGGATGGTCAGGCCTTCCACGGTGCCGGCATGGCCGGAGTCGAGCACTACCCAATCGCCGATCGACAGCGTGTCTTCAATGATGATGAACAGGCCGGTGATCACGTCCTGCACCAACTGCTGGGAGCCAAAACCGATGGCCAGACCGACCACACCGGCACCCGCCAGCAGAGGTGCGACATTGATGCCCAGGTTGGCCATGGTGGTGATCGCGCAGATCACCACCAGCACGATCTTCACCGCATTGCGCAACAACGGCAGGATGGTCTTGACCCGCGTGCTGGGCTGGCGACTGGAGCGCTTGTTGACCGGCGGCTTCAACGCCTCCTGGATTGCTGTGTCGAGCACCACCCAGAACAGCCAGGTCACCAGCAGGATCAGGCCGATGCTGCTGAGGGAATCGCTGATCGCACGCCCCACCGAGTTGCGCTGGGCAAACTCGAACAGCGAGATGCCCCAGATACGCCCGAGAATTTCGATAAACGCGATGGCCATGGCGATGCGCAATATCGCGTGCAGCAGGCTCAGGAAGCGTTCCTTGTAGGCGCTGCTGCGCTGAATCGCCACCTGGCTGCGGGACTTGAACAGGTGTTGCAACACCGTGCTGAGAAACACCGTACCGATCAACAGAATCGTGGTGAACAGCGCGCAACGCAAAGCCTTTTGGTTATCGTCGCCGGCGCCGATCAGGTTGATCGCCGAGACCAGCACCATCAACAGAATCGGCCAATACCACAGCCCGGAAAACACTCGCAGCGATTGCTGCAGCGCCGGGTGTTTGAGGCGCTGGGCCAGCGGCCGATTGCGGATCAGATGCGCGACCGGACGGCGCAGGCGCACCACCAGCACGCCGAAAATCACCGCTGCAAACAGGCCGGTAAACACTGCGATGCTGCTGGTGATATTGCCGCCCAACTGGCGCGCGATCTGCGGGCTGGTCAGGGCATCGCTGAGAGCGGCGAGAAAGCCGATCAGGAACAGCGGCTTGGGGCAATAGTTGCGAATAATCTGCACGGCCGGGCGTTTGTGGCCGACGTTGAACATGACGATGACGCACAACAGCATCGACGTGGAGAAGATGCCGCTGCTGGTGGCATAGGCAAAACACAGCGCCAGCGCACGGCCTATGGAGCTGGGTAAAAAGTGGCTGACGTAAAGCGTCAGCGGCAGGCAGATCAGGGCTGGAATCGTGTAGGGCACCACGTAGCCAAGAACGCCCCGCAGACGCTCGCGCTGTGCAACGAAACGCCGCCGACCGAGGCGTTGCACGCTAAAGCGCCCGAGCAGCGTGAGTGCCGCAAAGGCGCCGACCCACACCCCGGACAGCAGCAGGAAGTCACCGGCCACGCTCCACGGCGAACGTTGCGCGGTTTGATCGACCAGCCGCCCGACCTCAACCGCCGCACGGTCGGCGCGCAGGCGCCAGGCGTCGATGAGGTTCTGGTTGAGGTCGAGTTTGTCTTGCACATCGTCAATGCTGGAGCTGATGGCGCCGAGCAGGCCACCTTCGACCAACAACTCCGGCTTGGCGGGAGCCTCAGCTGCCGCAGGCGCCGCGGCCGCGGCTTGCAGCGCGCCATTGCCACACATCAACAGCGCGACGAGCAGTAATGCAGTTTTTAGATTCAGCAAAACACCGGGCTCCTTCAGCAGGGTCTGTAAGGAACTGACGGGTTTGAGCGCTGATCGTTCCCACGCTCTGCGTCCATGGGACGCGGAGCGTCCCGGGCTGCGTTACCACGCGGGGCGTGGGAACGATCGGTTAACAGCACCGCCTGTAGGTCACTCGAAACTTTCCGTCAACACCCGCAGTCAGCCAATAACATCAGCCAATAAAACAGGCTTCACCCTTTACTTATCCACAGGAGCGATCATGGCTGCGATTGCCGACTGGGTGCCCGTTACGCCCAGCACCGCCATCACCCGCTTCACCGTGCTGACGGTGAATATCCATAAGGGTTTCACCGCGTTGAACCGACGCTTCATCCTGCCCGAGTTGCGTGAGGCGGTGCGCAGCGTGGGCGCCGACATGGTGTTCCTGCAGGAAATCCACGGCACCCATGAGCGGCACCCGCAGCGTTACAGCGACTGGCCGAAGATGCCGCAGTATGAGTTCCTCGCCGACAGCATCTGGCCGCAGTTCGCCTACGGCCGCAACGCGGTCTACCCGCATGGCGACCACGGCAACGCGCTGCTGTCCAAATTCCAGATCATCCGCTACGACAACCTCGACATCTCCCAGAGCGGCCATGAAAGCCGTGGCCTGCTGCATTGCGTGCTGCGCTTGCCGGGCAGCGGCCAAGAGGTGCATGCGATCTGCATGCACCTGGGCCTGCGCGAGGTGCATCGCCAGCAGCAATTGCGTTTGCTGGAGCAGCGCATTGCCGAGATTCCGGCTGACGCGGCGCTGATCGTCGCCGGTGATTTCAATGACTGGCGCCACAAGGCCGACCTGAGCCAAAGCGGGCTCAGGGAAGTGTTTATCGAAGCCCATGGCAAACCGGCGCGCACCTTTCCGGCGCGCCTGCCATTGCTGCCTTTGGATCGCATCTATGTGCGTAACCTGAAGGTGCATAACCCCAGGGCGCTGACGACGCGGCCCTGGTCTCACCTGTCAGACCACGTGCCGCTGTCGGTGGAGATCGAACTATGAATGTCGCCGTGGAACACATTGCCACCGACCAGCCACCGGATGATGCCAAGGCCCGCGACCTGGATTACGGCTGGCAACCGGGCAACCGCATTGAGCTGCTGGAGAACGGCGAGGCGTACTTTCCCGCCGTCTTCGAGGCCATGCGCCGGGCGCAGCGGGAGATCTTGCTGGAGACCTTTATTCTGTTCGAAGACAAGGTTGGCAATGAGCTGCAAGGCATCCTGATTGAGGCGGCGCAGCGTGGCGTAAAGGTGATCGTCAGCCTCGATGGCTTTGGCTGCGGCGAACTGAGCCCTGCCTTTCTCAGTGAGCTGGCCGAGGCCGGGGTGACGGTGCAAATGTTTGACCCGGCAGCGAAGATAGTGGGCATTCGCACCAACTGGTTCCGTCGCCTGCACCGCAAGATTGTGGTGGTGGACGCCGCCGTGGCGTTTATCGGCGGGATCAATTTTTCTGCCGACCACTTGGGTGATTTCGGCCCCGAAGCCAAGCAGGATTATGCCGTGCAGGTAAGCGGCCCGGCCGTGGCGGACCTGCATCATTTCGCCCTCGCCCAAAGTGGCCGCCAGGTGCGCACGCGACGCGGCTGGCGACGGCGCCAGCAACGGCCATCGCTGTGGCCGACGCACACCGACGACGGCCTGGTGCGCCTGATTTATCGCGATAACCTGCAACATCGCGATGATATCGAAGAGGCCTATATACACGCCTTGAGCAAGGCGCAAAAACGCGTGGTGATTGCCAACGCCTACTTCTTCCCAGGCTATCGCCTGCTGCGTGAAATCCGCAATGCCGCGCGACGTGGCGTACAGGTGCAACTGATCATGCAGGGCCAACCCGATGTGCTGCTGGCCAAGCTCGCCGCGCGCATGCTGTATGACTATTTGCTCAAGGATGGCGTAGTGATTCACGAGTATTGCCAGCGCCCGTTGCATGGCAAAGTGGCCTTGGTGGATGACGACTGGAGCACTGTGGGTTCGAGCAACCTGGACCCATTGAGCCTGTCGCTGAACCTGGAAGCCAACGTGCTGATTCGTGATCGCGCGTTCAATCAACAGCTGTACGAAAGCCTGGAAACACTGGCGCGCAATCATTGCCGGACCATGCCGGAAAACCGCAAGCCGCGCCTGTGGTTATGGCGATTGACCGTGGGCTTTTTGGTGTTCCATGTCATGCGGCACTTCCCCGCGCTGACGGGCTGGCTGCCAGCACACAAACCGCGCCTCAAGCCATTCGAGAGCCAGGCCCATGAGCACTGAAAGCGGCGGCTCGCGGTTCAAGCGCTGGAAGAAACCGCTGACGTTCGCGTTTTTTCTGCTGCTGATTGTGCTGTTCACCCTGCTCGCACGGCGCATCGACTGGAGCGAAGTGCTGCAAACGCTGGCGGCCTTCAAGCTGCGCACGCTGTTGATCGCCGGTGGGCTGACGCTCTGCAGCTTTCTTGTCTACGCCAGCTTCGACCTGATAGGCCGCACCTACATTCGCCAGGATTTGCGTTGGAAGCAGATCCTGCCGGTCGGGATCATCAGCTACGCCTTTAACCTCAACCTGAGCGCGTGGGTCGGCGGCATTGCCATGCGCTATCGGCTGTACTCGCGGCTCGGGGTGAGCACCAGCAATATCGCCAAGATTCTTGGGCTGAGCCTGGCCACCAACTGGTTTGGCTATATGGCTGTGGCCGGAGGGGTATTCAGCAGTGGGCTGGTGACCATGCCGCCGGGCTGGAAGGTCAGCAGCGGCGCGTTGCAAGGCATTGGCGTGGTGTTGGTGCTGGCCAGCCTGGGTTATCTGGCGGCCTGCCAGTTTGCAAAGAAACGCGCGTGGTCGATCAAAGGCATCGAGATCAACTTGCCGTCGTTGCGCATGGCTTGTTTGCAACTGGCACTCGGTGCGTTGAATTGGTCGTTGATGGCGGCGGTGATCTTTACGTTGCTGCCCGCCAAGCTGGACTACCCGCTGGTATTGGGCGTGCTGCTGATCAGCGCGATTGCCGGGGTGATCACCCATATCCCGGCCGGGCTCGGTGTGCTGGAAGCAGTGTTTATCGGGCTGATGCAGCATGAGGCGTCGCGGGGCAGTTTGCTTGCAGGGCTGATTGCCTACCGGGCGATCTATTTTATTTTGCCGCTGTTGGTGGCGGTGGTGATGTACCTGGCGGTGGAGGCCAAGGCCAAGGCGTTGCGGGTCAAGAAAACACCGGCGTGAACGGTGTCGGCAGTTCGATCGCCATCGCGGGCAAGCCCGCTCCCACAGGTTGCAATACATTCCAAGTGTGGGAGCCGGGCTTGCCCGCGATGAGGCCCTAAAGGGCACCCCACTATCGTGACTGAATAATGCTCAACCGCTCCCCCACCACCATCTCGGTAATCCAGTCCACCAGGATCGAGGTGTAGGCCTGCTGCGACACCGGGTCGCTCAACGAATGATCGGCGCCATCGATGATCCGATGGGTCAGCGAATGGGTGTTCTGGCAGGCCGCGCGGTAACTCATGATGGTGGCATGGGGTACGTGGTCGTCGGTTTCCGACTCGACGATCAGCACATCGCCGCTGAACTTGGCGCAGGCATGCAGGGCGCGATTGGTCTCGGCGTGCACCAGGGTGCTGCGGTAATCCATCAGGTCGGCCTTATCCAGGTCGCGCTTGGGCTTGAGCCACTCCTGGTCGCGATACAACGCCGGCACGCGCAGCGCCAACCAGCGTACCGGCCGCAATGAAGTGAGAATCGCCGCCAGATAGCCGCCATAACTGGTGCCCACCACGGCCACGGCCGAGGTGTCGATGGCGGGGTGTGAGAGCAGCCGATCATAGGCCGCCAGCAAATCGCGCAGGTTGTCTTCACGGGTGACGCGGGACAAGGGAATGCCGGTGCCGGCGTGGCCGCGCAGGTCGAAAGTCAGGCATACGCAGCCTAAACCGGCGATGCCCTTGGCGCGCTCAAGATCTCGTTCCTGGCTGCCGCCCCAGCCGTGCACAAACAAAACGCCGGGGACTTTGGATTTTGGACTCAGGAAGGTGCCGATCATCTGTTCGTCGTCGATATCGATCGCAATGCTTTCGCTTCTAGCCGTCATAAGATTTAACCGTCACATACTTGAGAAGAAAGTCGCTGTTTTCGGCCGGGCCGCGATACACCTCAATAGCGTGCGCCGGCAGCGGTTGGTCCACATAGGTCTCTACCGAGGACACATGAATCGCCCGCAGGCCGGGGTTATTGATAAAGCTTTGCAGCGCGGCGACTTCCGCGCTGCTGGCCCCACCCATGCGCCAGGATTGTTCGAGCACGCCACTACGGCGTTGGCCGTCACTGTCCAGGCCTTGGGCAATGTCGTAATTGCGCCGCGAGGCATAGAAACCAGGGTAGGCCTCATCGGCGGCACTGTCGAAGACCTGGGCTTGTTGGATGGCTTCGCGCACATCGTCGGGCAAATCGAGCTCAAGCAGATCTTCATAGCCACCGGGCACCACCAGCAAGGTCGAGCCGCCGTAAACCTCTTCGCCGTGCCCGTCCTGGGTGAGAAATTGCTCGCCGCAGTAGCTGATCACGTGATCGCCGATAAAGCTCTGGCCCACACTGTGGGTGGTGACGTCGTGCAGATCCTGCTCCAGCACTACGCCGTCGTTGAACAGCTGCGCCGCTTCGGGTCGCGCCAGCAAAGCCTCGAATGCGTCGAGGCTGTGGATAACTTCCTGGCCGCGTCCGGCACAGGCATGCACCGGTTTCACGCGAATCGGCCCGCTGTAGAGCAAGCGCTTGGCGGCAGGCAATGCGTCTTCAAGGGCAAACACGCTGAGCCCGTCGAGAACAACCGTGCGCACACGCTCACAGAACGCTGGCGACCAGCCTTCAGGCGCCGTGGCGTCAGGACTCAGCAGGCCGTGGGTGATCGCTTTGGTACAGATGAATGCGTGATCGACATAACCGCCCCACAGATCTTCCGGCCCTTTGATATTAAGCGGTCGCGCTTGAGCGGGGCCGACCAGGGTTTGGGTGGGTAACACATACAAGTCGAGGCCGGCGTGTAACTGCGGGTCATAGCTGCCGCCGAATTTTAGCCCAAGGATCTGCGCCAGCCAGCGCGCGAGGGCGCGATTGGTTTCGACTTCATGCTGCGGCGCCCCTTCTCTTGGGGAGTGGGCGACTACGCGTTTTTTGCGTTGAATCGGGGTCATGCGTCCCCCTTGGCGATCCTGCCATGTGTGTGCAAGGACGGTTGCATGGATCACGCCAAGGCAAGGCTGGGGAGGATGGCCGTTAAATCAAACAGTTACTGACACAGCGATGGCACTAGGCCTGTTTTATTCTGCACGACAGGGGTTTAAACGGACGGTGTTCTGCACGACGCCTCCATCAAAGCAGCTGCGTGGATGGCGACGGGCCAGCTAAGATGCAAGGCACTGCCAACCATCATAAGGACACCCATGGCCAAGCAAGCGCTCATCCTCATCGATATCCAGAACGATTACTTCCCCGAGGGCAAGTGGCCGCTCGATGGCGTGGAAGCCGCGGCGGACAAGGCCGCGCAGGTGCTGCAGGCGTTTCGCCAGGCGGGCAACGCCGTTGTCCATGTGCGCCATGAGTTCACCAGCGAAGACGCGCCCTTCTTCACGCCAGGCTCCGAGGGCGCGCACCTGCATGCCAAGGTACTCAACGAGGGTAATGAGCCGGTGGTGCTTAAACACTTTGTGAACGCGTTTCGCGGGACAAACCTGCGCACCGTGCTGGAACAACGCGCCATCACTGACGTGGTGGTGGTCGGCAACATGAGCCATATGTGCATCGACGCCGTGGTGCGGGCTGCGGCAGACCTGGGCTACCAGGTCACGCTGATTCATGACGCCTGCGCGACCCGCGACCAGGTATTCAATGGCCAGGTGATTGCGGCGGCGCAGGTGCATGGCGCTTATATGGCATCGCTGGCCTTTGGGTACGCCAGCGTGGTGTCGACGGATGAATACTTGAAGGCGCAAGCGGCGGCGCAATGACCACCGCTTGTTTGCGGCCCTCAGCGGGTTGCGATGATGAACAGACGCGGAAAAGGCAGTAATACAGTGCCGTCAGCCAGGGCCGGGTAAGCCTGGGTAATACGCGCCTGGTATTGCTGTAGGAATGCGGCTTTTTCGCTATCGGTCAACGGTGCAAGAAACGGCCGCAACGCAGAAGCCTTGAACCACTCCACCACCGCCCCGTGATCGGCCAGCGGGTGTTGATAGGTGGTGCGCCACACGTCGACGGTGCTGCAATGTTTGCTCAGCAGCTCGTAGTAGTAACTCGCGGTGTGCCGCTCATTGTGTTTGACCGCACCGATCTTGGCCGCCCACGGGCCATCTGCCGCCACTTCGCGGGCCAGCCGGTGGGCCGGTTCGTCAAGGTTGTCCGGGGTTTGTACGGCGAGGGTGCCGCCAGGTGTCAGCTGGTCGAGCAGATGCGGATAAAGCGTGGCGTGGTCAGGTAGCCATTGCAGGGACGCGTTGGCGAGGATCACATCGAACTTCTGGCCTGGGTTCCAGGCGGCGATGTCTGCCAGCTCGAAACTCAGTTTCGGCAAACGCTTGCGGGCGTCGACCAGCATGTCGTCGGAGCTGTCCATGCCCGTAACGTGCGCCTGCGGGAAACGCTCGGCCAACACTTCAGTGGAATTGCCAGGGCCGCACCCCAGGTCGACGGCGCTACGCACATCGGTATTGGGAATGGCCGCGACCAAGTCACGGACCGGGCGGGTGCGTTGCTGTTCAAACATCGTGTATTGCTTGGCAGACCAGGTCATCGCGGCTTTCCTTCTTTGTTAGCGGTGACCACAGCCTAAGTCTTGTGAGCCATGAGAACAAATGCCAGGATTGGCAAACTCCCATACCTTGAAAGTATCCTTATGTTGGAGCTTCGCCAGCTTAAAGCCTTCGTGGCTATTGCCGAGGAAGGCTACATCACTCGCGCTGCGGAACGCCTGGGCATGCAACAACCACCCTTGACGCGCTTGCTGCAGAGTCTTGAAACGCAATTGGGTGTGGTGTTGATGGAGCGCCTGCCCCGCGGCGTGCGCCCAACCACTGCCGGCCTCGCGTTGCTGGACGAGGCGCGTGACATCCTGGCGCGGGCCGAGGGTATGGCCGACGTGGTGCGCCGTGCCGCCCGGGGTGAACGGGGCCGACTCGCTATCGGCTTTACCAGCTCGGCGGCGTTGCACCCGTTTGTGCCCAGCGTGCTGCGGCGGTTTCGCGAGGCCTTTGTGGGGGTCTCGGTGGTACTGGAAGAAGCGGGAACCGGCGAACTGCTGGACGCGCTGGTGCAGGAAAAACTGGATGCCGCGTTTATCCGCTCACCGCTCAGTGGCACGCAACAGTTGCAGGACGAACCGATCCTGGTGGAGCCGATGCTGCTGGCGCTGCCGACTGATCACCCGCTGGCACTCGACGCTGGAGGCCCCCTACCCTTGGCGGCGCTGGCGGATGAAGTCTTCGTGCTCTATCGCCGTCGCGTGGGGCTGGGTTTGTATGACGCCATTCTGGTGGCCTGCCGTGAAGCGGGGTTCAGCCCGCAGGTGGTGCAGGAGGCGCCACGCATGACAGCGACCTTGAGCCTCGTGGCTGCGGGGCTTGGCGTCTCCATCGTGCCCGCCTCCATGCAGCGGCTGCGCGGCGATGGCATTGTTTATCGCGAGCTGACCGAGTGCCAGAGCCTGGTGGCGCCGTTGCATTTGGCCACGCGTATTGGCGACAGCTCAGCGGTATTGCGCAGGTTCAAGGAGATGGTGGTCACAGCGGCCGCGACGGACGCCTGATTGCAGGCATTAAAAAACCCCCGAGGCTTTCGCCTGCGGGGGTTTTGCTCGTTCCGAGCCTTGGACCTTAGAACGGGATATCGTCATCAAAGCTGTCGAAATCCGGAGCCGGCTGTGGCGCGGCCTGCTGTGGAGGCGGTGCCTGGCGCGACTGTTGCGGAGCCGACTGCTGCGGGCGCGGAGCCTGCTGGCGTGGGGTCGGAGCGGACTGCTGGTAGTTATTGCCCCCGCCCTGTTGGTCGCCCTGCTGTGGACGGCCGCCCAGCAGTTGCATGGTGCCTTGCATGTCCACCACGATTTCGGTGGTGTAACGCTTGATGCCGTCTTTTTCCCACTCGCGGGTCTGCAGTTTGCCTTCGATGTAGACCTGCGAACCTTTGCGCAGGTATTCACCGGCGATTTCTGCCACCTTGCCGAACATCGACACACGGTGCCATTCGGTTTTCTCGACCTTCTGGCCAGTCTGCTTGTCGGTCCACTGTTCGCTGGTCGCCAGACTCAAGTTGGTCACGGCGTTACCGTTAGGCAAGTAGCGAACTTCGGGATCCTGGCCGCATGTACCGACCAATATGACTTTGTTAACCCCACGGGCCATAACGTTCTCCTAGGCTGGGCGCGCTGTCGGCACTGGGTTGACCAGTTGCTCGAGCGTCGCGCGATCCAATAATTCGGTGTCTAATTTGATGTAGATGGCGGCTTCTTCTGCAATAACCACGGCATCTGTAACCCCGGTAACGGCCTTGAGGCGCTCAACCAGACCGGCTTCGCGGATCGCTTCTGGCGATAACGGCAAACGCAGGCTCGTCACATAGGGAGGTTCGCGCATGGTAACAGCAAAGGCCAACCAAAGTGCAGCCAGCCCGGCGCATCCGAGGAACACAACCGACAAACCGCCATGCTGGAACATCCAGCCGCCCATGATGCCGCCAAGCGCGGAGCCGAGGAACTGGCTGGTGGAATACACCCCCATCGCCGTGCCCTTGCCACCGGCCGGTGAAACTTTACTGATCAGCGAAGGCAGCGAAGCCTCCAGCAGGTTGAACGCGGTGAAGAACACCACCGTGCCGATTACCAGCGCCCGCAGGCTGTCGCCGAACTTCCAGAAGAATAGCTCAGTGAGCATCAGCGTCGCGACGGCGCCGAGCAAAACTCGTTTCATTTTGCGTTTCTTCTCGCCATAGATGATGAACGGGATCATGGCGAAGAACGAAATCAGCAGTGCGGTGAGGTACACCCACCAGTGCTGTTCCTTGGGCAAACCGGCTTTTTGCACCAGTGCCAGGGGCAGCGCGACGAAGCTGCACATCAGCATCGCGTGCAACACGAAGATACCTAAATCCAGGCGCAGCAGGTCCGGGTGCTTGAGCGTCGGCAACAATGCCTTGCGTGCGACGCCGGACTCACGGTGCTGCAAGGTGCCGGTGGAGCGCGGCACCATGAAGGCCACGATCACGATGCCGAACAACGCCATGCCGCCGGTGGCGAGGAACAGCCCGTGCAAACCGAAGGCACGGGTCAGCAAGGGGCCGACGACCATCGCAACGGCGAATGAAAGGCCGATGGTCATGCCGATCATGGCCATGGCCTTGGTGCGGTGTTGTTCGCGGGTCAGGTCCGAGAGCAGCGCCATCACCGCTGCGGAAATCGCCCCGGCGCCCTGTAGGACGCGCCCGGCAATCACACCCCAAATAGAATCGGATTGGGCCGCGACCACACTGCCGAGGGCGAACACGATCAGCCCCAGGTAGATGATGGGACGACGGCCGATACGGTCGGAAATGATCCCGAACGGGATCTGAAAAAGCGCCTGGGTCAGGCCATAGGCGCCAATCGCCAGGCCGATCAGTGCGGGGGTCGCTCCTGCGAGATCCATTCCATAGGTCGCCAGCACCGGCAACACCATAAACATGCCTAGCATACGGAACGCGAACACCAGGGCCAGACCGCTTGCTGCTCGGGTCTCGCCGCTACTCATGCGTTCGCTGTGGGGATCGTGCATGGAAAAACCTCGTGTGAACCGGCGGCGATTCTACCAGTCCCATCGATTGAGAGGGTATATGCGGCGCTTTGCCGCGCAGCTTTCATGTAAGGCTGCACCCGGCACTTTGACAGTGTATATTCATCCAGTCTTTAGCCGTATACTCCTGCATTATTTACGCCCGCCGTGCGAGGCCATCTTGGACAAGATCCTGATTCGTGGGGCTAGAACCCACAACCTGAAGAACATCGACCTGACCCTGCCCCGGGACAAACTGATCGTCATCACCGGCTTGTCCGGCTCGGGCAAATCGTCACTGGCGTTTGACACGCTGTATGCCGAGGGCCAGCGCCGCTATGTGGAATCGCTGTCGGCCTATGCGCGACAGTTCCTGTCAATGATGGAAAAACCCGACGTCGACACCATTGAAGGCCTGTCGCCGGCGATTTCCATCGAACAGAAGTCGACCTCCCATAACCCGCGTTCCACCGTGGGCACCATCACTGAAATCTACGACTACCTGCGCCTGCTGTATGCGCGCGTAGGTATTCCACGCTGCCCGGACCACGACATTCCGCTGGAAGCCCAGACCGTCAGCCAGATGGTCGACCTGGTGCTGGCCCAACCGGAAGGCGCCAAGCTGATGCTGCTGGCGCCGGTGATTCGCGAGCGCAAGGGTGAGCACCTGTCGGTGTTCGAAGAGCTGCGTGCCCAGGGCTTTGTGCGGGCGCGCATCAACGGCAAGCTGTATGAGCTGGACGAAGCGCCGAAGCTCGACAAGCAGAAGAAGCATTCGATTGATGTGGTGGTCGACCGCTTCAAGGTACGCGCCGACTTGCAGCAGCGTTTGGCGGAATCGTTCGAGACCGCGCTGAAGCTGGCCGATGGTATTGCCCTGGTCGCACCGATGGATGACGAACCGGGCGAAGAGATCATCTTCTCTGCACGTTTTGCCTGCCCGATCTGCGGCCATGCGATCAGCGAGCTGGAACCCAAGCTGTTTTCCTTCAACAACCCGGCCGGGGCCTGCCCGACGTGCGATGGCCTGGGGGTGAAGCAGTTCTTCGACATCAAGCGCCTGGTCAACGGTGACCTGACCTTGGCGGAAGGTGCCATACGCGGCTGGGACAGGCGCAACGTCTATTACTTCCAGATGCTGGGGTCGCTGGCGTCGCACTATAAATTCAGCCTGGAAGTGCCATTCAACCAACTGCCAGCCGAGCAGCAGAAAGTCATCCTGCACGGTAGCGGCTCGCAGAATGTCGATTTCAAATACCTGAACGACCGCGGCGATATCGTCAAACGCTCACACCCGTTCGAGGGCATCGTGCCCAACCTGGAGCGGCGCTACCGCGAGACCGAATCGGCGAGCGTACGCGAAGAGCTGGCGAAATTCCTCAGCACCCAGCCCTGCCCGGATTGCCGTGGCACGCGCCTGCGTCGTGAGGCGCGGCACGTATGGGTAGGCGAGAAGACGTTGCCGGCAGTAACCAACCTGCCGATCGGCGATGCCTGTGAATACTTCGGTGTACTCAAGCTGACCGGCCGCCGTGGGGAAATTGCCGACAAGATTCTCAAGGAAATTCGCGAGCGCTTGCAGTTCCTGGTCAACGTCGGCCTGGACTACCTGTCGCTGGATCGCAGCGCGGATACCTTGTCCGGTGGTGAGGCCCAGCGGATTCGCCTGGCCAGCCAGATTGGTGCCGGCCTGGTGGGCGTTCTGTACATCCTCGACGAGCCGTCGATCGGCCTGCACCAACGTGACAATGATCGCCTGTTGGGTACGCTGAAACACCTGCGCGATATCGGCAACACGGTGATCGTGGTTGAGCACGACGAAGACGCGATTCGCCTGGCCGATTATGTGGTCGACATTGGTCCTGGTGCGGGTGTGCATGGCGGGCATATTGTCGCCGAGGGCACGCCTGCCGAAGTGATGGCTCACCCGGACTCGTTGACCGGCAAGTACCTGTCCGGTCGCGTGAAAATCGAAGTGCCAGCCAAACGCACGCCGCGTAACAAAAAAATGGCGCTGCACCTCAAGGGCGCGCGCGGAAATAACCTGCGCAATGTCGACCTGGAGATTCCGCTGGGCTTGCTGACCTGCGTGACCGGTGTTTCCGGCTCGGGCAAATCGACGCTGATCAACAACACGCTGTTCCCACTGAGCGCCACCGCCCTGAACGGCGCGACCACCCTGGAAGCGGCTGCACACGACAGCATCAAGGGCCTGGAGCACTTGGACAAGGTGGTCGATATCGACCAAAGCCCGATTGGCCGTACACCCCGCTCGAACCCTGCGACCTATACCGGGTTGTTCACGCCGATACGCGAACTGTTTGCCGGCGTGCCAGAGTCGCGCTCACGGGGCTATGGGCCTGGCCGGTTCTCGTTCAACGTCAAGGGTGGCCGCTGCGAAGCTTGCCAGGGCGATGGCCTGATCAAAGTGGAAATGCACTTCCTGCCGGACATCTACGTGCCGTGCGATGTGTGCAAGAGCAAGCGCTACAACCGCGAAACCCTGGAGATCAAGTATAAGGGCAAGAGCATCCACGAAACCCTCGAGATGACCATCGAGGAAGCGCGGGTGTTCTTCGACGCAGTTCCAGCATTGGCGCGCAAGCTGCAGACGTTGATGGATGTGGGCCTGTCGTACATCAAGCTGGGGCAGTCAGCGACCACGCTGTCGGGTGGCGAGGCGCAACGGGTGAAGTTGTCTCGTGAGCTGTCCAAACGCGACACGGGCAAGACCCTGTATATCCTCGATGAGCCAACCACGGGCCTGCACTTCGCGGACATTCAGCAATTGCTCGACGTTTTGCACCGCTTGCGCGACCACGGCAACACGGTGGTAGTCATCGAACACAACCTGGATGTGATCAAAACGGCCGACTGGCTGGTGGACCTCGGACCGGAAGGCGGTTCCAAGGGTGGCCAGATCATTGCGGTGGGCACGCCGGAGCAGGTCTCCGAGATGCCACAGTCGCATACTGGTTACTACTTGAAGCCACTGCTGGCACGCGACAGAGCCTGATTTATCGGGCTCATGAAAAAGCCCCTGTCACTTTGCGGTGACAGGGGCTTTTTTGCAGCCGCAAATCAGAACTGCGATTGCAGGTAATTCTCCAGACCGACCAACTTGATCAGCCCCAACTGCTTTTCAAGCCAGTAGGTGTGATCTTCTTCGGTGTCATTCAACTGCACGCGCAGAATTTCGCGAGTGACATAGTCGTTGTGCTGTTCACAGAGCTCGATGCCCTTGCAGAGCGCGGCACGCACCTTGTACTCGAGACGAAGGTCGGCAGCGAGCATGTCAGGTACCGTGGTGCCCACGTCCAGGTCGTCGGGACGCATGCGCGGCGTGCCTTCGAGCATCAGGATACGGCGCATCAGCGCGTCGGCGTGCTGTGCCTCTTCTTCCATTTCGTGGTTGATACGCTCGTAGAGCTCGGTAAAGCCCCAGTCTTCGTACATACGCGAATGGATGAAATATTGGTCACGAGCTGCCAGTTCGCCCGTCAGCAACGTGTTGAGGTAATCGATTACGTCGGGGTGACCTTGCATCGCCCTACATCTCCCTGCTTGAAAGTCTGTAGTTTGAACCATGCTGACTCGAAGGTCACGGGACAAACGGCAGAAAAGCGAAGATATTCAGAGAAAAGTGGCGGAAATAACGCAAAAACCGCCCGAATGAGGGCGGTTCTGCTTCTCGTTTAGAGTCAGCTAAGCGTTACGCCCAATGCAGTTGCAATGCCCTGGCCGTAAGCTGGGTCAGCCTTGAAAAAGTGCTGAAGCTGGCGCTGAACCACATCACTGCTGACGCCGGCCATCGCGCCGGCGATGTTGTTAATCAGCAGCGCTTTCTGAGCGTCGTCCTGCAGGCGGAACAACGCACCGGCATGGCTGTAGTAGTCCGTGTCTTCACGTTGATCATAACGGTCAGCAGCACCGTTCAGCGCCAGAGACGGCTCAGCGTACTGTGGCGCCTGCTTTGGTGTATCCGCCACGCTGTTGGGCTCATAGTTAGGAGACGCACCACCGTAACCAAAGGACATGGAACCATCGCGCTGGTTGTTATTGACCGGACTCAATGGGGAGTTGATCGGCAACTGCTGATGGTTGGTGCCAACGCGATAGCGGTGGGCGTCCGCATAAGCGAAAACACGGCCTTGAAGCATACGGTCTGGCGACAGACCAACACCCGGAACCATATTGCTTGGGCCGAAGCATGCCTGCTCGACTTCAGCAAAGTAATTCACTGGATTACGGTTCAGCTCCAGCTCACCCACCTCGATCAACGGAAACTCCTGCTGCGACCAGGTCTTAGTCACGTCGAACGGGTTTTCATAGTGAGCAGCGGCCTGAGCCTCGGTCATGATCTGGATGTTGACGCTCCACTTCGGAAAGTCACCGCGCTCAATCGCATCAAACAGGTCACGCTGCGCGTAATCAGGATCGGTACCGGCGATACGTGTCGCCTCCTCGGGTGTCAGGTTTTTGATCCCTTGCTTGGTTTTATAGTGCCACTTGACCCAATGGCGCTCGCCTTTAGCGTTGATAAGGCTGTAGGTATGGCTCCCGAAGCCGTGCATGTGACGATAGCCGTCTGGAGTGCCACGATCCGAGAACAGAATGGTGATCTGGTGCAGCGCCTCTGGGGACAATGACCAGAAGTCCCAGACCATCTGTGCACTTTTGAGGTTGGTTTGCGGCAACCGTTTCTGGGTGTGGATAAAATCTGGAAACTTGAGCGGGTCGCGAATGAAGAACACCGGGGTGTTGTTACCAACGATGTCCCAGTTACCTTCCTCGGTGTAAAACTTCAAGGCAAAGCCGCGCGGGTCACGCGCAGTATCTGCCGAGCCACGCTCACCACCCACCGTGGAAAAACGCAGAAACGTTGGAGTCTGCTTGCCTACCGACTCAAACAGCTTGGCGCGGGTGTATTGGGTAATATCCCGAGTGACGGTAAACGTACCGTGTGCACCTGAGCCTTTGGCGTGCACACGACGCTCAGGAATGTTCTCACGGTTGAAGTGCGCAAGCTTCTCGATGAGATGAAAATCATCGAGGAGCAGTGGCCCACGCGAGCCGGCAGTGCGGGAGTTCTGGTTATCTGCGACGGGAGCGCCGCTGGCGGTGGTCAGAATTGTACTCATGCTCAATCTTCCTCAGGTCAGGCTTAGAACTGCCGGCTAATCGGCTGGAGGGAGTATTGACCATCAAGATGACACCATCAAATGCATTAAATCATGGACTTTGATAGAAAATAACTAATAACCCGTCAGGGCGAATAGAGTTTGGATTAATAAGGGAACCGGCAGCGACTTGAGGAATATAGACGACTTTCCTATCGCCCACAAAAAACCGGGCACTAGGCCCGGTTCTTCGTTGCAGCGTGTCGTCTTACTCGGCGCTTACAGCTTCGCCGGCAGTAGCACGATCAACCAACTCGACATACGCCATAGGCGCGTTGTCGCCAGTGCGGAAGCCGCACTTGAGGATGCGCAGGTAGCCACCCTCACGGGTAGCGTAACGCTTGCCCAGGTCGTTGAAGAGCTTACCAACGATAGCTTTCGAACGAGTACGGTCGAAAACCAAACGGCGGTTAGCCAGGCTGTCTGTCTTGGCCAAAGTGATCAGCGGCTCAGCAACGCGACGCAGTTCTTTAGCTTTCGGCAGGGTAGTTTTGATCAGCTCGTGCTCGAACAGCGACACCGCCATGTTTTGAAACATGGCCTTGCGGTGCGAGCTGGTACGGCTCAGGTGACGACCACTTTTACGATGACGCATGGTTCATTCCTTACCAAACTCACGTTCGGTGATTACGACGATCAGGCAGTCGCCTTGTCGTCCTTCTTAAGACTTGCAGGCGGCCAGTTGTCGAGGCGCATGCCGAGGGACAGACCGCGGGAGGCCAGAACGTCCTTGATTTCAGTCAAGGATTTCTTGCCCAGGTTCGGAGTCTTCAACAGTTCTACTTCGGTACGCTGAATCAGGTCGCCGATGTAGTAAATGTTTTCCGCCTTAAGGCAGTTAGCCGAACGTACAGTCAGTTCCAGATCGTCAACCGGGCGAAGCAGGATCGGATCGATCTCGTCTTCCTGCTCGATTACCACTGGTTCGCTGTCACCTTTGAGGTCGACGAACGCAGCCAACTGCTGTTGCAGAATGGTTGCGGCGCGGCGGATAGCCTCTTCAGGATCCAGAGTACCGTTGGTTTCCAGATCAATAACCAGCTTGTCCAGGTTAGTACGCTGCTCGACACGGGCGTTTTCCACCACGTATGCGATACGGCGAACCGGGCTGAACGAAGAGTCAAGCTGCAAGCGACCAATGCTGCGGCTTTCGTCTTCATCGCTCTGACGCGAGTCGGCCGGTTCATAACCACGACCACGAGCTACAGTGAGCTTCATGTTCAGGGCGCCGTTAGACGCCAGGTTAGCGATTACGTGATCGGGATTAACGATCTCGACATCATGATCCAGCTGAATATCGGCAGCGGTAACCACCCCCGAACCCTTCTTCGACAAGGTCAGCGTAACTTCGTCACGGCCGTGCAGCTTGATAGCCAGACCTTTAAGGTTCAACAGGATTTCAATTACGTCTTCCTGTACACCTTCGATGGCGCTGTACTCGTGGAGCACACCGTCAATCTCGGCCTCGACTACTGCACAGCCGGGCATTGAGGACAACAGGATGCGGCGCAGCGCGTTGCCCAGGGTGTGGCCAAAACCACGCTCGAGAGGCTCGAGAGTGATCTTGGCGCGGGTTGGACTGACAACCTGCACATCAATGTGGCGGGGTGTCAGGAACTCATTTACCGAAATCTGCATGGATGCACCTATTTTCTAGCCCTTACTTGGAGTAGAGCTCGACAATCAGGCTTTCGTTGATGTCGGCGGACAGATCACTGCGAGCAGGAACGTTCTTGAAAACGCCCGACTTCTTCTCAGTGTCTACTTCTACCCATTCTACGCGGCCACGTTGGGCACACAGATCGAGAGCTTGGACAATGCGAAGTTGGTTTTTTGCTTTCTCGCGAATCGCGACCACGTCACCAGCACGAACCTGGTAGGACGGAACGTTAACGGTTTGGCCGTTTACGCTGACGGATTTGTGCGATACCAGCTGACGGGATTCGGCACGAGTCGAACCAAAGCCCATACGGTATACAACGTTGTCCAGACGGCATTCGAGCAGTTGCAGCAGGTTTTCACCGGTTGCACCTTTCTTGCCAGCAGCTTCTTTGTAGTAGCCGCTGAACTGACGCTCGAGAACGCCGTAAATACGACGGACCTTCTGCTTTTCACGCAGTTGGGTGCCGTAATCGGACTGGCGACCGCGGCGTTGGCCGTGGATACCAGGTGCTGCTTCAATGTTGCACTTCGATTCGATCGCGCGCACGCCGCTCTTCAAGAAGAGATCGGTGCCTTCACGACGAGCGAGTTTGCATTTTGGACCAATGTAACGAGCCATTCTTTACAATCTCCTGGATTACACGCGGCGCTTCTTCGGCGGACGGCACCCGTTGTGCGGGATTGGCGTCACGTCGGTGATGCTGGCGATCTTATAGCCACAGCCGTTCAAAGCACGGACAGCAGACTCACGACCTGGACCTGGACCTTTGACGTTAACGTCGAGGTTTTTCAGGCCGTATTCCAGCGCAGCTTGACCAGCACGTTCAGCAGCTACTTGAGCAGCAAACGGGGTGGACTTGCGGGAACCGCGGAAACCCGAACCACCAGAGGTAGCCCAAGACAGCGCGTTACCTTGACGGTCGGTGATGGTCACGATGGTGTTGTTAAAAGATGCATGGATGTGGGCGATGCCATCAACCACTGTCTTTTTAACTTTTTTACGAGGACGAGCAGCAGGTTTTGCCATGATAATTTTCCTGTCGATTCGCGTGGGCGATTACTTGCGGATCGGCTTACGCGGACCTTTACGGGTACGCGCGTTAGTCTTGGTACGCTGACCGCGTACTGGAAGACCACGACGATGACGCAGACCACGGTAGCAACCGAGGTCCATCAAACGCTTGATTTTCATGTTGATTTCGCGACGCAGGTCACCTTCAGTGGTGAACTTCGCCACTTCGCCACGCAACAGCTCAATCTGCTCGTCGCTCAGATCTTTGATCTTTGCGGCTGGGTTTACCCCAGTGTCTGCGCAAATTTTCTGCGCAGTAGTGCGACCAACACCATAGATGTAGGTCAGCGAGATAACAGTGTGCTTGTTATCTGGAATGTTAACGCCTGCAATACGGGCCATTCAGTGGGACTCCAATTGACAGCTACCTACGCCCCGGAAGCCAAGAAATAGGGCGCGAGATAATATCGCTGTAATAACAAATAATCAACCCGGCAGCGCACTAGCTGCCGGGCTTCAAGCGGATCACACTCAGCCTTGGCGCTGTTTGTGACGCGGTTCCGCGCTGCAAATTACTCGAACAACACCTTCGCGGCGAATAATCTTGCAGTTACGGCACAGCTTTTTCACCGATGCACGAACTTTCATCACCAACTCCTCGAACCTTATGGGGTACTCAGCGCAACATGCCGCTGCCGTAGCCCTTCAGGTTGGCTTTCTTCATCAGGGATTCGTACTGGTGCGAAACGAGGTGCGATTGTACTTGGGACATGAAGTCCATCACAACCACGACCACGATCAGCAACGAGGTCCCGCCAAGGTAGAACGGAACGTTTGCTGCAACCACCAGGAACTGGGGAAGCAAGCACACGGCCGTCATATATAGAGCACCGAACAGGGTCAAACGAGTCAGAACGCCATCAATGTAGCGTGCCGACTGCTCACCTGGACGGATACCCGGAATAAAGGCACCGGACTTCTTCAGGTTTTCCGCTACGTCTTTCGGATTGAACATCAACGCCGTATAGAAGAAGCAGAAGAAAATAATCCCTGCACTAAACAGCAGAATATTCAACGGCTGACCAGGAGCGATCGACTGAGAGAGGTCCTGCAGCCAGCCCATATTTTCAGACTGACCAAACCAGGTACCCAACGAAGCCGGAAACAGCAAAATGCTGCTCGCGAAAATTGCCGGAATAACACCGGCCATATTCACTTTCAGCGGCAAGTGGCTGGTCTGCGCAGCAAAGACCTTACGGCCCTGCTGACGCTTGGCGTAGTGAACAGCAATACGACGCTGGCCACGCTCAATGAACACCACAAAACCGATAATCGCTACTGCCAGCACACCGATGGCAACCAAGGCGAAGATATTGATATCACCCTGACGTGCAGACTCGAAAGACTGCCCGATTGCTCTCGGAAGACCGGCGACGATACCTGCGAAAATCAACATCGAGATACCGTTGCCAACACCACGCTCAGTAATCTGCTCACCCAGCCACATCATGAACATCGCGCCAGCCACAAACGTGGATACCGCGACGAAATAGAAGCCAAAGTCACCAGTGAACGCAACGCCCTGCCCCGCCAGGCCAACGGACATGCCGATAGCTTGAACCAGGGCGAGAACGACAGTGCCGTAGCGGGTGTACTGGCTAATCTTGCGACGGCCAGCTTCACCTTCCTTCTTCAACTGCTCCAGCTGCGGGCTCACGGCGGTCATCAACTGCATGATGATCGATGCCGAAATGTACGGCATGATCCCCAATGCAAAGATGCTCATCCGTTCCAGCGCGCCGCCGGAAAACATGTTGAACAAGCTAAGAATGGTCCCCTCATTCTGTCGAAACAGGTCTGCGAGTCGGTCCGGGTTGATACCTGGAACCGGGATGTGTGCGCCTATTCGGTAGACGATAATCGCCAGGAACAGAAAACGCAGACGAGCCCAAAGTTCAGACATACCGCCTTTGCCGAGCGCTGAGAGAGCACCTTGCTTAGCCATTTATTCCTCGAACTTGCCGCCAGCTGCTTCGATAGCCGAACGCGCACCTTTGGTGGCGCCGATTCCCTTGCCGATAGTGACAGCGCGAGTCACTTCACCGGACAACATGATTTTCACACGTTGTACGTTGACGTTGATCACGTTGGCATCTTTCAGGGTCTGCACAGTAACGATGTCGCCTTCCACTTTAGCCAGCTCGGACAGACGCACTTCTGCGCGATCCATGGCTTTCAGGGATACGAAACCGAACTTAGGCAGGCGACGATGCAGCGGCTGTTGACCGCCTTCAAAGCCAGGAGCAATGGTGCCACCGGAGCGGGAGGTTTGACCTTTGTGGCCACGGCCACCAGTCTTACCCAAACCGCTACCGATACCACGGCCCGGACGATGCTTTTCGCGACGGGAACCCGGCGCTGGACTCAGATCATTGAGTTTCATCGATTAACCCTCTACACGCAGCATGTAGTAAGCCTTGTTGATCATCCCGCGATTCTCGGGAGTATCCTGGACTTCTACAGTGTGACCGATGCGACGCAGACCCAAACCTTTAACACACAGTTTGTGGTTAGGGATGCGGCCGGTCATGCTTTTGATCAGCGTTACTTTAACGGTAGCCATGATCAGAAGATCTCCTTGACAGTCAGACCACGCTTGGCAGCGATGGACTCAGGAGATTGCATAGCTTTCAAACCCTTGAAAGTGGCGTGAACCACGTTTACCGGGTTAGTCGAGCCGTAGCACTTGGCCAGAACGTTCTGAACGCCAGCAACCTCGAGGACAGCACGCATAGCGCCGCCAGCGATGATACCGGTACCTTCAGAAGCAGGCTGCATGTACACCTTCGAAGCGCCGTGAGCGGACTTCATTGCGTACTGCAGCGTGGTGCCGTTCAGATCAACTTGGATCATGTTGCGACGAGCAGCTTCCATTGCCTTCTGGATCGCGGCAGGCACTTCACGTGACTTGCCACGGCCGAAGCCAACACGCCCTTTACCATCACCTACCACGGTCAACGCGGTGAAAGTGAAGATACGGCCGCCTTTAACGGTTTTGGCTACGCGGTTAACTTGAACCAGCTTCTCAATGTAGCCTTCGTCGCGCTTTTGGTCGTTATTTGACATAACTTAGAACTCCAGCCCAGCTTCACGAGCAGCATCAGCCAGCGCTTTCACGCGACCGTGGTACTTGAAGCCAGAGCGGTCGAAAGCCACTTGCGAGACGCCCACGGCCTTAGCACGTGTAGCGACCAGCTGGCCAACCTTTGTGGCCGCGTCGATGTTGCCGGTGGCACCATCACGCAGTTCTTTATCCAAAGTCGAGGCGCTGGCCAGGACTTTGTTGCCGTCGGCCGAGATGACCTGGGCGTAGATGTGCTGCGACGAGCGGTACACGCAGAGACGCACGACTTCGAGTTCGTGCATTTTCAGGCGTGCTTTGCGAGCGCGACGCAGTCGAGTAACTTTTTTGTCGGTCATTTGCTATGCCCTACTTCTTCTTGGCTTCTTTACGACGGACGACTTCGTCCGCGTAGCGCACACCTTTGCCTTTGTACGGCTCTGGTGGACGGAAGTCGCGGATCTCAGCGGCCACCTGACCTACCAGCTGCTTATCAATACCCTTGATCAGGATATCGGTTTGGCTGGGGGTCTCAGCGGTGATGCCTTCCGGCAGTTCGTAATCCACTGGGTGCGAGAAGCCAAGGGCCAGGTTCAAAACCGTGCCTTTTGCTTGCGCTTTGTAACCAACACCGACCAGCTGGAGCTTACGCTCGAAGCCTTGGCTTACGCCTTGGACCATGTTGTTTACCAACGCACGCGTGGTACCGGCCATTGCGCGAGTTTGTTGATCGCCATTGCGAGCAGCGAAACGCAGCTCACCAGCTTCTTCAACGATCTCAACGGACGAATGGATGTTCAGTTCAAGAGTGCCCTTGGCACCCTTCACCGAAAGCTGTTGGCCTGCGAATTTTACTTCGACACCGGCTGGCAGCTTAACGGGGTTCTTAGCGACGCGAGACATGCTTATCCCCCCTTAGAACACAGTGCAAAGAACTTCGCCGCCGACACCGGCAGCGCGCGCAGCACGATCCGTCATCACACCTTTGTTGGTGGAGACGATAGACACGCCCAGACCGCCACGAACTTTCGGCAGATCTTCAGCGGACTTGTACTGACGCAGGCCTGGACGGCTAACGCGCTTCACTTCTTCAATGACCGAACGGCCTTCGAAGTACTTCAGCTCGATGGACAGCAGTGGCTTGGTTTCGCTGCTGATCTGATAACCCGCAATGTAGCCTTCGTCTTTCAGGACTTTGGCAACAGCTACCTTCAACTTGGAAGATGGCATGCTTACGACGGACTTTTCAGCCATCTGGGCATTACGGATACGAGTTAGCATGTCCGCTAACGGGTCCTGCATACTCATGGGCTAGACGCTCCTAATACAAAAAAATTAGCCTTGCGGCTACATATGTCGCCGAGAATCTCCGGCCATAAAAAACACGGGCTCAGGCGAGCCGCGTATTTTAGACATACTCCGGAAATGAAACAAGCCCCAAAAGGGGCTTGATCCAGATTCAAGGTCACCGGCGGTCAGTATCTTGCGATTCTGCCCACCTGGACGCTGAAAGTACTTACCAGCTGGCTTTAACCAGACCTGGTACGTCACCACGCATTGCCGCTTCACGCAGTTTGTTACGGCCGAGGCCGAACTTGCGGTAAACGCCGTGTGGACGACCGGTCAGGCGGCAGCGGTTACGCATGCGCGAAGCGCTTGCGTCACGTGGCTGCTTCTGCAGAGCAACTGTAGCTTCCCAGCGCGCTTCTGGACTTGCGTTCAGATCAACGATGATTGCTTTCAGTGCTGCACGCTTCTTGGCGTACTTGGCAACCGTGAGCTGACGCTTCAGCTCGCGGTTTTTCATGCTCATCTTGGCCATGGTCCTACTCCAATCAGTTGCGGAACGGGAATTTGAAAGCACGCAACAGGGCGCGACCTTCATCATCGTTCTTGGCAGTGGTGGTCAGGGTGATGTCCAGACCGCGGAGAGCATCGATCTTGTCGTAGTCGATTTCCGGGAAGATGATCTGCTCTTTCACGCCCATGCTGTAGTTACCACGACCATCGAAGGACTTGGCATTCAGGCCGCGGAAGTCGCGAACCCGAGGCAGGGAGATCGACAGCAGACGATCCAGGAATTCATACATACGCTCACGGCGCAGAGTCACTTTGACGCCGATCGGCCAACCTTCACGGACTTTAAAGCCAGCGATGGATTTCCGAGCGTAAGTCACAACGACTTTTTGACCGGTGATCTTTTCCAGGTCAGCAACAGCGTGCTCGATGACTTTTTTGTCACCGACCGCTTCGCCCAGACCCATGTTCAGGGTGATTTTGGTAACGCGTGGAACTTCCATCACGTTCGAAAGCTTAAGTTCTTCCTTAAGTTTCGGTGCGATTTCTTTCCAGTAAATCTCTTTTAGTCGTGCCATGGTCTTCTACCTAGCAGTGTTCAAGCATCAACCGCTTTTTGGGTCGACTTGAAGACACGAATTTTCTTGCCGTCTTCTACTTTGAAACCAACGCGGTCAGCCTTGTTGGTTTCGCCGTTGAAAATGGCGACGTTAGAAGCGTCCAGTGGAGCTTCTTTTTCGACGATACCGCCTTGTACGCCCGACATCGGGTTAGGCTTGGTATGACGCTTAACCAGGTTCAGACCGCCGATAACCAGACGGTTATTAGCGAGAACCTTAAGCACCTTACCGCGCTTACCTTTGTCTTTGCCGGCGATCACGATGATCTCGTCGTCACGACGAATCTTTTGCATGTCGGATCTCCTTACAGCACTTCTGGGGCGAGCGAGACGATCTTCATGAACTTCTCAGTACGAAGTTCACGGGTCACTGGCCCAAAGATACGGGTGCCGATCGGCTCTTGCTTGTTGTTCAGAAGAACAGCAGCGTTGCCATCAAAGCGGATAATGGAGCCATCAGCACGGCGTACGCCGTGACGAGTGCGGACTACAACAGCAGTCATCACTTGGCCTTTTTTCACTTTACCGCGAGGAATTGCTTCCTTCACGGTAACTTTGATGATGTCACCGATACCAGCGTAACGACGATGGGAGCCACCCAGCACCTTGATGCACATAACACGGCGAGCGCCGCTGTTATCGGCCACATCGAGCATGGATTGAGTCTGAATCATATAATTTCTCCGACCCCTAGTCCTTAGACTTCCACAGCGCGTTCGAGAACATCAACCAGTGCCCAAGACTTGGTCTTGGCCAGCGGACGAGTTTCACGAATAGTGACTTTGTCGCCGATGTGGCACTGGTTGGTTTCGTCGTGCGCGTGCAGCTTAGTCGAACGCTTAACATATTTACCGTAGATCGGGTGCTTAACGCGACGCTCGATCAGTACGGTGATGGTTTTGTCCATCTTGTCGCTGACAACACGGCCAGTCAGCGTACGGACAGTCTTTTCGGCTTCAGCCATGATCACTTACCTGCCTGCTGGTTGAGCACAGTCTTCACGCGAGCGATGTCACGCTTAACTTGCGAGAGCAGATGAGACTGCCCCAACTGGCCAGTTGCTTTCTGCATACGCAGATTGAACTGGTCGCGCAGCAGGCCGAGCAGTTGCTCGTTCAGCTGCTGTGCGGATTTTTCACGAAGTTCATTCGCTTTCATCACATCACCGTCCGTTTAACAAAGGCGGTGGCGAGCGGCAGCTTTGCAGCAGCCAGGGCAAAAGCCTCACGCGCCAGCTCTTCAGTTACACCCTCGATTTCATACAGGACTTTGCCTGGCTGAATCTGGGCTACCCAGTATTCCACGTTACCCTTACCTTTACCCATCCGAACCTCGAGAGGCTTTTTGGAGATCGGCTTGTCCGGGAATACACGGATCCAGATCTTGCCGCCACGTTTTACGTGACGGGTCAGTGCACGACGCGCTGACTCGATCTGACGAGCGGTGAGACGACCACGAGCTACAGACTTCAGCGCGAACTCGCCGAAGCTGACTTTGCTACCGCGCTGAGCCAGACCACGGTTGTGGCCTGTCATCTGCTTGCGGAACTTCGTACGCTTAGGTTGCAACATTTGGCGTACCCCTTACTTAGCAGCTTTTTTACGAGGCGCTGGTGCTTGTGGTTTCAGTTCTTCTTGGCGACCACCAATTACTTCGCCCTTGAAGATCCAAACCTTTACACCGATCACACCGTAAGTGGTGTGAGCTTCGTAGTTGGCATAGTCGATGTCGGCACGCAGGGTGTGCAGTGGCACACGACCTTCGCGATACCATTCAGTACGTGCGATTTCAGCACCGCCGAGACGACCGCTCACTTGGATTTTGATGCCTTTGGCACCAATGCGCATGGCGTTCTGTACAGCGCGCTTCATAGCGCGACGGAACATTACACGACGCTCCAGCTGCTGAGCTACGCTCTGCGCAACCAGCATACCGTCGAGCTCCGGCTTACGGATCTCTTCGATATTGATGTGCACAGGCACACCCATTTGCTTGGTCAGGTCCTGACGCAGTTTCTCAACATCTTCACCTTTCTTCCCGATAACGATACCTGGACGAGCGGTGTGGATGGTGATACGTGCAGTTTGTGCCGGACGATGGATATCGATACGGCTTACGGACGCGCTTTTTAGTTTGTCTTGGAGATACTCACGCACCTTCAGATCAGCGAACAAATAGTCCGCATAAGTCCGACCGTCTGCGTACCAGACGGAGGTGTGCTCCTTGACGATTCCCAGGCGAATGCCAATGGGATGTACTTTCTGACCCATCTCTTCGACTCCGTTACTTGTCAGCAACCTTGACAGTGATATGGCAAGACCGCTTGACGATGCGATCAGCACGGCCTTTGGCACGTGGCATGATGCGCTTCAGCGAACGCCCTTCGTTGACGAAAACGGTGCTGACCTTCAGGTCATCAACGTCTGCGCCTTCGTTATGCTCGGCGTTGGCTACGGCCGACTCCAGCACTTTCTTCATGATCTCGGCGGCTTTCTTACTGCTGAAAGCCAACAGGTTGAGCGCTTCGCCCACCTTCTTCCCGCGGATCTGGTCGGCGACCAAGCGGGCTTTCTGGGCGGAGATTCGAGCGCCCGACAACTTAGCGGCTACTTCCATTTCCTAACCCCTTAACGCTTGGCTTTCTTGTCTGCCACGTGCCCACGATAAGTGCGGGTACCGGCAAACTCGCCCAGTTTGTGGCCGACCATGTCTTCGTTAACGAGAACTGGGACGTGTTGGCGACCGTTGTGTACTGCGATGGTCAGACCGACCATTTGTGGCAGGATCATCGAACGACGCGACCAGGTCTTAACTGGTTTGCGATCGTTCTTTTCCGCCGCCACTTCGATCTTCTTCAGTAGGTGAAGATCAATAAAAGGACCTTTTTTCAGAGAACGTGGCACTGTCGTATCCCTCTATTTACTTGCGACGACGGACGATCATTTTGTCGGTACGCTTATTACCACGAGTCTTCGCGCCCTTAGTCGGGAAGCCCCATGGCGATACCGGATGACGACCACCAGAGGTACGACCTTCACCACCACCGTGTGGGTGGTCAACCGGGTTCATGGCAACACCACGAACGGTTGGGCGAACGCCACGCCAGCGTTTGGCACCAGCTTTACCCAGCGAACGCAGGCTGTGCTCGGAGTTCGAGACTTCGCCCAAGGTCGCGCGGCATTCAGCCAGCACTTTACGCATCTCACCAGAACGCAGACGCAGGGTCACGTAGACACCTTCACGAGCGATCAGCTGAGCCGAAGCACCAGCGGAACGAGCGATTTGCGCGCCTTTACCTGGCTTCAATTCGATGCCGTGTACGGTGCTACCAACTGGAATGTTACGCAGTTGCAGAGCGTTGCCCGGCTTGATCGGTGCCAAAGCACCTGCGATCAGCTGGTCACCAGCACTCACGCCTTTAGGGGCGATGATGTAGCGACGCTCGCCATCTGCGTACAGCAGCAGAGCGATGTGAGCAGTACGGTTTGGATCGTATTCGATACGCTCGACAGTGGCAGAGATGCCATCTTTGTCGTTGCGACGGAAATCGACCAGACGATAATGCTGCTTATGGCCACCACCGATGTGACGAGTGGTAATACGACCATTGTTGTTACGACCACCAGTCTTCGATTTTTTCTCGAGCAGCGGTGCGTGAGGAGCGCCTTTATGCAGCTCCTGGTTGACCACCTTGACCACAAAACGGCGGCCAGGGGAAGTCGGTTTGCATTTAACGATTGCCATGATGCACCCCTTCCTTACTCAGCACTGCTGCTGAAATCGAGATCTTGGCCTGGCTGAAGGGAGATAACTGCCTTCTTCCAGTCATTACGCTTGCCCAGACCGCGAGCAGTGCGCTTGCTCTTACCCAGAACATTCAGGGTAGTAACACGCTCTACTTTCACGCTGAACAGGCTTTCGACGGCCTTCTTGATTTCCAGCTTGGTTGCGTCAGTTGCAACCTTGAAAACGAACTGGCCTTTCTTGTCAGCCAGAACCGTAGCCTTTTCGGAAACGTGCGGGCCAAGCAGAACTTTAAATACGCGTTCCTGGTTCATCCCAGCAGCTCCTCGAATTTCTTCACGGCCGACACGGTGATCAACACCTTGTCGTATGCGATCAGACTAACTGGATCGGAACCTTGCACGTCACGTACATCAACGTGTGGCAGGTTGCGAGCAGCCAGGTACAGGTTCTGATCAACAGCTTCCGACACGATCAAAACGTCGGTCAGGCTCATGTTGTTCAGTTTGCCCAGCAGATCTTTGGTTTTTGGACTTTCAACAGCGAAGTCTTGAACCACGACCAGACGATCAGTACGCACGAGTTCAGCAAGGATGGAGCGCAGTGCTGCGCGATACATCTTCTTGTTGAGCTTCTGAGTGTGATCCTGTGGACGAGCTGCGAAAGTGGTACCGCCGCCACGCCAGATTGGGCTACGGATAGTACCGGCACGAGCACGGCCAGTACCTTTCTGACGCCAAGGGCGCTTACCGCCACCACGTACGTCGGAACGGGTCTTTTGCTGCTTGCTACCTTGACGGCCGCCGGCCATGTAGGCCACGACTGCTTGGTGAACCAGCGTCTCGTTGAATTCGCCGCCAAATGTCAGTTCGGAAACTTCGATCGCTTGAGCGTCATTTACATTTAATTGCATGTCAGCTTCCCCTTAACCGCGAGCCTTGGCCGCTGGACGTACAACCAGGTTGCCGCCAGTAGCGCCAGGAACAGCACCCTTGACCAACAACAGATTGCGTTCAGCGTCGACGCGCACTACTTCGAGGGACTGCACGGTCACGCGCTCAGCGCCCATATGACCGGACATTTTTTTGCCCTTGAATACACGACCAGGAGTCTGGCACTGGCCAATAGAGCCCGGGACGCGGTGGGAAACGGAGTTACCGTGAGTGTTGTCTTGGCCACGGAAATTCCAACGCTTGATCGTACCCTGGAAGCCTTTACCCTTGGACTGACCGGTTACATCAACCAGTTGACCAGCGGCGAAGATTTCAGCGTTGATCAGATCGCCAGCCTGGTAGTCGCCGTCTTCGAGACGGAACTCCATAACAGTGCGACCAGCTGCAACGTTTGCTTTAGCGAAGTGACCTGCTTGAGCAGCAGTCACGCGCGAAGCACGACGCTCGCCGACAGTGACTTGCACTGCACGATAGCCATCGGTTTCTTCAGTTTTGAACTGGGTGACGCGATTCGGCTCGATCTCAATGACCGTGACCGGAATGGAGACACCTTCTTCGGTGAAAATACGGGTCATACCGCATTTACGACCGACTACACCAATAGTCATGTTGTAAACCTCATGAGTGTACGGGGCTTTCACCCGCTATGGCCGCCCATTTCAGAGCGTTACACGACTAAGACCCAAGTCTTAGCCGAGGCTGATCTGTACTTCCACACCGGCCGCCAGATCAAGCTTCATAAGTGCATCAACGGTTTTATCCGTTGGCTGGACGATGTCCAGTACGCGCTTATGAGTACGGATCTCGTACTGGTCACGCGCGTCTTTGTTGACGTGCGGGGAGACCAGAACGGTGAACCGCTCTTTACGGGTAGGCAGTGGAATTGGACCACGCACTTGAGCACCAGTACGTTTCGCGGTTTCCACGATTTCCTGGGTGGATTGGTCGATCAGGCGATGGTCAAAAGCCTTCAACCTGATACGGATTTGCTGATTTTGCATTGGATTTCAGACTCCGGCTGCTATTCCCAGCGAGCGCAATACGCCCGTTAAAAGGAGGCGCAATTCTATAGACGGCCCTGATAGGTGTCAACCCAATAAAAAAGGCCCCCGCTGAGCGGGGGCCTTTTCAAAACATCAGAGCTATCTCAGAAGAGATAATTACTCGATGATTTTAGCTACAACGCCAGCACCAACGGTACGGCCGCCTTCACGGATTGCGAAACGCAGGCCGTCTTCCATAGCGATGGTTTTGATCAGGGTGACAACCATTTTGATGTTGTCGCCTGGCATTACCATTTCTACGCCTTCCGGCAGTTCGCAGTTACCGGTTACGTCGGTAGTACGGAAGTAGAACTGTGGACGGTAGCCTTTGAAGAACGGAGTGTGACGGCCGCCTTCTT
The DNA here is from genome assembly GCF_012985495.1 of Pseudomonas sp. WS 5146. NCBI lineage: Bacteria > Pseudomonadati > Pseudomonadota > Gammaproteobacteria > Pseudomonadales > Pseudomonadaceae > Pseudomonas > Pseudomonas sp. WS 5146. Next base: position 319,086 of record NZ_JAAQWL010000007.1, read on the forward strand.
CTTTGCTCAGCACGTACACTTCAGCTTCGAACTTGGTGTGCGGCTTAACCGAACCTGGCTTAACCAGAACCTGGCCACGCTCAACGTCGTCACGCTTGGTACCACGCAGCAGAACGCCGCAGTTCTCGCCAGCACGACCTTCGTCGAGCAGTTTACGGAACATTTCAACACCGGTGCAGGTGGTGACGGTAGTGTCACGCAGACCAACGATTTCCAGTGGATCTTGAACCTTGACGATACCGCGCTCGATACGACCAGTTACAACAGTACCGCGACCGGAGATCGAGAATACGTCTTCGATTGGCATCAGGAACGGCTTGTCGATAACACGAACTGGATCTGGGATGTAGCTGTCCAGAGTCTCAACCAGTTTACGAACGGACGTGGTGCCCATTTCGTTGTCGTCTTTGCCTTCCAGAGCCATACGAGCAGAACCGATGATGATCGGAGTGTCGTCGCCTGGGAAGTCGTAAGTGCTCAGCAGATCGCGCACTTCCATCTCAACCAGTTCCAGCAGCTCAGCGTCGTCTACCAGGTCGGCCTTGTTCAGGTAAACCACGATGTACGGAACGCCTACCTGACGGGACAGCAGGATGTGCTCACGGGTTTGTGGCATCGGACCATCAGCGGCCGAGCAAACCAGGATCGCGCCGTCCATCTGGGCAGCACCGGTGATCATGTTCTTCACATAGTCAGCGTGACCTGGGCAGTCAACGTGAGCGTAGTGACGGATCAGCGAGTTGTATTCAACGTGCGCAGTGTTGATGGTGATACCACGAGCTTTTTCTTCTGGCGCGCTGTCGATTTTATCGAAATCAACGATTGCGGAACCGAACACTTCGGAGCAAACGCGAGTCAGAGCAGCAGTCAGAGTGGTTTTACCGTGGTCAACGTGACCGATGGTGCCAACGTTGACGTGCGGTAGGGAACGATCAAATTTTTCTTTAGCCACGACAATTAACTCCTTGCCTAAAGGACTGAATCAGCCTTGTTTTTTGGATACAGTTTCAGCGATGTGCGCCGGAGCTGTGTTGTATTTTTTGAATTCCATAGAGTAGCTTGCGCGACCCTGGGACATGGAGCGAACGTCGGTCGCATAACCGAACATCTCACCCAACGGAACCTCGGCGCGAATCACTTTGCCGGAAACCGTGTCTTCCATACCCAAGATCATGCCGCGACGACGGTTAAGGTCGCCCATGACATCACCCATATAGTCTTCAGGTGTAACAACTTCTACCGCCATGATTGGCTCAAGCAACTCACCACCACCCTTCTGGGCCAGTTGCTTGGTTGCCATGGAAGCAGCCACCTTAAACGCCATCTCGTTGGAGTCGACGTCGTGGTAAGAACCGTCAAAAACGGTTGCTTTCAGGCCGATCAGCGGATAGCCGGCAACAACACCGTTCTTCATCTGCTCTTCGATACCCTTCTGGATAGCAGGGATGTATTCCTTAGGAACAACACCACCCACTACTTCGTTCACGAATTGCAGACCTTCCTGACCTTCGTCAGCAGGAGCAAAACGGATCCAGCAGTGACCGAACTGACCACGACCGCCGGACTGACGAACGAACTTGCCTTCGATTTCACAGTTCTTCGTGATGCGCTCACGATAGGAAACCTGAGGCTTACCGATGTTGGCTTCGACGTTGAACTCACGGCGCATCCGGTCAACCAGGATGTCCAGATGCAGCTCGCCCATGCCGGAGATGATCGTTTGACCAGTCTCTTCATCAGTCTTGACGCGGAAAGATGGATCTTCCTGAGCAAGTTTGCCCAAAGCGATACCCATTTTTTCCTGGTCATCCTTGGTCTTAGGCTCTACGGCAACCGAAATAACCGGCTCCGGGAAGTCCATGCGAACCAGGATGATTGGCTTGGCAGCGTCGCACAAAGTCTCACCAGTGGTGACGTCCTTCATGCCGATCAGGGCCGCGATGTCACCAGCGCGTACTTCCTTGATCTCTTCACGGGCGTTTGCGTGCATTTGCACCATACGACCCACGCGCTCTTTCTTACCTTTAACCGAGTTGATCACGCCGTCGCCGGATGCCAACACGCCCGAGTAAACACGGACGAAGGTCAAAGTACCCACGAATGGGTCGGTAGCGATCTTGAACGCCAGGGCCGAGAACGGCTCGCTGTCGTCTGCATGACGCTCCATTTCTTCTTCCTCGTTATCAGGGTTGGTACCCTTGATAGCAGGAATATCGGTTGGAGCAGGCAGGTAGTCGATCACAGCATCGAGAACCAGGGGAACGCCCTTGTTCTTGAACGAGGAACCGCAAACAGCCAAGACGATCTCACCAGCGATAGTACGCTGACGCAGAGCGGCCTTGATTTCCACGTTGGTGAGTTCTTCACCCTCGAGGTACTTGTTCATCAGCTCTTCGCTGGCTTCGGCCGCAGCCTCAACCATGTTGTTGCGCCACTCGTCAGCCAGTTCCTGCAGTTCTGCAGGGATAGGCTTACGAACAGGAACCATACCTTTGTCGGAGTCATTCCAGTAAACAGCTTCCATGTTGATCAGATCGATCTGACCCTGGAAGTTGTCTTCGGAGCCGATTGCCAATTGAATTGGCACCGGAGTGTGACCCAGGCGCTGTTTGATCTGACCGATCACGCGCAGGAAGTTGGCACCAGCACGGTCCATCTTGTTTACGTAAACAAGACGTGGAACGCCGTACTTGTTGGCTTGACGCCATACGGTTTCCGACTGAGGCTCAACACCCGAGGTACCGCAGAACACAACGACAGCGCCGTCGAGTACGCGCAGGGAACGCTCAACTTCAATGGTGAAGTCTACGTGGCCTGGTGTATCGATTACGTTGAAGCGATGCTCGTCTTTGTACTGCTTCTCGGAACCCTTCCAGAAGGCGGTAATAGCAGCAGAAGTAATGGTAATACCACGCTCCTGCTCCTGAACCATCCAGTCTGTGGTCGCGGCGCCGTCATGCACCTCGCCCATTTTGTGACTTTTGCCGGTGTAAAACAGTACGCGCTCGGTGGTGGTGGTTTTACCAGCATCCACGTGAGCAACGATACCGATGTTACGGTAGCGGCTAATCGGAGTAGTACGAGCCATAAAGCCCTCGCAAAATTAGTGAAGCTAAGATTAGAAGCGGTAGTGCGAGAAAGCTTTGTTAGCTTCAGCCATACGGTGCACGTCTTCACGCTTCTTAACAGCAGCACCTTTACCTTCAGCGGCGTCCAACAGCTCGCCGGCCAAACGCAGAGCCATAGACTTCTCGCCGCGCTTACGGGCGAAGTCTACCAACCAGCGCATTGCCAGAGCGTTACGACGGGACGGACGAACTTCGACCGGAACCTGGTAAGTAGCACCGCCTACACGGCGCGACTTCACTTCGACCAGCGGAGCGATGGCGTCGAGAGCTTTCTCGAAGATTTCCAGGGGGTCGCTGTTCTTGCGTTCTTTAACCTTTTCCAGCGCGCCATAAACGATACGCTCGGCAACGGCTTTCTTGCCGCTTTCCATCACGTGGTTCATGAACTTGGCCAGAATTTGGCTTCCGTATTTTGGATCGTCAAGCACTTCGCGCTTGGCTGCTACGCGTCTTCTTGGCATGGATAAGCCCTCAAACGGTCTTCAGGTTCGCTCGGAATCGGTGCCCTTTCGGGACGCCTCCGACCTTACTCTTATCGACTCAGAAAATAAGATGATTCAGTTTTACAAAAAGCCGCTACTACTTAGGCTTCTTGGTACCGTACTTCGAACGACCCTGGTTACGACCTTTAACGCCGGAAGTATCCAAGGAGCCGCGTACGGTGTGGTAACGAACACCTGGCAAGTCTTTTACACGACCGCCGCGGATCAGTACCACGCTGTGCTCTTGCAGGTTGTGGCCTTCACCGCCGATGTACGAGGAAACCTCGAAACCGTTGGTCAGACGCACACGGCATACTTTACGCAGTGCCGAGTTAGGTTTTTTCGGCGTGGTGGTATACACACGAGTGCATACGCCACGACGTTGCGGGCAGTTCTGCAGCGCAGGTACGTCGGATTTCTCGACGATACGCTTACGCGGCTGACGTACCAGCTGGTTGATAGTTGCCATCTACTAGCTCCACTGTTGTCTTGCGACGCTATTGTCTTGCAAGAAAAGCAAAATGGCAGGAACGAATTCCCGCCAAATTTAGGGGTACAAGAGTCTAAAGAGGATCTTGCCCCCAGTCAAGGCAAGGCCCCGACCTCCCCTCTCATCGAACCGGGACAAAAATGCCTCGATCCGACGAACGGGGGCTGCCAGGGCCCAGACTTATTTATCGCAGAACTCAGTTACCGCTTGAGTTCAGCGCTTCGGTCAGTGCAGCTTCCACTTCACTGGCGCTTACGCGCAGCGGCTTGTCAGCATCACGGCGGCGCTTGCGCTCGCTGTGGTAAGCCAAACCGGTACCTGCCGGGATCAAACGACCCACGACTACGTTTTCTTTCAGGCCGCGCAGGTAATCGCGCTTGCCGGTTACCGCTGCTTCGGTCAGTACGCGAGTGGTCTCCTGGAAGGAGGCCGCCGAGATGAACGACTCAGTGGACAACGACGCCTTGGTGATACCCAGCAACACACGAGTGAACTTGGAGACAAATTTGTCTTCCGCGCCCAGACGTTCGTTTTCTACCAGTACGTGAGTCAGTTCCATCTGGTCGCCCTTGATGAAACTGGAATCGCCGGATTCAGCGATTTCAACTTTACGCAGCATCTGACGCAGGATGGTCTCGATGTGCTTATCGTTGATCTTCACGCCTTGCAGACGGTAAACGTCCTGGATCTCGTTAACGATGTACTTGGCCAGCGCACTCACACCCAGCAGACGCAGGATGTCGTGTGGATCGCTCGGGCCGTCGGAGATAACTTCGCCGCGGTTTACCTGTTCGCCTTCGAAGACGTTCAGGTGACGCCACTTCGGAATCAGCTCTTCGTACGGATCAGTACCATCGTTCGGGGTAATGACCAGACGGCGCTTGCCTTTGGTCTCTTTACCGAACGCGATGGTGCCGCTGACTTCAGCCAGAATCGACGCTTCTTTCGGACGACGAGCTTCGAACAAGTCGGCAACACGCGGCAGACCACCGGTGATGTCGCGAGTCTTCGAAGTTTCTTGCGGGATACGCGCGATAACATCACCGATCGCGATCTTCGCACCATCCGCTACACCGACCAGGGCGTTGGCTGGCAGGAAGTACTGAGCAATTACGTCAGTGCCTGGCAGCAACAAGTCCTTGCCGTTATCGTCAACCATCTTAACGGCAGGACGGATGTCTTTACCGGCAGCTGGACGATCTTTCGCGTCGAGTACTTCAATGTTGGTCATACCGGTCAATTCGTCAGTCTGACGCTTGATCGTGATGCCTTCTTCCATGCCCACGTAGGTCACGGTACCTTTCATTTCGGTAACGATTGGGTGAGTGTGCGGATCCCACTTGGCCACGATTGCGCCAGCGTCGACCTTGTCACCTTCTTTAACCGAGATCACAGCACCGTACGGCAGCTTGTAACGCTCGCGCTCACGACCGTAGTCATCAGCGATTGCCAGCTCACCGGAACGGGACACAGCAACCAGGCAACCATCCACTCGCTCAACGTGTTTCAGGTTGTGCAGACGGACAGTACCGCCGTTCTTCACCTGAACGCTGTCAGCTGCGGAGGTCCGGCTTGCCGCACCACCGATGTGGAACGTACGCATGGTCAGCTGGGTACCCGGCTCACCGATGGACTGGGCAGCAATTACGCCAACCGCTTCACCGATGTTCACCTGGTGACCACGAGCCAAGTCACGGCCGTAGCACTTGGCGCAAATGCCGTAGCGGGTTTCGCAGCTGATCGGCGAGCGAACAATCACTTCGTCGATGCTGTTGAGTTCGATGAACTCGACCCACTTTTCATCCACCAGGGTGCCAGCAGGAACGATAACTTCCTCGGTACCTGGCTTGAATACGTCACGGGCAATTACTCGACCCAGTACGCGCTCACCCAACGGTTCTACAACGTCGCCGCCTTCGATGTGCGGAGTCATCAGCAGACCGTGTTCGGTGCCGCAGTCAACTTCAGTCACAACCAAGTCTTGCGCAACGTCTACCAGACGACGAGTCAGGTAACCGGAGTTAGCCGTTTTCAACGCGGTATCCGCAAGACCCTTACGAGCACCGTGAGTGGAGATGAAGTACTGAAGTACGCTCAAACCTTCACGGAAGTTCGCAGTAATCGGCGTTTCGATGATGGAGCCGTCCGGCTTGGCCATCAGGCCACGCATACCGGCGAGCTGACGGATCTGCGCAGCAGAACCCCGTGCGCCCGAGTCGGCCATCATGTACATCGAGTTGAACGACTCTTGATCGACTTCTACGCCATGACGGTCGATAACCTTCTCTTTCGAGAGGTTAGCCATCATCGCCTTCGACACTTCGTCGTTGGCCTTGGACCAAAGGTCGATCACTTTGTTGTACTTCTCGCCCTGGGTTACCAGGCCGGAGGCGTACTGGCTTTCGATTTCTTTCACTTCATCAGTTGCAGCATTGATGATCTGGGCTTTTTCATCCGGGATAACGAAGTCGTTAACACCGATGGAAACGCCGGAAATGGTCGAATAAGCAAAGCCGGTGTACATCAGCTGGTCAGCGAAGATCACGGTCTCTTTCAAACCAACCACGCGGTAGCACTGGTTGATCAGCTTGGAGATCGCCTTTTTCTTCATCGGCAAGTTGACGACGTCGTACGACAGGCCTTTTGGCACAACTTGATACAGCAAGGCACGGCCGACAGTGGTGTCGACAATACGGGTGCCGCTCACGCTGCCGCCATCACGGTCGTTGACGGTTTCGTTGATCCGCACTTTGACCTTGGCGTGCAGTGCGGCTTCGCCGGCACGGAACACACGGTCAACTTCTTGCAGGTCAGCGAACACACGACCTTCACCTTTGGCGTTGATCGCTTCACGAGTCATGTAGTACAGACCCAATACAACGTCCTGCGACGGAACGATGATTGGCTCACCGTTGGCTGGCGACAGAATGTTGTTGGTCGACATCATCAACGCGCGCGCTTCCAACTGGGCTTCCAGTGTCAGCGGTACGTGCACGGCCATTTGGTCGCCGTCGAAGTCGGCGTTGTACGCAGCACAGACCAGAGGGTGCAGCTGGATAGCCTTACCTTCGATCAGTACTGGTTCAAACGCCTGGATACCCAGACGGTGAAGGGTCGGTGCACGGTTGAGGAGAACCGGGTGTTCGCGAATCACTTCAGCGAGAACGTCCCAAACCTCTGGCAGTTCGCGCTCGACCATTTTCTTGGCCGCTTTGATGGTGGTCGCGAGACCGCGCATTTCCAGCTTGCCGAAGATGAATGGCTTGAACAGCTCAAGTGCCATCTTCTTGGGCAGACCGCACTGGTGCAGACGCAGGGTCGGGCCTACGGTAATTACCGAACGACCGGAGTAGTCAACACGCTTACCGAGCAAGTTCTGACGGAAACGACCTTGCTTACCCTTGATCATGTCAGCCAGGGATTTCAGAGGACGCTTGTTGGAACCGGTGATAGCGCGGCCACGACGGCCGTTGTCGAGCAAGGCATCGACAGCTTCTTGCAACATACGCTTTTCGTTGCGCACGATGATGTCCGGAGCGGACAGATCGAGCAGGCGCTTCAAGCGGTTGTTACGGTTGATCACGCGGCGGTACAGGTCGTTGAGGTCGGACGTCGCGAAACGACCACCGTCCAACGGTACCAGCGGACGCAGGTCTGGCGGCAGAACCGGCAGAACGGTCAGCACCATCCACTCTGGCAAGTTGCCGGAACCCTGGAAGGCTTCCATCAACTTCAGACGCTTGGACAGCTTCTTGATCTTGGTTTCGGAGTTGGTTTGCGGAATTTCTTCGCGCAGACGGCCAATCTCGTGCTCCAGGTCGATAGCGTGCAGCAGCTCGCGGACAGCCTCGGCACCCATACGGGCATCAAAGTCGTCGCCGAATTCTTCCAGCGCTTCGAAGTACTGCTCGTCGTTCAGCAGCTGACCTTTTTCAAGGGTGGTCATGCCTGGATCGATAACGACATAGCTCTCGAAGTAGAGAACGCGCTCGATATCACGCAGGGTCATGTCCATCAGCAAGCCGATACGGGACGGCAGCGATTTCAGGAACCAGATGTGGGCAACCGGCGAAGCCAGTTCGATGTGCGCCATGCGCTCACGACGAACCTTGGCCAGTGCAACTTCAACGCCGCACTTCTCGCAGATCACACCACGGTGCTTCAAGCGCTTGTACTTACCGCACAGGCACTCGTAATCCTTTACCGGGCCAAAGATCTTGGCGCAGAACAGGCCGTCACGCTCAGGTTTGAACGTACGGTAGTTGATGGTTTCCGGCTTTTTAACTTCACCGAACGACCACGAACGGATCATCTCAGGCGATGCCAACCCAATACGGATGGCGTCGAACTCTTCGACTTGACCCTGGTTTTTCAGCAAATTCAGTAGGTCTTTCAAGGCCTTTCCTCCTGGCGGAGCAGAGAGCGGGCTAAACAACCCCGCTCTCGATTCGCGTCACGTGTTATTCGGTTTCCAGATCGATATCGATGCCGAGGGAACGAATTTCTTTGATCAACACGTTGAAGGACTCGGGCATGCCCGGCTCCATACGGTGATCGCCGTCCACGATGTTTTTGTACATCTTGGTCCGACCGTTCACATCGTCCGACTTCACTGTGAGCATTTCTTGCAGAGTGTATGCAGCACCGTATGCTTCCAGTGCCCAGACCTCCATCTCCCCGAAACGCTGACCACCGAACTGAGCCTTACCACCCAGCGGCTGCTGGGTAACCAGGCTGTACGAACCGGTAGAACGAGCGTGCATCTTGTCGTCTACCAAGTGGTTCAGCTTCAGCATGTACATGTAGCCAACAGTAACCGGGCGCTCAAACTTGTTGCCGGTACGGCCGTCGAACAGCTGCATCTGGCCGCTTTCTGGCAGGTCTGCCAGTTTCAGCATGGCCTTGATTTCGCTTTCCTTGGCACCGTCGAACACCGGGGTAGCCATTGGAACGCCGCCGCGCAGGTTCTTCGCCAGGTCCAGGATTTCCTGGTCGGAGAAGGTGTCCAGCTCTTCGTTGCGACCGCCGATCTCGTTGTAGATCTCGTGCAGGAACTTACGCAGGTCAGCAACCTTGCGCTGCTCTTCGATCATACGGTTGATCTTCTCGCCCAGACCTTTGGCCGCGAGGCCCAGGTGGGTTTCGAGGATCTGACCAACGTTCATACGCGAAGGTACGCCCAACGGGTTGAGGACGACGTCGACCGGGGTGCCATTGGCATCGTGCGGCATGTCTTCAACCGGCATGATCACGGAGACCACACCTTTGTTACCGTGACGACCGGCCATCTTGTCGCCCGGCTGGATGCGGCGACGGATTGCCAGGTAAACCTTGACGATTTTCAGCACGCCTGGAGCCAGGTCATCGCCCTGCTGCAGTTTGCGCTTCTTGTCTTCGAACTTGTCGTCCAGCAGACGGCGGCGATCAACGATGTAGGCCTGGGCCTTCTCGAGCTGCTCGTTCAGAGCATCTTCAGCCATGCGCAGTTTGAACCACTGGCCGTGCTCAAGACCGTCGAGTACTTCGTCGGTGATGTCCTGACCTTTCTTCAGACCTGCGCCGCCTTCAGCCTTGTGGCCTACCAGAGCGGAACGCAGACGTTCGAAGGTCGCGCCTTCAACGATACGGAACTCTTCGTTCAGGTCCTTGCGGATCTCGTCGAGTTGAGTCTTCTCGATGGACAGTGCACGAGCATCACGCTCAACGCCGTCACGGGTGAAGACCTGTACGTCGATAACAGTACCCTTGGTACCGGTAGGTACACGCAGGGAGGTGTCTTTAACGTCGCTGGCTTTTTCACCGAAGATGGCACGCAGCAGCTTCTCTTCCGGAGTCAGTTGGGTCTCGCCTTTCGGAGTGACCTTACCTACCAGGATGTCGCCTGCGCCAACTTCAGCACCTACGTAAACGATACCGGCTTCGTCCAGCTTGTTCAGTGCAGCTTCACCCACGTTAGGGATGTCTGCAGTGATTTCCTCTGGCCCAAGCTTGGTATCACGTGCCACACAGGTCAGTTCCTGAATGTGGATCGTGGTGAAACGGTCTTCTTGAACAACACGCTCGGACAGGCAGATGGAGTCTTCGAAGTTGAAGCCGTTCCATGCCATGAACGCGATGCGCATGTTCTGACCCAGAGCCAGTTCACCCATGTCGGTGGACGGGCCGTCGGCCATGATGTCGCTACGCTGAACGCGGTCACCCTTGCTCACCAGCGGACGCTGGTTGATGCAGGTGTTCTGGTTCGAGCGGGTGTATTTGGTCAGGTTGTAGATGTCGACACCGGCTTCGCCAGTTTCAACTTCATCATCGGCAACACGAACCACGATACGGCTGGCATCAACGGAGTCGATCACGCCGCCACGACGGGCTACGACGCAAACGCCGGAGTCACGGGCTACGTTACGCTCCATGCCGGTACCTACCAGCGGCTTGTCAGCGCGCAGGGTTGGTACAGCTTGACGCTGCATGTTGGAACCCATCAACGCACGGTTGGCGTCATCGTGTTCCAGGAACGGGATCAGCGACGCTGCAACCGAAACTACCTGCTTCGGCGAAACGTCCATCAAGGTGACGTCTTCCGGCGCCTTGACGGTGAACTCGTTCAAGTGACGAACAGCTACCAGCTCGTCGATCAGGACTTTCTTGTCGTTCATCGTGGCCGAAGCCTGAGCGATCACGTGATCAGCTTCTTCGATGGCGGACAGGAATACGATCTCGTCGGTGACCAGAGCGTCTTTCACCACGCGGTACGGGCTCTCGAGGAAGCCGTACTGGTTGGTGCGCGCATAAGCGGCCAGGGAGTTGATCAGACCGATGTTCGGACCTTCCGGCGTTTCGATCGGGCAAACACGACCGTAGTGCGTCGGGTGTACGTCACGAACTTCAAAGCCAGCACGCTCACGGGTCAGACCGCCCGGGCCCAGTGCAGAAACACGGCGCTTGTGGGTGATCTCGGAGAGCGGGTTGTTCTGGTCCATGAACTGGGAAAGCTGGCTGGAACCGAAGAACTCTTTCACTGCCGCAGCCACTGGCTTGGCGTTGATCAGGTCTTGCGGCATCAGGCCTTCGCTTTCAGCCATCGACAGACGCTCTTTGACCGCACGCTCAACACGCACAAGGCCAACGCGGAACTGGTTTTCGGCCATTTCGCCTACGCAGCGAACACGACGGTTACCCAGGTGGTCGATGTCATCGACGATGCCTTTACCGTTACGGATGTCGACCAGAGTCTTCAGTACCGCGACGATATCTTCCTTGCACAGCACGCCCGAACCTTCGATCTCGGTACGACCGATACGACGGTTGAACTTCATCCGGCCGACCGCAGACAGGTCATAACGCTCAGGGCTGAAGAACAGGTTGTTGAACAGGGTCTCGGCAGCGTCTTTGGTCGGTGGCTCACCAGGACGCATCATGCGATAGATCTCGACCAGCGCTTCCAATTGGTTGCTGGTGGAGTCGATCTTCAGTGTGTCGGAGATGAACGGACCGCAGTCGATGTCGTTGGTGTACAGGGTCTCGATGCGAACAACCTGGGCCTTGGCGATTTTTGCCAGGATTTCGGTGTTCAGCTCGGTGTTGCACTCAGCCAGGATTTCGCCTGTAGCCGGGTGAACGATAACCTTGGCGGTGGTGCGACCCAGGACGTAGTCCAGAGGCACTTCCAGCGACTTGATGCCGGCTTTTTCGATCTGGTTGATGTGGCGCGCAGTAATACGACGACCCGCTTCAACGATCACTTTGCCGTTTTCGTCCTGAATGTCCAGAACGGCAATTTCACCACGCAGACGCGAAGCAATCAGCTCCAGGCTGAGGGTTTCATCCTTCAGGCTGAATACGTTGGTGGTGTAGAAAGCGTCCAGCACCTGCTCAGTGGTGTAACCGAGCGCGCGCAGCAGTACCGAGGCCGGCAGCTTGCGACGACGGTCGATACGCACGAACACGCAGTCTTTCGGGTCGAACTCGAAGTCCAACCACGAACCGCGGTACGGAATGATCCGCGCGGAGTACAGGAGTTTACCGGAGCTGTGCGTCTTGCCGCGGTCGTGGTCGAAGAACACGCCCGGGGAACGGTGCAGCTGGGAAACAATAACACGCTCGGTACCGTTGATTACGAAGGTACCGTTTTCAGTCATCAGTGGGATTTCGCCCATGTAGACTTCTTGCTCTTTGATGTCCTTGATCGCTTTGTTCGACGATTCTTTGTCGAAAATGATCAGGCGGACTTTTACCCGCAAAGGTACGGCGTACGTAACACCGCGCAACACGCATTCTTTGACATCAAATGCCGGTTCGCCCAGGCGATAACCCACGTACTCCAGCGCAGCATTGCCGGAGTAGCTGATGATCGGGAAAACGGATTTGAAGGCCGCATGCAGGCCCACGTCGCGGAACTGATCTTTGGTCGCTCCCGCCTGCAAGAATTCACGATACGAATCCAGCTGGATAGCCAGAAGGTACGGGACATCCATGACGTCCGGCAACTTGCTAAAGTCCTTGCGGATACGTTTTTTCTCAGTATATGAGTAAGCCATCAGCGTTCCCCAGCTTGGTCACCTGCTTGTTTGGCCCCTCCGACGGGAGCAGCCAGAAAATCTTGCAAACCCCATGGTTTGCACCACCGCATCGGGTGGTTACAGCGCGTAATTGGCGGCGACCGAGTCGACAGCCAAGAACGGAAAAAGGCCGGTGGCAAGAGCCACCAGCCATCAGCCTTCAGCTTAACGCTTGGGCTGGAGACGCAAGGTCGATGCTTACTTCAGCTCGACTTTAGCGCCTGCTTCTTCCAGCACTGCTTTAGCTTTGTCAGCGGCGTCTTTCGACACTGCTTCCAGAACCTGGGCAGGAGCGCCGTCAACTACAGCCTTGGCTTCTTTCAGGCCCAGACCGGTCAGTTCACGAACTGCCTTGATCACGTTTACTTTCTTCTCGCCAGCTTCCAGCAGCATGACGTTGAATTCGGTTTGCTCTTCAGCAGCAACAGCAGCAACAGCTGGGCCAGCGGAAGCAGCGGCAGCGGAAACGCCGAATTTTTCTTCGAAAGCTTTGATCAGCTCAACAACCTGCAGAACCGACATTTCAGCTACGGCGTTGAGGATATCTTCTTGGGAGATAGACATTACTGTATTTCCTGAATTGGGGGACGGCCTACGCGGCCATCGAAATAAACAAAAATACGCGAAAGGAGGTGCTCAGCCTTAGGCTGCGGCAGCTTCTTTTTGCTCGCGAACTGCGGCCAGAGTACGAGCCAACTTGCTGGTAGCGCCTTGAATCACGCTCATCAGCTGAGAAATAGCTTCGTTACGGGTCGGCAGTGTTGCCAGTACGTCGATTTGGTTAGCTGCGAGGAACTTGCCCTCGAACGCAGCTGCCTTGATCTCGAACTTATCCTGACTCTTGGCGAATTCCTTGAACAAACGGGCAGCAGCACCCGGGTGATCTTTGGAGAACGCGATCAGAGTCGGGCCGGTGAACACGTCGTTGAGAACACTGTATTCAGTGTCAGCAACAGCGCGCTTGAGCAGGGTGTTACGTACAACACGTACGTATACGCCAGCTTCACGAGCCTCTTTACGGAGTCCGGTCATAGCGCCTACTGTCACACCACGGGCATCAGCCACGACAGCGGACAGAGCAGCTTTGGCAGCCTCGTTGACTTCAGCGACGATGGCCTTCTTGTCTTCGAGATTAATTGCCACGGGTTTAACTCCTGCTTGTTACCGTTTCATCTGGCCGAAGCCGGATGTCGTTTTGGTGTCTGATTCGGTAAGGAACCGGGAGCACCATCTGCGTAGGCTTGAGGTTTAAGGCTTGCGCCGCCTACGGTCTTGGATAGCCCCCGCCAGGCAGGGACCCCAATTTTTTCAATTGGCGCGATCTCTCGCACCAACGTATTTCTTATACGTCCAGCGAGCCTTGGTCGATGACCAGACCTGGGCCCATAGTGGTGCTCAGGGTAACGCGCTTGACGTAGATACCTTTCGAAGAAGCTGGCTTGATACGCTTCAGATCAGCGATCAGGGCTTCAACGTTTTCCTTCAGCTTGACGGCATCGAAGCCGACTTTGCCAACGGAGGTGTGAATGATGCCGTTTTTGTCGGTGCGATAACGAACCTGACCAGCCTTGGCGTTTTTAACCGCGGTAGCTACGTCTGGCGTTACGGTGCCGACTTTAGGGTTAGGCATCAGACCACGTGGACCGAGGATCTGACCCAACTGACCTACAACGCGCATTGCATCCGGGGAAGCAATAACTACGTCGTAGTTCAGGTCGCCGCCTTTCATTTCGGCAGCCAGGTCGTCCATGCCAACGCGATCAGCGCCGGCGGCCAGAGCAGCTTCAGCTGCCGGGCCTTGGGTGAAGACAGCAACACGTACAGTCTTGCCAGTACCGTGTGGCAGCACAGTAGCGCTACGAACGACCTGGTCGGATTTACGTGGGTCAACACCCAGGTTTACAGCAACGTCAACGGACTCGCTGAACTTGACAGTCGACAGCTCGGTCAGCAGGGCAGCGGCGTCTACAAAGTTGTAGGCCTTGCCTGCTTCGATTTTGCCGGCGATAGCCTTTTGGCGCTTGGTCAGCTTAGCCATTACACACCCTCCACGTTAAGGCCCATGCTACGAGCAGAACCGGCGATGGTACGCACGGCTGCATCCATATCAGCTGCAGTCAGATCCGCGTTTTTGGTTTTCGCGATTTCTTCCAGCTGAGCACGAGTTACGGTGCCAACCTTAACGGTGTTAGGACGAGCGGAACCGCTAGTCAGACCAGCAGCTTTCTTCAGCAAAACCGAAGCCGGGGTCGACTTGGTTTCGAAAGTGAAGCTACGGTCGCTGTATACAGTGATGATCACTGGAGTCGGCAGACCTGGCTCAAGACCCTGAGTACGGGCGTTGAAGGCCTTGCAGAATTCCATGATGTTCACGCCGTGCTGACCCAGAGCCGGGCCGACAGGTGGACTTGGGTTGGCCTGAGCGGCCTTCACTTGCAGCTTGATGTAAGCGGTAATCTTCTTGGCCATGAGGCACTCCAATTACGGGTTCAAACGCCTCGAAAGGCTCCCCGGTTACTTGCGCGTTTATCCCAGTGACGACAAAACCCCACAGCCTAAGGCTGCGGGGTTGGGATGCTTGCTCAGCTAGACCTTCTCGACCTGGCTGAACTCCAACTCTACCGGAGTAGAGCGACCGAAAATGAGCACTGCCACTTGGATCCGGCTCTTTTCGTAGTTAACTTCTTCGACGGTGCCGTTGAAATCAGCAAACGGACCATCTGTGACACGAACAACCTCACCCGGCTCGAACAACGTCTTCGGCTTAGGCTTGTCGCTACCGTCAGCAACGCGACGCAGAATTGCTTCCGCCTCTTTGTCGGTGATCGGAGCAGGCTTATCAGCAGTACCGCCGATGAAACCCATGACACGAGGAGTGTCCTTGACCAAGTGCCAAGTACCTTCATTCATGTCCATCTGAACCAGCACGTAGCCAGGGAAGAACTTGCGTTCGCTTTTGCGCTTCTGACCATTCCGCATTTCAACCACTTCTTCAGTGGGAACCAGAATTTCGCCGAAGCCATCTTCCATGCCTGCAAGCTTTACGCGCTCTAGCAAAGAGCGCATAACATGCTTCTCGTAACCCGAGTAAGCATGCACAACGTACCAACGCTTAGCCACGGGACACCCTTAGCCAACAATCAAGGAAACAAGCCAGCCGAGCAGGGAATCAAGCCCCCACAACAGCAACGCCATAACCAGAACAACAGCCACAACAATCAACGTGGTCTGCGTGGTTTCTTGGCGAGTCGGCCAAACGACTTTACGAATTTCGGTGCGAGCTTCCTTTACCAGGACCGCGAAAGACTTGCCTTTGGCAGTCTGCAGGCCTACAAAGGCAGCTACAGCAGCAAGAGCGAGCAAAGCGAGTACGCGGTACAGGATCGGCGAAGCAGAGTAGTACTGATTGCCAACAACGCCTACGACCACCAACGCGACCACAGCGAGCCACTTGACGAGATCGAAACGAGAGCTTTGAGCTTCAGCCTTAGGAGTCATCTATGAAGATCCTGTGAAAAGAAAGCCAGACACACCACGTGAATCTGGCAGGTCAGGAGGGAATCGAACCCCCAACCTACGGTTTTGGAGACCGTCGCTCTGCCAATTGAGCTACTGACCTAAAACAAAATCAGGCCGACCATTATGCAGGCCTGAAAAAGACTTTACAACAACCAACCCCACTGGACCTGAAATCACCTGGCAACAAAGCCAAATGCAACACCAACAAGCCGAGGCAGCTGTTAAAACAAAGGCAGATATTTTCATATCTGCCTTGTTATATGGAGCTCTTGAGCGGATTTGAACCGCTGACCTCACCCTTACCAAGGGTGTGCTCTACCAACTGAGCTACAAGAGCAAAACACATTGCACAACCTGCAAACTTGGAGCGGGTAGCGGGAATCGAACCCGCATCATCAGCTTGGAAGGCTGAGGTTCTACCACTAAACTATACCCGCGGAGCTTGCAGCTCACGCTAAAAATGGTGGAGGGGGAAGGATTCGAACCTTCGAAGTCGTAGACGTCAGATTTACAGTCTGATCCCTTTGGCCGCTCGGGAACCCCTCCTAAGCGAGCCGGCATTCTACATCACGCCGGCCTTCTGTCAAGCATTTTCTCATTAAAAATATGAGGTTAGCTGCGTTGACCTTCGCTTCACGCTGTAGACCGTAAAGGTCTTCACTGCGAAGCGGGCGCCATTCTATGCAAACTATTCGACAGTTGCAACGCCTTCGCACAACATTATTTTATGTTTTAACTCATTGAATTCCTTAGCAAGGTTTTCAAACGGCAGATCCTCAGCCAACCTCCTGCTTTCAGGGGCGACACGAAGCCAATAGCCGGAGGCATCAGGCGTATTGAGGAGAAGCACTTTGACCTTTATATCCAGGCTTATGAGGCGCTGCTCTACCGACTGGGCCTGGCGCTGATCAGCGAAACCACCGATGTATAGACACGTACTTTGTGCGTCAGGCGCTTTTGCCCGGTCGCGCCGAACCATGGGGTCAGAGGATTCACTCAATAGGCGAATATCCTGCTGAGAGCCCTTATAGAGACTCAGTGGCGTTACATCTTTAGCACGCAATGGGGCTTCCTGTTGATGCCAGATGTAATAGAAGGCATTGAGAACGAGCAAAAGCAAAAACAGCCAACGCATAAATACCTCAGGACAAAGGGCACGCCATCGCCAGACCAACAAAAACCAGATCAGGAACAAAACGAGCGTGAGGCACGGCATCGGAGACCAGGTCAGCATCCCCGCCAGTCAGAAAAACCGTGAAGTCATTCCCCCAATAGCTCCGAGCCAACTCAAGCTGTGTCAAAACAAACCCTCTGAGCATCAGCGTACAACCCCGCTCAACGGCTTCCACAGTCGTCCGCCCCGGCGAGAGGCGTGCCAGGGCCTGCTCTGCCGCAATATCGTCGTAGCGGATTTTGCGCGTGTGCGTTCGCAACTGGCTGCGCATGAGGGGCATTCCCGGGCAAATGAAGCCGCCAAGGTGCTCACCATCGGCAGCAATAAAGTCTGCAGTGGCTGCGGTACCGAAATCGAGTACCAGGCAGGCACCTGATGCCAGCTTGAAACCACCGAGCATTGCCAACCAACGATCCAGCCCAAGACGCTCAAACTCTTCGTAGCCGTTACGTACACCCGCCGCCTCCCTCGCTGAGACAGCACAAGACACAACAACCCCAAATGCCCCCTGCAATGCCTCAACCAACTGCCCGGTCTCTTCGGAGGCCCGAACACTTACCAGGCGGCAGCGCGTCAATGACAACCCCGGGATTGCCTTCAGGCCCTCGATCAACTCAAGGTCCGAGCCGACAACACCCTCAGCGGACGCCCTGGCCATAGGCGAATCGAGCACACGCCACTTGATAAAGCTATTCCCACAGTCGAGCTCAAGAATCATCACGCAACCTCAGGCTTAACTCACCGCCGCTGTATATTTTCTCGACACCCTCGACACTCAGCCGCAGCGCGCCCTGGTGATCAACACCCAGCACCACACCATCAATCTGGTTAACACCCGCGATAAGAGATACGGCCTTACCCTGCCACAAATGATTTCGCTCCCACTCTTCCTGAAGCGCAGCAAAACCGAAAGCCTTATGTCGCTCCAGGTGACTTTGCAACTGCAGTCCAAGGCGTGCGACCAAGTGATTTCGGTCGACAGGGGAGCCCGTCTCCAACTGCGCCGACGTCCACTGCTGATCGACCTCTGCCGCCTTCTGCATATTTACGTTGATCCCTATACCGAGCACAACATGGCAAACATCAGCGGGATCTCCAACCAATTCCAGCAAGATACCGGCAATTTTTTTCTGCCCAACCAGGACGTCATTCGGCCATTTCAAGGCGGCGCCCTGGACACCCAACTCACGCAGGGCCTGCATGACTGCCAATCCGACGACAAGGCTAAGCCCTTCCAACTGCCTCAGCCCGCCGTCAATGCGCAATACGAGGCTGTAATACAGGTTTTGAGCAAACGGACTGACCCACTTGCGGCCCCGCCTCCCTCTTCCCGCCGTTTGCTGCTCCGCAAGCACCAGAAATGGCGCCGCGCAACCTGTGCCGACGAGGCGCAAAGCCTCGGCATTGGTGGAGTCTATGGAGTCAGAGATGTAAACAGGCCACGCCAAAGCAGGAGCGCGCTCTTGAATTTCTTCAGCACTCAAGAACACCAATGGAGATGCTAGCTGGTACCCCCTGCCGCGAATTTTATGAATGGGCAGGTTCAATTCAGACTCCAGATGCTGGAGCTGCTTCCAAACAGCACTGCGGCTGACACCCAGGGCAACACCGAGCGCCTCTCCGGAGTGGAATCGACCATCTTTGAGAAGTGTTAACAACGTCAGCATGCAAGCATCGCCTCACAATGAGGCACGCATGATAGCCATGCGCAAGGTCATTGCATAGAAAGGACAGGATTTAGCACTGGAGGCTGCTGCAAAGCAGGCTTACGTGGCATCTCAGCCTGAACGCGTTGTGATTAACGCCACTCGTGAGCGAGATTTACGCCTAAACGAGCGCCCAAAACAAAACCCCTGATTGCGTTAGCAATCAGGGGTTTCGGAATTTAATCTTGACGATGACCTACTCTCACATGGGGAAACCCCACACTACCATCGGCGATGCATCGTTTCACTACTGAGTTCGGGATGGGATCAGGTGGTTCCAATGCTCTATGGTCGTCAAGAAATTCGGGTACTGAGTCGTAGCCAGTTGGCTTCGCTTCAGCAAATTGGGTATGTGACAGCTTTCGGTGTTTTGTGAGCGTCGAACTTTCGGTTTATCTCGTCTTCACACACCGCAATATG